>CAYJPW010000156.1:0-21147 GCA_964372055.1 uncultured Polyangiaceae bacterium
CC
Source organism: uncultured Polyangiaceae bacterium (assembly GCA_964372055.1). GTDB lineage: Bacteria > Myxococcota_A > Polyangia > Polyangiales > Polyangiaceae > CAYJPW01. The sequence goes on from CAYJPW010000156.1 coordinate 3, forward strand.
CCGGCCCCGCAGCGCGTGGCGGTCCCCGACGGGCCTGCACCCAAGGCCGGCGCGGAGCCCAGCGCCGCCGAGCGCGCCACGCGGGCGGGCGAGCCGCCGACCGAGGCCGCCCCTTCCGGAGGCCGCGAGCCGCCGCTGCCGAAGGCCGACGCGGCCGAGAACGGGGCCCGCACCAACGGCGCGCGCGCGAAGAGGGCACGCTCGGCGCGGCCGGCGGCCGTCTCGGCGCCGGCGTCCCAGCCCGACGAGGCGCTCGACTCCGACGCGCCGCCGACGCGCCGGTCGAGCCCGCTGCCTGCGGCGGGCCTCACCCCCGACGTCCGCATCCCGCCCCTGCCGCGCGTCGACATCGCCGAGGCGTCTCCGCACGCCGCCGCCGACGCGGGGCCGAAGACGGAGCTCATCGCCGGCTACGACCTCGACGCCGAGGAGGCCGCGGACGTCGCGCCCGTCGGTCCCACCGAGTTCGCCGGAGAGATGGGCTCGCCGCCCTCGAGCCCGACGCCGCGCGCGAGCGCGCCGGCGCCCAGCGTCGAGGAGCTCGAGCACCAGATCCACGAGCTCGAGGCGCGCCTCGACCGGATGATCCGCCAGCGCGGCGCCGGCGCGCCGGCGTCGAGCCCGGGCGGCCGCGGCCCGGCGACCAGCGCGCCGCCGGCGCCGAACGAGCGCCCCTCGCGGCCGCACGCGCCGCCGCCCGAGGATTCGGCCGGCGTCATCGAGACGGCGCGCGAGCTGCTCTCGACCGACTACTACCTCCGGCAGTGGGGCAAGCTCGGCCTCCGCAATCGCTCCGAGGAGGTCGACGAGTTCGGCCTCGATCCCAAGTACGAGGCGCGCTGGCGGCCGCTCTTCGACTTCTTGCACCGGGTCTACTTCCGGGTCGACACCGAGGGGACCCACCACATCCCCGACGAGGGCCGCTGCCTCATCGTCTCCAACCACTCGGGGGGCCCGCTGCCGTACGACGGCGTGATGCTCCGCACCACCGTCCGGCGCGAGCACCCCAAGCAGCGCGAGCTCCGCTGGCTGGCCGAGGACTTCATCTACTACCTGCCCTTCGTCGGGGCGGTGATGAACCGCATCGGCGCGGTGCGCGCCTGCCAGGAGAACGCCGAGCGCCTCCTCGCCAGCGGCAAGGCGGTCGCCGTGTTCCCCGAGGGCGCCAAGGGCATCGGCAAGCTCTACAAGGACCGCTACAAGCTGCAGCGCTTCGGGCGCGGCGGCTTCATCCGCCTCTGCCTCCGCACCCAGACGCCGATCGTCCCCTGCGCGATCGTCGGCGCCGAGGAGGCCAACCCGATGCTCTACCGCGTCGAGTACATGACCAAGGCCCTCGGCATCCCCTACCTGCCGGTCACGCCCACGTTCCCCGCGCTCGGCCCGCTCGGGCTCCTGCCCGCGCCGACCAAGTGGAAGGTCCGCTTCGGCGAGCGCATCGACTTCACCGGCTACGGCCCGGAGGCGGCGGACGACGAGATCCTCGTGGGCCGCCTGGCCGAGCGCGTGCGCGGCACCATCCAGGCGATGCTCGACGCCGCCGTGAGCGAGCGCCAGTCGATCTGGTTCGGGTGACGAGCGCCCGCGACGCCGATCCCGAGCCGAGCGGCGTGCTCGTCCTCGACAAGCCGTCGGGCCCGACGAGCCACGACGTCGTGGCGCGCGTCCGCCGGGCGCTCGGGACGCGCCGCGTCGGACACGGCGGCACGCTCGATCCGATGGCGTCGGGCGTGCTCGTCGTCCTCGTCGGCGAGGCGACGAAGCTCGCCTCGTACCTCACCGCGCAGGACAAGCGGTACCAGGCCCGCGTCGCGCTGGGCTCGGCGACGGCGACGCTCGACGCCGAGGGAGCGGTGACCGCGCAAGGCGAGCTCGCCCCGCCGCTCGTCAGCGATCTCGAAGCGCTCGCGGCGGCGAGCACCGGCCGCGAGCCCAGTGCGCCGCTCACGCCAGCCCCGGGCGGAGCGCTCGAGGCCGCTCTGGCGGCGGAGCGCGCCCGGCTCGAGCAGGTCCCGCCGGCGTTCTCGGCCATCCAGGTCGAGGGCCAGCGCAGCTACGACCGCGCCCGGAGGGGCGAGGAGATCGATCTGGCGCCCCGCCCCGTCCGCGTGGCGGCGCTCGAGCTGACCGGCGCCGCCCTCGCCGGCTCGACGTGGACGATCGATCTCTCGATCGAGGTCAGCAAGGGCTACTACGTCCGGTCGCTGGCGCGCGATCTGGGCGGACGGCTGGGGGTGCCCGCCCACCTCGCGGCGCTGCGGCGCACCGCGAGCGGTCCGTTCGACCTCTCCCGCGCGTTGCCGCCCGACGCCGACCCACCCCGGCTGGCGGCCGCGCTCGTCCCGGTCGCCGCGGCGGCCGCCCTCGCGCTGCCCGTGGCCCAGCTCACGTCGCGCGGCGTCGAGCGGGCCCGCTGTGGCAAGGCGCTCGAGCCGGACGACTTCGCCGCCGCCCCGCCGGAGGAGGTCGCGGCCTGGGTGGACGCCTCGGGCCGACTCGTCGCCGTCGGCGGCCCGGACGGCGGTCACCAGCGGGTGCGACGGGGGTTCGTCGATGGCTGATCCTGAGTTTCCGTCCTCGGCCCGAACCGCCGCACGATCTCCAAGAGTGCGCGACTATTCAGTGTTTTCTGCGTTCGACAAGCCGGCGAGCACCGCCGGACGTTGCGCGACGCTTGCGCGGTCCGCTACGATCCTCCATGTAGGAGCTCAGGTTTGAGCAGCGAAATCCCACTGGCGCCGCTCGCGGGGGCCCTCGCGGCAGCCGTCATAGGTTCCCTTTTCGCCGCGGCCGACACGGCGCTGACGACGCTCACCTCGACGAGGCTGGGCGCGCTGCTCGAACAGGCCGAAGGCTGGCGCAAGCGCGCCTTCGAGCGCATCCGCGATCAGGACGCGAAGCTGCGCTCCCGGTACCTGCTCGGGCGCGTCCTCTCGACGGCGGCGGCGGCGGTCTTCTTCTTCGACGCGTTCGCGCCGAGCTTCCCAGCGCTGGCGCCCTACCTGGCCCTCCTGGCGGTGGCGGTGCTGATGGGCACGCTCTTCGAGATCTCGACCACGCTCGGCCGCAAGCACGCCGACGACGCCGCCCCCGCGTTCGCCCGTTACCTCCGCCCCCTCGAGATCCTGATCCTCCCGCTCGCCGTCATCTTCGGCTGGATCGGCTCGCGCCTGGGGACCAAGGACCCCGAGCACCTCGCCGACCCGAAGGTGGCCGAGGCCGAGGTCGAGATCATGGTCGACGAGGTCGAGAAGAGCGGCCTCTTCGGCCGCGAGCCGGCGGAGATGATCCGCAACGTGCTCGAGTTCGCGGATCTGACCGCCCGCGACGTGATGATCCCCCGCACCAAGATCGAGGCGATCGAGCTCTCGACGCCGCTCGAGAAGGTGCTCGCCTTCGTCACCGAGAGCGGCCACTCGCGCTACCCGGTCTACAAGGACCAGATCGACAACGTCGTCGGCCTGCTCTACGCGAAGGACCTCTTCAAGGTCCTCGAGGAGCACCGGCTCAAGGCGACGCGGCTCGAGGAGATCGTCCGCACCCCTGCCAATTTCGTGGCCGAGTCGCAGTCGCTCTCGTCGCTTTTGCGCGAGATGCGGAGCCGCCGCCAGCACATGGCGATGGTCGTCGACGAGTTCGGCGGGATGAGCGGCATCGTCACCCTCGAGGACGTGCTCGAGGAGATCGTGGGCGACATCCGCGACGAGCTCGACACCGAGGAGGCCCCCATCCAGGAGCTCGCCGACGGGCGCCTCGTCGCCGACGCCGACGTCTCGATGCGGGACCTCTCGGCCTACCTCGGCGCCGACATCGAGGTCGACGGCGAGGAGTACAGCTCGCTCGGGGGCATGCTCACCCACCACGCCGGCAAGACGCCCGAGGTGGGCACCGCGATCAGCAAGTTCGGGCTCCAATTCATCGTCCGCGAGCTCGACCAGAACCACATCGGCAAGGTCGAGATCATCCGGCAGGCCGGGGCCGCCGAGGCCTGACGCCGAGGATGGGCCGGCGGCAGGTCGGCGACGGCGTGCGTCGCCTCCACGCGGCTCGGCTCTCGAGAGAAGAGCGCGTCGCTCGAGGAGTGGAGCTGCGCCAACCCCCGTCGAAGCGGAGGGGTTGGCGCGAGCCTTAAGTGGGCTCCGCTCGCAGACGCGGGGAGCTCGTCTACCGCTGCAGGCTGAACTTGTGCAGCTCGTTCGCGAGATCGTCGCCTTCCTTGATGAGGCCGGCGGTCTCGGTCGTCGGGTTGTCGTGGCGGCCCTGCAAGATCTCGCGGATGTCGCGCATGCCCTTGCTGAGCTTGAACACCAGCTCCTCGCTCGAGAAGGCCGCGACGCTCGCCTGGTCGACCGGGATGGCCACCGGATCCGAGCCGGTGAGGTCGCCCTTGGTCCAGCGGTTCGCCTTCTTCTCCTCGGTCTTGGTGCCCTGCTGCGAGCGGACCTGCTTGAGGATGGTGTAGCTCGCGGGCCAGTCGTTCTTGAACGGGAACGGATCCTTGTTGGGGACGAGCTCGGCGAGCATGCCCTTCTGGTCGCCGCGGAAGACGACCGAGAAGTTCGCGACGGGCTCCTTCTCTTCCTTCCACGCCTTCTCGACAGGCGCTTTGGCCGCACCGAGCAGGTTCTTGAGGCTGTCCTTGGTGCGGTTCAGGTCCTCGACCGCCTCGGTGTACGCGAGCACCTGCTTCATCGTCTTCGCGGGCAGGTCGCCGACGTGCTTGTTGTCGAGGTTCGCCGCCTCGAAGGGGATGTTGATGCTCGAGAGATCGTTGACGAGATCGTCCGGGAAGGCCTTGGTGCCGAGCTTCTCGGCGCCGGCGGTGAGCTTCTCGTCGAGCGTCTTCATCTTCTCGTTGGCGGCCTTGACGTCCTTCTCGAGGAGGCCGGCGCCTTCGACGGCGAGCTTGAAGCGATCGCCCTTCGCCTTGGCGCCGCCGGCGACGAAGCCGAGCCCGACGCCGAGGGCGAGGGTGAGGATCGCGTAGAGCGCGGTGCGCTTCGACGCCTTCTTGCGCTCCTCGTGGACCTCCTCGCCGATCTCGACCTTGATGGTCTGCGCGTGGGCGCTCGCCTTCGGCGCGGCCTGGGGCGCGGGCCGCTGCTGCGCGAAAGGCGGCAGCGGGATCCCGGGTGAGATGCCCGGCGGAGGAGCGATGCCCCCGCCCGACGGACGAGCCGCGGGCACCGGCGCCGGGACGGCGCTCGGGCTGCTGCCAGGCCCCGACGCCGGCGGCGCCGAGCCGCCCGGGCTCGAAGGACCGGGGATGGGGAGCGGCACGGCCGAGCCGCCAGCCCCGCCGCCCGCAGCGGCCCCCTTGTTGAGGCGGGCTTTGAGATCGATCCTGGGTTTCTTGGCTTTGTCGTCGGCCATCGGCTCCTCGAGGCGGCCCGGTGCGGATGTGCCCCCGCCGGCTGGCGCGAAGGGCGGGGCTGCCGTTCGCGGCGGGGAGACAGCGCGGCACGTTACCGGCGCGACGGTTCGGATGTCAACGCGATGGCGTGGAAAACGCCACTCTAGCTACACTCGATCCGCGCGATCCTGCGAACGATTGCGGCTCGTTTCGCGCGATCGGGCTCCGGCCCGCGCCCCGCGAGTGTAGGCTGGTCGCGCACGGACGCGCGGCCCTCCAGGCTCGCAGGTTTGCTCCTCCTGTCTGCGAAGGGCTCCACGCCACCCTTCCACGGCTCTCTACCGACTCCCACGATGCTGCCTCCCCGGCTGCCGCTCGCGATCGACACCCGCCGCGTCACGTCCTTTGACGGCACCGAGATCGCTTACCACGTCACGCCTGCGCCCTTCGCCGGGGCGCCGGTGGTGGTGCTCGCCAACGGGCTCGGCGGGACGTACCTCGCCTGGCGCGGGCAGATCGACTACCTCGCCGACCGCTACCAGTTCATCACCTGGGACTACCGCGGGCTCTACCGATCGAAGCGGCCCTCGCCCGACGTCCCCGAGGCCTACGCCATCCCCAACCAGGCCCGGGACCTCGACGCCATCCTGGCGGCCGAGGGCGTCGAGCGCGCCTCGCTGGTGGGCTGGAGCATGGGGGTCCAGGTCGTCCTCGAGAGCTACCGGCGCCGCCCCGCGCTGGCGCACAACCTCGTGCTCCTCAACGGCACCTACGGGCGGCCGCTCGACTCGCTGAGCCCGCTGCCGGGCGTGAGGGCGGTCCTGCCGTCGCTCGTCGACGTCGCCCGCCGCATGCACGCGCTCGCGACCCAGATGACACGCCGGGCCACGCTCCAGCCCGAGACCGTCGCGTGGTTCAAGCGCATGGGGCTCATCGGGCGCACGCTCGACGAGGCCGTGTTCACCGAGCTGGTGCACGCGTTCGGCGAGCTCGACATGGAGCCGTTCTTCCGGAACCTGCGGGCCATCGGCGACCACGACGCCCACGACGTGCTCGAGTCGATCGCCGCGCCGACGCTGGTCATCACCGGCGACCACGACCTCATGACGCCGCGAGCCCTCGCGCAGCAGATGGCGCGCACCATCCCCTCGGCGGAGATCCTGGTGGTGCGCGGCGGCACCCACTACACCGCCGTGGAGTTCCCCGAGCTCGTGAACCTCCGCATCGAGCGCTTCTTCCGCGATCACGGCTTCGTCGCGCGCGCGCCGGGGAAGGCGGCCGGCTGAGCTCGCGCTCGGCGCCCAGACCCCGGTCATTTCACAGGGAGTCGGGGAGACGGGGAGTATTTCTGGGGTCGATCGGGTGTGCCCCTTTGGCGAGGGGCCGGCCTCGATCGAAGAAGAAACGCTCCTGGATCACCGGCTCGAGCTGGGTGGATGGGCCCCTGTGGCGAGGCGTGGGCCTCGATCGACCGAAGAAATGACTCCCTGTTCTCCCCGGCTCCCTGTGAAATCCCGCGATGCAGGCGGCTGCCCGCGGACAGCCGTCAGCTCGCGACGGGCGCGGCCTCGTGCAGGAGCGCGGCGAGGCGGAGGCGGTCGAGGTGGGACTGGCCGACGAAGCCGAGGGCCTCGAAGCGGCCGGATCGCCAGATCGGCGTGGCGCAGAGCCAGACGCGCTCGTCGGCGCGCGTGGGCTGGTCGCGCGCGATCTCGAGCGCGTAGCAGGCGCGCTCGCCGTCGGGCTCGTGGATCCGGCGGACGAGGACGCCCGTCATCGAGAGCTCGAGCGCCTCGCAGAGGTGCGGCACTCCGTCGACGTACTTGTTGAGGTAGATGTGGACGGGCTTGCGCGCCGCGACGCGGCGCTCGGCGGCGAGTTGCATGGCCGAACGGTAGACCGCCGCCGCCGAAACGGCCAAGCGGGCGCCGAACGAGCGGGCTGGCGCCCCGCCGCCGCGGCGGCCCTGCCGCGCTTTCCGGGAGGCGTCGGCGACGGTCTGCGCCGCCGCACCGCCGCTGCGCTACGCTCCGCGCCGCATGGCGAAGGTCCTGGTGATCGACAACTACGACTCGTTCACTTACAACGTCGTCCAGCACCTCGAGGTGCTCGGCGCGCGTTGCGAGGTCGTGCTCAACGACGCCATCGACGTCGCCGGCGTGCGCGAGCGGGGCGCGGACGGGATCGTGATCTCGCCGGGGCCGTGCACGCCGAACGAGGCCGGCGTCAGCCTCGCGGTCATCGGCGCGCTCGCGGGCGAGCGGCCCATCCTCGGCGTGTGCCTGGGCCACCAGGCGATCGCCCAGAGCTTCGGCGGCAAGGTCGTGCGCGCCGCGCGGGTGATGCACGGCAAGACCTCGCCGATCGAGCACGACGGCCGCACGCTGTTCCGCGGCGTCCCCTCGCCCTTCGAGGCGACGCGCTACCACTCGCTCCTGGTCGAGCGCGAGAGCGTCCCCGCTTGCCTCGAGGTCTCGGCCTGGACAGCCGAGGGCGAGATCATGGGCCTCAGGCACCAGCGCCTGCCGGTCGAGGGCGTGCAGTTCCACCCCGAGTCGTTCCTGACGACCGCCGGGATGGACCTGCTGCGCAACTGGATCGAGGGCCTGGAACGTGGCTGACGGCCCGCCGATCCCCTTCCCCCGCGTGTTCGAGGCGATCGCGGCGCCGGGAGGGGCCTCGCCCGCGATCGTGCGCGCCGCCTTCGACGCCATCCTCGCCGGCGCGTGGACGCCGGTGCAGGTCGCGGGGTTCGCCGTGGCGCTGCGCCTCCGCGGCGAGACGGCCGAGGTGATCGGCGCGGCGGCCGAGGCCCTCCGCGCGGTGATGGTGGCCGTCGATCACGGGCTGCCCGCGGTGATCGACACCTGCGGCACGGGCGGTGACGGGCTCGGCACGCTCAACGTCTCGACCGCCGCGGCGATCGTGGTGGCCGCGTGCGGCGTGCCCGTCGCCAAGCACGGCAACCGCAGCGTCTCGAGCCGGTCGGGGAGCGCCGACGTGCTCGAGGCGCTCGGGGTGCCGCTCGACGTCCCGCCGGATCGCCAGGCGGAGGTCCTGCGCCGCGCGGGCATCGCGTTCCTCTTCGCCCCTGCGCACCACCCGGCGATGCGGCACGGCGGCGTGGCGCGGCGCGAGCTCGCGATCCGCACCGTCTTCAACGCCCTCGGACCGATCGCCAACCCGGCGCGCGCCACGCACCAGCTCATCGGCACCTACGACGACGCCCTGCGGCCGGTCCTCGCGCGCACGCTGGCCGCGGCCGGATCGCGGCGCGCGTGGATCGTGCGCGGCGAGGACGGCCTCGACGAGGTCAGCCCGTTCGGGCCCACCCGGGTCACGTCCCTCGCCGCCGGCGCGCTCGAGGAGCGGACGATCACGCCGGAGGACTTCGCGCTCGAGCGGGCCCGGCCGGGATCGCTCGCGGGAGGCGACGCGCGCGAGAACGCCGCCGCGATCCGCGCGATCCTCCGCGGCGAGGACCACCCGGCGGCCGGCGCGGTCGTGCTCAACGCGGCGGCGGCGCTGGTGATCGCGCGCGAGGACGAAGGCGCCGACGCGCGCCTCGCCGCGGCCGCCGACGCCGCCGAGGCGATCCGCTCGGGCGCCGCGCTCCGCGCGCTCGAGGAGTGGAGGCGCATCGCCGACGCGCTCCGCGGCTCGGGCGATCGGGGAGCTGGACCTCCGGCGGGAGCGGGCGCGTGAGGATCGGCGTGCGCCACCGCCGCCGCGGGATGCTCGACAAGATCCTGGCGCCGAAGCGCGCCGAGGTGGCGCGCATGCGCGCGACCGCGCCGCTCGCGCCCCGGCGCGCGTCCGGCGGCGGCGTCATCGCGGCGCTGGCGCGCACGGGGCACGGGGCGACTCGCGGCCCGCTGGCGCTGATCGCCGAGGTCAAGCGCAGGTCGCCTTCGGCGGGCCCGCTCTCGGTCGTGCTCTCGCCGGCCGAGCGCGCGCTCCGCTACGCCGACGGCGGAGCGGCGATGATCAGCGTCCTCACCGACCGCGCCTTCTTCGACGGCGGCTTCGATCAGCTCGCCGCCGCGCGCGACGCGCTCGACGCCGCGCTCGGCCCGAAGCGCCCTCGCCTGCTCTGCAAGGAGTTCGTCCTCGACCCCATCCAGCTCGACCGCGCGCTCGACGCCGGCGCCGACGCGGTGCTGCTCATCGCGCGCATCGTGGCCGCCGCCGAGCTCTCGGCGCTCGCGGCGGGCGCGAGGGAGCGCGGTCTCGAGCCCTTCGTCGAGGTCGCGACGGCCGAGGAGCTCGCCGTCGCGCTCGAAGCCGGCGCGCGGGTCGTCGGCGTCAACACGCGCGACCTCGACACGCTCAAGATGGACCCCGAACGCGCGGCCGCGGTGCTCGCCGCCGTGCCTGCCGGCGTCGTCGCAGTCCACCTCTCCGGCCTCGCGTCGCCGGAAGACGTCGAGCGCGTGGCGGGCACGCGCGCGGATGCGGCGCTCGTGGGCGAGGCGCTGATGAGGGAGGACGATCCCCGCCGGGTGCTCGAGGCGATGATCGAGAGCGCGCGGGGGGGATGACGCGGACGCGGGGGCGGCGAGGCCGGCACGGGCACGGGCACGGGCGCGAGCACGACGAGCGGATCACCCGATGGCAGCGCCGTCTCTCACGACCACGCGCGTGCGCGGCGTGCCCCACGGCTGCACGATCGCCCTCTCGTGCGGCAAATCCCAAACCACCACGTCCGCCCGCAGCCCCGCGCGCAAGCATCCCGTGATCCCCTCGAGCCCGAGCGACGCGGCGGCCTCGCGGGTGGCCCCGAGGATCGCCTCGGCCACCGTGATGCCATACCCGCGCACGGCCAACGCGAGCGCGAGCGGGAGGCTCTCGGTGGGCGCGGTCCCCGGGTTCGCGTCGCTGGCGACCACGAGCGGCACGCCGGCGGCGCGCAGCGCGACCACCGGCGGCGGCTCCTGGCGCAGCGTGTAGCTGGCGACGGGCAGCAGCACGGCGCGGACGCCGGCCTCGGCGAGGCGCGCGATCCCGGCGGGGCCCACGTTCTCGAGGTGATCGGCCGTCGCCGCGCCGAGCTCGGCGGCGCGCGCGGCGCCGCCGACGTCGGCGAACTGCCCGACGTGCAGCCGGACCCCGAGGCCGAGCGCCCGCGCGCGGGCGAGGACGCCCCTCGCGTCGGCGATCGAGAAGGCCGACCGATCGACGTAGGCGTCGACGAAGCGGCACAGGCCCGCGGCGGCGATCGCCGGCAGCCAGGCGCGCTCGACCTCGCGCGCGTACGCCGCCCGGTCGCCGCCGGCCTCGGGCGGGAGGGCGTGGAGGGCGAGGTACGTCGGCACGAGGCGCGGCAGGTCGTCGGCGGCGGCGTCGCGGATCGCCTCGAGCTGCTTGCGCTCGGAGGCCTCGTCGAGCCCGTAGCCGCTCTTCGCCTCGACGGTGGTGACGCCCAGCGCCGCCATGCGGCGCAGGCGGGCGCGCAGCGCGCTCGCGACGTCGCCGGCGCTCGCGGCGCGAACCGCGCGCATGCTCGCGACGATACCGCCGCCGGCAGCGGCGATGGCCTCGTAGCCTTCGCCGGCCATCCGCATCGCGTACTCGCCGTCGCGCGAGCCCACCCACGGCGCGTGGGTGTGGGCGTCGACGAGGCCCGGCGTCACCACCGCGTCCGGCGCGTCCACCGCCATGGTGACGCCCGGGTGCCGGCCGAGGACCTCGGCGCGCGGTCCGACGTCGACGATCGCGCCGCGGTCGACCACCAACGCGCCGTCGGCGATCGCGCCCACGGGATCCGCGTCGCTCGCCCGCTCGGCATCGCAGGTCACCAGGCGCCCGGCCGCGATCGCGTACCGCGCCGCGGCGCCGATCGCCGCCCTCCCGGCGCCGGAGCCCGGACGGGCTGGTGCCGAAGCGCTCACGCGCGCAGCCCTCGCTCGCGGATCTCGGCGGCGATCGCCTGGCTCGCCGGGCCCCCGACGATCTCGCGCACCGCCGCCGGCAGCGGCCGCGGCGGCACCAGACGGCGGATCTTGAGCCCGCGGGTCGCGGCCTCGACGCAGCGCTCGCGGAAGCGCGGATCGCGCTCGGCGCGGCGCACCAGGGCCTCGTGCGCGCGATCCTGCAGGTCCTCGTCCTTGCAGACGAGGAGCATGTCGCAGCCCGCCCACACCGCCTCGCAGGCGCTCTCCTCGATCGGCCATCGCTTGGCGATGGCGTGCATCTCGAGATCGTCCGAGAAGAGCACGCCCTCGAAGCCGATCTCGGCGCGGAGCAGGCTCGCGCACACCGCCCTCGAGAGGGTGGCGGGCACGCCCGGATCGAGCGCCTCGACGACGACGTGGGCGGTCATCATCGCCGCGACGCCCGCGCCCGAGGCGGCGCGGAACGGCGGGAGCTCGACCGCGTCGAGGCGGCGGCGCTCGTGCGTGATCACCGGAAGATCGAGGTGGCTGTCGACCGACGTGTCCCCGTGCCCCGGGAAATGCTTGCCGCAAGCCAGCACGCCCGCCTCCTGCAGCCCCTGCAGGAAGGCGACGCCGTTCTTGGCCACGGTGCGCACGTCGCTGCCGAAGGCGCGATCGCCGATGATCGGGTTCTCGGGGTTGGAGTCGACGTCGAGGATGGGCGCGAAGTCCATGGTGATGCCGAGCGCCGCGAGCTCGACGGCGACGGCGCGGGCGGCGCGCCGCACCAGGCCGAGGTCGCCGACGTCCGCGAGCGCGCGCATCGGCGGGAGCGTCAGGAACGGGGGCGGCAGGCGCGTGACCCGCCCGCCCTCCTGATCGATCCCGATGAGCGGCGGAAGATCCTGGCCGGCGGCGTCGCGCAGGCCGGCGCAGAGGCGCGCGGTGCCCTCGATGGTGGGCACGTTCCGGCGGAAGAGGATGGCGCCGCCGCGGCGGCCCTCGGCGAGCGCCGTCCGGTAGCGCGCCGGGAGCTCCGCCCCGTCGAAGCCGCCGATGATGATCTGCCCGCAGAGCGCGGGGAGCGCGAGCTCCAGGTTCGCCATGTTCGCCTCTCTCCTCGCGCGCCTCGAGGCGCGCCGTGTCCGCTACCAACCCCTCCGCGCCCGTGCAAGAGTGCTGCGCATGATCGCCCGCGGCGCCGCCGCCTGCCTCGTGCTCTCCCTCGTCGCCGGCTGCTCGGGGAAGCAGTCCGGCTCACCGGGCTCACCGGGCGCCGGCGACGCGATCTCCGACGAAGACTACGTGCCGCCCAAGGGGCCGATGACGCGCGAGGAGGCGCAGCGGTACGTCCTCTACCTCGTGAACCGCGATCGCAAGGCGCAGGACCTCCCTCCGGTGCGCTGGGACGACACCGCCGCCAAGGCCGGCCAGCGCCAGGCGGACGACATGGCCTCGCACGGCTTCACGGCGCACATCGGGAGCGACGGCTCGGTCCCCGAGCTCCGCTACACCGAGGCCGGCGGCGACCACATGGTGATGGAGAACGTCGGCTGCTTCGCCGACGGGCAGGGCCGCGAGCTCGATCCCGACGCGCGCTTCACCGCCGAAGGGCTCGCCGAGATCGAGCGCAAGTTCATGGACGAGGTCCCGCCGTTCGACGGCCACCGCCGCAACATCCTCACGCCGTGGCACACCTCGTTCGGCGTCGGCCTCTCGCAGACGAAGGGGCTCGGGATCCCCTGCATGGCCCAGGAGTTCACCGACGCGTACGGCGAGTACGACGAGCTGCCGGCCAAGGCGCACGTCGGCGCCAAGATCAAGGTGAAGGGCACGATGAAGGCGCCCGCGCAGGTCGCCGGCGTGGGCGTGGCCCGCGTCGACAAGCCCAAGCCGCAGAAGCCCTCGGCCCTGAACCAGACGCACTCGTACGCCATCCCGAAGCCCGCCACGACCTACTTCCCCAAGGGCTACAAGACGCCGATCCCGCTCGAGGTGAACGGCGAGGCCTTCAGCATCGAGGTTCCGCTGAGCGTCGAGAGCAAGCCCGGCATGTACACGGTCAGCGTGTGGGCCAAGCTCCCACAGACGAAGGACCTGGTCATGGTCTCGCTGCGGACCATCGCCGTGAACTGAAGAGGTGTCGGACATCCGTCCGATCCACGCCGATCGAGACCCGAGGTCGGGCGCACCCGAGGTTGCGATTCACGGGGAGACGGGGAGTCTTCATTCCAGCGATCGGGATGGACCTGCTGGCGTGGCGTCCACGCCAATCGACCGAAAGAAATGCTCCCCGACTCCCCGACTCCCCCCCACGATGCCTGTGAATTTCCCGGGGACAGAGCGCCCCAGCGCGAGCTGTAAGGCCGGGACCTCGGCGCCGTTCTCTTCGGCATTGGAGGCCCTGACGATGAACTTCGCGCGACGAACCCTGCCGGCTGCTCTGATCCTCACCCTCGGCGCCACGACGCTCGCCTGCGGGTCGGCCCCCGCCAGGATCGGCTCCGCGAGCGCGACGCCGCCCGCCTACGGCGGCGGGGACGATGGGCCGGGCGACGCCGAGGGGAGCGGGGCGTCCGGCTTCGGCCAGCAGGCGCCCGCGACCGCTCCGCGGAGCGAGGCGGCGCTCGGGGCCGACTCCACCACCGCGCCCGGCGCGCCGATCGCGCGCGAGTCGGAGGAGCCCACGCCGCGCCCCGGCCTCGGCACCGAGTGGGGCGAGACGCGCTTCTCGCGCATCAGCACCGTCCCGTTCGTGCGCGCCGAGCCGTCGAGCCCGTTCGCGACCGCGAGCCTCTTCTACAACGACGAGGAGGGCGCCGAGGCGATGGCCAGCCGCTCGGGCTTCCGCCGCACCAGCGGCGCGTTCAGCGCCGGCGGCGGCGCGGTCACGGTCGGCCTGCGCGACGAGCACGGCGGCATGCTCCCGTCGTTCATGAGCGGGGATCGCAACTTCGTCGTCGGCGAGGCGGGCCGCCGCTACTCGATCGTGGTCCAGAACCGGACCTCGAACCGCCTCGAGATCGTGCTCTCGGTCGACGGCCTCGACGTGCTCGACGGGCGCGAGGCCTCGTTCGCCAAGCGCGGCTACCTCGTCGACGCCGGCGACGATCTCGAGGTCGACGGCTTCCGGCAGAGCACCGACACGGTCGCCGCGTTCCGCTTCGGCTCGGTGAGCGGATCGTACGCGGGGCAGAAGCACGGCGACACGCGCAACGTCGGCGTCATCGGCGTGGCCGCGTTCCACGAGCGCGGAACGAACCCCTTCCCGTGGAGCCAGGACGAGGTGGCGCGCCGGCGCGAGGCCGATCCGTTCCCGGGGCGCTTCGCGACCCCGCCTCGTTAGCTCCCGAGCCCCACGTCCTCCCCTGCGGCTGTTCGGCGGGTCGGTGCTAGTGAAAGTGCTGCGCACTTTCGCGCAGCTTCGCGGCGGCGCCCTCCGGGCGCGCGGCACGATCGCTCCGGTGGGGCTCCGCCCCAGCGCCGCTGCGCGGCGCGCTCGTTCCGCCGGAGAAGCCTCGCTGTGTTGGCGAGACTTCGGAGAGGCGGAGCTACTAGTAGCTCCACTCGTCCACGAGCGCCCCGTCCTCGCCGATCACCCGGCCGTGCAGGCCGGCCCCGTCCACGTCGAGCACGATGGCGTGGTGCACCGCCGCCGACGCCACGCGCTCGGCGGCCTCCTCCGGCCGGTCCGCGATGCTGACGTCGAGGTCGTGCAGCTTCGCGCCGCCGCCCCCCGTGGTGATGTACGCGAGGCCGTTCTCCTCGAACCGCTCGTAGCCGTGGACGTGCCCCTGGAGCACGAGGCGGACGCCGTTCGCGAGGAAGATCGGAGCGAAGTGCTGGCGGGCCGCCTTGTCCTGCGAGTACTCGCTCAGGGTGATGAACGGCTTGTGGAAGTAGACGATCGAGAAGCGGAACCCCGGCTGCGCCGCCGCGTCGGCGAGCTCGGCCTCGAGCCACTCTGCCTGGGGCGAGCCGGCGTCGAGCGACTCCTCCGTGTCGAGCGAGAAGAACCAGACGCCGCCCGACTCGAAGCGGTAGTGCTCGTCGTCGCCGTCGAAGCCGGCCCCGCCGAAGTAGCGCAGGTAGTAGTCCTCGTACTCGCCCGGGATCTCGCTCTCGTGGTTGCCGATCGCCGGCTGGAACGCGCCCGCGCGGAGCAAGGGGGACATGATCGGGAACCACGCCGACCAGCTCTCGAAGAGCGACGCGTAGTACTGGATGTCGCCGACGTGGACGATGAAGTCCGGCTTCTCCGGCAGGACGGCGTCGAGCACGCGCATCGTCGAGTCGCCGAGCGTCGGGTTCGTGTCGCCGATGGCGAGGAACCGGAAGCTCGACCCGCTCGGGCGCGCGGTGCAGAAGCGCCCGCCCGCCTCCGGCTCGGCGGCGATCGCGTAGCGGTAGCACGTGGCGGGGGCGAGCCCGGTGAGCGCGACCTCGCTCAGGTAGTAGGTCCCCGGAAGATCGGGGGGCACGCCCTGGAGCGCGTCGTAGCTCGTGGTGAGCTCGGCGGCCGTCTGGGTGCCGGTCACCGAGGCCTCGTCGCCTCCGTCCTCCGGCGCGACGAGGACCTCGGCCGGAGCCGGCGCGCAACCATCCCAGCGCACGACCGCCGAGGTCGCGTCGACGCGCAGCGCCCAGGGGCCGCGCAGGAAGCCGTTCGCCGGGCAGGCCGCGCCGCCTCCCTCCCCGCCGGCGCCGCCGCTGCCGCTGCTCGTTCCTCCGAGCCCAGGGACCGCCCCGTCGCCGCAGGCCGCGAAGAGGAGGCCGACGGCGGCGCTCACGAGCGTCGTGTGTCGTCGCATGCGCCGAGGCTACTCGCGGCGCGGCGGGTACGCGAGGTCGTCCGCAGGGGCGCGCCGAAGCGCCGTCGCCGCTGCGATCGGTCAACTCCCGGCGAGCGCCGACGCGGGCTCGACGCGCGCGGCGCGCCGCGCGGGGCCGAACGCCCCGATCGCCGCGAACGCCGCGGCGAACCCGAGGCCGAGAGCCCACAGCCACGGCGGGAACGCGAAGAAGCTCGACGGTTTGAAGGGGAAATCCGGCAGCTCGCGCGCGGCGAGGGCGTCGGCGCCGAGGGCGAGGAGGCGGGCGACGGCGACGCCGGCCGCGCCGGCGAGGACGCCGACCGAGAGCGCGAGGCCCATCATCCACGCCCGCATGTCGGCCGCCGAGGCGCCGACCGCGCGGTACAGGGCGATCTCGGCGCGCCGCTCGCTCACGAGGACGCGGAAGGTGTAGGCGATGTTCGACGCGGAGACGACGAGGATGACGCCGGCGACGAGCGAGAGCAGCCCGACGACGCCGTTGATGAGCACGCTCACGTCGCGCGCGCGCGTGTCCTTGGGCTCGAGCTTCATCGCCGCGCCGGCCGCGATCACCGCGCTGGTGTCCGTCGTGGACCGGACCTGGACCATCGCGCTCGAGAAGCGGTCGCCGGCGCGATCGCCGGCGTACTCGCGGTTCCAGCGGCGCACCGTCTCGAGCGGGAACGTCAGGCCGAGATCGATGGCGCGGCGCGAGACGCCCACGATGCGCGCCCGCACGTTGCGCGCCTCGCCCCGCCGCCCCTTGCCCAGCAGCGACTCGCCGACGCGGAGGTTGAACGTCATTCCCTGCGCGCGCGCGACGAGCGTGGAGCCCACGGGGGGCAGCCCGTGCGCCGGGGCGATGCTCTTGTCGAAGATCTCGACGAGGTAGCGGCTCACCACGGCCGGGACCGGATCCGAGCAGCGGCCCTCCGGCTGTCCGCTCGGCCGCTCGCAGTACTGCGGGGCGGCGCACGCTCCGTCGTCGGCGCAGGGCGGGCCCGGGTGCCTCATCGGGTCCTCGAAGCGCGCGTCGCCCTCGAGGTCTCCGGCGACGAGCGCCGGATCGATGCCGTCGGCGATCATCTCGCTCGTCCCCACGTCGTAGCCGAAGAGCTCCTTGCCTCCCCGAGCGCTGGCGGGGAACGCGAAGCGGAGCTTGGGGAAGACGGCGGCGACGCCGGGCACGGCGCCGAGCCGGGCGACGTCGGCCTCGGGGATCCCGGGCGGCTCGCCGCCCCCGGTGAGCAGACCGAGCAGGCCCGGGCTCTCGGCCTTGGGCGGCTCGAGCTCGACCTGATCGATGGGGAAGACCTCGCCGAGCAGCACGGCGCGGACGCCGAGCCCGAGCGCGAGGAAGAAGATGAGCGCCGCGGTGCCGGCGGCGATGCCGAAGCCGCTGGTCACCAGCGCGCCCCGCGTGCGCCGGAGGTCCCGGCGGATGAGCGTCGCGAGCGCCCCGATCCTCACGCCGCCTCCTCGCCCACGAGGCGGCCCTCGCGGATCTCGATCGACCGGGTCGCGATCCGGGCGAGCCGCTCCTCGTGCGTCACCGCCACGATGGTGAGACCCCCGTCACGGTGGAGCTCACGAAAGAGCTCGATCGTCTGCGCGCCGGTCTCGCGGTCGAGGTTGCCGGTCGGCTCGTCGCAGAGGAGCAGGCGCGGCTCGAGCAGGAGGGCGCGCGCGATGGCGACCCGCTGCCGCTGACCGCCCGAGAGCTCGGCGGGCGTGTCGCGTTCGCGCCCCTCGAGCCCGAGCCGCGCCAGGAGCCTCACGGCGCGGTCCTCGACCGACGTCTCGGGCTCGCCCTCCGAGCGCGCGCCTTCGGGCGCGAAGAGCGCGGGCGCGAGCACGTTGTCGAGCACGGTGAGGTGCGCGAGCAGGTGGAACGCCTGGAAGACGAAGCCGACGTTCTCGCCGCGCAGCCGGGCCAGGCCGCGATCGCCGAGCTTACGGATGTCCTTACCGAAGAGCTCGACCTGCCCCTCGAAGGCGAGATCGAGCCCGCCGAGGATTCCGAGCAGCGTCGATTTCCCCGAGCCGCTGGGGCCGATGACGCACAAGAGCTCGCCCGGCTCGACCGCGAGCGAGACGCCGTCGAGCGCGGCGCGCAGACCTTTGCCTTGGCCGAACGTCTTGGTGACGCGCTCGGCGCGGATGACCGGGGTCATGGGAGGCGCGCTTTATAGCGCGGTCACGACCACGCGCTCGCGCTCCACGGCCTGCTCCGCCGCCTGGACGCTCACGACCGAAAGGTCTTCCGAGGCGGCGAGCTCGTCGCGGTCGAGGCCGAAGAGCCGCAAGAGGAGGCCCGGCGGCCGGAGCGCCAGATCGCTCTCGTGGAGGAAGAGGCGGGCGAGGTGCTCGGCGTATGCCTTGGACAGCTCCTCGAACGGGATGCGATCGAAGAGCTGGGCGCGGCGGCGGCTCGCGTACGACGACCCGAGCAGCGCCACGAAGAGCAGGTCGTAGATGACGTGGAGACGCGCCCTCGCCCAGCGCGGCGTGCGCTTCAGCGTCTCGCGGAGGAAGTGGACGTTGAGCGGCACGTGGAACGACTCGTCCCGGGTGAGGATGGTGAGCATCTGCCGCACCGCCGGGTGGCGCGCGCGCCGGAGCGCGAGCCGGTACGTCGTCGAGCCGATCGTCTCGAACATCAGGTTGGTGAGGACGATCGTCTCGAGCCGCTTCGCCCGGCCGTAGACGCGGTAGAACGTGCCGGTGACCTTGCCCATCGGGCGCACCTCGCCGCCGAGGTAGGCGAGGAACTCGGTGAGCAGCTCGCGGTGCCAGCCCTCCTCGTTGCCGTAGAGGCGCAGGCACTCGGCGAGGTCGGGATCCCACCGGCCCACCTCGTCGGCGAGCGCGTGGGCCTGGGTGAGCCCGCTCTCCTCGGCCCTGAAGGCCGCGTTGAAGAAGGCGATGGCCGCCTGGCGCTCCGCCTCGGACTCCCAGACGATCGGCTCGTCGAGGCGCAGCTTCTCGTCGTACATCCGCTCGGCGCGCTTGCGCAGCATCGTCAGCCACCACGACGTCGCGCGCTGGACCGGCCCGGAGCGAGCGGGCTTTCGCTCGGGGAGAGGGGCCTCCGCGGTCGCCGCGTCGATGGGCTTGGGGGTCTCGGCCCCCGAGCGCTGGATCGTCGGAGTCATCATTGGCCGCCCGGGACGATACAGGAAAAATGCCAGCCTTGCGGGGATTTGGTGCAGAAGGCGCCGATGTAGGGAAGCTTGGGTTGGGTCCCAGCCCTCGAGCTCGGTCCTCTTTTCGACGGACCCCGCCCCCTAGGTTACGATTCCATTCAGGGGCGCTTCCCTACCCCGGACGGACGATGGCTTTCGAGCAACTGGCCCTCCCTCTCGCGGGCATCACCCCGCCCACCGAGCCGACGCGGATCCCGCGGACCCGGCGGGTGTTCGTCAACCGCAACCTGAAGATGGCCGGCATCGACTGGGTGGGGTTCGACATGGACTACACCCTGGCCATCTACAACCAGGCCGAGATGGACAACCTCTCCATCCGCGCCACGCTCGCGAAGCTCGTCGCGCGCGGCTATCCGGAGGTCGTCGGCCAGATCCCGTACCAGATCGACTTCCCCATCCGCGGCCTGCTCATCGACAAGCGCTTCGGGCACATCCTGAAGATGGACCGCTTCAAGGTGGTCCAGAAGGGCTACCACGGGCTGCGCGAGCTCACGAAGGACGAGATCCGCGCGCTGTATCAGCAGAAGAAGATCCGGCCGACGACGGCGCGCTACCACTGGATCGACACGCTCTACGCGCTCAGCGAGGCCACGCTCTACGCGGGGATCGTCGAGGCGCTCGAGCAGCGCAACGTCACCCTCGACTTCGCGCGCCTCTTCACCGACATCCGCGAGTGCATCGACGAGGCGCACCGCGACGGCACCATCCTCAACACCGTCGAGAACGACCTGCCCCGCTACGTCGATCGCGATCCGAGCCTCGCCCAGACGCTCCACAAGCTCCGCTCCGCCGGCAAGCGGCTCTTCCTGCTCACCAACTCGCGCTGGCCCTTCACCGAGCGGATGATGAACTACCTGCTCGGCGGGGCGATGCCCGAATACCCGAGCTTCCGGCACTACTTCGACGTCATCATCGTCGCCGCGCAGAAGCCCGCGTTCTTCCAGGAGCGGCGGCCCATCATGCAGCGCGACGGCGACGATCTCCGGCCCGCGGCGTCGCTGCCGCTCGAGCGCGGGGCCATCTACGAGGGCGGCAACCTCCACGATCTCGAGCGCGCCCTCGGCGTCACCGGGGACCGCATCCTCTACGTCGGCGACCACATCTACGGCGACATCCTCCGCTCCAAGAAGGAGAGCGCCTGGCGGACCGCGATGATCATCCAGGAGATGGAGGCCGAGGTGCGCGCCCACGAGTCGTGCCGGGCCGAGCACGCCAAGAGCGCGGAGCTCGAAGAGCGCCGCGAGGAGCTCGAGGACCAGCTCCGCTTCTACCAGCAGCGCTACAAGGACGTGTCCCGCAAGCTCGAGGAGAGCGGCGTCAAGACGAACGGCAACGGCTCGGCGAAGCACAACGGCGCGAACGGCGGGGGGACGGTGCTGCCCGTGGGGGCGGCGCCGGCGGTCGCCAGCACCAACGGCGCCGGCAACGGCCTCTCCCAGCTCGAGGCCGAGCGCAGCCGGATCAAGCGCGCCGTGGAGCGGATCCGCGGCCAGCTCCGCGCGGTCGACGCCGAGGCCGGCAAGCTCGAGCGCGAAATCGACCGGCGGTTCCACCAGTACTGGGGCTCGCTCCTCAAGGAGTCGAGCGAGACCTCGAGCTTCGGCGATCAGGTCGAGGAGTACGCGTGCATCTACACGTCGCGTGTCTCCAACCTCCTCGCCTACTCGCCGCTCCAGTACTTCCGCAGCCCGCGCGATCTGCTCCCCCACGAGCTCTAGCCCCACGGGGGCGGCACGCCGTTCCACGGGGGCGGCACCCGCCCCCCCCCCCCCCCCCCCCCCCCCACACCAGACCGACGACCCCGCGGGCGCGGCCGACCCGCAGCGCGCACTCCGCGTCCCCGCGGACGCAGCGCCCCATCAGGTACACCGTGCGTCCTATCGGACGCAGCAGGAT
>CAYJPW010000156.1:21157-25277 GCA_964372055.1 uncultured Polyangiaceae bacterium
CCCCCCCACCACCTCTCGCCCCACGGGGGCGCCCCGCCGGCCCCGGGGGGCGCCCCCCCCCCCCCCCGCCCCACCAGCAAAGCTGGCGGGGCCCCACCCCCACGCGAGGCGCTGTTGCCAGACGCAACGTCTCGACGCCTCGCGGTCGGCCTCCTCGCTCGAGGGGACCTTCGATGCCTCGCTTTGCAGGTCTGCCTGAGGGAACGCGTTGCTTCCGCGGGGCCGTGGCGGCGGAGCACGGCCGCGGCGGCGCGGCGCGGTCGTTTTCGGGTACGCTGGGGCGCCGTGAACGCCGAGCGCACGCCGCCGCCCCACCGTCGGTTCGACGACGGCACCGAGGAGCTGGTGCGCGGCGATCGCCCGCGCAAGCCGCTCGGCGCGATCGTCCGCGTCGTCGAGGGAGACGCGTCGTTCCGCCTCCGCGGAGGGCGCTGCGTGGTCGGCTCGGCCCCGACCTGCGATCTGGTCGTCGGCGAGCCCGGCGTGTCGCGCGTCCACGCCGAGCTCGAGCTCGTCCCCGAGGGCGTGAGCGTCCGCGACGCCGGCAGCCGCAACGGGACCTTTTACCTCGGCCAGCGCGTCGAGAAGATCACGCTCGCGCTCGGGAGCCGCGTCACCGTCGGGGGCACGACGCTCGCGCTCGACGCCGACTCGGAGTCGCTGAGCGACGGGCTCACGTTCCCGGGGGACTCGTACCGGGGCATGGCGGGAGCTTCGCCCGCGATGCGCCGGCTCTTCGCGATGCTCGTCCGCCTCGAGGGCTCGCTGGCCACCGTGCTGGTCGAGGGCGAGTCGGGCGTGGGCAAGGAGCTCATCGCCCGCGCGCTCCACGACGGCTCGACCGTCGCGGCTGGACCGCTCGTGACGGTCAACTGCGGCGCCCTGCCCCGCGAGATCATCGCCAGCGAGCTCTTCGGCCACAAGAAGGGCGCCTTCACCGGCGCGGTCGAGGCGCGCCGCGGCGCCTTCGAGGCGGCCGACGGCGGGACGCTGTTCCTCGACGAGATCGGCGAGCTGCCGCTCGAGGTCCAGCCCATGCTCCTGCGCGCGCTCGAGGCGGGCGAGGTGCGGCCGGTGGGCGGCGATCAGACGCGGCAGGTCAGGGTGCGCGTCGTCGCCGCGACCAACCGCGATCTCGAGGCCGAGGTCGCGGCGGGGCGGTTCCGCGCCGATCTCTATTACCGCCTCGCCGTCGTCCGGCTCCGCGTCCCGCCGCTGCGCGAGCGGCCGGAGGACGTCGAGCCCCTGGCGCGCCGCTTCGCCGCCGCCGCGGGCCTCGCCGAGGTGCCCGCCCCGGTCATCGCCGAGCTCCGGACGCGCACGTGGCCCGGCAACGCGCGCGAGCTGCGCAACGCGGTGCAGGCCTTCGCTGCGCTCGGGGTGCTGCCCGAGGCCGGACGGAGCAACGAGGCGCTGGTCGATCTCGGCCTCGGCGAGCTCGTCGACGTGAGCCGGCCCTACGCGGAGCTCAAGGAGGAGCTCACCGATCGCTTCACGCGCATCTACCTCGCGGCGCTCATCGCCCACACGCGCGGCAACCAGACGGCGGCCGCGCGCCTCGCCGGGCTCGACCGCACCTACCTCGGGCGGCTCCTCGCGAAGCACGGCGTCACGCACGAGGGGAGCGGGAGATGACGCGGATCGCGGCGCGATGCGGCGCCGCCGCGCTCGGGCTCGGGCTCGCGCTCGGCGCGGCGAGCGCGCGCGCGCAGGAGCCCGCCGAGGCGCCGCGCGACGCCTACGCGCGCGGCGCGAAGGCGCTCGAGCGCGGCGAGTACGGCGCGGCCGCGGTGGCCTTTGCGCGCGCCGACGAGCTCAAGCCGAACCCGGTGGCGCTGAAGCAGGCGCTCGAGGCGGCGACGCTCGCCGAGGACGCGCCGCTCGCGATGGAGCTCGCGGATCGGGCGGCGCGCGAGCCGCCCGGAGGTCCGGTCGCCAAGGCGGCGCGCTCGGCGCGCGACAAGCTCGGCGATCGCGCCGGCGCGGTCACCGTCGAGTGCGGCGCGGCCCCGAGCTGCGCCGCCAAGCTCGACGGGGCGCCCATGCCCGTCCACCAGAAGCGCTGGGCCAAGACGGGCGCGCACGTGGTCGAGTTCGATCTCGGCGCCGGCGACGTCCGCCGCGTCGAGATCGAGGTGCTCGGCAGGTCCACCCTGGAAGTGCGGCCGCCGGAGAAGCCGCGCGGCCCCGTGGTGCTTCCCACGCCCGCCGCCCCCGCGCCGGCCCCCGCGTCACCGGGTGCGTCGGCGCCCGCACCTGCGCCCGCGGCGCCCGCGGTCGCAGCGCCGCCCTCGCCACCCGCGGCCGCACCGACCACGCGCGATCCGGCGAGCGCTCGAGGCGCCGACGTCGTCCCCGCTCGCTCCGGCCTCCACCCCGCCTGGTTCTTCGTCGGCCTCGGCGCCACCGCGATCGCGGGCGGCGTGACCGTGTGGTCCGGGGTCGACACCCTCGACAAGCACGCGCAGTTCGACGGCGGCGACACCGCGGTCCGCGACGCGGGCCTCGCCGCCCAGACGCGCACCAACGTGCTCCTCGGGGTCACCGGCGCGCTCGGGCTGGGGACGCTGGCGCTCGCGATCTTCGGCGTCGATTGGGCGGCGGCTCCCGAGCGCGCCGCGGCAGCGGGGCTCGCCGTGTCGCCGGCCGCCGGCCCGGGCGGCGCCTCGCTGAGCGTCGGCCGGCGGTTTTGACGATGGCGTCGGATCCTCCGCGCGGCTGGGACGCGGACGGCGCGGTCAAGCCGGGCTCGCGCTACGAGCCCCTGGTGAAGATCGCCTCCGGCGGGATGGCGACCGTGTTCGTCGGGCGCCTGCGCGGGGCGGTCGGGTTCTGGCGGCTCGTCGCCCTGAAGCGCGCGCACGCGCACCTCGTCGAGAACGCGACGTTCCGGCGGATGCTGGTGGCCGAGGCGCGGCTCGCCTCGCGCATCCACCACGCCAACGTGGTGGCGGTGCAGGACGTCGAGGAGCTCGCCGGGCAGCTGCTCCTGGTGATGGATTACGTCGAGGGCGCCGCGCTCTCCGAGCTGATGACGGCCGCGTTCGAGGCCGACCGGCCCCTGCCGGGTCGCGTCGCCGTGCGCATCGCGCTCGACGCGTGCGCGGGGCTGCACGCCGCGCACGAGCTCACCGACGAGCACGGCGAGCCGCTGCGCCTCGTGCACCGCGACGTCTCCCCGCAGAACATCCTCGTCGGCCTCGACGGGATCTCGCGCCTGTCCGACTTCGGGATCGCGAAGTGCAGGCAGCAGAGCGCCGCCGGGCCGGGCTCGACGACCGCCGGCTCGCTCAAGGGCAAGCTCGCGTACATGGCGCCCGAGTACGTCGAGCACGGCGAGCTCGACGCGCGCAGCGACGTCTTCGGGATGGGCGTCGTGGTGTGGGAGGCGCTCGCCAACCGCCGGCTCTTCCGCGGCGACAACGAGCTCGAGACGCTCCAGCGCGTCGCGCGCGCGGACGCGCCGACGCTCTCGAGCGTGGCGCCCTGGCTGGGCAAGCGGCTCGACGGCGTGCTCGCCCGGGCGCTGGCGCGCGATCCCGCCGACCGTTTCGCCAGCGCGAAAGAGTTCGCCGAGGCGATCGAGCGCGCCGTGCTGCGCCAGGATCTCGTGGCCTCGCACTCCGAGGTCGGCGCCTTCGTGCGCTCCGTCGCCGGCGACGCGATCGAGCGCCGGCGGGCCCGGGTCCGCGAGCGCACCCGTGGGGCCGAGCCGGAGCCGGCGGCGCGCCTCGAGCGCGACACCGCGCCGGAGCCGGCGATGCGCGCGGCTCGCCTCGCCGCCGACGCGCCGGCCGCGGGCGATCGCGTCGGGACGCCGCCGGCGGCTGCGGCTTCCGCCGCGGACGCGGTGACCGCCGCTCTGCCGCGCCCGGCCGCGCACGACGACCCGCCTTCGACGCTCGCGGGGAGCGGGCTCACGCCCCTGGATCCGACGGGCGAGGATCTCGACGCGGCGGGCGTGCCGCGTCGCGGAGCCGGCCGGTGGCTCGTCGCCGCGACGCTCGCGGCCGCGCTGGTCGGGGCCGGCGTCCTCTCGTGGATACGGATGGAAGGCGCGGCGTCCGCGCCGACGAGCGCCCAGGGGGCGGCCGCCCAGAGGTCGTGGGGCGATCCGGCG
>CAYJPW010000157.1:0-24861 GCA_964372055.1 uncultured Polyangiaceae bacterium
TACGCGGCGGCGCCGGGCTGCACGGAAACCCGCGCCTTGGGGTGCCCGTCTACAGGTCGCCGGCGACCTACCTTGAGGCGCTCTTGCAGAACCTCCAGACCCACTCCTCCCCGCCGCGGAGGATGGTGTCGGTGATGCCGCCCTTCGTTGGCGTCGTCGTTCTCGCCGTCATCGTCCTCGTCGTCGCGCTGGAGTTCACGAAATCGAGTTGAAGGCTCGGGACCTCGCCCGTTGTACTGGGCATGGGACCCAAGAGCCTCAAGCACATCCTCTCCGTCATCGACCAGCACCGTGCCCGCCTCACCCATGCCCTTGACCACCTGCAGGAAGGCCACGTGCTGGTCCTCTCCGATGATGGCTCGTTCATCGCCGACATGGACCAGGCGGCTGAGGTCCGTGATGGCGTCCTCTGCGGCTGGTATCAGCGGGAGGCGATGGAGACCTGGAGCCGCATCAAAGCTCAGACGAAGCGGCCGAGCCGCTTCGTGTTGGTCATCGCCTCGCGACGCGAGGTCGCCTTCCTGGTCTGACCCGAGGCGCCTGGATTTCCGAGCCGCCCCGGTGTTACCTTGGCTGCGGGAAGGCGCGCTCCACCTCGGAGCGTCGCGGATGCGGAAACGGACCTCCCTACCGAGGTCCCGCCGTGTCTTCCGATCCGACCTTCGACATCCCCGAGCCCGAGGACTACGCAGCCGCGCTCGCGCTCCTCGACCGCGACGACCTGCACCGGGTCCGGATCCGGGCGGCCCTCCGTCGCATCCCGCCAGAGGCGCTGCTGCGCGAGATCGTCACCTCGTGGCTCGACTCGCCCTCGGGCGACCTCGGGGCGGCGATGGCGCTCGGGGAGGAGCAGGGGCGGGTGATCCAGGTCGAGTTCGCAGCGGCGGAGGAGACCGGCTGAGCGCGGACGACCTCACCCTGCATGCGGACGTGACGACGACGAGCCGGACGTTTTTGGGGGTGGAGGTTGACCTGGCGGGGCGTTGCCCAAGCGACGCCCCACGTCAGCATGCGCACCATGACCACCCTTGGCCTCAGAGACTTGAGCTACCTTCGGCGCATGAAAACCGAGGACGTGCAGCGGGTGTTGTTGGAGGAAGTCGCGAAGGCCGCTTTGGGTAGAACGGACGGCGCGCTGGGCACCAGGGGAATTCTCCTAGAGGCAGTCAAGAGGCTTGAATGCAGCAGCAAACAAGAACAACAGGTCGTGCTCACCGCGTGGAGCGACCTGTTCCGGATGGGAGTCATCTCTTGGGGTGCCGATGCCGGGACGCCGGGACCTGAGTCCGCTCACCTCACGGAACACGGGCGCGAGACGTTGGCGCAAGCGAGCAGGGACCCAGCCAACCGCTACGGCTACCTCGCCGTGATCGACCCGCATGTACCCGTGGGCAGCATCGAACGCTCGTACGTCGAGGAGGCGCTCTCGACGTACGCCGCGGGCTGCGACAAGGCCACGGCCGTGATGATCGGCGCCGCCGCGGAGGCCATGATCCTGGACCTCCGCGACGAGCTGGTCTCCAAGATGAAGGCGCTCGGGAAGACGCCTCCCAAGAAGATGGAGGCCACGCAGATCAAGACGGCGTTCGAAGCAGTCGAGGCCGAGCTGGACCAGCCGCAGCACAAGGGGACGAAGGGGACGATGGGGAGGGAGTTGTCCGAGCGACTTGACGCGTACGCTTCTGCTCTCGCCGGTCATCTTCGGATGATGCGCAACGAGGCCGGACACCCGAAGAGCGTGGACCCGGTGACACGAGCGGCGGTCCACGCGTCGCTCCTGGTGTTCCCCGAGCTGGCGCGGCTGCTCGTGGATCTCAGGGCGTGGGTGCAGACGAGCTACGCCTGAGCCGAGAACACGCCGTACGCGGCCACGTCGCCACTGACTGAGGACCCTGCCGCCAAGTTCACCGAACTGGTCGCCGAGATCCAGTCGCTCGTCATGAAGTAGGCACCCCGTTGCAGCGCGCCGTCCCCCTGTCGTACGCTGACGGCGGGAAGGCGCGCTCCAGCTCGGAGCGTCGCGCTTGCGGAAACGGACCTCTCCCTCTCGTGAGGTCCGTTCATGTCCGGCGATCCCCTCCTCGACCATCCCGTCGTCGTCGCGCTCCTCGACACCCTGAGCGCGTTGATCGCGAGGAGGCTCCAGGCCAGCCAGACCGCGGCAAAGGACCGCCCTGGGCCCCTCCTGAGCAAGCAGGACTTGGCCGTGGCGCTGGGCGTGAGCGTCCCCAAGATCGATCGGCTCGCCCGCGAGGGGCGCATCCCGTACGTCCTCGTCGGCGACACCCGCCGCTTCGACCTCGACGAGGTGCGAGCTGCGCTCCCCCACGTCACCGCCGCCCACGCCGAGCCCACGCCGGGGCTCGTCACGGCGGAGCCCGCCAACCAGGTGCGGTACGCGACCCGCCGCCGTCGAGCTTGACGTGTGCGCTTCGTGTACGTACCCTGCCGGGATGCCGAATCCCAAGGACGCTGGCCGCCTCAAGCCAAGGGTTTCGATCACGATGGACCCCCGCATCCGAGCGCATGCGGATCGCATGGCGGAGGAGCGCGGCTTCTCGATGAGCCAGCTTCTTGAGCAACTCGTTCGCGCCGAGGTCACCCGTGAAGAGGAACGCGCGGAGCGTCGTGCAGCTCGGAGGGGGAAGTAGCCATGGCCCGAGAACTCACCGGCCACTTGGAGATCGATCCGAAGACCGGCCTGTACAAGGCACGCGTCAGCTTGCCCAAGAAGAAGGGCGAAAAGAGGAACCGGCCCTGGCTCTACCTGGGGACCGCCGATGAGGCCGTGGCCAAGCGGCGCCTCGCCCGCGAGTTGGAGAACATCAAGGCGGGCAAGCTCCCGGGTGATGGCGAGATCGTGGACGTGGCCGCCGACACCGTGGCCGAGTTCTACGACGCCCACGAGGGCGACTTGGCTGAGGGAGATCGTGTTCTCCTCAAGACGCACGTGGTCCCCTCCCCTCTCGGCAGGTTGGCGATCACCGTGGTGACCGAGGAGCACGTGTCGAATCTCCTCGCCAACGCACTCGACAACAGAGCGGCGAAGAACGCGAAGAGCGCGGGTGAAACCTCTTCCAAGCTCATCGCCCACGAGACGAGACGCAAGCTCCGCGGCTCCCTGTTCCGGCTCTTCGAGATCGCACGCAAGGGCAAGACCATCTCGAAGAACCCGGTCACCGATGCTGACCTCCCAGTTCAGCGCGGAGAGGATCGAGAGATCCGAAAGCGTCGCGTCATCTTGAACGACGCCGAGTTCAACGCGTTCATCTCGTGCCCGACGTTCCTCAAGAGTGACGTGAAGAAGTTCGTCACCGAGAAGCACGTGCGCGACGTGTTCGCCCCTGGCCGCCTGGAGCTTCAGGTCATGGCACTCGTCGCACGCTGCGAGGGCGGGATGAGGACGGGTGACGTGTGCCAGTGGACGTGGCCGATGATCGACCGCACGCGCTTCGCTTCCTGCCTCGTCGCGAGGTCGAAGACCGCGGAGCCTCAGCAGCTTGAGATCCCCAAGGTGCTCCGAGGTCCCCTCCGTACTTGGTGGGAGCACGAGGGCCGACCGAGCGCGGGCCCTGTCTTCCCGGTGCGTCGCGGCGACACGGCAGGCGAGCATCGGACGACTCGCGGGACGAGCTTCGCCGCCCGGCTCCGCCGCGACCTCAAGCGGGCACTCGGGTGGGCGGGCATCGAAGAGAGGCCCGAGCTGTTCACCGAGACGAAGTTCACGCGCCCCGTGGACTTCCACTCCTTCCGACGCGCGTTCAACACCGGCTTGGCCAAGGCCGGGCTCAACGTGCAGACGGCGATGGTCCTGGCGGGGCACTCGGACGCGAGGACTCACCTCGGGTACGTGCAGCTCGCGGCCGAGCAGACGGCCATCCCCGAGGCCGCGTTGCCCAAGCTCGGGCCGCTTCTCAAGGCCACGAAGGCAAAGGTCAGGGCCCAGGAGGAAAGGTCCAGGGAAAGGTCTCAGCCAGGACCTTTGAGGACCGGCAACCCCCGAAATCAGCGCGCCACAAAGGATTCGAACCTTTGGCCTTCGGCTCCGGAGGCCGACGCTCTATCCAGCTGAGCTAGTGGCGCGTTCGGCGCGCGGACCCTCGGGCCCCGCGCCGGGAGAACGGTATGCCGGTCGCGCGCGTCCAAGTCAAGGCTCGGCCGGCCTCGGCGGCGGCCGGTGCGCTGCGTCGATTCCGGGGCACCGGGCGACCGCATCGGCGGCCGAGCCAGGAAACTTGGCCCTGCCGGGCTGCCCGCGGCATCCCCGGAGCATGGGGTCGCAGGAGAGGTGGGCCGTGGCGCTGTCGCTCGGCATTTCGGCGCTCGCCGGGTGCGGGAACCGCGACACGCCGTCGCCCGAGGGGGTGGTGTCGCTCAGCGGGGCGGCGCCGGCGTCGAGCGGGGCCGAGCTCGTGATCGAGCCGGCGATGGAGCCCAAGGCGGGCGGGCCGCGCATCGGCGCCGTGCAGATGGCGGCGACGATCTGGGAGAAGCCCGACCGGCGGTCGGCCAAGCTCGGCTACCTCCGCGCGGGCGGGACCGCCGTCCGCGGCGAGAAGCCGGTGCGCTTCGACGACTGCCAGGGCGGCTACTACAAGATCCTCCCGGCCGGCTTCGTGTGCGCCTCGGACGAGGCGTCCATCGACATGAAGCACCCGATCCTGCGCGCGCTGACCAAGCGCCCGGATCTGACGAAGCCGATGCCGTACCCGTACGCGTTCGTGCGCGCGATCGCGCCCAACTACTACCGCGTGCCCACGGTGAAGGAGCAGTTCGCCTACGAGATGAAGCTGAAGGAGCATCTCCGCAGCTACAAGAAGCTCAAGAAGAAGTGGGACGAGATCAAGGTGGGCGCCAACGACGTGCCCCTCGACGCGCAGGGCAACGCCGTCGGCGAGCCCCCGGCCGAGCCGCCCGAGCTCACCGACAGCGATCTCTACGGCGGCGACGGCAACGACGCGATCCCGTGGTTCTTCGACGGCGGGCGCAAGATCCCGAACATCTCCACCTTCAAGGCGCCGGATTACGCGGTGATCACCAACCGCGTGGCCCGCAAGGCAGGCCTGGCCCTCATCGGTACGTTCGTCGGCGACGGCGAGCGGCGCTACGCGATCACCACCGACGGGCGCCTGGTGCCGACCTCCAAGCTCAAGCCCCACCGCGGCTCGCCCTTCCACGGCGTGGACATGACCCGTGGCTGGCAGCTGCCGCTCGCGTTCGTGCACAAGGAGGGCGCCCACCGCTACGACGTCTCGCGCCGCGCCCTCGACAAGGCGGGCAAGCTCGAGCGCCACACGACCATCCAGCTCACCGGGCGCTCGACCAAGGTCGGCGACGAGCGCCTCGTCGAGGCCAAGGACGGCACCTGGATCAACGACGACGACGTGGCCATCGCGGTGAAGCCCTCCGAGCTGCCGAAGTTCGCCAAGGGCGACGTGAAGTGGATCGACATCTCGATCCTCACCCAGACGCTGGTCCTCTACGAGGGGACGAAGCCCGTCTACGCGACCGCGGTCGCGACCGGCAAGGACGGCCTCGGCGATCCCAAGAAGACCTTCTCGACGGTGCGCGGCACCTTCCGGATCCGCGACAAGCACGTGACCACGACGATGGACGCGCACG
The DNA here is from genome assembly GCA_964372055.1 of uncultured Polyangiaceae bacterium. Taxonomy (GTDB): domain Bacteria; phylum Myxococcota_A; class Polyangia; order Polyangiales; family Polyangiaceae; genus CAYJPW01. The sequence continues at coordinate 5,623 of CAYJPW010000157.1, forward strand.
AGGTCGAGAACAAGTTCGAGCTCCGCGACGTCCCCTGGGTGCAGTACTTCGAGGCCGGCTACGCGCTCCACGCGGCGCCCTGGCACGACGAGTACGGCAAGCCGCGCAGCCACGGCTGCATCAACCTCTCGCCCATCGACGCCCGGCGCATCTTCCTCTGGACCGATCCGCCGCTCCCGACCGACTGGCACGGCGTCAACGCCGGCCAGAGCACCGGCGAGGGCACCATCGTCCACATCCACCCGTAGCGCCCGCGACCCAAAGACGACGGGCCGGCCCGATTCCAAGATTCAGTCACGGGGAGACGGGGAGTCATTCCTTCGTCGATCCACGTCCACGCCCTTCGCCGGGTGGACGCGGATCGACCGAATGAAATCCTCCCCGTCTCCCCGTCTCCCTGTGAAAAATTCACCCGCGCCATCGATCGCCGCGCCAGCGCTATCCAAGCGCGGCGCGCACGCTCTCGAGGTCCGTCGCCGCGGCGTCGACGATCAGCGCGTCCCCGGGCCCGACGGCGTCGGCGGCGCGCGCCGGGGCGAAGGCGGAGCCACCCGCGGGGCGCCGGGCGAGGACCTTGCACGGGAGCGTCTCTTCCAGCCCGCCGACCGTCGTGGCCTTGAGCTTGGGGCCCACCGCGGCCTCGGCGGTGACGCGCATCTGTCGGTCGAGCTCGTAGGCCGAGCGCACTCCGACGTGGATCGACTGCAGCGCGATGAGCGGGGCGGAGAGGGAGCTGGTCGAGAACGACTCGTCGAGCTCGAGCGCGCCGCCGACCTTGCCGGCGAGGCGCTGGTCGAACATCCGCATCACCACGCGCACGCCGGGGTTCATCCGCTTCGCGTCGATCGCGATCTCGAGGTTCGCGAGATCGTCGCCCGTCGCGCAGACCACGGTGCGGGCGCGCACGATGCCCACGGCCGCGAGGAGATCGTCGCGGCGGGCGTCGCCGACGTGGACCGGAACGCCCATGGCGCGGACCACGTCGACGAAGCTCTTCTCGTCGCGCTCGATGCAGACCACCTCCTCGCCGAGGGCGCGGAGCTGCTCGACGACGCGGTAGCCCACGTGCCCGAGGCCGCACACCACGATGTGCTCGCGCTGCTGTTCGCTCACGATCGTCGCCCACACCTCTCTGCGCGCCGCGGGATCGAAGAGCGACGCGCCGACCTTGAAGAGACCCTCGGCCAGCAGGACCACGCCGACGAGCGGCGTCACCCAGTAGACGATCCGCGCGATGCGCGTCGGCGGGAAGGCATCGAACGGCTCGAAGAAGAGCTGGGTGTAGAGGCCGTAGACCGTCGACTCGAAGTCGGGCAGCTGGACGCCGGCGCGCGCCTCCTCCCAGCGGACCAGCGCCGCGGCGAGCGCGGTGTACGCCGCCACGGCGAGGAGCGGCGGCGCCATGCGCCGGAAGAAGTAGGCGAGCACCGCGCCCCGCTGGCGGAGCGCGCGCGAGAGCCCGCTCGGAGCCCGCCGTCGCCGGGCCGGCAACCCGCTACTCCTCGTCCGCTTCGGCCTTGAACCCGCTGTCCTTGATGACCTTGTCCTGGACCATGGGCGGGCAGATCTCGAGGTGATCGATCGCCATCGAGAACGTCCCCTTGCCCTGGGTCATGCTCTTGAGCTTCGACTCGTACTCGAGCACCTCGGCGAGCGGCACGAACGCGTTGACGACGGTCTGGTCCTCGAGCGTGTCGGTGCCGCTGATGCGGCCGCGGCGGCTGTTGATGTCGCCGATGACGTCGCCCATCGTCTCGCTCGGAACGGTGACCTGGAGCTTGACGATCGGCTCGAGGAGCACGGGGCCGGCCTTGGCCGCCGCCTCCTTGAAGGCCTTGCGGCCGGCGACCTGGAAGGCGGCGTCGGAGGAGTCGACGTCGTGGTACTTGCCGTCGAGGAGGCGCACCTTGAGGTCGACGACCGGGTAGCCGGCGAGGATGCCGCGCGCCATCGTCTTGACGATGCCCTTCTCGACCGAGGGGATGAACTGGCGCGGGATGGCGCCGCCGACCACCGCGTCCTCGAAGACGAAGCCGCCGCCACGCGCCACCGGCTCCATGTCGATGTAGCAGACGCCGAACTGGCCGTGGCCGCCGGACTGCTTCTTGTGCTTGCCCTCGATGTTCTGGACCTTCTTGGTGATGGTCTCCTTGTAGGCGATGTGCGGCGGGCCGAGGCGGCAGTCGACGCCGATGCGCCGCTTGATGCGCTCGACGGTGATCTCGAGGTGGAGGGCGCCGAGGCCCGAGACGACGAGCTCGCGCGTCGTCTCGTCGAGGTGGACCGACAGGCCCGGGTCCTCCTCGGCGAGGCGGTGCAGGGCGCTGCCGACCTTCTCCTCGGTGCCCTTGCCCTCGAACTTCACGCCGCGCGAGAAGAGCGCCGGCGGCAGCTCGGGGCCGGCGTACGCGAACGCGTGCTTCTCGTCCGAGAGGGTGTGGCCACTGAGCGTCGCCTTGAGCTTGGAGAGGGCCACGATGTCGCCGGCGACCGCCTCGTCGAGAGGCTTGGCGTTGTCCTTGTGGCCGGCGGTGAAGATCTTGCCGAGCCGCTCGGAGTGGTCGGTGCCGGTGTTGAGCAGCGTGGCGTCGGGCTTGACCATCCCCGAGAGGACGCGCGCGAACGAGGTGCGCCCCGCGTGCGGGTCGATCGAGGTCTTGAAGACGTAGGCGGCGGCCGGCGCGTCGGGGGTCGCGGCGCGCTCGGCGCCGGCGGGGGTGCCGCCCTTGGCGGACGGGACCGTGCCCTGGAACTTGCCGCGCGCGGTGGGAGGCGGGACGAGCTCGACGATCGCGTCGAGGAGGCCGGCGATGCCGCTCGGCCGCGTGCCGGAGGCGAAGTAGATGGGCACGAGCTTGCCCGCGGCGACCGCGGTGCGCAGGCCGCGATCGAGCTCCTCCTGGGTGAGGTCGCCCTCGGTGAGGTACTTCTCGGTGAGGTCGTCGTCGGTGCCGGCGACGTCGTCCACCAGGCGGCCACGGCCGTTCTCGAGCGCCTTCTGCACGTTGGCGGGGATCTCGGTCGGCGTGATGGCGTTCGGGGCCTCGGGCTTGCCGAGCCACGCCTTCTTGGTGCGGAGGGAGACGACGCCCTGGTACTCGAGCGCCTCGCCGACGTGGAGCTCCATCACCGCGACCGGCGCCTTGAGGCGGGTGCGGATCTCGGCCGCGACCTCGTCGGGCTTCGCGTTCTCGGCGTCGACCTTGGAGACCACGACGATGCACGGCATCGACTGCGAGCGCACCCAGCTGAAGACGCGCTCGGTGATCGGCTGGACGCCGTCCCTGCCGCTGACCACGAGGATGGCCGCGTCGACGGCGCCGAGCGCGAGGCGCGTCTCGGCGAGGAAGCTGCCCTCGCCGGGGGTGTCGACGATGTTCACCTTCTTGCCGTTCCAGGGGAGGTTCGCGACGCTCGCCTCGAGCGAGCAGGCGTGCTCCTTCTCCTCGGCGGTGTCGTCGAGGACGCTGGATTTGTCGTCCACCTTGCCGAGCTTCGGCGTCACCTTGGCGACGTAGAGCATCGCCTCGACGAGCGACGTCTTCCCGGATCCCTTGTGACCGATGACGGCTACGTTGCGGATGTCGCTTGGCGCGCTGGTGGTCATGCTCGCTTCCTACCAATCCGCGGGCGGCGCGAGAAGGCCGTCCTTGGTTCCCACCAGCGGATTTTGCCTGTACGCCTGATCCGTCCAAGTCCCCCGGCGAGCCGGATCGCTCGCGCCGCGTCATCGATCGTGCTGGCCGCCCGCTTCCTGCTCCAGATGGTCCTCGGCATCGTGCTGCCCCTCGCCTGGCAGCGCTGGGACAAGGCGCGCCTGCCGCCCGAGGATCGCGAGCGGGCGTGGAACGGGGCGAGCTGGGGATCCGCCCTGTACAACTTCGGCGAGCTCTCGATGCTCGGCTGGTACTGGGTGACGCGGCGGTGGCGGCCGGGCGCGCTGCTCGGGATCCCGACGAGCCTGGTGCTGTTCGTCACGGTGCGGTGGGCGGTCGACGGAGCGGTCGCCGAGTTGACGGGCGGCAAGCCCGAGATGTCGCTCTTCCAGGTGATCGCGCTGTGGGGCATCGCGGTGATCGTCTTCGCGCTCCTCTGGGCGCTCACCCTCCTCGTCGAGGCGATCGGCGCGCGCCGCGGCGACGCGGGCGAGCGCATCGACGGGGCCGCGCACCCGTCGGACGCCGAGGCGCGGCCCCGCGCGATCAGTCGGGCACGTTCGGCGGCTCGACCGACGTCACCACGGTGAAGTCGGCGGTGTGCGCGCCGGCGTCGACGACCTGGCCGGGCACGAGGACGGCGGGGAACGTCGCGAGGCCGCCGCCGGGCGCCCTGCGCACCACCGTGAGGAAGAGGCGGGGCAGCGGCCGCCCCGCGACGGGCACCGAGCCGCCGCCCTTGTCCTTCCAGAGATCGGCGGGCCCGCGCCGGCTCGAGAAGACCACGAAGTAGTAGGTGCCGTCGGGCGCCTCCACCGTCTGCTCCCCGAAGCGCGGCCACGAGCTGGTGAGGCCGAGGCCGGCGTAGACCGCGCCGCCGGTGGGCGCGTCGTTGGCGGCGAGGCGGACGGGCGGGAGCGCGCCGTCGGCGGGCATCACCATCACCTCCGCCGTCTCCTCGTCATAGGCGCCGCGACCGATCGCCACGCGCGAGAACGCCAGGAGCGCGCCGTCGCGCGAGAACGTCGGGTACGTCTCGCCCTCGGCGGTGCCCGAGGCGTGCGGGACCGGCGTCACCTCGCCGAACACGGGCGCCTGGCCCTTCGCGAGCGTCACCGGCAGCTGCCACAGATCGAAGGTGTGCCCCGGGCTCTCGAGGGTGCGGCCGTCGGCCATTCCGTCGGTCGCGACGAACACCAGCCGCGAGGCGTCGGGGGCGAGCGCGGGGAGCGCCGGCTGGAAGCCCTTGGGCCCGACCTCGGGCGCGATCGCCATCGCGGCCGACGGCGCGTCGACCTGGAGGAGCGCGAGGCGCCCGGCGTACCCGGTGCTCTCGCCGTACGTCACGCCGCCGATCCAGCGGCCGTCGGCGTCGCTCCAGGCCGCCGCGCTCGTGGTCGGCACCATGAACGGCGTGCCCGCGAGCACCGCCGCCGCCGACGGCGTCACCACCGGGGAGACGATCGCCGGCCCCCCTTGCTGCGGTCGCACCACGTCGACCTGCCAGCCGGGCCCGCCGAGGCGCTGGTAGGCGATGTCCTGTCCGTCGGGAGAGCTCGTGTGGCAGCCGATGCATCCCGAGCCGCCCTCGACGAGCTGCTGCGGCGTCGAGCTCGCGACGGCGAGGCGCTCGATCGAGAACTGCCCCGCCTGCGCGCCGCCCTGCGCGATCTGCCAGTAGGTCATGTCGGGCTCGAAGCCGCCGGGCAGGAGGCGGAGCGATCCCTGGGCGACGCCGGCGGGCGCGTCGTCGCCGGCGGCGAGGTGGCGGATGCGCCAGTCGATCGGCGCGCCGGCGGCGCCGCACGCCGCGGCCTCCCAGAGGTCCTGCGGGAGCGCGACCGTCCACCACGATCCCGACGGCGGCGTCGCCGGATCCGCGGCGGGCGCCGGCGAGGGCGCGACGACGTAGCCGAACGTGTCGCCGCCGATGGTGAGCTCGAGGCGCACGAGCTCGGGGAGCAGATCGCTGTGCGCGAGGAAGCGCGGCGAGGGCCAGCCACCGGGCAGGACGGCGCCGGACGGCGGATCGAACACGAACGGCGCGCTCGATCCCGCCGGGGCCTCGAGCGCGGCTGCGCGCGCCGCGTCGACTCCCGCTCCGATCACGTCCTCGCCGGGCAGCCCGCAGGCGAGCGCGCCGCCGACGCCGAGACCTCCGGTGCCCGCGCCGCCCGCGCCGCCGCCACCGGCACCGGTGGTCGACGCGGTCGCGGTCTCTTCTTCTTCGGCCGCGAAGTCGCGCGGCTCGCCGCTCGCGGCGCAGCCCGGAACGAGGCGGAGCCCCCCGGCGAGGACCAGGGTCGAGACGAGGGTGAGGTCGATCGAACGTCGGCGCATGGCAATCTCCTTCGAAGCAGAGGGAGGCGGTCGGTGAGCGGGCGATGGCGCCGCGCTTCGTCCGGCTCGGTCGGCGCCCGTCATCGCAAGCGCCTTGCCAGCGCCCGGACGCGCCGAGCGGCAGGGATCGCGCGCGCGCCGAGCCGGGCGGCCGAGGCTCCGTCGACTGCGGTCGACAAGGTGTCGACTCGAGTCTCCATGCCGCCCGCGGGGCGCGCGGCCGGCCCACGAGGCGCCTGGTTTGCTAGGATCGGCGCCGTGAGGCTTGGACTTGGCGCCGGCGTCGTCGCGGTCGCGGCGGGGCTCGCGGGGTGCGTGATCGACTGGACGGTGCCACCGCCCGAAGGCACCGGCGGCGGAGGCGCGACCGGGACCACGGGGACGGCGACCGGCTCGACGTCGTCCACGATGACGTCGACGGGGACCACGGGCGGAGGCGGCGCGGGTCCCTGCTCGATGGACCTGCCCTGCTCCGACGGGGCTTACTGCGACTTCCCCGACGATCGCTGCGGCGAAACCGAGCTCGGGACGTGCGTCGCCAAGCCCCAGGCCTGCCCGGCCGATACGAAGACGTGCGGCTGCGACGGCATGGTCTACGACGGCGCTTGCGGCGCCGCGAGCGCCGGCTTCGACGTCGCGGTGAAGAACGGGTGCGCGCTCCCGAACCACATCGCCTGCGGCCCGCTGCTCTGCGACATCACGACCACCTACTGCGAGGAGCACACGATGGCCGCGACGTACGTGTGCACGCCGCTCCCCCCCGCCTGCACCGTCGACACGACCTGCGACTGCATCGGCGCCGACGCGTCCTGCTCTTGGACCGGCGACACCGGCGTGGGCTGCTACGTCACCTGCAGCAAGTGACGTCACCGAGGTCGCGTCGAGCCCGGGCGCCGACCCCCCGCGCGTCGACTCGAGTCGACGCCGCTGTCGACTCGGATCTCCATCCGTAGCTTCGACGGCGCGATCCGCCGCGAAATCGGCGCGGCACGCCGGTTGCGATGGCGTCCTCCCGAACCCAACGCGCGGGGCGAGCCCCCGACGCCACGAGGAGGATCGCCATGAACCGTCTCCACACGCTCTCGATCGTCGCCCTGTTCACCTTCGCCGGCGCCGCCGGCTGCAGCGCCGCGCCCGACGACGAGGCGACCTCGCGCGATCACGCGGCGCTCGACGGTTGCGATCCCGCGGACTCGGCGTGCGCCTGCCCTCCCGACGACACGAGCTGCGTGCCGCCGAACGTGCCGCCGGTCGATCCGTGCGCGCCCACCGAGGCCAAGGGCCTCGACGAGAGCTGCGACCTGTTCTGGGGCTGGGCGTGGGACGGCAGCGCGTGTTTGTCCGTGAGCGGCTGCGAGTGCAAGGGCGCGTGCGACGCGCTCTACAAGACGGCCGACGACTGCAAGGTCGCGCACGAGATCTGCTCCGGCACGGGCACGGGCGGCGGCGGCGACTTCTGCGCGCAGGCCGCGAGCGATCTCGCCGCGCTGCTCGCCCAGGCGCAGGCGTGCAACATCGCCTCGGCCGACGCGGCCCAGTGCAGCGCCTTCGTACCCACGATCGGCGGCTGCTACGCCCCGGTCGCGTCCGCGGGCTCGGAGTACACCGAGAAGTACCTCGACCTCTACGACGCCTATGTGGCGAGCTGCCCGCTCCCGGTCCCGGCCTGCCCGGATCCGTCGACCCTCAAGGCGGGCTGCGTCCAGGGACCGGACGTCGACGGCCTGGTCGGCGCCTGCGAGATCCTCGCGCCGTCGGCCGACGCGGCCTCGGCCGCCGACTGAAGAGGTGTCGGACATTCGTCCGAGGAACGCCACTCGAGGCCTGCCGTCCGACGCCTCTTCAGTCCCGGGGGCGCGGGGGCAGAGCCCCCGATCGTGACTGATGCGCTTCGTTGGTAGACTCCTCCGATGGCCCGCCCCCCTGCCCCGCCGCGCCCGCCTCGCGAAGACGCGACCGCGACGCTGGTCCGCGGCAGCCCGCAGCCCACCCCGCTCGGCGCGATCGTCCGCGTGATCGGCGCCGCCGCCGCCCCGCCCTCGTACCGGCTCGACGCGGGAGCGTGCACGGTGGGCTCGGCGCCCTCCTGCGACATCGTCATCACCGAGCCGACCGTCTCGCGCCAGCACCTCGAGCTCGCGCTCGTTCCCGAGGGGATCGCCGTCCGCGATCTCGAGAGCCGCAACGGCACCTTCTACCTCGGGCAGCGCATCCAGCGGATGGTGCTGTCGCTCGGCGGGCGGGTGAGCGCGGGCGCGGCGATCCTGCAGATCGATCCCGACACCGAGGCGCTCGACGTGGGCGAGCTCTCGGCCGACGGCTACCGGGGCGCGGTCGGGGTGAGCGCCCCGATGCGCCGGCTCTTCGCGACGCTGGCGCGGCTCGAGGGCTCGCTGGTGACGGTGCTCGTCGACGGCGAGTCGGGCGTGGGCAAGGAGGTCATCGCCCGGGTGCTGCACGAGGGCTCGCGCGCGGCGTCGGGACCGCTGGTCACCGTCAACTGCGGCGCGCTCCCGCGCGAGCTCGTCGCGAGCGAGCTCTTCGGGCACCGCCGCGGCGCCTTCACCGGCGCCCACGAGGCGCGGCGCGGCGCCTTCGAGAGCGCCGACGGCGGGACGCTCTTCCTCGACGAGATCGGCGAGCTGCCGCTCGACGTGCAGCCGATGCTGCTGCGGGTGCTCGAGACCGGCGAGGTGCGCTCGGTGGGCGGCGATCAGCCGCGGCAAGTGAAGGTGCGCATCGTCGCCGCGACCAACCGCGATCTCGAGGAGGAGGTCCGCGCCGGCCGCTTCCGCGAGGACCTCTACTACCGCCTCGCCGTCGTCCGGCTCGCCGTCCCTCCTCTGCGCGAGCGCGTCGAGGACATCGAACCGCTGGCGCGCCGCTTCGCCGCCGACGCCGGCCTCGCCGCGCCCTTGCCGCCGGCGATCGTCGAGCAGCTCAAGGCGCGGAGCTTTCCAGGCAACGTGCGCGAGCTGCGCAACGTGATCCAGGCCTACGCGGCGCTCGGAGCGCTCCCGCCCGAGCGCCGCGGCAAGCGCGCCGCGGTCGGCGACGCGCTCGCCGACGCCGTCGACCTCTCACGGCCGTACGCCGATCAGAAGGACGAGATCGCCGACGAGTTCACGCGGGTGTACTTGCAGGCCCTGATCACCCACACCGGGGGGAACCAGACGGCGGCGGCGCGCCTCGCCGGGCTCGACCGCGGCTATCTCGGCAAGCTGCTCGCCAAGCACGGGCTCTCGCGCTGACGGGCGAGCCGGCGTGATAACCTGGAGGCGATGGCCCTCGGGCCCAAGCTTGCAATCCGGTCCGGACACGCGCGCACGGTGGCGATCGCGCTCACCACGGCCCTCTGCTTCGCCGCGGCGCCGGCGCTCGGCCAGAGCGCGCGCGAGGCGGCGCGCGCGGCCTACCAGCGCGGCAAGGACGCCGCCGCGCGCAAGGACTACGCCACGGCGGTCGTCGAGCTCGCGCGCGCCGACGAGCTCTCGCCGAACGACGTCGCGCTCGAGGCCGCCCTCGCGGCGGCGCTGCTCGCCGACGATCCGGCCATCGGCATGGCGCTCGTCGAGCGATCGGGGCGGGGCACCCCGAGCGGATCGCTCGCGATGGCGGTGAAGCAGGCGCGCGAGAGGTTCGCCGGGCGCGCCGGGCAGGTGCGCTTCGTCTGCCCGCCGCCCGCAGCGTGCGAGGCGACCGTCGACGGCAAGACCGCGGCCGTGGATCGCCCGGCGTGGGTGAGCGCCGGCCCGCACCGCGTCCTCGTCACGCGCGAGGGCAAGGGCGCGCCGAGCGACGTGAACGTGCCGGCGGGAGCCACCGTCGAGGTGGCCTTCACCGCGCCCGCCGAGCCGCCGCCGCCCGCCGAGCCACCTCCGCCATCCGAGCCGACCGGGCCCGCGCCGGCGCCGGAGCCCGCGAAGCCGCCGGGAGCCGAGACCGCGCCGGCGAACCCCGCGACGCCGAGCGCCGCGCCGGCGGTGGACCCGTGGACGAGCGGTTCTACCCCGGCGCACGCCGAGACCGCGAGCGGCGGGCTCTCGCCGGCGTGGTTCTTCGCGGGGGCGGGGCTCACGCTCGTGCTCGGCGGCCTCACCGTCGCCTCCGGCGTCGACACGCTCGCGAAGAAGGACGACTTCGATCTCGACAAGACCGAGGACCGGGCCGCCGATGGGCGCGCCGCGATGCTCCGGACGAACCTCCTGCTCGGCGGCGCCGGGCTCGCCGCGCTGGGGACCGCCGCGCTCGGCCTCTTCGCGGTGGAGTGGGGCTCGGGCAAGGGCGGCGCGGCGGCGGCGGTGAGCCCGGCGGGCGCCGGGGCCAGGATCACGGGTCGGTTCTAGATGGAGCGCACCGGCGGCGACACGCAGCGGGGCCGCCTCTCGCCCTCGTCGCGCTACGAGGTGCTGGTGCGGATCGCGGCCGGCGGGATGGCGACCGTCTACGTCGGCCGGCTCGGCGGCGCGCACGGCTTCTCGCGTCTCGTCGCCGTCAAGCGGGCGCACGCGCACCTCCTGCTCGACCGCTCCTTCCGCCGCATGCTCATCGGCGAGGCGCGCATCGCCGCCAGGATCCACCACCCCAACGTGGTCTCGGTCGTCGACATCGAGGATCTCGACGGCGAGCTCCTCCTGGTCATGGACTACGTCGAGGGCGCCTCGCTCTCGGAGCTCACCCAGGCCGCGGCGGCCGCGAAGACGCCGCTGCCCGCGGGCGTCGCGCTCCGCATCGCCGTCGACGCCTGCAACGGGCTGCACGCCGCGCACGAGCTCTGCGACGAGTCGGGCAAGCCGCTCAAGCTCGTGCACCGCGACGTCTCGCCGCAGAACATCCTCGTCGGCATCGACGGGCTCGCGCGCATCGCCGACTTCGGCATCGCCAAGAGCGTGAGCCTCTCCTCGACGGCCAACACCCTCACCGAGACCGGCGCGCTCAAGGGCAAGCTCGCGTACATGGCGCCGGAGTACGTGCAGGGCGAGACGATCGACGCACGCGCCGACGTGTTCGCGATGGGCGTCGTCGCCTGGGAGATCCTGACCCGGCAGCGGCTCTTCCGCGGCCCCAACGAGGCCGAGACGCTCGGGCGCGTCGTGCGGCTCGAGGCGCCCCCGGTCTCGAGCGTCGTGCCGGGGCTGGGGGCCGATCTCGACGCCGCCGTCGCGATGGCGCTGGTGAAGGCTCCGGCGGCGCGCTTCGCGAGCGCCGGCGCGTTCGCCCAGGCGCTCGAGATCGCGGCGCAGCGGGCGGGCGCGCTGGCGAGCCACGCCGAGGTCGCGCGCCTGGTGAAGGCGCTGATCGGCCCGAGCCTGGAAGCGCGACGCGCCAAGGTGCGCGACCGCCTCGCGCCCGAGCTCCAAGTGGAGGCGACGGCCCAAGAAGCAGAGAAGCAGACGGCGGCGCTCGATCCGGACCTCTTGCCGACCCGGGCCATGCCCGCGCAGAAGGCGCCGCTCCCGGTCGAGCCGGCGCCCGCGGTCACCGAGGTCGTCGCCGAGGCGTCGACGCTCGGCGGGAGCAACTCGCACGCGACGGTGACGCCCGATCTCGCGGCGCCGCGAACGGGCCGCGGATGGCTGCGCCCGATGGTCGTCGCGGTCGTCGTCGCCGGCGCGGCGCTCACCGCGCTCGGCCTCGCGCGGCGGGGCGCCGTGAACGACGGACCGCCGGCGACGACCGCGGCGATGCCTCCGATCGCCGAGACGCACGCCGTCGAGGTTCCGGGGGCGCTCCCGGCGCCCACCACGGCCGCGGCGCCGCCGACGCCGGCCGGCGATCCAGGCGCGCAGCCGGGCACCTCCCCCGTCCCGACCGCGTCGGCCTCCGCGCGCGACCTCGCACCCCGCGCGACCGCAGCCACCACACCGCCGTCGATCGCCGCCACGGGGCCCGCGCCGCGATCGACGTCGAGCTCCCGGCCGCCCCCGTCCTCGCGTCCGCCGCTCCCGTCGACGGCAACGGCCGAGCCGGTCGGGCCGCGGATCCGCGACAACCCTTACTGACTCCCGATCGCGACGAGGCTACCGCTCGCGCGGAAGCGCCGCCTGCCAGCGGAGGCGCGTCTCGAACCTCTCCCGAACCGCGCGGAGCGTCTGGGCCGTGAGCTCGAGGTCCCTTCGCGAGAGCCCGAGGCCGACGGCCGCGAGCACGCGCGCGTCGGTCTCGTCCCAGGTCCGGACGAGCTCCGCGCCCCGCGGTGTCGCCATCACCCGGCGCGAGCGGGCGTGCGCCGGGTTGTCGACGAGGCGCACCAGCCCGTCGGCGAGGAGCGCATCGACGACGGGCTGCACGTTCTGGCGCGTGACCGAGCGCGCGCGCGCCAGCTCCGGCACCGTCTGAGGGCCGTAGCGCACCAGGCCGCGAAGGAGGCCTCGGCGCGTCGCCTTGCGGCCGTCGTCGCCGTAGAGCCGCTCGGCCACCCACTGGAGGCGGTGGTTGAGCGCCACCGTCTCGTCCACGACGGCGCGCAGCTCTCCACGCTCGTGCTTCTTCCGGAGGCGGCGGGGAGCCCGGGCGCGCATGCGGCCGAGGCTGCTACATGACAAGGGCCTTGTCGAGTATCGTCGGGCGACGGCTTCCCTGGAGCCCGCCTGGTGAGGCAGATCAGGGGCGAGACCAGCACGGGAGGCGAGCATGTCCGACTTCGCGCACCGCATGTCGCGATGGGCGTTTCCGATGACCGAGGAGCAGCAGGCGGTGGCGGCGGCCGCCCGGGACTTCGGCGCGCGGCGCCGCGCGCCCGGCGCGGCCGCGGCGGGGCGGGCGGGGGGGGGGCCGCGGGGGTGGGGGGGGGGGGGCGCCGCGCGCCGGGCGCGGCGGAGCGGGACCGGACGGGGGCGTTCCCTCTCGACGCGTTCCGCGAGCTCGCTCGGCTGGGCCTGCACGCGATGAAGGTGCCCGCCGCGCAGGGCGGCGCGGGCGCGGACAACGTCGGGTACGTGCTGGCGATGGAGGCGATCGCGTCGGCGTGCGCCTCGACGGCGGTGGTGCTCGCCTCGAGCAACCTCGTGGCGCGCATCCTCTCCGACCACGCCTCGGACGAGCAGAAGGAGCGCTGGCTCACGCCGTACGTCGAGGGGGCGCTCGGCCCCGCGAGCTTCGCGCTCAGCGAGCCGGGCTGCGGCTCCGACGCCGCCGCGCTGACGACGCGCGCAGCGCTCGACGGCGACGAGTGGGTGCTCGACGGCGAGAAGATGTGGACGACGAGCGGCGCGCAGGCCGGCATCCACCTGGTGTTCGCGCGCACCGACGGGCCGGGGCGCGACGGCATCAGCTGCTTCGTCGTCGAGCAGGGCACGCCCGGGCTCGCGGTAGGCAAGGAGGAGGACAAGATGGGCCAGCGCGCCTCGGGAACGGCGGCGCTGTGCTTCGAGGGCTGCCGCATCCCGGCCGCGTGCCTGATCGGGCGGCGCGGCGCCGGCTACGTGACCGCGCTCTCGGCGCTGGGCGCGGGTCGCGTCGGCATCGCCGCGCTCTCGATCGGCCTGGCGGAGGCGGCGCTCGACGCGGGGCTCTCGTACGCGCGGGAGCGCCGCGCGTTCGGCCAGCTCCTCGCCGGGTTCCAGAACACGCAGTTCGTGCTCGCCGACTGCCGCACCGAGCTCGACGCCGCCTGGCTCTTGATGCTCCGCGCCGCGAAGCTGCTCGACGAGGGCGACCGCGCCGTCGCCGAGACGAGCATGGCGAAGCTCTTCGCCTCCGAGGCCGCGGGTCGAATCGTCGACCGGATGGTGCAGCTCCACGGCGGCTACGGCTACTCGCGCGACTACCTGGTGGAGCGCCTCTACCGCGACGTGCGGGTCACGCGGATCTACGAGGGGACGAGCGAGGTGCAGCGCCTGGTCATCGCGCGCGCGCTGCTCCGGTCCGTGGACGGCGCCTGAGCGGCTCGAAGCGCCGTCAGCCGGCGGCGCGGAGCGCCTCGGGCTCGAGGTGCTCGCCGAGCCAGCGCACCGCGAGGCGGGCCACCTCCTCGAGCGCGCCTGGCTCCTCGAACAGGTTCGACGCCCCGGCGACGACGGCGAGCTCGTTCGGGCAGGCGAGCCGGGACGCCGCCTCCTGGTTGAGCGCGAGCACCTCGGCGTCCTCGCCGCCGGTGACGAGGAGCGTCGGGGCGCGCACCCGCCCGAGGTGTTGCCCGGCGAGGTCGGGGCGCCCGCCGCGGCACACGATCGCGCGGACCGCGTGCGGGCGCTCCGCGGCGGCGACGAGCGCGGCGGCCGCGCCGGTCCCGGTCCCGAAGTAGGCGCAGGGCAGGCTCCTCAGTGAATCCTGGGCGAGGACCCAGTCGGTCGCGGCGACGAGCCGGCGGGCCATGAGGTCGACGTCACCGCCGAGGTGCCCGGCCCAGGCGGTGCGGTCCTCCTCGCGCGAGGTGAGCAGATCGAGCAGCAGCGTGCCGAGCCCGCCGCCGCGCAGCGCCTCGGCGACGACGCGGCTCTGCCGATCCGGCCCGTGGTTGGCGCCGCCGTGGGCGAAGAGCACCAGGCCGAGGGCGCCCTCGGGGACGTCGAGGTGCCCCTCGAGCTCGACGCCGGCGGCCGGGATGCGGACGACGCGCTCGATCGTCCCCGAGCGCGCCGGCGCGGCGCCTGCCGGGGCGCGCGCCGCGCGCTCGCGAGCGGTCTCGGCCCGTGCCTCTTCCTCCATCCGCGCGCTGCGGAGCACCTCGATGACGTCGTCGTCGCTGGTCTGGGAGAAGTCGAGGTAGTAGGGCCCGATCGCTCCGAGCTCTGCAGGCGCCTGCAGGCACACGACCTCGTCGACCTCGGCCCGCAGCGATCGGAGCGTCTCGGGCGCCGCCACGGGCACCGCGAGCACCAAGCGCGCGGGGTCGAGCCGCCGCAGCGCGCGCAGCGCCGCGCGCATGGTCGCGCCGGTGGCGATGCCGTCGTCGACGACGATCACCGTCCGGCCCCGCACCTCGGGCGGCGGGCGGTCCTCGCGGAACAGGTGGACCCGCCGCTCGAGCTCCTGCGCTTCGATCTCCTGCAGGGCGATGATGTCGTCCTCGGTCGCCCCGACGAGATCGGCGATGTTGCGGTCGAGGAAGAGCTCGCCCCCTTCGGCGATCGCGCCGATGGCGAGCTCGGGCTCGACCGGCGCACCGAGCTTCCGGACCCCCCACACGTCGAGCGGCGCGCGGAGCGCATGCGCCACCTCGTACGCCACCGCCACGCCGCCGCGCGGCAGGCCGAGCACGATCGGGGACGAGCCCGCGAAGCGGCGGAGGGCGCGCGCGAGCCTCCGACCCGCGTCGGAGCGATCACGAAACATCATCACCTCGCGGACGCTTCAAGAACGGTGCCGTGCGTCCGTGGCCGCTGCCGGCCGGTCGAGCGTGCACGACGGGCAGATCCCGACCGGGCGAGCGGCGGGAGGGAGGCCTGCGGCGCGGCCGGTGCTGGGCTCGCTCGCCTTCACGGGCCGGGATCGCGGGCCCTGGTCAGGAGGCGCGCCGCGCCTCGGCGGCCAACTCGAGGCGCTCGCCGAGGCGCGCCATCGCGACCGCCCAGACCACCGCCGACACGACGGCCGCGGCCGCCATGGCGAACGTCGCGGCGCGCGCGTCGGCGATGCCCTGCGCGATCGCCGCGCCGGCTCCGGCGTTCGAGAGGGACATCGTCAAGGTGAGCGCGGCGAGCTCGACCGAGAAGACGCGGCCCTGGAGCGCGTTGGGGACGGTGAGCTGGAGGAGCTGCGTCGAGTTGACCCAGGCGATGCTGCCCCCGGCGTGAGCGACCACGAGCAGCAGCGCGCCGGCGGCGAGGCTCGCCTGGCCGGGCGGCGCGAGGCTCGGCGCGTACGCGAACGCCGCGAAGGCGAGGGCGGCCATCGGGAACGCGATCTGGATGGAGCGCCGGAGGCCGGCGACCGACTCGCCCAGGAACCGGCGCGCGATGAGCGGGCCGGCGAGCGCGCCGAGGCCCCGGCCGGCGTAGAGCACGCCGGTGGCGCCGGCGGGATCGCCGCCCTTCGGCGTGAAGATCTCGCCCGCATAGATGGAGAAGAGGAAGACGATCCCGCCCGACATGCCCCAGAGGCCCTTGACCAGCGCCGCCGCGGCCTGCGCTCCGTGCCCCGCGAGGTAGCGCGCGCCCTCGCGGAGCGCGCCCACCCCGAAGCGATCCCGGGCGGGGGCCGCGTCGCCCTCCTCGCGCTCCAGCGGCGGCACCTCGATGCCGGCGATGAGCAGCGCCGAGAGGACGAAGGTGGCCGCGTCGATCACGAACGCGGCGCGCGAGCCGACGGTCGCGGCGAGCGCGCCGCCGAGCGCCGCGCCCACGGCGAGCATCGCGCTCCAGGTGGCGCCGGCGAGCGAGTTCGCCGCGAGCAGCGCGCGGCGCTCCACGATCTGCGGCAGCACCGCGGCGCGCGCCGGCTCGAAGAACGCCGAGAGCGACTCCTGCGCGAACATGAGGCCGTAGACGAGGCCGGCGTCCTCGGGACCGTCCACGAGCAGGTAGCCGAGGACGACCAGCGCGCGACCGAGATCGGTGACCACCATGACGCGCCCGCGGTGGAACCGATCGGCGACGACCCCGGAGACCGGGGCCCAGACGACCCACGGGAGCATGCGGACCACGAAGATGCCCGCGAGCGCGAGGGCGGCGCCGCCCGAGGTCGGGAAGAGGCGGAGCAGGGCGATGACCTGGAGCCAGTCGCCGCACTCGCTCACGATCTGCCCGAGCCAGAGGCGCCGGAACCGAGGCTGGGTGCGGAGCAGCTCGCGGTAGCCCATGCGCCGGCCGTCCCTTACCACGGGCAGACGCCGCCCGTCGGGCCTGCTGCGCTTGCTATAAGGGCGCCGTGATCGGGCCGAACGGCGGCATGCGGCGATCCGTGGGCGCGGGCCCCAGCGCCATGCGCGTTCGCGTGCGCTGGGGCCCGAGCGCGATCGCGCTGGCCGCCGTCCTGGCCGGCTGCTCGGATCGCCCGCCGCCGGCCCCGCCCCCGCCGGAAGAGCCGGCCGCCGCCGCCGGCGCCGAGGCATGGGCCGAGCGGCGCGAGGGCGGCATCCGCGGCGTGACGCTCGGTCCGATCGAGAGCACCCGGCATCCGGGCAAGGGCTACGGCACCGAGGCGAGCGCGCGGGCGCTGGCCGAAGCGCGCGCGATGGGCGCCAGCTGGGTGAGCCTCACGCCGTTCGGCCGCGCGCTCGATCTGCGCCCCGCCGGCGTCGACCTCACCTTCGAGACGCCCTTCGAGGAGAACCGCCGCGCGGTCCTGGCCACGATCGCGCAGGCGCACGCGCTCGGGCTCGAGGTCCTGCTCGTGCCGCACCTCTGGGTCGAGAGCGGCGAGTGGCGCGCGCTCATCGATCCAGGGACCGAAGAAGGCTGGGCGCGCTGGGCCGCTTCGTATCGGCGTTTCCTGCTCGCTTGGGCCGACGTCGCCCGCGAGGGCGGGGTCGAGATGCTGAGCGTGGGGGTCGAGCTCCGGAGCTGGGTGACGACGCGCCGGGCGCCGAGCTTCCTCGCGCTGATCGCCGAGGTTCGGCGCGCCTACGGCGGCCTGCTCACCTACTCGGCCAACTGGGACGACGTCGACGACACGCTCGTCCTGGGCGAGCTCGACCTCATCGGCGTCAACGCGTTCTACCCCCTCGCCGAGCGCGAGGGCGCCGGGGCGGCCGAGCTCGCGCGTGGGGGCCGCGAGGTGGCGCAGAAGCTCGAGCGGCTCGCGCGCACGTACGGCAAGCCCATCCTCCTCACCGAGATCGGCTACACGACCCGGCGCGATCCGGCGGTGAAGCCGTGGGAGTGGCCCGACGCGATGAAGGGCGTCGTCGCCGACGAAGAGGCACAGGCGGAGGCCTACGCCGCGCTGATCGCGCCCTTCCTCGACGCGCGCTGGTGCGCCGGCTTCTTCGTCTGGCGCCTGTACGCCGATCCGGACGACGTCTCGCAGGAGGCGGAGTGGGGCTTCTCGCCGCGCGGCAAGCTCGCCGAGCTGGTGATGCGCGACGCCTTCACCGCCCGTTGGGCCGCCGACGGCCCGGCGCTCCCCGGCGACGCGCTGGGCCGCCACCGCGCCCGGACCCCCGGCTTCCACGGCTGGGAGCTCGATCCGGGCGCGCGCCGCGAGATGCTCGGCTCGGACGGCGCGGGCTCCGGCGCCCGTCGCCCGGCCCCGCTCGGCGCTCCGTGAGCGCCGGCCCCGTCCCGGCGCGGGCTCGGCGATTCACCGTTTGACGACCGTGCCGAAGGGATCGAGATTGCCGACGGGTGTCGGACGATCGAGCACGCGGAGGGGCGCGGGGCCCGGGAGGGGTGGAGCCTCCCGAGCCGCGGGGCGCGGCGGGCGGGATGCCGTCGTCGGCGCCGCCGAGCAGCATCGCGCCGCCCGCCTCCAAGCCCATCGGCAGCCCGGAGTTCGACGCGGCCGCCGCGGCGGCGGAGCGCTCCGCCCTCCTCATGGGGCGCACCATCGCCCGCCGCTACCGCATCGTCGACCTGATCGCGATGGGGGGTGTGGGCGCGGTCTACCTGGGCGAGCACCTGCGCACGCGCGAGCCGGTCGCGATCAAGGTGCTGCACCCGGAGGCCGAGGGCTCGGCGGACGTCGTCGCCCGCTTCGAGCGCGAGGCGCTCGTCGCCGCCACCGTGGAGCACCCGAACGTCGTCTCGGCGCTCGACTTCGGGCGGCTCGACGACGGCGCCTGCTACCTGGTCCTCCAGCACGTCGCGGGACGAACGCTGCACAGGATCATCAAGGACGGGCCTCTCGGGCCGGCGCGGGCGATCGGGATCGCCCGCCAGATCGCGGCGGGCCTCGGCGCGCTCCACGACAAAGGGTTCGTCCACCGTGACGTGAAGCCGCGCAACGTCATGATCGCCGACGGCCGCCCCGAGCAGGTCAAGCTCATCGACTTCGGGCTCGCCAAGGTGCCGCTCGATCGATCCTCGGCGATGCTCGGAGGCGAGGTGGTGCGCGCTCCCGCGGCGCTCATCACCGGCGACGGCGTGCTCTTCGGGACCTTCGGCTACCTGGCGCCCGAGGCGGCGTTCGGCATGGGGCTCGTCGACGAGCGATCCGATCTCTACGCGCTCGGGGCCATCCTCTACGAGATGCTCGCCGGCGCGCCCCCGTTCGAGGCCGCGAGCCTGGCCAGCCTCTTCCAGAAGCACCGCACCGCGGCGCCGCCGTCGTTCGCGGAGCGCACGCCCGGCGTGAGCGTCCCGGCAGAGCTCGAGGCGCTCACGATGCGCCTGCTCGCCAAGGTGCCGGCGGAGCGCTACCC
>CAYJPW010000158.1:0-24795 GCA_964372055.1 uncultured Polyangiaceae bacterium
CGCCTGCGCCACGGCGACCGGCGCGGCCACGTGCGCCTGCGCGGAGGCAACGCGCGGGGAGGCGAGCGCGGGGGCGGCGGCGGGCGCGGCGGCATGGAACGCCGCGACCGCGGGCGCCGGAGGCGGCGGCACGGGATCGTCCATCGCCGCCGTCGCCGCCGGCCGCACCGCGCCCGCCGCGGGCGCGTGGGCGGCGGCGTGCCCGTCGAGATCGATCCGCACCCGCGGCCCCTTGCTCCCGAAGGTGATCTCGTCGCCCGAGGCGAGCTCGTGCCGCTCGATCCGCTTGCCGCCGACGAAGGTGCCGTTGGTGCTCTTGAGATCGACGAGGACCCAGCGCCCGCCCTCGCGCCGCGCCTCGGCGTGGCGGCTCGAGGCGTCGCGGTCGTAGTCGGGATCGAAGGCGACGTCGTTGCCCGGCCCGCGCCCGAAGCGGATCACGTCCTGGGCCAGCGTCACCACGGCGCCCGCGCTCCGGCCGAAGGTGTGGGTCACCCGCACGCTCACGGCGGCGGCACCCCGCGGAGCAGATCGATGCGCATCCCGATCCGGAACGCCGAGCTGTCGACGACGGTCGTCTTCTTGCCGCCGATGGTGACCTCTTGCTCCTCGTCGATGTGCGCCGCGTGGACGCCGACGACGTGGCCGTACTGGTTGAAGATGGGGCTGCCGCTGTTTCCCCCCCGCGTCACCGCGTCGTGCTGGATGAGGACCGCCTGATCGGGCGTGGTCGCCTCCTGGGCGAAGCTCATCATCCGCCCCACGTGCCCCGAGAGGAACGTCGCCGAGGGGCTGAGCGGGTCCATGACCCGCCCCGGGAAGCCGAGCACGAAGGCGTCGTCCCCCGGGCCGATGGCCCGGAGCTCGGCGTCGCTGGCGATCGTCACGGCCTTGGGCATCTTCCCTTCGACACGGAGCAGGCCCACGTCGGGCGAGTCGACCGAGTGGCTCTGCGCTTTGTAGCCGGGGTGGGGCGACATCCCAACGATCTTGAACCGCACCTTGCCGGCCGCGTCGTTCTGGATGACGACCGGGGTGCCCCCGCGCTCCTTGCAGGCGTGGACGCAGTGGGCGTTGGTGGCGAGCACGCTGGGCTCGATCGCAAACGCGGTGCAGCAGCCGCCGATCTTGTTCCCGAGCAGGTAGCCGATGACGTAGAGGCCGGCTTTGTTCTCCTCGTAGATCTCGCGGCCGGACATCACGCGGGTGGGGATCGCTCCCGAGACGCCCCGCGCCGGGTCCTTGTCGAGCCCCGCCTCCGAGGCGAGCACCGCGGCCGCGCGCTGCGAGCGGTGCACGAAGAACGCCGCGGCGGCCGCGGCGACCAGCGTGAGCGCGACGCCCGCCTTGAGGAGGAGGATGCGGCGCGATCCTCGTCGGGTCGCCTCGGCGACCTTCACGGCGATCATCTGGTTGGCGCGCTCCTCGCGCCGCGCCGCCTGCTCGACGGCCGCGTGGACGACGCGCTGCGCCGTCGTCAGATCGACGCGCCCTTCGGGATCCGGTCCGCCCTCCGCCATCGCTCGGGCACAGTATACGGTCCGGTCCTTCGGGGGCGACCAGGGGAGCCCGCGTCCCGCCTAGACCACGTGGGGCCACGCTCGGTTTCGCCGGCCCCCGGGGATGGGACACGCCCGAGCGCACACCCGCGCAAGTGACCGCGATCGGCTCGCGCCGACGGCCGTGGCGGGCGATGATGGCGGTCATGGGGAGGGCACCCGACACGAGGGGCCATCGGCTTGTCTCCACGCTTGCCGTTCTCGGCATCGCCGCCGGCGCCGTCGGCTGCGATGGCACGATCGTGCAGACGGAAACGGGCGCGGCGGCCCCCGCCTGTGAGCCCGGCCCGCACCCGTGCGCTCTCTGGTCACGAGCTCCGGTGACGAGCGGCGTAGCCCGCGGATATGGGGTTACCTTCGACGCCGCCGACGACGTGTACGCCGTCGGGACGTTCGAAGGGACCGTCGATTTCGGCGGTGGCCCCCTGGTGAGCGCCGGAGGAAGCGACGTGTTCCTGGTGAAGTACTCGGCGAGCGGGGACCACCTCTGGTCCCGCCGGTTCGGCGGCCCGGAAGAAGAGGACGCGCCGAGCGTCGCGGTCGACGCGAGCGGCGCGGTCTACCTCGGCGCCGAGACGGACGGCTCCCAGGATTTTGCGGGGGCGCCGTTCGAGGGGCCGTACGGCGACGGAGTCGCCACCAAGCTCTCTTCCGACGGGACGGTGCTGTGGTCGAAGCACGTCGTCATGTACGCCATCGCCCTGGTGGCCGCGCCGAGCGGTGGCGGCGTTCTGATCTCCGGCATCTCGACTACCCAGCTCGGGTTCCTGTCCGCGTTCGGTCCGGATGGCACGCTCCTCTGGACCACCCCTGAGAACTCCTCCTTCTTTCCGGCGTGGCTCAATCCGCTCGCCGTGAATGCCATGGGCAACGCGTTCCTGGTCGGTTACGCGGGGAGCGGAGACGATCTGGGCGCAGGCCCGATGGATGGTGAGCTCACGTTTCTGAAATACACGGCCGATGGCTCCATCCTCTTCGACAAGCGATACCCGAAGGACGTCGGCTTCTTCATGACGACCGCCGCCTCGAGCGATGGCGGGGCAGTGCTCGCCGGCTCTCTGTCCGAGAGCGGCGGGGACTTCGGCGGTGGCCTGCTTCACGGGCCCACCGGCGCCGATTCCACGAGCTTCTTGGTGAAATTCGATGCCGCGGGGAACCACGTCTCGTCGGCCGCGCACCCGGGTTTCCCGGTGAGCATCGCCCTCGATACGAAAGACAACGTGCTCCTCACGGGCGAGGGCTACGACGGCATGGACCTGGGCGGCGGGCCCCGTCACACGAACCCGGACGTGGTCCACTCGGCGTATGTGGCGAAGCTCGCTCCCGATGGGAGCCACATCTGGTCGACGATGGGCGGAGCGCGTGGCGTCGGGCTCGACGTGGCCGCCAGCGCGACCTCACGCAGCGCCGTCGTTGGCTACTTCAGCGGGTCCCTCGACTTCGGCGCGGGCGTCGCCGAGGCCGACTTCGACAATGCCTTCATCGCCGTCTTCCCGCCCTGACACCAGCGCCAACGCCCGGGCGCGAGGGGTTGGGGACGCGAGGGACGCTCGATCGAAGCTACGGCCAGCAGAAAACGATCCGGATGGGATCGCGCGGCACGAAATCCTCGTCGCTGATCGATCTGGTCCCACACGCGAGGGCGCCCGCGCGTCGAGCCCGATGGTCAGCCGCCGCCGCCGCTCCCGGAGCACCCGCCGCCGATGCCCGTCCACGCGGAGGACGAGCACATGTACGAGGCGAAGCAGCCGTTGCCGATGTCGTAGTCGCAGATGGCGTTCTCGACGCCGCACGCGGCCCCGTCGGGGGGCGGCGCGTATGGGCAGCCGTGCTGCGGGAGGGCCGTGTCGGCGCAGAGGATGCTCCAGCCGCAGAGCTCCGCGGTGTAACAGGAGAGGTCGAGATCGCACGCGTCGACCTCGAGATCGCCGGGATCGCACGAGGGGATGCCGTCGCAGGGCTCGTCACCGACGAGGCAGAGGATCGTCTGGCCGCAGCCCGAGAGCTCGTAGCAGGTCGCGCCGGGAGGGCAGGAGGCCACCTGCTGGTCGGGGTAAGCGCACGCGAGCGGCACCTCGCACCCCGTCGTGGGGTGGCAGAGGACCGACGTGCAGCACATCTCGACCGTGTAACAGGTGCCATCGGGGCACGCGTCGACCTCTTCGGCGTCGACGCCGCAGGTCGGCTGGGCGAGGCAGCAGCCCGAGCTCGAGCTGGACCCGCCGCCGGTGCCGGAGGGACCGCCGTCGACCACCACCTCGCCGGAGCAGCCGGCGGAGGCGGCGACGACCAGGGCCACGCAGGCACCGCTCAGGTATCGAAGCGTCATCATGTTCGCTCGCTGAGCACGCGCCGTGCCCGCGCCGCTCAGGGCATTCGGCGGCTTCTCGGTGCGCACCGCGCGGCGTCGATGCGCCAACGTGAGCCGGGGCCGGGCACGGGCGCCGCGCTCGTTTCGCAGCCCCGTGCGACAGCCGCTCCGTGGTCGCCCCCGCGCCCAGCCGTTCGGCGGGTCGTCCCCCGACGGCGCCGAGCGTTGACGACGATCACGTCGGCGCGTCCGCTCCTCTCGGCGTGGCCGGCGGACGTCGCGACCGCGCCGGCGCCTTGGGCTCACGCGGCTCCTCGCGCGGCAGCGGCGGCGGGATCGCCCGGCGCGCGCGGGCGACGTCCGCCGTGCTCGCCGCCCTTCCCAGCAGCGGACGCTCGACGCTCTCTCGAATGATGCCGCGCGCCGCCCTGGCGTCAGCGCAGCAGGAACCAGCCCGCGATCCCGACGCAGGCCACGGCGCTCACGATCATCAGGGTCACCAGCCACGACGGGGCGCCCTCGGTCGGGATCTGGATCGGCTCCTCGGCCTCGTGCCGCTCGATCTCGTCCCGCTCATCGGGGACGTCGCCGTCGTCGCCCTCGTCGTCGGTCTCGCCGAGCGTGATCTCGGGGCTCGGCCCGGGCCGCACCGATCGCGGCGCCGCGGGCCTCATCGAGATCTTGTTCTGATCGAGCTCCTTGACCTTGCGGCTGGGCTCCGCCGTCGGCGTGCTCTGCACCGGCGCCTCGGGGAGCTGGTACTTGCGGTACTTCAGCCCCTCCACGTCCTCGGGCGTCGCGGCCTGGAGGCCCTCGCCGTCGAACTTCGCGATCACCACGGTGATGTTGTCGTGCCCGCCGGCCTGGTTGGCGCGATCCGTCAGCACCTTGCAGGCCTCGAGCGGCTCGTCGAACGAGCGGAGCACCTCGCGGATCTCGTCGTTGCGGACCATGCCGGAGAGGCCGTCCGAGCAGAGGAGGAGGGTGTCGCCCTTGCGGAGCTCGACGTAGGTCAGGTCGACCTGGACGCTGTCGGCGGTCCCGAGCGCCTGGAGGATGATGTTGTTGTGCTCGAACGTCTCGGCCTCTTCCTCGGTGAGCTGGCCGGCCTCGATGAGCTGGTTCACGAGCGACTGGTCGCGCGTCACCTGCACGAGCCGCTCGCCGCGGAGGATGTAGCCGCGGCTGTCGCCGACCTGTCCGAGGAAGAGGTGATCGTCGAGCAAGGCGGCGATGGTCGCCGTCGTGCCCATCCCGCGGCGCGTCCGGTCGAGCTTGGCCTCGCTGAAGATGCGCAGGCCCGCCGCCTCGATCGCCTGGACGAGGCGCGCGGCGAGGTCGTCGCGGTTCTGGGGCGCGTCGCCCGTCGTCATCTTCTGGTAGACGATGTCGACCGCCAGCTGGCTCGCGACCTCGCCGGCGGCGGCGCCGCCCATGCCGTCGCAGACGCCCAGCAGGGCGCCGCGCTCGCCGACGAGCTGCTGGCGATCGGCCTCCATGAGGCCGCGGCTCGACTTGGTGAGGTCGGCGACGAGGAAGTTGTCCTCGTTGTGCTCGCGCACCTGGCCCACGTCGGTGCGACCGAAGAGGCGCAGCCGCACCTCGGGCCGGCCCGGCGGCGTCCCGTCCTCGCGCTTCGGCCCCTCGGGCTTCGCGGGCGTCTCGGCGGTCGTCTGGTCGCTCATCAGGCGAGGTCCACGCGGAAGAGGTGCTGGCCGATCCGCACGTAGTCGCCGTGCGAGAGCGGGAGGTCGTCGCGGATGGCGACGTAGGTGCCGTTCGACGAGTCGAGGTCGGCGACGTGGTACTCGCCGTTGGCCGGGTTACGGCGGATGACGGCGTGGCGGCGGGAGAGGAAGGGGTCGGCGGTGAACACGATGTCGCCGGTCTCCCGGCCGATGACCGTCTCGTCCCTGAACAGGTGGTAGACGTCGCGCGTCACGCCTTCGACCGTCCGCTGGAGCAGGCGGGCGCGCCGGGCGATGGCGGGGGACCCGAACAGAAGGGTGCCATGCTGCGCGGCGTGGCCAAGCCCTCGCTCCCCTTCGCTCACGGTCTGAAACTGTAACACCTCCAGCCCCAGTAGAAGCAAGTCGCCATCACGCAAGGCCGTCGGGCGGCGGATGCGGACGTAGACCTTGTTCGTGGAGTCGAGATCGCGCAGGCAGAGCCGCCCGTCCGCCTCGAAGAGCCGGGCATGCCGCGGAGAGACATAGGGATCGTCGGCCAGACGGATGTCGCCCTCGAGCCGCCCGATGTCGACCTGCGTCTCGGTGAGCGGGTACGTCCGGCCCTCGCTCCCGTCCTCCACGATGACGACGAGCCGGCGGGCCTGGCCCCTGGCCACCGCCGCGGCGACGGCCTCGGCCGCTCGCTTCGGCACCGGCGGAGGAAGGGGCTTCGGATCCGAAGCGGGCGCGACCGAGCGGAGCGGCGCCGGCGCGCGCCCCTCGCCGGGCGGGACGCTCGGCGCGGGCCGCAGCGGGCGCTGGCTGGGCGGCGGCGCAGCGATGGCACCGACGAGGTCGATGACGCCGGCGGGCGCGGCGACGTCCGGCGGCGGCGCGGGCGGCGCGTCGGCCGGCACCGGCCGCCCGGGGACGGCCGGCTTGCGGGCGCCGCCGGGCTCGTCGAGCGGAGCGCCGCAGTACTTGCAGAAGCGCGTTCCGGCGGCGCACTGCCCCTGGCACCGGTTGCAGGTGACGACCTTGGCGGGCGCGGCGCGCATCGCCGCGATCTCGAGGACGGGCGAGGGCACGATCTTGCCGTCGCCGGCGGGCGCGGGCTCGGCCGGCGCGGGAGGGCTCGCCGGCGCCGCCCCGCCGGCCGGAGCGATCTTCCGCTCGCCCTTTGCGGCTGCGCCGCCGCCGAGCGGGGCCCCGCACGACACGCAGAAGCGATAGCCGGGCGGGTTCTCGGCGTCGCACACCGGGCAGCCCTGTTTGTCGTCGCTGGGCGCAGCCGGCGCGGGCTCCACGGCGACCGCCGTCCGCGCGGGCGGCGCGGCGGCCGCGGGCGGCGGCTCGGCCACCGCCTTGCTGGTGGCCTCGTCCGTGATCGGAAGCTCGAATTCGGGCGGGCTCGACGGCCGAGCCTTCGGCACGTCGACCGGCCCGAACGAGAACGCGGGCGCCTCGGGCCGCGAGCGCGTGGTGCCCGGTGTCTTGGAGGCGCTCGACGCTCGCTCCGCGGCCGCAGGCCGCCCCGGCGGCGACGCCGCGGCGGGGGCTTCGGGCGCGGGAGGCGGTGCGGGTGGAGCCTGGTTGGGGAGCTCGATCTTCGGCAGACCGCTCGGCGGCGTCGGCGCGGCCACCCGCTCCTGCGCCTTGCTCTTGAGCCTGCGACCGCAATCCTGACAGAAGGTCAGGTTGTCGGGGTTGTCGCGGCCGCAGACGTCGCAGAGCACGGCGCGAGGGGACCGCGGCGCGCGCCTTCCGTCAAGAGGTCGACGCCCGAAAATCGCCGCCGCATCGCGCCCCCGCCTCGCGCGAGCCGGCGAGGCGGGCCCCGGCGGCCCTCGCGCGCGCGGGTCAGCGCCGGCCGAGCTCGGTCCGGATCTCGAGCAGGAGATCGAGCCCCAGGAAATGCGCGACGGCGGTGTCGCGTTTGAAGCCGGCCGTGTCCTGCCAGCCGGCGATGAGCACCGGCCGATAGACGAAGTTCAGGCCGAGCATCGCGGTGCGCGACACCTCGAACTCGATCCCGCCGCCGGCGAAGACGAGCGCGCCGCCGGTCTCGACGCCCCACTCGTTGCCGTAGGCGACGCCCCCGAGCCCCCAGGTCGCGTAGGGGGCCACGCGATACCCCGTGTCGGGCAGGTAGCGCATCTCGGCGCGGAGCTGCTGGAAGATCCCGAGCCGATAGAGGTTGCCCGAGTCCATCTTGATGAACTCGTAAGCGCCGCCGATGTACCAGGGGCCCGGCGAGCGGTAGCCGCCGCGGATGGCGAGGCCGCCCCCGCTTCCGATGATGCAGGGGACGAGCTTCTGCTTCGTCTCGGTCGCGCTCTGGTTCTGGGTCGGGTCCTCCTCGCTGCAGGCGGCGCCGGGCGACAGGCGCATCTCGGCGGCGATGGCCACCCCGTACTGCGCGTACTCGACGTTGAGCGGGGGAGGGCGCGTCGGGTCGGGCGACGGATGCGCGGGCGCGGTCGGCGCGGCCGTCGCGTCGGGCGGCGTCGGCAGCGGGCCCGGCGATGGCGCGGCCGAGCCCTCGGCCGGCGCGGGCGGCGGCGAGCCCAACGCCGTCCCGGGCGGCGCCTGGGCGCGCGCCTGCGACGAGGCTCCGAGAAGGAAGCCGAGCAAGCCGAGCGAGATCGTCCGCACGCGCGACCAGGCTACGCGGCGGCACGCGCGCGGGCAACGTGACCACCGTCCGGCCGGAGCACCGCTCACCGAGCGGGGTGGGCCGGCGCGCCCGCGCCCGCCGCCCGCGAGCCGGCCGGCGCCGCCTCCGGCGCCCCGGGCGGAGCGAAGTCGATGAGCGGGCCGCTTGACGTCGGTGGTACGGGTCGCCTAAACGAGGGACGCGTTCATGGAGATCCACCTCGACAAGCGGGCTGTGCGGCAGATCCGACTCTCTGCGACGGATGCCGTCGAAGAGGGTGACACCGAGGCCCTGCGCGAGGATGTCCTCGAGGCGTTCTCGGAAGAGCAGGTCGAGGAGATCGAGCGCCGCCTCGACAGCGGCGACTTCTTCGAGTTCCTGACCGACGTCCTCGACGAGTGGGGCGGCGACGACGTCGACGAGCTCTTCGAGCTGCTCGAGACGCAGCTCGGCGACATCGGCATCGACCTCAAGTTCGAGCCTCGCGAGGAAGAGGTCGACGAGGACGCCGAGGACGAGGACGTCGACGAAGACGAAGACGAAGACGAGGACGAGGACGAGGACAAGGACCTCGTCGAAGAGGAAGAGGACGACGAGCCGTAGCGGTCGCGGGCGGGCGGCCCCGGTCAGCGGGTGGCCTCGCCGGCCGGCTCGCGTGACGTCGGATCGGGCTCGGGCCCAGACGGCGTCGACGGTCGCCCGAGCTCGCGGCGGATGTAGTCATTGCACTCGCGCGGCTTGCCCTTGGTCTCCGGCTCGGGGGCGCTCGGGCAGAGCAGCTTGGCGCAGGGCACGTAGCGCGAGTCGGCGAGCTCGCGGACGAGCAAGCGCACGGCCTCGCAGGCGCCCTCGGCGTCCCCGTCCTCGCGGGCGATGCGCGCCTCGGCCCAGAGGGCGTCGTCGCGCAGGATCGAGGTCGGGTGATCGGTGAACACCTTGTGGAGCTCGCGGCGCGCGGCCGCGTGGTCACGGAGCCCGTCGCGGTAGATGAGGCCGATCCGGAGCTGCGCCTCGGAGAAGCGCGGGCGCTCGTAGCTGCCGCTCAACGTCGAGACCTCGCGCGGCGCGAGGAGCTGGCGCAGGTGCTCGATGGCCTCGCCGTGACGCCCGAGCTCCTCGTCGATCTCGGCGGCGCGCCAGAGGGCGTCGTCCGTCAGCCCGCCGAACGGATAGGGGTGGCTCTTCGCGGTGGTCACGTACGCGTCGCGCGCCTGCTCGTGCCGGCCCATCTTCTCGAGGAGGCGCGCCCGCTCGTAGGCGAACACCTGATCGAGCTCGGTGCCGTGGAAGCCCGGCGCCGTCGCGTCGAGCCAGGCGAGCGCCGCCTCGTCGCCGCCGCGCTCCGCCGCGTGCTCGGCGAGCCGGGCGACGGCGTGGCGCGCGAGCCCGTGCTCGGGGTGGCGGCGCGTCGCCTCGAGGAGCAGCGCGAAGCCCTTCTCGGCGTCGCCGTGCTCGATCGCGAGATCGGCGATCTCGAACTCGGCCCGGGCGGAGCGCGGGCCCGAAGGGGACTCGGTGACGAGCTGCCGGTACGCGCGCTCGGCGTCGGCCCACCGCTCGGAGCGAGAGAGCGAGCGCGCCTGGAGGAAGCGCGCCTCGTCGCGGTCCTTGACGCGCTGGCCCTTCCGCGCGGCCTCGTCGAACGCGCGCGCGGCCTCGTCGTAGCGGCCGGCCTGGTAGGCGCGCTGCCCCGCCGCGAGCGAGGCGAGGTAGCCGTCGCCGTAGCTCGGGGCGCACGCCGCGAGCGCGAGCGCGAGCGCCGCGCCCAGGCCGGCGCGCGTCCTGCGAGACCGCCGGCGTGCCTCGCTCACCCGCCCGCCCCGCGCGTCGCCTCGCGCACCGCCTCGGCGAGCGCCGCGGCCGCGACCGGCACGTCGGCCGCGCCGACGTCGAGGTGGGTGACGGCGCGCACCCGCTCGGAGCCCGACGAGCCGACGAGGACGCCGCGGCGCGCCGCCGCCGCGACGACCCGCTCGGACGCGACCCCGGGCGTGTCGATGTTGACGAGGTTGGTCTCGGGATCCTGGACCACCGCGCCGGCGACCTCGCGCACCGCGGCGGCGATCGCGCGCGCGGCGGCGTGGTCCTCGGCGACGCGATCGCGGTGGTGCTCCAGCGCGTAGAGCGCGCCGGCCGCGAGGATGCCCACCTGGCGCATCCCGGCGCCGAGCATCTTGCGGAAGCGGTGCGCGGCGACGACGAGCTCCTTGCTCCCGCACAGCGCCGAGCCCACCGGCGCGCCGAGCCCCTTCGAGAAGCACACGCTCGCGGTGTCGAAGGGCGCGCAGAGCTCGGCCACCGAGAGCCCGGTGGCGGCGGCGGCGTTCCAGATCCGCGCGCCGTCGAGGTGGAGGCCGAAGCCGCGCGCGCGCGCGATCCGCGCGATCGCGAGCACCTCGGCCTGCGGGAAGACGCGGCCGCCGGCGCGGTTGTGGGTGTTCTCCACCGCCACGAGGCTGGTGCGCGGGTGGTAGAACTGCGGCGGCTTGATCGCCGCCTCGAGCTCGGCCGCGGTGTAGAGCCCCCCGCGCCCCGCCACCTGGAGCTGCACCCCGCTCCACGCCGCCGCCGCGCCCGACTCGTAGAACGCGCAGTGCGCGCCCTCGCCGATCACCACCTCGTCGCCGCGCCGCGTGTGACAGAGGATGGCGAGCTGGTTGCCCATCGTGCCGCTCGGCACGAAGAGCGCCGCCGCCTTCCCGGTGATCTCGGCGACGCGCTCCTCGAGCCGCCGGACGGTCGGGTCCTCGCCGTAGACGTCGTCGCCGACCTCGGCGCGCGCCATCGCCTCGCGCATCGCGGGTCCGGGCCGGGTCACGGTATCCGAGCGCAGATCGATCGCCGCCATGCGCGCGACTCTAGCCGCTCGGCGCGGCGGGCGGCAGTCCCGTCCGCCGCCGGCGATCGGCCGGGCTCGGCCCGAGCTCACGCCCTCGGGGCGCGGTCGCGGATTCCCCAGGCGATCTTGGTGGCCATGGCCATGATCGGGACCTGCGAGTTCACGCCGATGCTCGTGGGCAAGAGGCTCCCGTCGGCGACGTGGAGGCCGGGCAGCTCGAAGCACTCGCCGCGCTGGTCGACGACGCCGCGCCGGGCGTCGTTGGCGACCCGGGCGCTGCCGAGCGGGTGGAAGGCCATGCACTCGATGCGGCGCGCGTCGTAGCGCGAGCGCTCCAGGGCGATCGCCTGGTCCATCGTGGTCACCGGCTCGAAGCCGAAGATGGACGTGAAGACCTCGCGGGCGCCGGCGGCGATGGCGACCTCGGCGAGGATGGTCACCGAGCGGCGGAGGCGATCGAGGTCGCGCGGCGCCATCTCGTACCAGAGCATCGGCTCGCGGGCCGGGCCGCTCCGCACGGTCCCGCCGCCCTCGTCGTGGATCATCGCCCCGAACACGGCGCAGTAAGGCAGCTGCCGGACGCGGCGTCGCAGCGCCGCGCCCACGCCGGGCATCCCGGCCGCGAGCACGTTCACGGCGCTGTAGGCGCTCACCAGCTTGATCCCCTCGGCGGCGAAGTGATCCGAGTAGGCGCTCTGGAGCGCGCCGTCCCAGCCGTTCACCGGATCGTCGAAGCGCGCCACGATGCGGATGGCCGGGTGCAAGGTCACGTGCCGCCCGAGCGCCGCGTTGCGCCGCCCGACGCCGGTCGCCTCGAGGACGAGGGGCGTGTGCAGCGTGCCGCACGCCGAGATCACCACGGGTGCGCGGGCGCGGAAGCGGTGCGACGGGGCGCCGGCCTCGCCGCCGAGGAGGCGGCCCTCGACGCCCGCGGCGCGGCCGTTCTCGACGAGCACGCGATCGACGAGCGCGTCGGAGACGAGCCGGGCGCCGTGGCGGATCGCCGAGGGCAGGTAGGCGACGTCGACCGAGCGCTTCGCGCCGGCGGGGCAGGTGAAGTTGCAGCGGGCGTTGCCCTCGCAGTCGCTCCCGGTGTTGCGCCGGATGGGGCGCATGGGGATGCCGAGGCTCTCGGCGCCGCGCACGAAGCGGTTGGTCGACTCGGAGCGCATCGCGGCCGGGACCTCGGTGACGTCGATGCGCCGCTCGACCTCGTCGTAGGCCGGCGCGAGCGCCTCCTCCGAGAGCTCGTCGAGGCCGAGATCGCGCACCCAGCGGTCGTGGACCTCGCCCGGGATCCGGAAGCAGACGCCTCCGGTGAGGACCGACGAGCCTCCCACGGCGCGGCCGAGCGCGATCGAGATGATCGGCGTCTGCCCGACCCCGAACGCGGTGACGAGACCGGCCTCGCGGAAGAGCCGCCGCACCGCCTCGCTCGGGCGGAACTCGCGGTACGCCTCGGGCCGGTAGTAGGGCCCCTCCTCGAGCACGAGCACGCGGCGGCCGGCCTCGGCCAGGATCGTCGCCGCGGTCGCGCCTCCGGCCCCCGATCCGATGACGACGACGTCGAACGCTTCGTCGAACCCGCGCGGCAGATCGCGACCGTGGACGATCGCATCGGCCGACGCGATGGCCGCGCTCATGGCCGCGTCCCCGCTTGGCCCGCCATGGGCAGGCTCGCCGGTCGGCCGCTCCTTCGCGACGCGGTGCTCGGGCGGTCGAAGCCGGTGAGCGCGAGCTCTTCGCCTTCCTCGAACGCCGGGATGCAGAGCGGCACCTTGAAGGCGACGAAGAGCATGCACACGAGCCCGATGCGGCTCGACTCGAGCGACTCGAGGAAGCGCACGCGGCGCGCGAGGGGCAGGCGGCTCGCGCGCGAGAAGGCGAAGCCGAGCACCAGCGGCGCGAGCTCCATCGCGAACGTCAGCACCGCGAACCCGCGGCGCAGATCGGAGCTGCCGCGTCCGATCGCGGCGTCGAGGGCGCCGACGGCGCGCTCCGACGTCGCCGCCGGCGGCGGGACGACCCGCCCGGCCTCGTCCTCGTCGCTCAAGAGCGCCTCGGCGACGGCGAGGCAGACGCGCCGCGAGCGCGCCGACAGCCCACGGCGCGGCCAGTCGAGCGGATCGGCGACCGCCGCGGGGCGCGGCCGGCGTCCGAGTTGACCGAAGGCGGCGTCGGACGACGCCTGCGCCCGCTCGACCTCGCTCCGCCGCGCGCGAGAGCCGCGCGCGCGCTCGACCTGCTCTGCCATCGCGGCCGAGCCTACCACCCTTGTGATACAAGGGCAGAGCGCGCCGCGACGCGGCGCCGGAGGAGATCATGGCGGACCTCTCCCGATCGCTGGAGCACAGCACCGACAGGAAGGACGACGACGCCGCGCTCCAGAAGGAGGCCGAGGCGTACCTCGCCAAGCACGCGGCGGTGCAGCTCGTGGCCGAGCTCGGCCTGCGCCTCCGCCAGCAGGCGTTGCCCTGGTGGTCTCCCGAGGCGCTCCGCGAGACGTGGAGCGCGCAGACCCGGATGCGCTGGCTCGCGCAGCGACCCGACATCCGCCAGGGCATCACCACGCGCCTCACCGGCCTCGCGCCCAAGGCCGCGCGCAAGAAGGCGCCGGACTTCCAGTCGGCGCTCATCGACTCGGTCATCGACGACGGCGACATCGCCGTCGCCGCGTTCGAGGAGGTCTTCTCGCCGGTCGACATGGCGGTCTACGGCCCGGCCGCCGAGATCTGGCGGAGGTTCCACGAGCGGATGCCCTGGAACGACGATCGACCGCCGCACCAGGAGCTCGTCGCCTGGCTGATCAAGGCGCTGCTCGCCGACAAGAGCTCGCTCGGCCCGCCGCGCCGTCCCATCCTCACGCCGTGGGACGTGCGCACCGCCATCGACGGCAAGGTCTGGCACGCGCGCCTCCCCATCGACATCCGCATCGCCATCGACGAGGCGCGGCTGCAGCAGGAGCGCGCCAAACCGAGCGAGGCGTTCCACGCGAGCCACGAGCTGGCCATCGCCGTGCCCGAGATCATCGCCGAGTCGATCCCGCTCAAGGATCTCCTCCAGGTCGTCGCCGTCGCGGAGCGGGCGCTCGGTTTCGACCCCTCGGCGAAGGGGCGGCCCGAAGCCGACGCCAAGCCGAGGCCCGCCGCTTCCGTTCCGCCGCCCGGCGCCGCCGCCGGCCCGAGGCTCGGGGACCTCTCCCCAAAAGCTGAAACGCCCGGCGCGACGAGCGGCGGGCAGATGGCGACCGCCTCGGGGGACGCACCCCTCAGACCCGCGATCCCGCCGCGCAGCACGCCTGCGCCGCCTCCGGTCGCCGCCGCCGTGGCCGCGTTCGCGCCGCCCCCCATACCCCCGCACGGAGGGCACCCGCTTCCACACCCGCCTCCAATCGCAGCGCCCCTCCGCGCGAGCGCGCCCCCGCCGGCAACCCCGAGCACGCCGCCCGGGCCGCGGGCCCCGTCCATGCCTCCTGCGGTCGCGGGCGCGCCGCCGCCGGTCGCGAGCACGCCGCCCGGGCCGCGGGCCCCCTCGATGCCTCCGGCGGTCTCGAGCGCGCCGCCGCCGGTCGCGAGCGCGCCGCCGCCGGTCGCGAGCGCGCCCCCGGCGAAGGTGAGCGCGCCGCAGCCGGTCGCGGCCGCCCCCGACGACGAGCCCGAGGATCTCGAGCGCACCAATCCGTGGGCGGTCCCTCACCTCGGCGACCTCGGGCTCGACGACGAGGAGCTGCGCAAGCTCGGCGAGGCCCACGCGGTCGCGGATCCGCCGCAGGCGGGACGCGCGATGGTCGCGGATCCGCCGCAGGCGGGACGCGCCGCCATCGCGGATCCGCCGACGGTCGATCCGGCTCTCGGGGGCGGCAAGCGACGCAAGTCGGGGAAGGCGCCCTGAGCCCAGCCCTTCGAGGCCTGCTCGCGGCGCTGCTCCTCGCCGGCTGCGCCGCGCCCCCGCCGCCTCCCGCGGCGGCGCCGGATCCGATCGACACGTCGGACGCCTGGTTCTCGTACTTCGGGCCGGGCGCGCACCAGCTCACCGCACCCGACTCGTTCTACTCGATCGGCTACGTGGTCGCGATCCTCGACCAGCGCCCGAGCCTCGCGGTCCTCATCGTCGGGCACGCCGACGCCGGTCGCGGCGAAGCGGCGCGCAACCTGGCCTACCGGCGGGCGCGCGCCGTGCGTGACGTGCTCCTGAAGCACGGCGTCGCCGCGAAGCGCGTCCTCATCGCCGCGCCGAAGGACAAGGGAGAGCCGACCGATCCATCGCTCTCCCGCCGGGCCGACATCTGGGTGTACGACCCGGCGGTCGAGGAGGTCTCGCACCGCCTGGGGTACGAGGTCGAGATCAAGCAGGAGTAGTCGCGCGCGCGGCGACGCTCACATCGGCTGCGGCGGCGGGACCGGCTCGCCGTCGTCGACGCAGACGAGCTGGCAGGGGCCGTCGACCGAGTCGGGGTAGCACTCGATCTCCTGGTGCTGGCCGGGCGGGCAGGTCGGCTCGCCCACGCACTCGGTCCAGCAGATCGGCTCGGGCGGGGGCTCGCCCTGGCCGTCCCAGCCCTCGCAGACCGTCTGCTCGTAGGTCCCAGGAGGGCACACGCCGTCGGGCACGCAGGTGAGGTAGCAAGCCTCGGGAGGCAGGTTCGGATCGGCAGGGTCCATCACCGGATCGCAGACCCACTCCTCGTGCGAGCCGGGCTCGCACACCGGCGAATCCGGGACGCAGGTCACGTAGCAGGCGTCGGGCGGGATGCTCGGATCCGAGTCCTGCTGGAGGGTGGGATCGCAGACCCACTCCTCGTGCGAGCCGGGCTCGCAGGTGGGCGAATCCGGCACGCACACCGAGTAGCACGGGTCGCTCGGGGGAACGCCCATGCCGCCGTCGGCGTCGCCTTCGCCCTCGGCGAAGACGGGATCGCAGATCCACTCTTCGTGGGCGCCGGGGCCGCACGGGTCGATGGGCACGCACGCGAGCCAGCAGTCGTCGGGCGGAGGCGGAGGCGGCGGGCAGGCCTCGTTCGGGCCGCACATCGGCTGGTCGTACGCGATCGGCCCGCAGGTCCACTGCTCGACGGTTCCGTCGGGGCACACCGAGTCGGGGACGCACTCGTCCTTGCAGGCGCCGTTGCAGCTGTCGTCGCAGATCGTCTCGAGGTGCGTGCCCGGCTGGCACTCGACCGGCACGGGAGGATCGTCGGGCACGGCCGTTTCGGAGTCGGAGCCTCCGCAGCCGTTGCCCTTGGCACCGGTGAGGACGAAGACGGCGGCGACCGCGACGAGACCCTGAAGAGAGCGAAGAGTGAGCGAGCGCATGATGGACTCCGTCCTGCGCACCCCCGAGGGGCGCGCGAACCTTCGTGGCGTTGGCCGGGCGAGGTTCCGGGCCGACCGGCGAGCGTCGCCGGCGACGCCTTGGGTCGATCCCGCCCGGGGGCCGCGCCGTTGTGGCGTCGCGCGACCTTCACCGCCTGGATGGCCGGGCCCGGCGAGCGCGATCACGAAAAATTCGAGGCGGCGGCGAAGGGCTGCGGCGGGCGAAGGCCGAGCCGAAGGGAAACCGCGCACGACGGCGGTGGCGCGGCGGGACGGGAGCGGAAGAGGGGCCGCGCGGGCCGGGCTCGTGGGGGTCGGACGCCGGTAACGATGGGCGCCGGAGCGCCCCGGCTGCAAACATCTCTTCCTCCGGTCGGCGTCCGCCGTTTAATGTGCAGTCCCGATGGCGAAGAAGAAGGGGAAGGGGCGGCACTCCAGTAACCCTCCGAGCCAGCGGCCGCCGGACAAGCTGGCGAACGGGAAGGCGGCGGCTCCGCCGCCCAGCGATCCGCCGCCCGAGCCCGCCGCCGCCGTCGAGGCCGAGGCGCCCGAGGAGGCCGCCCCGGAGGCGCCGGCGGCCGAGGGAGAGGCCGCCGCTTCCGAGGAGCACGACGCGCACCCCGAGCCGGTCCTCACCGGCGCGGCCTGGGGCGCGCCGATCGCGCGCTTCGAGAGCCGATGGACCTACGTCGAGTCGCGCCTCATCACCTTCGTCCTCGTCTGGCAGCTGCTCTCGCTCGTCGCCTGGGTGTTCCTCGCCGGCCTCTCGGCGCCCGTGGGGTCGGGCTCGTCCGGGCTCGTCTTCCGCGCCGTCGCCGGCGCGATCGCGCTCGGCATGATCGGGTGGAAGGCGACGCGCAAGGTCGAGAGCCTCAACGCGCGCCGCGGCGCGGCCATCGGCGGCATCGTGGTCGGCGTGCTGCTCGCGCCGCTCTGGCGCGCGACGGGCGTCGACTACTTCGACAACGTCAAGGGCTGGCTCCAGGAGGGCTCGACCCTGACCCTGATGGGCGGCCTCCGCGGCCTGGCGACGCGCCTCACGCTCTGGCTCGCCTTGCTGGGCGGCTCGCTCGCGACCGCCGCCGGCAAGCACATCCACATCGACGTCATCTTCCGCTTCCTGCCCAAGCGCCTGCGCATGCCGGCCGGCGTCGTCAATTTCCTCGCCGCCGCGACGATGTGCTTCGCCGCGGTGTGGGGCTTCCTCGATCACATCGCCATCGAGTCGTTCGGCGCCAAGGCCGAGGAGCCCGCGGGCGCCAAGGTCTCGGCGATCACCCACCACGTCGGGCAGCACATGTTCCTGCTGCGCAAGCAGATCGGGCTCGACCTCCGCAGCGTGCCGCACGTCGTCTCCGGCGATCGCTACGACCGCTGGATGAGCGGCAAGGCGTGGAACGACTGGGTCAAGGGCGCCGGCTTCGAGGACCACTACACGCCGGAGGAGGTCGAGGCGATCCAGGTCTCCGAGCTCCCGGACGCGCCCCCGCACCCGCCGCTGGTGATCGCGCCCGACGGCGACACCTCGCGCGGCATCCTCGTCCACGATCTCAACCTCGTGTTTCCCTTCGGCCTCTTCGTGATCGGCCTCCGGTTCCTCTTGCGCGCGCTCCTCGCGGCCTCCGGCCACATCAACCTCGATCCCGACGCGGCCCACAAAGACGAGATCAAGGACACCGAAAAAGAGGCTCCGGCCGAGGGAGGTGCGTGATGGGCAAGCTCATCGCCCTCTTCGTCGCCGTCCTGGCGCTGCTCGGCACGCCGCTCTTCGCCATCATGGGCGGATCGAGCGAGCTGCTCTGGCTGCTCCACGACAACCCCAACCTGCGCTTCCTCCGGTTCATCGCGCCCAACGTGCTCGACGACCGGTTCGCCGGGTCGCCGATCCTGGTCACGATCCCGCTCTTCACCTTCGTCGGCTACCTCATGGCCGAGTCGAAGACGCCCGACCGCATCGTCCGCGCCTCGGCGGCGTTCTTCGGGTGGATGCCGGGCGGCCTCGCGATCGTGTGCATCGTCGCGAGCGCCTTCTTCACGACGCTCACCGGCGGCAGCGGCGTCACCATCGTGGCGATCGGCGGGCTGCTCTACCCGGCGCTGCGCAAGCAGGGTTACCCCGAGAGCTACGCGCTCGGCCTCGTCACCACGGGCGGCTCGCTCGGTCTGCTCTTGCCGCCGTCGCTGCCGATCCTCGTCTACGCCCTCGTCGCCGGGATCGACTTCAACGCGGCGTTCAAGGCGGCGCTCCTGCCCGGCCTGATGATCATGGCGCTCCTCGCCGTGCACGCCGTCTACACGGGCATCAAGTACAACGTGCCCCGCTCCAAGCCGAGCCTCACCGAGATGGCGGCCGCCGTCTGGCTGATGAAGTGGGAGCTCGGCGTCCCCGTCGTCATCCTCGGCGGCCTCGGCACCGGCCTCACCTCGCTCGACGAGAGCGCCGCGCTCACCGCCGTCTACACGCTCTGCATCGAGGTCTTCGTCTACAAGGACCTCGACCTCAAGAAGGACCTGCCCCGGGTCGCCAAGGCGTCGATGTCGCTCGCGGGCGCCATCATCCTCATCCTGGCGATGGCGAACGCCCTCATCAACTTCGTCATCGATCAGCGGATCCCGGCGCTGGTGCTCGACACCATGCTCGGCCTCGGCCTCACCGAGACCTGGCAGTTCCTCATCGTCCTCAACATCTTCCTGCTCGCGCTGGGCATGCTGATGGAGGGCTTCAGCGCGATCCTGGTGGCGGTGCCGCTCATCCTCCCGTTCGCGGCGAGGTTCAACCTGCACCCGTTCCACCTCGCGGTGATGTTCCTGCTCAACCTCGAGATCGCCTACTGCGCCCCGCCGCTCGGGCTCAACCTCTTCATCGCGAGCTTCCGCTTCGATCGGCCGCTGGTCTCGCTCTACCGCATCGTCCTCCCGTTCACGGGGATCCTCGCGCTCGGGCTGCTCATCACCATGTACATCCCGCCGGTGGCGACGGTGCTCGTCGACGCCGACATCGCCAAGGCCTACGCGCGCGCCGAGCAGAACAAGGAGGCTCCGCGCGAGGCGTGGCTCCTGCAGTGCGTCCAGGAGGACCGCTCCAACCCGGTGCCCTGCACCGAGGCGGACCGCGCGAAGTTCGGCAAGGACGGCACCACGAACCCGTACGACGTCGCCGCGCCCGAGCCGACGCCGGATCAGCCGCCGACGCCCGCAGCCGACGGTGGCGCCGGCGACATGGACGACATCTTCAAGGAGATGATGGGCGACGCCGGGGCGGGCACGAGCTCGAGCTCGGGCGACAGCATGGACGACGTGTTCAAGGAGATGATGGGCGACGCCGGCGCCGCGCCGGCGCCGTCGGCCGCGCCCGGCGGGGGGAGCAAGTCGGACGAGGACCTGTTCAAGGAGATGATGGAACCGAAGAAGTGATCGCGGGCGTGACCGGTGGGGAGGGACCGAGCGCTGCGGTCTTAACACTTCTTCATCGGGCGCCGCGCGGCGCCTTCACGCGCGCTGCCTAGCTTCGGGCACACGAAGGACGCCCGCTTCGGGGTCCACGGAGGTGCTCACCATGCTGGGATTCCTGATTGGTACCGCCTGCCTCATCGGCCTCATCGCGACGGTCCGCGGCGGGCGGCGGTTCGGCCGGTACGGCGCCTGCGGCGCGTGGGGCGGACGAGGTTGGGGCCATCACCATCACGACCACGGCGGCTACGGCGAGTGCGCCGAGGGCGGCGCGTGCGGCGAAGGCGGCGAGCGAGGCGGTTGGCGCGGCGGCCCGTGGGGCCGGCGCTGGGGCGGTCCCGGCGGCGGCTTCGGCCGCTCCTGGTTCCTGCGCTCGCTCTTCTCGCGCCTCGACGCCACGCCCGGCCAGGAGAAGGTCATCGCCGCCGCCATCGACGAGGTGCGCGAGACCGCGCGGAAGCTCCGCGCCGACGTGATCGACACGCGCAAGGACGTCGCCCGAGCGGTGCGGGGGGAGAGCTTCGACGCGACGGTCGTGGGCGAGGTCTTCGCGCGCCACGACGCCGCGCTCGAGACCATGCGCAAGACGCTGGTCGGCGCGGTCGGACGCGTCCACGAGGCGCTCGACGAGCGCCAGCGCGCCGAGCTCGCCGATCTCATCGAGCACGGCCCCGGCTTCGGCGGCCGCTTCCGCCGCGACCACGAGGGCCGCGGGCCGTACCGCGGCGCCGAGCTGTGACCCGGGCGCACCGAAAGGAGACGCGAACATGATCAGGCGAAAGATCCTCATCGCCGTGCTCGGGCTCGGCACCGTCCTCGGCTACGCAGGCGGCTTCGCGTCGATGCGCCACTGCGGGCGCGCCCGCCGCGACGCCTTCGAGCGACACGTCGCCAAGGTGTGCGTCGACGCCGCCCGCGGCGAGGGCCGCGCCCAGGCCGACACCGACGAGCGCCCCGGCTGGTAGGCTCTCCCCACCCGCCATGGCGCTTCGGCTCCTCCTCATCGACGACGACGTGCGGCTCTTCGAGCTGCTCAAGAGCTACCTCGAGCAGAACGGGGCCGCCGTCACCTGCGCCGAGTCGGGGCCGAAGGGCCTCGCCGCCCTCGAGGCCGGCGCCTTCGACGCCATCCTCCTCGACGTGATGATGCCCGGCATGGACGGCCTCGAGGTCTGCAAGCGCGTCCGCCAGAAGAGCCAGATCCCCATCATCATGCTCACCGCGAAGGGCGACGAGACCGACCGCGTCGTCGGCCTCGAGCTCGGGGCCGACGACTACCTCCCCAAGCCCTTCAGCCCGCGCGAGCTCCTCGCCCGGCTCCGCGCCGTGCTCCGCCGCGCCAAGCCCGAGAGCGTGGGCGAGCGGCTCGCCGTCGGCGACATCGCCGTCGACGTCCCCGGGCGCGAGGTCAAGGTCGCGGGCCGCGCCGTCGAGCTCACCGCGATCGAGTTCGACATCCTCGTCGCCCTGGTGCGCCGCGCCGGCCGCGTCGTCCCGCGCGAGGCGCTCCTCGCCGAGGCGGGGCGCGGCGACGTCACCGTGGGCGAGCGCACCGTCGACGTGCACATCTCGCACCTCCGCCAGAAGATCGGCGACGACCCGCGCTCGCCGCGCGCGATCAAGACGGTGCGCGGCATCGGCTACGTGCTCGCCAAGGAGGCGCCGGGTGGGTGAGCCGCCCTGCGCCCACGGGCGCCGGCCGCCACGCTGGGCCGCGGCGCGGGGGCGCATCGGGCTCGGCCACTTCGTCCGCGCGCGGCTGCACCGCCGCATCTTCGTCTGGTTCGGGGCGACGATCCTGCTCACGCTGGTCACGGTGAGCGTCGTCACCTGGGGCGCCGGCGGCCCCACCTCGTGGCGCCGCGACGTCGACGGCGCCAAGGCCTTCCTCGGCGGCCGGTTCGAGCGGGTCTGGGACGATCCCGCCGCGCGCGAGGAGCTCGCCGGCGCCGTGGCGCGCGATCTCTCGACCGACGTGACCCTCGTCGACGCCGACCGCCGCGTGCTCGCCTCGGTCGGGCCTCCCTGCGATCGACCGGCGATCACCACGCCGGTCACGCGCGCGGGCAAGGAGCTCGGCGCCGTCCGGGTCTGCACCGAGCGACAGCGACCGCGCTCGCCGTTCCGCCTCATCCTGCCGCTGTTCATCGCCGGCGCCACCATCTGGCTCGCCACGGGCAAGATCGCGCGCCGCCTCGCGCGCCCGATGTCCGAGCTGGCGCGCGTGGCCCAGGACATCGGCGCCGGCCGCCTCTCCAGCCGCGTCGAGCTCGGCCGCCACGTGCCCGACGAGGCCGGGCTGCTCGCCGACGCCATCAACGACATGGCGGCGCGCATCGAGCGCCAGATGGCCGATCAGCGCGAGCTCCTCGCCGCCGTCTCGCACGAGATCCGCACGCCGCTGGCGCGCA
This sequence comes from uncultured Polyangiaceae bacterium, assembly GCA_964372055.1. Classification (GTDB taxonomy): domain Bacteria; phylum Myxococcota_A; class Polyangia; order Polyangiales; family Polyangiaceae; genus CAYJPW01. The sequence continues at coordinate 22,209 of CAYJPW010000158.1, forward strand.
TCCGCCTGCTCGCCGAGATCGCCCGCGACCGGGGCGGCCCCGACGCGAAGACGCTCGACGAGATCGATCGCGAGGTCGTCGAGATCGACGCGCTCGTCGGCGAGCTGCTCGCGAGCTCGCGCCTCGAGTTCGCCGCGCTCTCGCCCTCGCGGGTCGACGCCGCCGAGGCGGCGGGCCGCGCCCTCGAGCGCGCCGGCCTCGGCCCCGATGTGCTCGCGCTCGAGGCGCCCGAGGGCGCCGCGGTAGAGGCCGATCCGACGCTCCTGGCCCGCGCCCTGGCCAACCTGCTCGACAACGCCAAGAAGCACGCCGGCGGCGCCGAGCGCCTTCGCGTCGCGGCGCGCGAGGACGGCGCCGTCGCGTTCGAGGTGGAGGACCGCGGCCCGGGCCTCGAGCCCGGCGACGAGGCGAAGATCTTCGATCCGTTCTACGGCCGCCCCAGCGGCGAGGCGCGCGAGCACGGCTCGCTCGGCCTCGGGCTCGCCCTGGTGAAGCGCATCGCCGAGGCCCACGGCGGCAAGGTCTACGCCGCCTCGCGCGAAGGCGGAGGCGCCCGCATCGGCTTCGAGCTTCCCGCCTCGCCGGTACCGACCTGACCGACGAATCCGCCAGCATCGTCGGATGGAGACGCCTGGATCAGTCCCCGCCGGCGTCGGTGATCGCATGGCACTTCACGGTGCCGTCCGCGTGCGCGCAGTGCGTGTTGTCGAGGCTCGCCGAGGTCAGGTGGTAGAGCCGACACTGGATCGAGTCCTCGTTGGGCGCGAGGATGCTGTAGAACCCGACCGAGGGCACCCCTTCGCACGCCGTGAGGCACGAGGGCTGGTCCTCGAAGACGTCGGGGCAGATGGAGGGCATGAGCGCGCAGTAGCCCTCGCAGTCCGAGCCGCAGACGCCGCCGCCGCCGGGGCCGGCGACCGGGCAGTTGTCGTCGACGCCGTCGGGGCCGAGATCGGCGGCCTTCTTCGCGTGCGTCAGGCGGCAGCCGACCGTGTTGCCGGTGGCGTCGTCGACCGTACCGAGCGGCAGCTTGGCGCACACGGCCAGGCACACCTCGTTCGAGGCGTAGAGCTGGTGCGCGCCGGTGCAGGCCGCCATCGCGGTGTCGCAGTAGCTCGCGCACGAGAGCCCGCCGGCGGCGGCGTCGGCGTCGAAGGTGCGCTCCTCGATCCCGAGCACGCCGCTGCACGCCGCGACGAGGCACAGGCCGAAGAGGCCGGCGGCGGCCGCGAGCCGAAGCGGCGAGCGTCGTCGTCGCATCAGAAGCGCCCTCCGAGCATGACGCCGCCCGAGCGCGCGCCGATTGCCGGCGCGACCGTCACGAAGCGCCCTGAAGCCGGCGCAGGTTGGCCGGAGGCCGAGGCCGGCGCCGGCTTGCCGGAGGGCGCCGTCAGGAACAGGATCACCCCGCCGACGATCGCCGCGGCGCCCACGCCGACGAAGAGGGTGGAGATGTCGGCGAGCGACCGCGCGTCCTGGCTGAGCGCGGCGCCCTCGGCGTCGCGGCACACGGTGCCGTCGCAGTGCTCGTCGGCCTCGCCGTCCTTCGAGAGCGCCTCGCCGACGAGCACGCCGCCCACCGCGAGGCTCACCACGCCGACGCCGGCGACGATGCCGCCGGCGATGCGCTGCGTGCTGCCGTCGCTCGTGGCGTCGGGCGGCGCCGCGGGCGCGACCGGCGCGGCGGCCGGGGGCGGGGGCACCGGGGCGACCGGCGCCGCGATCGGCAGCGCCTCGAGCGCGGGCACGTCGAGCGCCGACGCGCCCGGCCCGGCGGGGACGTCGGTCGTCCCCGTCCACGGCTTCTTCCCCGGCGCCGACGCCTCGATGACGTAGCGTCCGGGATCGACCGGTACGCCCGAGCCCCAGGCCTCGCGCGCGACCACCGCGCCGTTGCGCTTGATCTCGAGGCCGGGTGGGGGATCGGCGGGCGCGTTGATCCTGAGGCGAAAGAGCTTCGGCTCCAGCGCGGCGGCGCGCGCCTTGCCGATCTGCTCGCGGTCGGGCTGCCCGGCGGAGCGCGCCGAGTACGCCGCCTCGCGGAACGTGATCCACGCGCTGGCGACGCGCCCCGAGCGCTCGTACGCGTCGGCGAGGTAGAGCAGCGTCCCGACGCCGGCGTCGAGCTTCTGGCTGGCCTCGAACTTCTTCACCGCGAGCTCGAGCTCGCCGGCCTCGAGGTGCTTCTTGCCCTCGTCGAACAGCGCCTCGGCGGCGGCCTTGTCGGCGGGGCTCTGCGCCGCGGCGGGGGCCGGCACGAGCGCGGCCGCGACCAGGAGGCACGTGCACCAGGCGAGGCGGCCCGAGGTCATCCCCACCCGTTTGGAGGCAAGCATCGTAGGACGCTATTTTCGATCGCCGAACGCGCTCGTGTCGATCGGTTTCGCGGTCGCCGTCGGCTTCGGCCCCGGGCCGGTCGCCTTGGGCGCGACGGTGGTCGTGGGCTTGGCGATCGCGGCGGCGGTCGCCGAGGTGGCGGCGGAGGCGCTCGCGGCGGCGGAGGCGGAAGGCGCGCCCGACGCGACGGCGGAGGCCGACGGGGCCGATCCCGCGGGCGCGCCCTCGACGCCGGTGGCCGGGGCGGACG
>CAYJPW010000159.1:0-24654 GCA_964372055.1 uncultured Polyangiaceae bacterium
GTCCGACGCCTCTTCAGTCCGGGGGCGCGGGGGCAGAGCCCCCGCTCGCGACGGACGCCGACTCGAGCCGCCGCGAACGCGGTCGGCGCCTGGGCTCGAGCGGCCGCGAATGCGGACCGCGCCTGGGCCGGGGTTACTTCGACGCGTTCAGCAGCACGCCGACCGGCTGATCGGCCGACGCCGCGTTGGTGACGGCGAGATCGGGGCGGCGGTCCCCGTTGAAGTCGCCGACCACGACCGAGCGGGTGCCCCAGCTCGCGTCGTAGGTCACGGCGGCCTTGAACGGGTCCTTGCCGCTGCCGAGCAGGACGCTGATGTTGTTGGTCTGGTAGTTGGCGACGACGAGATCGCTGCTCTGATCGCAGTTGAAATCGCCGACGGCGACCGATCGGGGATCGAGACCGGTGCCGTGGCTGTTCGCGGCCTGGAAGGTGCCGTCGCCGTTGCCGTAGAGGATGCTGACGTCGTTGCTCTCGCCGTTGGCGACGGCCAGGTCGGCCTTGCCGTCGAGGTTGAACTCGCCGACCGCGACGGCGAAGGGCGAGGCGCCCGCGAGGTAGGTCACCACCGGCGCGAGATCCGCCCCGCCGGTCCCGAGGAGCACGCCGATGTTGTTGCCGGCGTTGGCCACGACGACGTCGATGCGCTTGTCGCGGTTGAAGTCGCCGAGCGCCACCGAGCGCGGGGCGCCGCCGGCCGGGACCGTCTTCGCGGCGGCGAGCGCGCCGCCGCCCGTGCCCATGAGCACGCTCACGGTGCTGTCGCCCTCGTTGGCGACGACGAGGTCGAGCTTGCCGTCGCCGTCGAGATCGCCGGCGGCGATGCCCGCCGGGGCGGCGCCGACCGGATAGTGCACCGGTTGGCCGAGCCCGCCGCTGCCGCCGAGGAGCACCGCGACGTCGTTGCCGTCGCGGTTGGCCACGGCCACGTCGGCGATGCCGTTGCCGTCGAGGTCGCCGGCGGTCACGGCGCTCGGGGCGCTGCCGACGCCGGCGATGTTCTTCGCCGGCTGGAACGACCCGTCGCCCTTGCCGAGGAGCACGCTGACGCTGCCGCTCGTCTGGTTGGCGACCGCGAGATCCACCTTGCCGTCGTCGTCGAAGTCGCCGACCGCCGCCGCGAACGGCGTGGTCTCCGCGGCGAACGCCGCGGCGTTGTGGAACGTGAACGACTGGCACGAGACGGCGTTGGGGTCGGTCGTCTCGTGATCGACGTCGCTGCAGCTAACGGCGGCGAGCGAGGCGAGGGCGGCCGCGAGGGCCGCCGTCCGCGCCCGGCGTGAAAACGCGTAGGTGAAGAGCATCGCCGGACAGGGTCGCGCCCCGGAACCCCTGCGTCAACGCCCGCGCGACGTGCCGGCCATCCCCGCACTGGCCGATGGGCGTCAGAGGAGGTCGAGGAAGGCGAGGAGGGCGGCGCGCTCTGCGTCGCCGAGCCGGAGGAGGGACGGATCCGCCGGGGCGGCGTCGTGAAAGAACGACCCCGCGCCGAAGCGCGCGCGCTCGAGGACCGCGCCGAGATCGCGTGCCGACCCGTTCGTGAGGTAGGGCCGCTTCTTGTAGAGGCGCCGCAGCGAGGGCACGCGCGCCCCTTCCTCGTGGACGTACGGCTGGACGCCGGTCTTGCGCCGCTCGTCCATGGCCCAGACCAGCGGCCCCTCGCGCGAGAGCACCAGCGCCTCCCAGCGCTCGAACGGCTGGCGCGTCCGGGGCTCGTCGGTGGAGAGGCGGGCCTCGTGGCAGGCCTCGCAGCGATCGCGGAAGACCTCGGCGCCGGAGCGCTCCTCGTCGGTGAAGCGGCTCGCCGCGGGCCCTCGCCGAGCGAGGACGGCGGGGTTCGGGCGGTGGGTGAAGCCCATCAGGAAGACCATGAGGGCGCGCCGCAGCTCGTCGGGGTTGTAGGCCTCGTCGGTCGCGCCGAGGGCCGCGATCCAGGGCGCGTCTCCGGCGCGGAGCTGGAACCACGGATCGGCGCCGCTGCGCGCGCCGGCGACGCGGAACTCGGCGTGGGCGACCGTGGTGAGATCGGGATCGAGGGCGCGCGAGAAGTGCGGGCGGTTGTTGAAGAGCCCGAGGAGCGGCTTGGTGGTGGCGCGGACCTCGCCGCGGCCGGTGTGGTGCGTGCGGCCGTCGACGTAGCCCTCGAAGTGGCAGGTCTCGCAGGTGAACCGGCTGAGCTCGCCCTCGGTCCGGTTCGCCGGGGCCATGAGCTTGGTGAAGAAGAGCGCCTCGCCGAGCCGGGCCTCGGGATCCCGCGGCGCAGCCGCGTCCGGAACGGAGACGAGGACGGGCGCGGTCGCGCCGCGCGGGAGGAGCACCCACGCGTCGAGCAGCGGATCGGCGCAGGCCAGATCGCCGCCGGGAAGCGCGACCCCGGCGGCGATGCCCGGGGGCGCGGCGGCGGTGTCGGCGAGCGGCGCGACGCCGAGGTCGCCGCCCCAGCGGAGCTCGGCCCTGCGGTCGCCGCCGTACCCGGTGACGCCGAGCCGCGTGGCGCCGGGCTCGGCGTCGAGGTGGAGCGCCTTCGGCGTGAGCACGCCGAGCTCCGAGACGTTCACCGTGGCGACGCGGACCGGCGCGCCGCCGCCGGGCACGAGGTAGAGGAAGGCGAACGAGTCGATCCAGCCGAACGAGCCGCCGCGCCGATCGAGCGGGTGGTCCTCGACGCCGCCCGCCGCGGCGAGGAGACCGGCCGGCGTCTCGACCGCGTCGACGGCCCAGATCGGGCCGTCGTGCTGCACGCGCGTCGCGGTCCCGACCGGCTCGCCCTTCGCGTCGACGGCCCGGATCTCGATCGCGTGATCGAGCAGCGCGTCGACGAGGACCCGGTCGCCCACGCGGAGGACGCGGATCGGCCCGAGGCCGACGGGCGTGTCGGCGCGGCGCGCGGGGATGACCCCGTGCGCGTCGGCCCGCGCGGCCGGCAGGAGCGTGATCAGCCGGTGATCGTGCTCCTCGACCGCGTAGAGGACGCCCTCGGGGCCGGTGGCGAGATCGCGCAGCGCGCGCACCTGCTCGAGCTCGATCGCGCCTTCGCGCCGGAGGGCGTTGGCCTCGACGGCGAAGCGCGCGATCTCGCCCGTCACCTCGCCCGCGACGTAGAGCCGCCCCGTCGCGTCGACCGCGACGGCGACGGGCGACGGGGGGGCCGGTGCCCGCGCGATCTCGGCGAGGTGCTCGTCGAGGAGGACCACCGCATCGCGGCCGCGGAGCAGCCCGGCGAACCGCGCGGGCGACGCCGCCGCCGCGAGGGCGACGAGCCGCACCGGATCGGGGCCGCTCACCGCGTCGGAGGTGGGCAGGTGCGCGAAGTCGGCGGACGCGCGCCGCGAGGACTCGAGCGCTCGCAGCGGCGCGAGCGCGTCCGGCACCGGCGCGGTCGGCGCGCCCGTGGCGCCGGCGTCCTCGCGCGAGGCCTCCCCGCAGCCGAGCACGCTACCGAGGAGGAGCGCCGGCAGGAGCGCCGGGCCGCCTCGGATCACCAGCCGCCGGTCTTCGCGGGAGCGGGGGCGGGCGGCGGAGGCGCCTTCGCCGGCTGAGCGGTCGCCGACGCGGTGGTCGCGGTCGTCGTTGCGGCGGCGGGCGCGGGCTTCGGCTTGTCCTCGGAGCAGGCGGCGAGCACGGTCGTGGCGGCGAAGGCAATGGCCAGGGTGAGCGGGGCGATCTTCATGCGCGCCAGGGTTCCACATCCCACGCGGAAAGCGAAGAGGCACGCGGGGCGGCCCCTCCGTCGCGCCGTGGACCGCCTCACGCCGCGAGCGCGACGTCGCGAAGCGCGGGCACGCGCGTCGGAGACAGCCCCGCGGCGCGGCTGGCCGCGGCGAACCGGACCGCATCCCTCACGGCGCACGCGCGCGCGTCGTTGTTGAAGTAGACGTACACGTCGGCCCGCTCGCCCCAGCCGGCGGCGAGCCGCCGCGCCCACGTCCGGAGCGCCTGGTCGCCGTAGCAGGGCGACGGCGCCGCCCCTCCCTCGTGGAGGCGGAGGTAGGCGAAATCGGCGGTGCGCCAGAGCGGCGTGAGCGGCCCGCGCCGATCGGCGAAGCAGAGCGCGGCGCCGCGGCGGGCGAGCACCCGCTCCGTCTCGGGCGAGAGCCACGAGTCGTTGCGCACCTCGACGGCGACGCGGACGCCGCGCGGGACGAGCGCGAGCGCGGCGTCGAGGCGCCCGGGATCCGCGGCCATGAAGGGCGCGAGCTGCACGAGCACCGGGCCGAGCTTCTCGCCGAGGTGCATCGCCCGATCGAAGAAGCGCGCCATCGGCTCCTCGGGGTCCTTGAGCTTCTTCATGTGCGTGAGGAAGCGGCTCATCTTGATGGCGAGGAGGAAGTCGTCGGGCGTGCGGCGGCGCCAGTCGTCGAACACCGCCGCCTCGGGCAGGCGGTAGAACGTGTTGTTCACCTCGACCGTGCGGAAGCGCTCGGCGTAGTGCTCGAGCCAGCGCGCCTGCGGCACGCCCGCCGGGTAGAACGTCGCCCGCCAGTGCGGGTATTGCCAGCCGGATGTGCCGACGAGGACGGGCACCGGAGCGCCTCCACGGCAGGGCGGGAGCACCCCGCGTGCCGCCGGGCGACCGCCCTGCTTGCGCGCCCGGCGAAGCCGGGGGCATAGCGTAGCCATGGCCCTCGAGCTGCTCGTCATCCTCGGGCTCGTCCTCCTGAACGGGCTCTTCGCCGGAGCCGAGATCGCGATCGTCGCGCTGCGCGGCAGCCGGCTGCGCCAGCTCGCCACGGCCGGCAGCCATCGCGCGCGCGCGGTGCAGCGGCTGCGCGAGAACCCCGAGCGCTTCCTGGCGACGGTGCAGATCGGGATCACGGTCATCGGCGCCGCGGCGGGCGCGTTCGGCGGCGCCCGCTTCGGCCGCGACCTCGAGCCCTTCATCCGCCGCGCGCCCTACGTGGGCGCGTGGTCGGAGGAGCTCTCGCTCGCGCTGGTGGTCGCGGTGGTGTCGTACCTGTCTCTGGTGCTCGGCGAGCTCTGCCCCAAGTCGCTCGCGCTCCGCTCCTCCGAGCGCTACGCTCTCCTCGTGGCGCGTCCCCTCCTCGGGCTCGCGCGCGTCGTCCGGCCCTTCGTGTGGCTCTTGACCGCGAGCTCCAACACGGTCCTGCGGCTCTTCGGCGACCGGACGAGCTTCGTCGAGGCGCGGCTCTCGCCGGAGGAGCTGAGCCAGCTCGTCGACGAGGCGGCGGAGGGCGGGACCGTGGACCGCGCCGCGGGCGAGATCGCCTCGCGCGCCCTCGAGCTCGCCGACCTCACCGCGGTCGAGGTCATGGTGCCGCGGCCGCGCGTCGTCGCGCTGCCGCGCACCGCCAGCGCCGAGGAGGTGCGGCGGGTGTTCCTCGAGCACGGGCACACGCGCGTCCCCGTCTACGAGGGCACCATCGACCGCATCGTCGGGTACGTCACGGTGAAGGACGTCATCGCCCTCTCCTGGGAGAGCGGGCTCGTGATCCTCGAGGACACCATCCGCCCCGCCTACGTGGTGCGCGACTGGACCCGCGCGACCGAGATGCTCGCCGAGATGCGCCGGAGGCGGACGCAGCTGGCCATCGTCGCCGACGAGCGCGGCGACACCAGCGGCATCGTCACCCTCGAGGATCTGATGGAGCAGCTCGTGGGCGACATCCTCAGCGAGCGCGACGGCGAGGAGCCGCCGGCGATCTCGCAGGCGCCCGACGGCTCCTCCCTCGTCGACGGCGAGGTCACGGTGCGCGAGGTGAACCGCGAGCTCGGGATCGACCTGCCCCAGGGCGACGGCTACGCCACCCTCGCGGGGCTCTGCAACGCCCTCGCCGGGAGGATCCCGCGCGAGGGCGATACGTTCACGGTCGGGGGGACGCGGCTCGTCGTCGCCAAGGCGTCGCCGAAGCGCGTGCTCGCCGTCCGCGTCCACCCAGCGCCGGCCGGCGAGCCGCCGGACGAGCGATCCTGACGCCGTCCAGCGGCCCGCGCGCCTACAGCCCGCCGAGCAGGTCGATCTTGCCGAAGCCGCGCGTCTTGGCGAGGAAGGCGCCGATCTGCTTCTCGTCCTTCGGGTCGATGCCCTTCAAGCCGGTGAGCAGGTAGCGCACGTAGGCCTCGACCGCCTCCTCGCTGAGGCCCGCGGCCTCCTCGCGGCGGGCGTCGGCGAGGAAGCGCTGGCGGTAGCGATCGTAGGTGCCCATGACCTTCTCGCGGACGCCGCCGATCGCCTGCGTGACGAGCTCCTGCTTCACGTCCTTCTCGCTCGGGAGGGTGAGCGGATCGCCGCTCGCGACGGCGGCGCAGCGGCCCTGCTGCGCCTCGAACGCCTCGTCCTTGCGGGCGACCTTGTACTCGAAGGGCTCCTTGTCGAGGATCTTGGTCTTGTCGGCGAGCGCCTCGGCGGAGAGCTCCACCGTGACGCGCGCCGCGAGCGTGTGCACGTCGACCGAGTAGTTGTGGGCGCACATCCGGTCGACCTCGATGGTGCGCGGCGTCGTGCGCATCCGCTCGGTCTCGCGCTCGCGATCGCGCCGCGCGCTGTTGCGCGACTCGTTGGCCGACGCGAGCCGGTCGCGCGCCGAAGAGAGGTTCGACTGCGGCGACGAGATGCGGCGTCGCTGGTTCTCGAGATCGCTCTGCTCGGAGCGGAAGCGGCTGTCCTCCGAGCTGCACGCCGACGAGTCGCCGGGCTTGGCCTGCTGGCGGCAGCGATCGAGATCGGCGCGCGCCTTGTCGGCGTCCTGCTGGGCGCGGTCGACGTCCTTCATCAGGCCGTCGACCTCCTTCTGGTAGCGGTCGACGTCCTTCTGGATCCGGGCGACGTCCTCCTCGGCGGTCGCCTGGCGGCGCTCGGCCGAGGCGACCTGCTGCTCTACGTTCGCGTACTCCGGGTTCGGCTTGGTGTCCTTGCCGCAGACGTAGTCGCAGGTGCGGCCGACCTTGGTCTGATCGTGGACGAACTTGTACGCGTCGAACTTGCCCGAGACCCGGACGCCCCGGGCCGCTTCCTTCTCGGGCGGCGCCTCGCGCACCACGCGCAGCGGGAGGCGCTCGTCGAAGGATCGGGCGAGCAGCTCGGGCGAGAGCGCGTTGGCGAGGTCGGGTGAGCCCGCGCCGGCGGCGAAGCGATCGAGCACGACCGTGAACATCAGCTCCTTGGTGAGCTCGAGCTTGAGCTCGCCGATGCGGAGCTTCGCGTCCTTGTACGCCGGGCGGTACCCGACGCACGCGGCCAGCTCCATCAGCGCGTTGCCGCGCTTGTTCTTCTGGAGGAACGCCTCGGCGCGGCCGTAAGCCTGCTCGGCGAGGCGGTCGCGCACGCGGCCGTCGGTGGAGCGGGCGCGCGGATCGTTCGGCGAGGCCTTGAGCACGAGCGAGGTCAGGTCGAAGGCCTGCTTGCCGTCGTCGGCGGCGAGCAGCTCCTCGGCCTTGCGGAGCGCGGCGGCGTTCGCCTCGGCGAGGGCGCGCTGCGCGTCGGCGCTCTCGGGATCGAGGCGCGCGGCGTCCTGCACCGCCGCGAGCCCGGCGGCGACCTCGCCGCGCTGGAGCAGGCTCTTGCCGCGGGCGAGCCGCTCGCCGGCCTCGCGCTTGTGGACCTGCTTCAGCTTGATCTGGGCCTCGGGATCCGAGGGGTCGATCTTGATCGCCGCCTCGTACTCGGCGGCGGCCTTGTCCCAGAGGCCGGCCTCGGCGAACTTGTCGCCTCGGGCGACCGCCTCGGTGTAGGCGCCGCCGCACGCCGCCAGCACGGCCGAGAGGAGCGCCGCCGCCGCGGCGCGAAGGGGGGACCGCATGCGCCGACCGTAGGGCGGAGGCCCGGCCGGGCCAAGCCGTTTTCGTCGCCGGCCGTGTATCCTCCGGCCCCGGGGCGCTCACCCCGCACGCGCCATGATCTCGACGCGCCACCTCGACCGCCTCCCGCCTCCCGAGGCGCTGATCCGTACGTCGAAGCACGTCGCGCTGCTCGACGAGATCCTCTGGCCCGAGTGGGAAGATCGCTACTACTCGTTCGATCCGCGCTGGGGGAAGGGCGAGGTCCTCGCCTCGATGCGCAACGGCTCGGGCGACCTCTACTTCCTCTGGTCGTCCAAGCACGGCACCGTCCTCCGCGGCTTCGACCACGAGAGCCCGATGTCGCCGTTCCAGCGGCCCGACGAGAGCCCCTGGCCCGGCCTCCTCGAGGGCTTCCCCGAGGAGCTGTCGTACGCCCTGCGCGAGCCGGCGTTCGCGCTCGAGGAGATCACCTTCTGCATCTGGCGCCGCAAGCGGGAGCGGCGCTGGTCGATCGGCGACGTCCGGTTCCCCCGCAAGAAGGACCCCGACGGATCCGCCGCGCTGCTCGGCATCCTCGCCGGGGATCCCGAGGACTACGTGGCGCACGCCCGCGCCGCCGGCGTCACGGTGAAGCTCGGGGCCGTGCGTCGCGTCTACGAGGGGGATCGGATCGACGCCTCGCTGGTGCGCTTCCTGAACCCGGACGCCGACGTCCGCGCCGTGCTCCGGTCGGCCAAGGCGATGGGGCTGCCGGTCGATCCGCGCATCCCCGAGCCGCTCCCCCGCGGCCCGCGCGTCGCAGCGCCGCGCCAGTTCGACAAGGAGATCAAGATCGGCGCCGACGTCCACCCGCCCCGCGTCGCGCTCGTCGCCGGCAACGCGATCATCCTCCAGAAGAAGGGCGGCGACGCCGCGGCGCTCTACGACGCCATCGTGGCGCTGGTGCGCGCCCGCCTCTCGCGGTGATCGCCGGCCGTCGATGAGCCGCGGCGGCCCGGTCAGAGCCGGGCGCGGACCCGAGCCCAGCCGCTCCCACGGTCAGAGCTCGAGCGCCAGCGTCCGCGCGTTCTCGGGGACGCGCTCGAGGAAGCTCTTGCGGAGCGAGGCGTCGGCGATCACGGCGGCGCGCGCCTCGAGGCGCGACCGCGCGTCCGCGAGCGCCGTCCGCGCCTCGGCGTGCGCGCCCGTCGCCGAGAGCGCCTCGGCCCAAACGAGGCGAACCAGGGCGTCGGCCTCCTCGATCGCCCCGGGAGACGCCAGGATGTCCGTCGCGGCCCTCGCCGCGAGGAGCGCCTCGGCGCCCCGGCCGCGCGCGAGCCGCACCTCGGCGAGGATGCCGAGCGCGTGCGCCCGGACGGGCGCCATCATCGCGAGGGCCTCGACCGCGAGCTCGGCCTCGCGCTCCGCGGCTTCGAGCTCGCCGGCGGCGAGGAGGATGCGTGCCAGGTAACGCCGGGCCTCGCCGGCGAGCGTGGTGTTCTTCTGCGCCTCGAACGCCTCCACCGCCGCCTGCTCGGCCTCGCGCCCCGCGTCGACGGCGCCCTGCCCGGCGAGCACCGGGCCGAGGTAGAGCTTCGCCCGCGGGACGAGGTGGTGGAGCGCGCGGCGCTCGGTGTCGGCGAGCGCGCGGAGGAGCACGCTCGCCGCCGCCTCGAGCTCGCCGAGCACCAGGCCGGCGTGGCCGAGCTCGACCCGCGCGTAGCTGCCGCCCCGCGGATCGCCGGCGTCGTCGAACGAGGAGGCTGCGCGCCGCGCGAACGTCCAGAGCGCCTCGACGCCGCCGCCGGTGTGCATCGCGCGGTGGAAGCGCGCGCACTGGATCCACGCGCGCGCCTCGGGCTCGCGGCCCGCCGGCTCTTCCTCGGCGCGCTCCAGCCAGTCGCAGAGCGGCGCCGCGGCCTCGTGCATGCCCACGGCGAGGAGCGTCGCCGCCGCGAAGACGCTGGCGGCGATCTGCGCGCCGCTGCTCGCGGGCGCCCGCGCGAGCGCGTTCATCGCGTCGAGCAGCTCGACGAAGCGGCCGAAGTTGCCGGTCTGCGCGCTGACGAGCAGGGCGCCGCCCGCCGCCTTGCACCAGCGGGCGCTCCCCGGGGCGAGCCGGCGCATCGCCTCCGCGCCGCACGCCTCCGCCGCCGCGAGCTCGCCGCGCCAGAGGCGCGCCTCGCCCTCGATCAGGCAGAGCTCGCCGAGCTCCTCGCCCGCGGCCCCGAGGGCGACGCCGCGCCGCGCGAGATCGACGGCGCCGACGAGGTCGTCGCCCTCGAGCGCCTGCTCGGCGGCGCGGCGGAGGCAGCCGACCGCGCGCTCCGGCTCGCCCCCGAGCTCGAAGTGACGCGCGAGGACGGTCGGATCGCTCTCGCCCACCGACTCGAGCCAGTGGCCCGCGAGGCCGTGCCCGAGCCGCCGATCCGACTCGGTGAGCATCGCGTACGCGGCCTCGCGCACGAGCGCCTGGCGGAACCCGAGCTCGATCTCGCCGGGGAACTTGCCGAGCACGCCGGGGAGGACCACCTCGCGATCGACGAGCTCGGCGAGGCAGCCCTTGAGCTCACCGCGCTTCTCGTCGCCGCCGAGGAGCGCGAGCACCCCGCCCCGCCAGAACGTCTCGCCGAAGACGCTCGCCGCGCGGAGCACCGCGCGCGCCGCCCCGTCGAGCGCCTCGAGGCGCGACTGGACCATCGCCAGCACGGTCTCGGGGAGCGCGTCGCCGCGGCCCTCGGCGACGGCGCGGAGGAGCTCCTCGAGGTAGAACGCGTTGCCCCCGGATCGCTCGGCGAGCTTCTGGACCAGGGCAGGCGTGGCGCGCTCGCCGAGCACCTCGCGCACCAGCCGCTCGATGGCGCGGCGCGGCAGCGGGCCGAGCCGGACGACGCCGAGGGCGCGCTCGGACCAGAGATCGGGGAAGACGTCGTCGACCTCGGGACGCGCGGTGGCCACGACCATGAAGGGGCGGTCGGAGAGGTTTCGCAGGGCGGCGTCGACGAGCTTCGCGCTCGCCAGATCGCCCCAGTGCATGTCCTCGAGCACGAGCAGCACCGGGTGCGCGGCGCACTCGGCCGCGCAGAGCTCCTCCCAGGCGAGGCGGATCTGGTCGCCCATCAGGAACGCGTCCTGCCGCGCCGCGCGCAGTCGGGCGCTCTCTTCGTCGGGGAAGGGCACGCCGATGAGCTCGCCGAGGAACTCGGCGACGCGCGGCGCGCTCGCGGCGGGCACGTGGCGCGCGACGCGCGCGAGGAGCTTGCGCTGTCGGAGCGCGAGGGGCTCGCCCTCGAGGACGCCGGCGGCGCGCCGCACGACCGGCGCCACCACGGCGAACGGCGCGCCGGCGCGGAGCGGATCGCCGCGCCCCGTCCAGACCTCGACGCGCTCCTGCCGCCCCGCCAGGCGCCGGAGGAGCTCCTCGCAGAGGCGCGACTTGCCGACGCCCTCGGGCGCGGTGACGAGGACGGCGCGCGCCACCGGCTCGGACGCGCACTCCTCGAAGAGGTCCTCGAGCGAGGCGAGCTCGCGATCCCGACCGACGCACGGCGTCTCTTTGCCGAGCACCGTGCGCAGCGTCCCCCTCCCCTCGCGCTCGGCCCCGAGGGAGAGGCCCGCCGCGTCGCCGCGGATCTCGAAGCGACCGCCGACGAGGCCGGCGGTGACGTCGTCGATCCGGATCGGCGGGGTCGCCTCGTCGAGGGGTGCGCGCGCGGCCGACGTGAGCAGCGCCGCGGCGCGATCGATGACGTCGCCCACCGGCCACCGCCCGGCGACGACGCCGCGACCGGTGCCGACCGCGACGGGCGCCGCGGGCACCGCGCGGCGCACCGACAGGGCGCAGCGCGCGGCCTGCAAGGCGCGATCGACGGCGGTGCCGCCCCCGCCGAACGTGACGACGATCGAGCCGTCGGCGAGCGGCTCGGGCTGCCCGCCGAGCTCGCCGCACAGCGCGGCGAGATCCTCCAGGCCCGCGGCGCCGCCGAGGGTGTTCGCGGCGCCCTCCGCCATCGTGGGATCGAGCGCGCTCGGGCGACCGGCGTCCGGCGCCGGCGCGATCAGCACGACCGAGAGCGCGCGCTGCTCCGCGCCCCCGAGCGAGCGCGGGGCCAGCGAGCGCGGTCCGCCGAGCGACGGCGGCGCACCGAGCGACGGCGGCGCGGCGGCCTCGAGCGCGCGCAGCGCCTCGGCCGCGGCGGCGGCGTCGCGGGGTCTCGCCTCGCGATCGCGCGCCAGCATCCGGGCGACGAGCGCGTCGAGCACGGCCGGCACGCCCGGCGCGACGTCGCGGAGGCGCGGCGCGTCCTCGAGCAGCACCTTGGCGAGGACCGCCATCACGTTCTCGCCGCTGAACGCGGGCCGCTGCGCGAGGCACTCGAAGAGCACGCACCCGAGCGCGAAGACGTCGGCGCGCGCGTCGATCCCCTTGGCCCCGCGCGCCTGCTCGGGCGCCATGTATCCCGGCGTGCCGAGCAGCGTCCCGGTGCGCGTCGCCGCGCGCGCGCTCTTGCTCATCCAGGCGACCCCGAAGTCGAGCACCTTGACGCGCTCCACCGCGCCGCCCTCGAGGAGCAGGTTCGAGGGCTTGACGTCGCGGTGGACGTAGCCGCGCGCGTGCGCCACCGCGAGCGCGTCGGCGACGCGCACGCCGAGGGCGATCGACTCGGCGACGGTGAGCGGTCCTTGGGCGAGTCGGTCCGAGAGCGACTGACCCTCGATCCACTCCATCACCAGGTAGCTCTCGCCGGCCGGCGTCGCCCCGTGGGCGACGTAGCGGACCACCCCCGGGTGGCGGAGCTCGGAGAGGGCCTTCGCCTCGGCGGCGAAGCGCGCCTCCGCGGCCGTGCTCCGGCCGAAGAGCGCCTTGAGGGCGACGATCTCGCCGGTCAGCCGATCGGTCGCGCGGTAGACCGCGCCCATGCCGCCGGTGCCGGCGAGCGCGAGCAGCTCGAACCGTTCGGCGACGACCGAGCCGACGTCCATCGCGGCAGTGTAGTCGCAAATCGGCCGCGCCACGCGCGGGCTCCCCGCCGGTGTCGGCGTGTGACAAACTCGCCGCGTGCCCGCGCGTCCTCTCGTCCCCCGGCTCGTCCTGGCGCTCACCCTCGCCCTGGCCGGTTGCTCCGGCGCGCGCACCTCGCCCGCCGACGGGCGCGGCGCCCTCGAGGGGGAGCTCGCGCGGCTGCCTCGCGGCGGCGGCCCCGACGCGACCGTCCGGCGCGCGCGGGTCCTCTGCGCCCTCGGACGGCAGCCCGAGGCCCTGACCGAAATCGAGGCGGCCGCCGACGCCGCGCGCGAGCGGCTCGACTGGCGCGGCCTCACCGAGCTCTGGCGCGCGTCCGGCGGCGTCTACCTCGAGCTCGGGCGCCCCCAGGACGCCCTCGAGGCGTTCGGCAAGCGGCTCAAGACGGCGGCGGCGCTCGAGGAGCAGGCGGCCCGCGCGGTCGCCCTCGTCGACACGGCGTACGCGCTCTCGCTCATGGGATCGATGAGCCGCGCCGACGAGGCGCTCAGCGAGGCGCAGCTCCTCGCGGCCGATGCGGTCGCCGCCGATCCGCTCGCCCTCGAGCGCGCCGCCCTCACCGCCGAGCGATTGAGCGAGCCCGATCGCGCGGCCGAGAGCCTCGCGCGCGCGCGTCAGGGCTTCGAGCGCGCCGGCGACGCGGCCGGCGCCGCCCGCACCGCCGTCTACCTCGCGGCGCTCAAGGCGCGGGCCGCCAAGAGCTCGGCGCCGCTCGACGCGATCGAGGCGGTCGCCGACGCGACGCCGGATCCCGAGCCCCGCGCGCGCCTGCGTCGCTTCCAGGCGGAGGCCGCCCTCGACGCGAAGCGCTTCGGCAAGTGCGAAGAGGTCGCGGCCGAAGCGGTGGCGCTCGCCGACAAGCGCGGCCTCGCGCCGGTCGCGAAGCTGGCGCGGGTGGCGCTGGCGCGCTGCGCGGCCGAGAGCGGCCACCTCGATCGGGCCATCGGCGCCGCCGAAGAGGCCGGCATGCTCGCCGAGGAGCAGCGCGAGCACCTCACCGGCGAGCAGGCGCGCCAGGAGGCCGGCTTCGAGGCGTTCCAGATCCATCGCCTCCTCCTGTCGCTCCAGGTGAAGCTGCCGGAGAAGACGCGCGCGGCGCAGGCGTTCGTCACCATGGAGCGCGCGCGCGCCCGCGCCCACCTCGACGCCGTCGCACGCGGCCGCCTCTCGACCTCGCCCGCCGAGGTCTCGCCGCTGCTCCTGCGCAACAAGGAGGAGGCCGAGGAGCACGTGCGCCGTCTCACCCAGGAGCTCACGGCGCGGCGCGGCGAAGCCGGGCTCGCCGAGCGCCACCGCGACGCGCTCTGGGCGCTCGAGGACGTGAAGGAGGCGATCCGCCAGTCGAACCCGCTCCTCGCGCGCATCCAGGTGCCCGAGCCCGCCACCCCCGCGGCGGTTCGCGAGGCGATGCTCGACAAGGACACGCTGCTGCTCTCGTACTTCATGGCCGAGGAGCAGGCGATCCTCGTCGCCGTCGATCAGGACGGCGAAGCGCTCGCGATCCTCCGCCCCACGCCCGAGGATCTCTCCAAGGCGGTGCGCGGGTTCCGCCGCGGCGCCCTGGTCGCGCCGAATCAGGAGCTCGGGGCGGTGAAGGAAGGAGGCGCGCGCCTCTACCGCGAGCTGCTCGGGCCGGTCGAGGCCCGCGTCGCCTCGCACAAGAAGCTCGTGATCATCCCGCACGGGCCCCTGGCCTCGCTGCCCTTCGAGGCGCTCGTCGACGCGAGCGGCAAGTTCGTGGTCGAGACGCACGACGTGAGCTACGGCCTCTCGGCCACGCTCGGCGTCGAGCTCGCCCGGGACAAGCCGGGGAACGCCGCGCGCAAGGGCTTCGTGGGGATGGGCGATCCCGTCTACGACTGGGCGGCGTTCAAGGGAGGCCAGAAGGAGGGCTCGTCGCCGGCGGCGAGCCGCGCGCTCACCCTCTGGGTCGACGCCGTCCAGGTCGCCGAGGGCGAGGGCAAGAAGCAGGCACCGGGGCTGGAGCGGCTCCCGGGCACCGCGGCGGAGCTCCGCGCGATCTCCAAGCTCTTCGGCGCCGACCAGCGGCTCTATCTCCGCGAGCAAGCGACCGAGGAGAACGTCAAGGCCGGCGCCCTGTCCGGCTACCGCATCGTCCACATCGCCAGCCACGGCCTGCTCGAGCCGCACTACCAGGCGCTGGCGCTCACGCTCGATCCGGGGGCCAAGGAGGACGGCTTCCTCCTCAACAGCGAGATCGTCGATCTGCACCTCGACGCCGACCTCGTCGTCCTCTCGGCGTGCCAGACGGGCAACACGCGGCAGCGCTCCGCCGAGCCGATCGCCGGCCTCGCGCTCGCGCTCCGGGCCGCGGGCGCGCGGCGGCTGGTCGTCAGCCTCTGGTCGGTCGACGACGACGCGACGGCGCGCCTGATGGGCGACTTCTATCGGCCGCTGGTCAAGGAGGGCGCCTCGTACGCGCAGGCGCTCTCCGAGGCGAAGCGGCAGATGATCGCCAAGGGGCCGGCGCACCCGTTCTTCTGGGCGCCTTTCATCCTGCTCGGGAACTGAAGCTCGCCGGGCCATGCGCGCGTTCCTCGCCCTCGATCTCGCCGACGACGTCCGGGGGGCGATCGCCGCGGAGGCGCGCCGGCTGCGGGCCAACGCGCCCGGTGCGCGTTGGCTCGCCGACGAGGCGCTGCACCTCACGCTCGTGTTCCTCGGCGAGGTCCCGGACGAGCGCACGCCGGAGCTCACCCTCGCCGTGGGCGCCGCGGCGGCGCAACACGGGCCGATCGCCTTCGAGGCGCGCGGCGGCGGCACGTTCGGTGGCCGGCGCGCGCGGGTCCTGTGGGTGGGGATCGACGGGGCGGTCGCGGCGCTTCGGGGGCTCCAGCGCGATCTCGCCGAGGCGACCCTGGCGCTCGGCGTGGGCGAGCGCGAGGACCGCGCCTACTCCCCTCACCTCACCCTGGCGCGGGCCCGCGCGCCCGGAGGCGATCCCGCCCTCGCCGCGTGCGCCGCCGCGCTGGCGGGATCGTCGTTCGGAACGACGCGCGCGGCCGAGGTGGTGCTCTACCGGAGCGAGCTCGGGCCCGGGGGCGCGCGCCACACGGCGATCGCGCGCCTGCCGCTCTCCGCCCCGGGCGAGTGACCGTGCGCCTCGCCGCGACGGCGCTCCTCGCGATCGCCGAGATCACCTCCCTCGGCTGCCGCGATCGCGAGCAGGAGGCGCGGGCCACGGGCGAGCGGGCGCGCGCCGAGGTGGCGACGCGCTGCGCGGGCGCACCGCCGGCGCCTTCGGCCGACCCCCTCGAGCGGGCCGAGGCGCGGGCCGCTTGCGCCGAGCGCGCCTGCGCCGACGCCTGCCGCGCCTACGAGGGCTCGTCGTTCCGCGCGGCCTGCGCCGCCGCGTGCCTCGCCAACGCCGAGTGCGCGACCGACGCCGACTGCGGCGCCGCCCTCCGCTGCGCCGCGATCGCCCCCCGCGTGCGCCGCTGCGTGCCGCGCTGAAGCGATCGCGGCGTCGCTACCAGCCGCAGGTCTCGCCCTTGTTCTGCTCCTCGAGCCACTTCGAGAGCGGCGCGAAGTACTCGAGCAGCGCGCCGGGATCGCCCTCGCTCTCGCCCGAGATCGCCTTCATCGCCTCGGGCCAGGGCTTGCTCGCGCCCATCTCGAGCATCGCCTGGAGCTTCTTGCCCGCGGCCTTGCTGTCGAAGATCGAGCAGGTGGTGAGCGGCCCGGCGTGCCCCGCCGCCTTGCAGAGCGCGCGGTGGAACTGGAACTGGTAGATGCGCGCCAGGAAGTAGCGGGTGTACGGCGTGTTCCCGGGCACGTGGAACTTGGCGCCGGGATCGAAGTCGGACTCGGTGCGCGCCACCGGCGGCGCGACGCCCTGGTACTTGAGGCGCAGGTCCCACCACGCTTGGTTGTACTTGTCGGGCGGCGTCTTGCCGGAGAAGACGTCCCAGCGCCACTGGTCGATGAGCTTGCCGAACGGCAGGAAGGCGACCTTGTCGAGCGCCATCTTGAGGAGGAAGTTGATCTCCGCCTTGGGGTTGTCCGGCACCTTCTCGAGCAGGCCGAGGCTCTTGAGGTAGGCGGGCGTGACCGAGAGCGCGAGCGTGTCGCCGATGCCCTCGTGGAACCCGTCGTTCGCGCCCTGCTGAAAGAGCACCGGGAGCGTGTGGTAGGCGTGGAAGTAGTAGTCGTGCCCGAGCTCGTGGTGGATGGTCACGAGGTCGCCTTCGTTGATCTCGACGCACATCTTGATGCGCAGGTCGTCGGCGAAGGTGATGTCCCAGGCGCTCGCGTGGCAGACGACGTCGCGATCGGCGGGCTTCTTGAAGAGCGAGCGCTCCCAGAACGTCTTCGGGAGCGGATCGAGCCCGAGCGAGGTGAAGAACGCCTCGCCGAGCCTGACCATCTTCACCTCGTCGTAGTTCTTCGCCTTGAGCGACTTGGTCACGTCGAGCGACGCCTCGCCCTTGTAGGGCTCGACGAGCGAATACACGTTGCCCCACTCCTGCGCCCACATGTTGCCGAGCAGGTGCGCCGGGATCGGCGCCTTGGCCGCGATCGCCTTCTCGCCGTAGTGCTCGCGGAGCCGCTTGCGCACGTAGCAGTGGAGCTGGTCGTAGAGCGGCTTGACCTTGTTCCACATGCGGTCGGTGTCGGCCTCGAACGCGTCGGGCGGCATGTCGTAGCCGGCCTTCCAGAGGGCCGAGAGGTCCTTGAACCCGATCTCGGCCGCGCCTTTGTTGCCGAGCTCGACGAAGCGCTTGTACTTGTCGCGCATCGGCGGCGCGATCGAGTGCCAGCCGGTCCAGGCGTCGAGGAGCTCGTCCTCCTTGCGGCTCGTCGCCAGGATGTTCGAGAGCTCGCCGAGCGAGAGGCACTTGCCCTTGAGGCGCTCGGGGCAGTACTTGCCCTTGCCGTACATCGAGGTCAGCTGCACGCCGAGCTGCGCCTCCTCGGCGCGCTCGGCCGCGTTCGAGGGCGCGGGCATGCCGGCGGCGATCTTGAGCAGGTGCAGCTGGCGCTTCTGATCGGGCGGCAGCTCGACCTTGTCGAAGCGTGTCGCCGCCTTGATGGTGCGGCTGAGGTACTCGAGCACCGCCTCGTCGGCCGCGGCGCTCACCGCCTCGGTGTCGTCGGTGATGAAGTTCTGGTTCACCCACGAAGCGCGCTGCTGCGCGCTCCAGAGCTTCTTCAGATCGGCGTCGACCTGGGCGAGGAACTTGGTCGCCTCCTCGGCGGTCGCCGCGCCGCCCGACGCCGACGATGGCGACGACGAGACGACCGACGCGGCGATCACGGACCCGCTCGCCGACGGGGCCGGCGCGGGCGTCACCTGATCGCCGTCGCACGCGGCGAGCGCGCAGGCGGAAGCGAGGAACAGGGCGGAGACTCGGTTCATGGTGGGATCCGGGATCACTGGGTGCGCTTGATGACGTGGAAACCGAAAGGCGTCTCGACGGCGTCGCTGGTGGCGCCGATCTCGAGGGCGAAGGCGGCGTCGCTGAAGGGCCGCGCCATGGCGTCGCGGGCGAACCTGCCCACGCTCCCGAGGCGATCGGCGGCGCCGGGCTCGTCCGAGTACTTCTTCACGAGCTCGGTGAAGTCCTCGCCCTTCTTGGCTCGGGCTGCGACCTCCTCGGCGCGCTTCTTGGCGTCGGCCTTGGAGCGGGTGATGCCCTTGGGCGCGCGATCGGCGCCCTTGAAGGCGACGAGCACGTGCTGCGCGACGACCTGGGTGGGGATGTCGGCGGTCGGAATGATCGTCGGCCCCGGCGGCGGCGTGGGCTCGGCCACCGACGCCGCGGCGGACGCCGCGGGCGGCGGCGCCGGCGGGGGCGACTCGCACGCGGCGAGCGCGCCCGCGACCAGGATCGCAAGCGAGAGGGTCGGGCGCATCGGCGCCGGAAGGTGGGCCACGCCGGGGCCAGCGTCAACCGGGGAAGAAGGCCGATAACCTCACCCCCCGTGCCCTCTTCCTGACGGGCCCTGACGGGAGAGGGGAATCGAGCTGGAAATCAGGGGCACCCCCTCTCCTGTCAGGGAGAGGGGGCTCGGGGGTGAGGTTCGAAAACCCTCAAATCACTGCGGAGGCGGCTGCTGGCAGAAGCCGTCGATGCACTCGGACTCGGGGTAGTTGCAGCAGTCGGCGTCGACCACGCACGAGTTGCCGTCCTGCGAGCACGTCCCGGGCGGCGGCGGCTCGCCACACACGTAGGTGTTGGTCGAGGGGTCCTTGATGCACTGGCCGTTGCAGCAGTCGACGCCGGAGGTGCAGCCCTCGCCGACCTGCTTGCAGGGATCGAGCGCGTAGTACGCGTTCTCGCTCTTGCCGCAGTTCTCCTGCCCGCGCATGTAGAACGGCGGGTGCGACGGATCGCCGGCGGTCGGGGGATCGTCGATGGCGGTGATCCAGATCTGCTGCCGGTTGGTGCCGACCAGCGTGTTGCCGTAGTCGCGGCGCGTGATGTACACGAGCCAGAAGTAGCCGCCGGCGCGGAGCGGGGCGAACACCGGGTTGAAGCTCCGGTTGTCGCCGCTCGCGGCGGTGAGCTGCTTCAGGCCCGAGCCGTCGGCCGCGTTGACGATCCAGAGATCGCCGTTGCCGGTCGAGCGCGAGCCCTGCGTCGGGCGGCCGAAGGCGAGCCACTCCGAGCCGGGCGAGAAGCTCGGGTACGCGGGCCGGCCCTGCCCGCCCGCCTGGGGCACGATCTGGTTGATGTTGGTCACCGTGACGCCGTCGGCCGCCACGTCGGCCGTCGCGAGGTAGCCCCCGCTCGCGTCGAAGATCCAGTTCGCGGAGGTGAGCCCGCAGATGGCGGCCATCTTCTTGCCGTCGGGCGACCAGGCGGCCTCGCCGCACATCGGCCCCATGGCGTTGTCGTTCAAGACCTGGCCGCTGGTCGAGTCGATGATCCGGAGACGCGTCTGGCCGGCCCAGTCGCCGTCGTTGCTCACGACGATCTTGTCGCCCTTGTCGTTGAACGCCGAGAAGGTGCCGCCCGTCGCGTAGTTGGTGTTGTTGAGGCTGCCGTACACCGCCGGGTTCTGCGTCAGATCGACGGTGATCTGCGGGAACGGGCTGCCCGTGTCGAGCGTGGCCATCATCTTGGTGCCGTCGCGGCTCACGGTGTGGCAGCCCCAGCAACCGCCGGGCTGGAAGAACTGGTCGACGGTGGGCGAGTCGGGCTTGATGCGGAGGATGCGCCCGTTGCCGTTGCCGCACTGGTCGGGCAGCTCCCAGTAGTAGACGCTGCCGCGGAGGCGGCCCTGGGCGACGTGCCAGGTCTGCACCTTGGGCTGGTAGGCGCCGCCGTTGACGAAGCGCTGCAGCTCGAAGGTCACCGGATCGCTCTGCGCGCCCGAGCCCGAGTTCTCGATGCTCTGCCAGTCCACCTCGGGCATGAGGTGCCGCGAGGGCGGCGGCGCCATGAAGTACTCGGTGTACTCGTAGAACTTCTCCTTGATGTGGAGGCGGTAGATGTCGCCGCCGGCGCCGCCGTTCCACTGGATCTCGGGCCCGAGCACCGCGAGCGGGAACACCGTCTGGTCGAGCGGGTAGACGATGTTGACCGACGGGTCCGGCCCGTTCTGCGGGTTGTCGAACGCGTCCTTCTGCGGCTGCGTCACGCCCACGCCGTCGACCGTCTTCTTCACGGTCACGGTGACGTTGGTGGAGCCCTCGGCGTTGTTCCACTGGGCCGTGAGCTTGCCGACGCCGCCGACCTGGCCCGTCGGCGTGAAGAGCGCTCCGGTCATGTCGCCGATGTCGGGGCGCTCGTAGAGCCAGGTCACGCTCGCGGTGACGTCCTGCCCGTTCAGCGTGGCGGTGAACGCCTGCGTCGGGATGGTGGCGTCGACGACCGCGAGCGACGGGTTCTGCGGCGAGACCACGATGACACCCTGCACGTTGCCGCCGCCGCCGGTCGTGCCGCAATTGAGGAAGCAGCCGCCGCCGCCGCCGGCGCCCGTGTTCGAGCCGGTCGAGCTGGCGCCGGTGCCGCTGCCGGTGGTGCCCGACTGGAAGGAGTTCGAGTCGGCCGCGCCGCTGCAGCCGTAGCCGACCGCGAGCAGCGCCGCGGTGGCAAGGAACACGAGCACCGACAGGTATCGCTTGAGCATGGGTCTCTCCGAGAACAGCGAAAGGACCCGGTCAGAATACCTTGCTCGGTGCGCTCCTGGTCATACGACGTTCCAGGAAATCGCTTCTTACATCACCCTACCCGCGGGCGGCGGCTCGCCGGCGGCGGCGGCGGAGCGCCGCGGCGGCGCCGGCGACGAACAAGGGAAGCGCGGCGGCCGAGCCGCTCACGCCCTGATCCTCGATGCGGCACCCGCAGCCGCCCTGCTTCGGCGGGACGGGCGGCGGGCCGGCGCCCTCGGACGGATCGCCCGGCGGCGGCTCGCCGGCGGCGGCGGGATCGGCGCCCTCGCCGACCTTCTCCATCGGCTTCTCCTCGGGCTTCTTCTCGCCCGCGTCGTCGGCCTTCTTCTCGCCGTCGCCCTCGGCCTTCTTCTCCTTGTCCTTGTCCTTCTTGCCGCCGGCGAAGACGATGGCGCGGCGATCGACGATGGGGTTGTCGCCCTTGAGCTTGAGGTTCTGGGTCGCGCCGACCTGCACGCCGTCGGAGGCGCGCGTGACCTTGAGCGTGTACTCGCCGGCCTCGAAGCCGCGGTCGCGCCGGATGACGAAGTCGAACTTCGTGATCTTGAAGACCTTGCCGCTGCCGTCGGTGAAGCCGACGTCCATGCTCTCGTTGATGCCCTGCTGGTTCACGAGCGGGATCCGCGTGAGCACCGGCTTCTCCCCCGACTGATCGGTGAGCGAGCGCTCGTAGAGCGCCGTCGGCGTGAAGCTGAAGAGCATCGGGATGTGCTGCAGATGCGGCGTCGCGCCGTAGTCGATGGTGAAGTTGAGCTTCCACTTCCCGTCGTTCTCCTGCGGCTCCTTGTTCTGGATCGTCAGGGTGCCGGCGGCGAGCGCGTCGCGCGGCAGGGCGAGGAGCGCGCAGAGGCCGAGCAGCAGCGCGCGGAGGAGGTGGAGCAGGCTGGTTTCGGTGCTCTTCATGGCGGGCGCCACGGTACCACGGGTCGGCGCGGCCGGGCGCGACTGCGCGGGCGGCGAGACCGCGATCCAGGGCACCCTTCAGCCGGGGAACCAGAGCAGCTTGTCGGCGGCGGGCTTGTAGCAGGTGTCGCGCGCCTTCTCCTCGTCGTCGCTGCAGCTCGCCGAGGCGAGGCAGTCGGCGATCTCGTGGAGCGCGGCGGCGTTGTAGGTCGTGGTGAACATGGCGCGCTGGCTGCTCTCGAGCTTGTCGACCGCCGTCTTGCACTCGGCGACCGGCACCTTCTCGCACTTGAGCATCCGCTCGCAGCGGGCGGCGATGACCTCGTTGCCGGTGCCGTCGTCGGCGGGCAGGCCCACGACGACCTCGTCGTTGCAGTCGACGACGATCTGGCTGTGATCGGGGGCCTGATCGCCGGCCTGCTCGAGGCGATTCGTGAAGCACTTGGTCATGCCGCGGAGGTAGGCCGCCGAGGCGGTCGTCGCGGCGGACTTGCACGCGGCGGTGTGCTCCCAGCTCTCGCCGCCGCTCTGCTTGGCGAGCGAGGCGCACCACTCCGCCTGGGCCTTCTGGACGTCGGGCTTGCCGGGGAAGCTGCCGCTGGTGGCGCCGCCGCCGCAGGAGGTGGTTGCGAGGGGGACGAGAAAGGAGGCGGCGGTGAGCGAGCGGAGGATGGTGAGCTGGGGGACGGGGCGCCTTCGCATGGGAGGGAAGCTAGCATCGGTCGGCCGGGCGAGGTGCGATGCCCTCGTCGGGCCCTTGGAGGATGCGTCGAAGCGTCGGAGGGCCAGCCGTTGTCCATCGCCGGCCGACGTGGTCAACTGGCGCGGTGGAGCGGATCGGACACAACGCCCACGGCCACGACGAAGCCCGCCAGTGGGACATCGCTCAGCAGGCCGCGATGACTCCGGACGAGCGCCGCCGCGTCGCCAAGGCGCTGCGCGACCGCTACTACGGGCGAAACTGCCCCGATGTCCGCGACGCCGTGGCCGGGCTCCGCAGGCGGCGACGACCCGCTGCGCGATGACGGGCGAGCATCTCGCCGCGGATCACTCGAATGCGCACCTGCCCCGCAGCGCGCCGGACGCCCGCCGCAACACCGCTTCGCCGGCGCCGCTCCAGGAAGCGACGAGGTCGTCGTCGTTTCCGAGATGGGCCTCGAGGCCGACCGCGCACAGGTGCGAGGCGTCGGCCACGACGAGGAGCGTCGCCGCGCGCGAGCCCTCGGCGATCACCTCGCCGACCTTGGTCACCGCGCGGATCGCGATCGGCACCTCCATCACGAAGCGCGCCGCCGCGCGCGAGGCGGCGAGATCCCGGCAGGCGCCCGCCCCGGCGCCGGCGAGCGTCTCGATCCCGCCGAGGGGCTCGAGCGGGCCCGCCTCGGCGCGGCCGAGATCGACGGCGGCGGCGAAGCTCTCGCCCGAGAGCGCCGAGTAGCCGACGAGCGCCACCGCGTCGCCCCGGCGTGCGAGCGTGAGCCGGGTGCGCGTGACGTCGGGCATGCGCGCGAGCCGCAGGACCGGGCGGGGGCCGACGTCGGAGGCGAGCAGGAGCACGCCGCGGTCGGCGTCGAGGGCGGCGAGCGCTCCGCCCGGCGCCTCGGCGAGGACGGTGATCGATCCCTGGTGATCGAAGGGCGCGATCGCGCCGGCGCCGGCGAGGCGGAGGCGGCGCTTGTCGGCGAAGGCGACGAGGTCGACGGCGCCGGAGGCGGTGAGCAGCGGCGCGACCGCGCCCATCGGCTCGCCGAGCGCCGCGCCGCCTGCCTCGGCGCCGCGCTTCTCGCGCAGCGTGAGGTGGCGCGGGGCCGCGTCGGGCTGGAAGGGCGCGAGGACGTCGACCTCGAGCGCGCCGCCGCGGAGGACGCCGAGCCTCGTCGACGGACGGGTGCGGAGCGTGACCGGCGGGGGCGCGTCGCGGACCGGCGCGCCACGCCGTGGCCCGCGTTTTGGAGAGGCGCCCGCGTCCGCCTCGAAGCGGCAGGTCAGGCGCGGCGTCGCGGGCGCGCGGACGAGCCGGCTCCGCGCGGGCGCGACGGGCTCGACGGGCTTCGCGGTCGCCGGCGGCGGTCCGCCCCAGCCGAGTCGGACGATGCCGTCGCCCCAGGTGCAGCCGATCTCGGAGCAGCCGTGGATCGTGACCGCGTCGTACGGCGGCGAGAGGCGGCCCACGGGCGGCGCCTCGACGGGGCGCCAGGTGCGTCCGCCGTCGGTCGACTCGTGGTAGCGCGCCGCGCCCGGCTCGCCGTCGCGCGGCTCGGCGAGCGCGAGCGCGAAGCGGCCGCCGCGCGCCACCTCGACCGTGCCCTCGGGGAGCGCGTGCAGCACCACCTTGCCTGCGCCGTCGATGGTGACGCCGGCGAAGCGGCCGCCCACGCGCGCGGTCACGCCCGGAAGCGCTGGCGCCTCGGCGCCGTCGGCGGGCGCGGAATCCTTGGGCGGCGGCGCCTCGGGCGCGTCGCCCGCGTCCGGCAGGCGCACCCAGCCGCGCACCGCGTCGCCCTCCATCCAGAAGTCGTCGTCGACGCTCCAGTAGGGCGGATCCGCCGAGGGCGCCCGAGGCGCCGGCCAGCGCGCGCCGCCGAGCGCGGGATCGTCGGGGCGGACGCGCACGACGCGGACACCGTCGGGAGCGCGGCGAGCGGCGGTCGCGACGCCGTCGCCGTTCGGTCGCGACCGAGCCTTGGCCGTGACCTCGCCGGCAGCGTCGATCAAGAGCGCCGTCGCGCGCCCGTCCTCGCCGGGCACCCAGCGATAGAGCTGGCGCGCGGCGCGCGCGGGGAGGCGGCGCTCGAGCCACGCGCCGCCGCCGGTGCGCAGGCAGAGCGCGCGCGCGTCGCGCTCCGCGGCGTCGGGCACCTCGCGTCGAC
>CAYJPW010000160.1:0-24599 GCA_964372055.1 uncultured Polyangiaceae bacterium
CGCCGCGCCCGCGCCGGCGTCGCGGCGCGAGCGCGCCCTGCCCGACGCGGTGCGCGAGCGCATCGAGGCGGCGATCCGCGACGGCGCGCCGCGGTACAACGCCGGCGATCACGCCGGCTGCCTCGCGCTCTACTGGCGCGCGTCCGAGGAGCTGCTCGCCGGCGCGTTCGCCGGGGGCGGCGCGGCGGCGGCGCGGCTGCGCACCGCGCTCGTCCGGGCCTCGCGCGCCGAGACGCCGTCCGACGGCGCCTGGGAGGTCCGCTACGCGTTCGACGATCTGCTCCACGCGACCGCGGCCGTGCGCCCCGCCGAGGGCCCCGGCGGGCGGCTCACCATGGAGATCGCGCTCGCCGAGATCGTCAGCGCCCCGCGCTACGCGGCGGGCCACGTCGATCTCGTCGGCGACTACTACCTCGAGCTCACGCGGCAGCTCGCGCAGGCGCTCCGCGGCGAGGGGCTCGCCGCCAAGGCCGCCGAGCTCGAGCAGGTGGCGGCGGCGGCGGCGCGCCTCGGCGGCGGCCAGCGCGCGCTCGCCTACCTCCGCGAGTCGCTCGATCGCCTGCGCGCCGGCGACGCGTTGACGAGCGCGAGCGCGCCGCTTGCCTCTGGCGTGCTCGAGGACTGCCCGGTTCTCGACGACGTCGCGCAGCGCATCGTGCACGCCCTCGCCATCGGCGTGCCCGCGTACAACGCCGGCGACGTGGGCGGCTGCTACCGCGTCTACCGCCAGGCGGCGGTCGCGATCGTCGCCGAGCTCGGGAGCGCGCCGGCGTGCGCGCCGGTGAGCGCACGGCTCCGCGAGGCGCTCGACGACACGAACGGGCTCGCCGACGACAAGGCGGCGTGGGCGCTCCGGCACGCGTTCGACGATCTGTTGGCGGCGGCGGCGCGGAAGCGCCAGCCTCGAGGGACGTTGCGCTGAAATTTGTTTAGCGACGGCAGCGAGCCCACCATCGCTGTCCCGCACGTCGCTGGCCTCGTCCCGATCGAAGGACGGACCGCATGCCTTTGCGCTCCGGCGTCGCCGATTGCCGCCTGGGCGTCACCGCCAAAATCGGCGCGGCACCGAGGCCAAGCTCCGCGTGATGCGGGACTGCCGCGCCGCGGTGCCCGCGGCCGTGGCCGGGCTCTGACGAGCCGGGAGAGACGGCACGCTAGACGTGCAGGATGTCGCCCTTGAGCGAGTACGCGATCGCCAGCACGTCCTTCTGCGTCTGCTCGTCGATCGAACGCTTCTGCAGCGCAGCCAGGATGTCGTCGATGGCGGCCATGTACTCTGCCTCGCTGACGTTCATCCCTCGGTGT
Source organism: uncultured Polyangiaceae bacterium (assembly GCA_964372055.1). Lineage (GTDB taxonomy): Bacteria > Myxococcota_A > Polyangia > Polyangiales > Polyangiaceae > CAYJPW01. The sequence continues at coordinate 1,306 of CAYJPW010000160.1, forward strand.
GCGTCGCGCATGGTCCGACCCGTGTACTGCGCCGGACCGCCGCTACCTGCCTCCAAGAACGCGCAGGTGTGCTTCTTGACCGCCGCGATCTTGTCCGGCGTCTCCAGGTACGGACGAAACCGCGCCCGAATGACCGGGTTCTCCATGTGCCTCGCCACGATGTCGTCCACCAGCGCCGAGATGCCCGACGAGGCGCCGAGACGAGCGTAGAGGGATCGGTTCTCCATGATGTCTTCCTCCGTGATGTTGGTTGGCTGCTTTGAAAGTAGACCGGTCGGTCTATGGGGCGTCGCAGGAATGCCGTGACCTCAAGGCCAGCTCGCTAAGCCGAGAAGCTCTTGAAGTAGAACGTCAGCATCTGCCGCAGCGGCGCGGGATCGCGGCGCAGACGCGTGCGAAGGGCCGCGCCCTCCCAGCAGTTGACGAGGAGGTCCGCCATCACCGCGGTGTCCGTCCCTTTCGCCAGATCGCCCCGACGGACCGCCTCCTCGAGGCAGCCGGCGATCCGCCTGGCGATCTCTGCGAAGCACCACTCGACCTTGCGCCGGAACACCTCGCTCACGCCCGAGAGCTCCTGACCGAGGCCGCCGAGCAGGCACCCGAGATAGCCATCGCCGCGGTACTTGTCCCCGGTCAGCTCGAAGAACCGACGCACCCGATCCAGGGGCGGCGAGGCTTCGTCGCCGAGGCAGTGGTCGAGCCCCGCGTGGACCTCCGTCATGTAGAGGTCGATGGCCTGAAGACCGAAATCTTCCTTGCTCGAGAAGTGGTGATAAAATGAGCCCTTCGGGATCCCCGTCGCTTCGAGGACAGCAGTGATCCCGAGGTCGTGATAGCCGTGGAGCAGCAGCATCCGCATGCCTTCCTCGAGCAGCTGCTGCTTGGTGTCCTTCGCCATGGCCCGCTAGACCGTTCGGTCTAGTGGTGGAGATTGCGCGATCGCGACCGCCCAGTCAAGCCGAGGCGCCCGCGCGAGGTCGCGCGCAGCGTCGGTGTGCGCGGGACGGGCAGCCACATTCTCGCCTCCTCGCCGCCAGCCGGGTCGGCGCCGCCCACCGCTCCTCCCGCTGCGGTGCCGCTCATGCTGCAGGAGCTGGTCGCCATCCCGCTCCCGGCTCCTCATCCCGCCCAGCTCCACGTTCGCGCGATCCTCGTTCAGCGCGCCAGATCATGAGCGGCCCTCGATCGAAATGCTGCGTCGATGCTGGGGGCGAAACGACTCCGGGGTCGTCGACAACACGTTCCACGACTCGCCCGATCCGGTAGCGATCGAGTGGTAGCCGCTCGGATCCGAGCTCAGCGTACGCCCAGGCGCCGCCGCAAATCGCGGGCGGCCTGGCGTGAGACCTCGACGGCGTGACCCGATCGCATGTGGGCGACGTACCCGCCGCTCGCGGCCGGCTCCAGACGGGTTACGTGCTCGAGGTTGAGGAGGGCCCGCCGGTGGACCCGCTCGAAGCGTTCGGCCGGAAGGCGCGCCAGGAGATCGGCGAGCGGCTCGTCGCTGAGGAGCTCGCCGTCGAGGGTGACGATGGTGACGAGCTCGCCCTCGAGCACGGCGTGGCTGACGCGCGCCGGGTCGACGAGCTCGATGCCGTTCTTGGTCGCGATCGCGAGGCGCGCCACCGCCCGGCCGCCGACGTCGGGCGCGCGGCCGCCGCGCTCGCCGAGCCGCTCGCGCGCGCGAGAGAGGGCTCGGAGCAGTCGCGCCGCCTCGACCGGCTTGAGGAGGTAGTCGGTCGCGCCGAGATCGAAGGCCGCGATCGCGTGCTCGGAGTGCGCCGTCGAGAGGACGATCACCGGACGAGTGGCCTCCGGCATCAGCTCGAGGGCCTCGAGCCCGCTCAGGCCGGGCATGTCGATGTCGAGCAGGACCACGTCGACGCCGCCCTGGCGCACGCGCTCGAGCACCGCGGGGCCGTCCTCGCACTCGCCCACGACCGTCACGGCGTCGATCGCGCCGAGGAGGCGGAGGAGGCGCTTGCGGGCGAGGAGCTCATCGTCGGCGACGAGGATCCGCAGGACGATCTCGCTCACGCCGGTGCCTCCGCCGGGGCGCGATCGGTCGGGAGCGCGAGCTCGACCCGCGTTCGGTCGCGCTCGGTGTCCGGCCGCGACGCCGCGCCGATCGTGAGCGACGCCTCCCCGCCGTAGGCGAGGGCGAGGCGGCGCTCGACGGTGGGCAGACCGTCGCTTCCGCGCCGAGGGCCGCCGTAGCAGCCGGGGTTCTCGACGCGGGCGTAGAGGCGCACCCCTTCGAGCACGACCGAGAAGCGGATCACCCCGCGGTGGCCGCGCGCCGGGCCGTGCTTCACCGCGTTCTCGGCGATGGGCAGGAGGATCATCGGGGGCACGCGGAGGTGGCCCACGTCCGGCGGCACGTCCCACTCGAGCTCGAAGAGGTTCGGGTCGCGGAGCAGGTGCAGGGCGAAGACGCCGCGCACGAGGCGCAGCTCGTCGTCGAGCGGCCACGACGGCGCCTTCACCCCGGCGAGGATCGCCCGGAGGATGGTCGCGAGCTGGAGCACGGCGCGCTCGGCGACCTCGCCGTCCTCGCGGCACCACTCGGCGATCGCGTTGAGCGTGTTGAAGAGGAAGTGCGGATCGAGGTGGGAGCGAAGCGCGAGGAGCTGCGACCGCTCGGCCTCGTCGGCGAGGCGCTCGGCGCGGGCGCGCTCGCGCGCCAGAGACTCCTCGAATCCGATGTCGCGCCCGAGGCCCCAGCCTCCGACGAGGAACAGCGTCACGCACACGATCAGGCTGACGCGCATGGTGAGGAGCGTGGGGCCGAGCGACAGGAGCTTCGGGAGCGTGTCGCCCACCACGAGGACGACCCCGACGCCCACCGCGCCGTAGATGAGGAGGCGGATCGCGCCGTGCGTGAACTCGAGCCCTCCGGGGAAGAGGACGCGCCACGAGAGCGGCGCGACCAGCACGAAGGCGATGCACATCGCGACGGCGATGGGCGCGGCGAGAGGCTCGCGGCTCATCCTCCACTGGAGGAGCACCATCGGCGCGCACACGATGAGGATGGGGACCAACCGGCGCGGCGCGAGGAGGGCCCTGAGGGTGCTGCGCACGACGGAGCCTTCGGGCTGTGGCGCGCTCGGCATCGATGACTTCTGACGTCCGGTTCCGCGGGTGTCAACGCTCGGCGGGCGGGTGCCGTTCGGCCCCGGCCGCCGACCGCTCGGGCGCCGCTCGCGACCGCTCGGCCAGGATCGCGTCGCGCGGCCGGGGCGCCGCGCGTAGTGCTCACGAGAGGAGGCGCGATGCGGAACGGTCGATGGCTCGCGGCGGAAGGGCCTGACGAGGCGGTGGTCGAGGGGATCGACGAGGCGCCGCGCGAGCGGGTGAGGCGCCGCGCGCGGCTGGCGCTGGCCGCCGCGATCGCCGGCGGCGCGGTGACCCAGGCGCTCTTCTGGCGCACCTCGATCGGGTTGAACTGGCTCCTCGCCGAGGTCGGCGTGATCGGGGCGATGGTGGCGCTCTTCGGGGCGCGCTCGATGCGCGCGGGCGCGTGGGCGGCGATCGGAGTCGCGCTGGCGCTGGGCGGCTCGCTGGTGGTGTACACCAGCGACTGGCAGCTCTTCATCGCGGTCCCGGCCAGCCTCGCCGTGGTCGCGCTCCTGCCCACCATCCTGCGCGCGCGGCTCGGCGTCCGGGACCTCGGCGAGCTGCCGCGCCTGATCTTCGCCAAGGCGCGGAGCGTGCCCGATGCGATCCTCGACACGGCACGCATGCCGAGTGAAGCGCTCGAGGGCGCGGGGTGGGTCTGGGTGCGGGCCTTGACGCGGGGCGCCCTGATCGGGCTGCCGACGGCGGGCTTCTTCGCGCTCCTTTTTGCCGCCGACGCCGGGTTCGCGGGCGCGGTCTCCGGGATGGTCGCTCGCTGCGGGGAGTGGGTGCTCTTCGCCATCGCCAGCGGGGCTACCTCGCTCGCGTATCTGCTCGACTACGGTCTCGAGCGCGCCGCGGCGGCGGCGGTCACGCCACCGACGGTCGATCGCGGCGGAGCGCCGCCTTACCGGCGGGAGGAGTCCGCGCCGGCGGAGGCTTCGGCGTCTGGGGGCGTGTCGCCGATCACGTGGGCCGCGGTCCTCGCCCAGGTGGCGCTGGTGTTCGGCATCTTCGTGATCGCGAACCGGCAGGCCCTCTTCGGCGGCCACGGGGTCGTGCGAGCGAGCGACGGGCCGACCTACGCGGCGTACCTGCACGCCGGGTTCGCGCAGCTCCTGGTCGCGACGGTGCTGTCGGTGTGCCTCGTGCTCGCCGGGCATCGATGGATGCGACCGCGCGGCGCATCGGGCGCCGCTGCTGCTCCGGGAGGGCGGGCGCTCGCCGTGGTCGAGACCGGGCTCCTGCTGCTCGCCGCGATCACCGTCGCGTCGTGCTGGCAGCGCCTCTCGGTGTACGAGGACGCTTACGGCGCGACCCACCTTCGGCTCGGCGTCGCGGTGCTGGAGATCGGCGTGCTCGGCGTGCTCGGCCTCACCGTCGCCAAATCCATCGCGCGCGGCTGGAGGGGGTACGGTGGCGCGCTGATCGGCTTCGCTGCGTTGCTCTCCATCGGCGCGTGCGCGTTCAATGCCGACGGCTACATCGCCGCGCAGAACCTCGATCGCGCCGCCCGCGGCAAGCCTCTCGACTTCGACTACCTCGGCACGCTGAGCCGCGACGCCTGCGGCGCGCTCGAGCACCCGCGGCTCGTCGGCGAGCCGGCGCTGCAGGTGCTCGAGGCGCGCTGGACGGGTCCGCGGGCCGGGGGGTGGCGGGCCTTCCGGGGCATCGGGGGGTGCGGGCGGTGAGACAGCGTGGCGGGGGTGCTCGCCTCTGCGTCACGGCGCGCCGGTGCACGCGAACCGCGCCACGCGGACGGTGGCCGGCGCCGGCGGCGGCTGGTCCGACTCGTCGGCCCAGGAGGCCAGAAGGGCGGTCCCGTCCGGCGACGCGAGCAGGGCCAGGGACGCGTCGTACAGCCACGCGCCCGAGGTGCCCAGCGACGCGCCGGAGACGAACGCGCCCTCTTCGTCGAACAGGTCGAGGCGTATCGTCGGGCTGCTCGGGTCGAGCCAGTCGATCCACGCGACGGCGAGGCGCGCGCCGAGCGCGGCGGCCGCGAACGGGCCCGTCGTCTGCCCGGACCCGGTGACCGAGAAGACCGCGCCCGCCGGCGCTCCCTGCTCGTCGAGCGGCACGGCCTGGATCGGCGGAGGAGACTCGGCGCTCGCGCCGGTGCTCTGCCAGACGAGCCACGCGCCATCGGCGCGCGGCGCGAGCGCGACGTGCGCGATCGGATCGATCTCCTCGAAGGACGCCGCGAGCGAGAGCGTCATCGTCTCTTGATCGAGCCGGATGACGTCGAGCTCCGTCGCGGGGCCCGGGATCCCGTCGTCGAGGGGGCAGGCTCCGAAGGGCCGGCCGGTCGCCGTCGCCACGAGGAAGCCGCCTGCGGCGGGGATCGCGTCGACGGTGAACGGCGCGCTGGCGCACGCGACCTCCGGCATCACGGTCATGTCGCCCGAGGGGGCGTCGACGAGCGCGACGCTCAGGTACGAGCTCGGCCCCATGCCGAGCTGATAGGCCGCGAGGTGTCCCGACGCTCCGCGCGCGAGCGCGCTGGGCCACGCCGGCTCCCACGCGTCCCACGACACGCCGGCGGGGAACGGATCGTAGCTCGTGCCCGTCGCGACCGCCGGTGCCAGGAACATGTCCGAGGGGAAGCTGTTCGTGGGCAGGTAGAAGAGGACCGAGAAGCCCGGCTGCGCCTCGGGCATCGCGGGAGCCGCGGCGAACGGATCGCCGAAGAAGCCGACGGCTTGATCCTCCGGTCCGAGGCTCGACGGCCAACTCCCCCACGGCGAGAGGGTGGCGCTCGCGACGCGGGAGGGCCCCTCGTAGGGACCCTCGAGCGGCTCGCGCAGGAAGACGACGCTCACGAGGGCGCCGTCGTCGGTCGCGGGCACGAGCGAGGGGCGGCTCCCGTGCTCGGACGACGACGGCTCGTAGGTGATCGGCGGGCCGGACAGCACGAGCGCTTGGCAGGCGGGTGGAGCGCCGCCCGAACCGCCGGTCGTCGAGCTCGTGCTCGCCGACGAGGTCGACGACGAGCCGCCGGCGCCGTCTCCTGCCGCGGCGGGACCTGCGATCGAGTCGTGGAGCTGGGAGCGCCCGCCGCAGCCGATCACGCCGGCCGCGCCCACGAGGAGCGTTGCCACGGGCCATCGCGCGACGAGGAGCATGGGGGATGGACACCAGGAACGCCGATGCGCTCGCGGGTTGTCAAGCGATCCAAGGAGGGAGCAAGCGGTGAGCCGCAACCTAGCGACGCGACCGCGTCGATGGCCTCCGGATCGACGTCGGTGGCGAACACCTGCAGCGTGAGGCTCCGCTTCCGCTTCAGCTTCTCGAGGATGTGGAGCCGCACCGACGACAATGGCGATCGGGTTGGCGGCGTGGCCACGCTCGTCCGGCGGCGGATCGGTCAGGGCATCGGGTGCTGCTCGAAGAAGCCGAGGATCGCCTCGCTCGCGAAGATGTCGGTGTTCAGGGCGCCGATCCCCGTGGACTGGCCGCCCGGCCACTGGTGGCCGCCGCCTTCCAGCGTGCACAGCGTGACGGTCGCCCCTTGCGAGCACCCCTCGTACGACTCGCAGTGGGCGTCGCCTTGCGAGAACGTGCTGGTCGTCGTAGCGCCGCAGCCGTTGCGCTGCACCCAGCCCGCGATGGTGTCGGGGACCGAGTCCGCCTGGCCGAAGCTCGTGGCGTAGCCGACGATCGGATCGCTCGTGCCGTGGAAGTGCATCACGGGGACGGGCCGGATCGGCGAGCAGGAGCCGACCGCGATCGTGCCCGCGACGGGACCGATCGCCGCGATGCGATCCGACAGCTCGCAGGCGAGCCGGTGCGACAGCATGCCGCCGTTCGAGAAGCCGGCCGAGAAGATGCGCCGATCGTCGACGCAATAGGCCTCCTCTATGGCGGTGATCATGGCGCCGACGAAGCCGACGTCGTCGACTCCGTTCTGCGCCGATGTGCCGCAGCAGCTGCCGGCGTTCCAGCTGTTCGAGAGGCCCTGCGCGTAGACGACGATCGCGCCGTGCTGGTCGGTCACGGGCGTCATCTTGGCAAGCGCCTCGATGTCGTCGTTCGTCTCGAGCCACCCGTGGAAGACGAGCACGACGGGCGTCGTCTGCGCGCCGTCGTAGCCCGGCGGCGTGTGGACGCGGTAGGCGCGGTCGGCGCCGGCCCACGAGAGCGTGTGCTCGGCGTCGCCCGCGGGGCCCGTCTTGCCGGAGCACGTCGCCGAGCCGCCGCCGGTGCCCGCGCCGCTCCCCGTCGTCGTCGAGCCGCTCGCGCTCGTCGCGGTGGCGCCCGCGCCCCCGGAGCCCGTGGAGGTTCCGCCGCTCGAGAAGGTGGTCTCGTCGCCGCCTCCTCCACAGGAGATGGCGGTGATCGCGGCGAAGATCGAGCCGAGGCGAAGCACGCGCGACATCCGGCGATCGTAGCTCTGCGGACCTGGACCCGATAGGGTCAACCGGCGAGGACCGATGGCCGCGCCGGCGAAGAAGGTCGTGCCGTGGGTGCTGCTGATCAGGCGACACCGGCGCCTGGGCGCGCGTGCGTCGAGCACGCCGCGACCGAGGTGGCGCCGTGCACGTCGCGGAGGTGATCGAGGAAGATCTTCTCCGGGCGCGCCGCCTCGAGACGCTGTGGTGAACGCGCGCGGCGCGGCGGCGGCGATTGGCGCCTCGCCGCCCTCGTCCCTCCTCCCTGCTGCCCATTGTCGCCCGGCGTATACTCGCGACCGTGGCCGCCCGCTTCGCGCCAGCGCTGACCGAGCTGCTCGCCCTGCCTGACTTCGAACGGAAGCTCGGTCCGTTCCAGCTCGTCCAGCAGCTCGGGCGCGGCGGCTTCGCGCCGGTGTGGCTGGCGCGCGAGGTCTACGGCGACACCGTGCTGCGCACGGCGGCGGTCAAGCTCTTCGTCCTCGGAGACGGCGCGACCCGGCTCGGGCCCGCCGCCACGCCGTCCGGCAGTGGCGCGCGCGGACCCGGCATCGTGGAGGAGGCGAGGCTGCTCTGCCAGGTCGAGCACCCGAACATCGTGCGCTTCTACTCGCTCCCGACCGACGAGCGGCGCGGCGTCGTCGGCCTCGCCATGGAGCACGTGGCGGGGACCTCGCTCGACGCGCGGCTCCACGCCGAGAAGCGGCTCTCGGTCGAGGAGACGCTCGCCGCCGGCGTCGCCGTCGCCTCGGCGCTCTCCGCCGTCCACCGCGCGGCGCTCGTCCATCGCGACGTCAAGCCGGCCAACATCGTCGACGCGGGCGGGATCTACAAGCTCATCGACTTCGGCATCGCGGCCGCGGAGACCCCAGCGCGCCGGGTCGCCCGCGAGCGGCCCGAGCGGTTCGTGATGGACGACCTCCCCTTCGACGCCGCCGGGTCGAACCTCTCGCAGCTCGTCGCCGAAGGCGCCGCGAGCGGGAGCGCCGAGGTCACCTCCGGCACCGTCGGCTACATCGATCCGGTGTGCGTGGTGACGGGCGACCGCGCGGTGCCCGCGAGCGATCTCTATTCGCTCGGCGCGACGCTCTTCGAGTGCCTGTCCGGCACGCTGCCGGCGGTCGCCGCCGCGGGGGCCGGTGGTGGGTTTCGAGGCGAGGTCCTCGACGGTCGCGCCCCCGCGCCCAGGCTCCGCACCGTCGCGCCGTCCGTACCTCCCGCGCTCGCCGCCGTCGTCGACGCCCTGCTCTCGCCCGAGCGCGACGCGCGCCCCGCGTCGGCCGAGTGGGTCGCGCTCGAGCTCGACAGGGTGCGCCGCGAGCTCGCGGGTCGAGCGCGAGCCCTGCCTCCGGAGAGCGTCGGGCCGTTCCGCGGCCTCGCGCGGTTCGAAGCCGCCGATCGCGACGTGTACTTCGGGCGCACCGCCGAGGTCGCTGCCGCGCTCGAGCTGCTCCGCGCGCGAGGGCTCGTCGCGCTGATCGGGCCGTCCGGGAGCGGCAAGAGCAGCTTGGCGCGCGCCGGCGTCGCCCCGGCGGTGGCCGACGGCGCGCTCGGCGGCGCCGTCGCGACGTGGGACACCGTGGTGGTCGCGCCCGGCGCCGATCCGCGCGGAGCGCTGATCGCGGCGCTCGCGCCGCTCCTCGACATCGAGCCTGCCACGCTGGCCTCCGACGCGCCGGAGCAGGTCGTGCAAGCGCTGACGGAGCGCGCGCAGACGCAGCGACGGGGGCTGCTCCTGCTCGTCGATCAGCTCGAGGAGCTCACCACGATGGCGGCACCGGAGCACACCGACGGCCGCGAGTGGGCGTGCCGCCTGCTCGCGGTGCTCGCGGAGCGGCCGTTGCCGGGCGTGCGCGCGCTGGTGACCGTGCGGCGCGATCTGCTCGACTCGCTGCTCGCCTTGCCTCGCGTCGGCGCCGCGGTCGTGGGGGGCTCCCTCCTCGTCACGTCGCTCACCGACGCCGCCTGGGGGGAGGTGCTCGATCAGGCGCTCGACGCGTACGGCTACGCGCTCGAGGACGCCTCGCTGCGCGACGAGCTCCTGGCCGAGCTCCATGGCACCGCCAGCGCGATGCCGCTCGTCCAGTTCGCGCTCTCCCAGCTCTGGAACCACCGCGACGCGGAGCGCAAGATCATCCCGCGCAGCGCGGTGCGGGCGCTCGGGGGGGTCGCGGGCGCGCTCGAGCTGCACGCCGAAGGCGTCGTCCGCTCGCTGTCGCGCGCCCGGCCCGCCGCGGAGGACGTGGTGCGCGACGTGCTCCTCGCGCTGACGACGCCCGACGGCACGCGGCGAACGCTCGCCGAGCGCGAGCTGGAGAAGACCGTGTTCTCGCCGTTCGCGCCGCAGGTGCTGGCGTCGCTCGAGCGCGCGCGGCTCGTCGTCCGCGAGGCGCAGGGGCTCACGCTCGCCCACGACGCGCTCCTGGTGCAATGGGGCCGGCTGCGGTCGTGGGTGGCCGAGGGGCGCGACGACCGCATGCTCGCCGAGGAGCTCGAGCACGATGCGGCCCGCTGGAAGCGCAGCCCCGAGTCCACCGCGCCGTGGCGGCGCGGGCGGCTCGCCGCGGCCGAGGCGGTCGCCGCCCGGGGCGCCGTCGTCCTGTCGCGTGATGCTCTCGAGCTCGTGCGCGCGGGACGCTCCGCCGAGGGGCGAGTCCGCTGGATGACGGGCGCCGCGCTCGTCGGGATCGGCGCCGCCGTCGCCCTCGCGGGCTCGCTCTGGGTGAGCGCGGTGCAGACCGAGGAGCAGCGCACCCAGCGCGCGCTCGAGGCGGCGGAGAAGAACCTCGAGCTGGCGAAGAAGAACGAGCGCGATGCGCTCGCCGAAAAGGCGCGCGTCGACGCCCTGCTGGCGCAGCTCGACGAAGCGACGCGCCGCGCGCTGCTCTCCAGCGTCGAGCGATCGCGCTCCAGCCCCGACGCCGGAGCGCGGCCCGTCTTCGCGACCCAGGCGGCCGAGCCGCCCGCGGAGCCCTTCGATCGCACCGCCGCCCTGCGCGCCTTCGGGGTGGCGTCGAATGCCGTGCAATCGTGCCGAGAGCCGGGGGGTCCGGTCGGCGCGGGGCGGGTGGCCGTCACCTTCGCCCCGGATGGGAGCGCCACGGGGGCGACCCTCGAAGGCCCTCCGTTCGCGGGGACCTCCGTCGGCGCCTGCGTCGTCGAGCGCTTCAAGAAGGCGCGCGTGCCGCCGTTCTCCGGCAGCCCGACCTCGATGGGCCACGGCTTCCAGATCTACCCGGACGACGCTGCGCTGCTGAAGGACAAGATGCGCGAGATCGTCGGCGCAGGCGACGCCGGAGCGCCGCGCGCCCAGCCCGGCATTCCCAGCGGCCCGTCCGAGCCCGAGTGGGATCGCGACCCGAGGTGAACGGCCGCGGGAGCGCCGCGCGGCGGCGAGGCCGCCTCACCTTCCACGACGGGCCCGCGCCGTCGCGAGACGACATCGCGGCTGTGGCCGCGCGCGTGGACGGCGCATGACCCGCTGGCTGCGCCGCCGCGGCCTCGTCGACGAGCGACCCGCGAGGCGCGCTGCACCGAGGCGCACGAGCCCTCGCCGCTCGAAGCGCGCCGGCGTCACGCACGACCCGCGTCACGGCCTCGCTTGGCGCGACGGCAGCGGCCGCCGCGCGCGCTCGTAGCCGGCCCAGGGATCGCCGCGGAGGTGCCCGAGCCGCGCCGGGAGGTTCTTCACCGTGTAGTGATCGGGGCCGACGTCGGGGCCGAGCTCGTCCCAGCGCAGCGGCGTCGACACCGGCGCCCCCGGCCGCGCGCGCGTCGAGTAGGCGGCGACGGAGGTGGCGCCGCGCACGTTGCGGAGGTGATCGAGGAAGATCTTCCCCGGACGCGCCGCCTTCGACATGTTGGTGGTGAACGCGCGCGGCGCGTCGGCGGCGATCGCCTCGGCGAAGCGGCGCGCGTAGGCGGCGCATGCGGCCCAGTCGGCGCGCGGGACGAGCGGGGCCACCACGTGCAGGCCCTTGCCGCCGGTCGTCTTCACGAAGGCGCCGAGCCCGGCGCCGGCGAGGCGGTCGCGGATCGCGCGCGCGGCCTCGCAGACGCGCGCCCATCCCACGCCCGGACCCGGATCGAGATCGAACACGAGGCGGTCGGGCTCTTCGAGGTGCGCGACCTCGGAGCTCCAGGTGTGGATCTCGAGGATGCCGAGCTGCACCAGCCCGACGAGCGCCGGCAGCGAGTCGACGACGAGGTACTCGCCGACCTTGCGCTGCTCCTGGATGTGCACGCGCCGCAGCACGGCGGGCGCCCACCAGCCGGTGTGCTTCTGGTAGAAGCACGGCCCGCCGAGCCCCTCGGGGCAGCGCACCAGCGTCGTCGGGCGATCGCGGAGGTGCGGCAGGACGAAGCGCTCGATCGACGCGTAGAAGCAGGCGAGGTCGCGCTTGGTGAAGCCGAGCTCGGGGTAGAGCACGCGATCGGCGTTGCTGAGCTCGACCCCGGCGACCTCGGTGGTGACGCCGCGCTTCTTCCTCGGGATCGCGGTCGCCTTCGCCACGCGCGCGGCCTTCGCAGGGCCGGCGGGCCGCCTGCGCACGGCCGGGGCGCGCGTCGCCTCCGGATCGGCGGGGCGCTCGCGGACGATGTCGCGCGCGGGGCGGTCCTCGCGCAGCCCGCGGAACGTCGGGTGGCGCATCATGCCGTCCTTGGTCCACTCGGTGAGCTCGACCTCGGCGACGAGCTCGGGGCGGACCCAGCGCGCGCGGCCCGCGGCGCGCCCGGTGATGCCGCCGGCGCGGGCGCCGGCTCCGGGCCGGCTCGCGAACGGCGAGGTCTTCGTCTCCAGCGCCTCGAGGCGGCGGCGGAGCTGGCGCGCGGTGCGCTCGTCGAACCCGGTTCCGACGCGGCCCACGTAGCGCAGCTCGTCGTCCTCGTGGACGCCGACGAGGAGCGCCCCCAGGCCCTCGCCCGCGCCCACGGGCAACGTGTAGCCGCCGATCACCATCTCCTGGCGCGCGGTGCACTTCACCTTCACCCAGGTGTCTCCCCGACCAGGGCGGTAGGGCGCGTCGCGGCGCTTGGAGACGACGCCCTCGAGCTCGAGACGGCACGCGTGCTGGAAGAGCTCGGCGCCGCGTCCTTCGAGGTGCCGGTTGTAGCGGAGAGCGTCCGAGCTCTGCGCCGCGAGCAGCGCGTCGAGCGCGCGCTTGCGCTCCTCGAGCGGCGCCGGCGCGAGATCGAAGCCGTCGAGGTGGAGGAGGTCGAAGGCGAAGTAGACGATGCGGCGGTCGTCGCCGGCGCCGAGCGCGGCCTGGAGCTCCTGGAAGCTCGACGCGCCGCTCGGCAGGAGCACCACGGCCTCGCCGTCGATCAGCGCCGTCTCGGCGGGCAGCTCGGCGAGCGCGGCCGCCACGCGCGGGAAGCGCGCCGTCCAGTCGAGCCCGTGGCGGCTGAGGAGGCGGACGCGGCCGCGCTCGAGCGATCGCGGACGCGGATCGCGCTCGGGCTCGATGCGCGCGAGCAGGCGGTAGCCGTCGAGCTTCATCTCGTGCAGCCAGCGATCGCCCTCGGGCGCCGATCGCACCAGGGTCGGGAGCTGAGGCCGGATCGACGCCGGCAGCGGCGCCGGCCGCGCGCCTGGGATGGAGGCCGCGTCGATCTTCACCGGCGCGGGCGCGCGCCGTCTCTTCGCGGCGCCCGGCGCGGCCCTCGCCGCGCGGGGCGAGCGCGCCGGCCGTTCCGACTCCCAGACGCGGTCGCGCTCCGCCGCGATCGCCTCGAGCCCGCGCCCGGTGGCGACGCTCTCGGGGCGCGCGTCGACGAGCGGCGTCCCGCCGCGCACGGCGTGCTCGTCGGCGCGCTTCATCAGCAGCCACGACCGATCGGGGCGCCGCGGATCGCGCCCCGCGGTGCGCACGAGCGTGAAGCTGCCGCGGAGCTTCTCGCCCTCGAGCGTGAAGGAGAGCTTGCCGGCGCGGTAGCCCTCGTGGGGGTTGCCCTCGGGCGTCCACGTGCCGCGGTCCCAGACCATGACGGTGCCGCCGCCGTACTGGCCCTCGGGGATGATGCCCTCGAAGTCGAGGTACTCGATCGGATGATCCTCGGTCGCCATGGCCAGGCGTTTGTCGGCGGGATCGAGGCTCGGCCCCTTGGGCACCGCCCAGCTCTTGAGCACGCCCTCGAGCTCGAGGCGGAAGTCGTAGTGGAGCCGGGTCGCGGCGTGCTTCTGGACGACGAAGCGGCGCTCGCCGCGGCGCGGCGCCCGCTTCCCCCGGGGCTCGGGGGTGCGGCGGAAGTCGCGCTTCTTGCGGTACTCGTCGAGGGCCACGGTCGCTCAGCGCGCGAGGCGCGGGGGCATGCGGCCTTTCGGGCTAGCCTCCCCTGCCCCGTCGGTCCAGCGGGCTCGGAGGCGGGCCCCTCCGGATGCCTCTGGTGATGACGTCGACGGCGGTCGCGACGCGCCCGGGACGTGGGCCGGGCGTCCTCGCCGTCTCTTGGCAGCGGCCGGCTACCGGCGTAGCTACCGTCCATGGGGAAGCTTCGCTCGCTCGGGGGAATCGTCGTGGGGCTCGGCATCGGCGCGCTCGTCGCCAACGCCTGTTCCGCGAGCGGTGAAGCGACGAGCTCGGGGAGCGCCACGAGCGGCGGGCCCGGCACCGGGGCGGGCGGCGCCGCGACGGGCGCCGGTGGCGCGACGGCGACCTCCACGAGCACCACGGGATCGGGAGGCGGCTCCACGACCGGCTCGGGTGGCGGAACCGGCGCCACCTCGAGCGGCTCCCAGACGACGACGGGCGCCGGCGGCGGCGGGGTGGACGGCGGGACCACGGGCGCCGGCGGCGGCGAGGACGCGGCGTGCGCCGCCACGTCGTCGGAGGCGTCGGCCCAGCCCCAGCCCGCGGACATCATCATCGCCGTCGACACGTCGGGCAGCATGGACGCGGAGAGCGCGCAGGTGCAGCAGAACCTGAACGCCTTCGCCACCATCATCACGAACGCCGGCATCGACGTGCACGTGGTGATGATCGCCGACGCCTCGGTGTGCATCCCCGCGCCCCTCGGCAGCGGCGCGTGCGGCGGCAACGATCAGAGCCTGCCGGCCTACCGCCACGTGGTGCAGGGCGTCGCCAGCAACGACGCCCTCGAGAAGATCCTCTCCACCTACCCCCAGTGGCAGCCGTCGCTCCGCGCGAACGCGTCGAAGACGTTCCTCGTCGTCTCGGACGACGACTCGAGCATGAGCGCGCAGACGTTCACGAACGCGCTCCTCGCCCTCGATCCACCCACGTTCCAGGGCTTCAAGTTCGATGCGGTGGTCTCCGCGACGTCGCCCGACAGCTGCATCTTCGGCGGCTGCTTCTTCAACTGCGCGTCGTGCAACAACCCCTGCTGCGATCAGGCGACGTTCTGCTCGCCGCTCTCGGCGGCGGAGGGCACCGTGTACAAAGAGCTCGTCCAGCAGACCGGCGGCGTCGGCGGCGACCTGTGCGCGCAGGACTTCGGCCCGGTGTTCCAGAGCATGGCGACCGCCATCGTCAGCAACACGCCGATCTCGTGCGAGTACGACATCCCCGCGATCCCCGACGGGGGCATGATCGATCCCACCAAGGTCAACGTGGCGTACACGCCCGGCGGCGGCATGCCGCAGACGATCGGCAACGTCCCGAGCGCGGCCGACTGCACCCCGCAGAACGGCGGCTGGTACTACGACGATCCGCAGAGCCCGACGAAGGTCATCCTCTGCCCGAGCACGTGCACCGCCGTGCAGAGCAGTCCGAACGGCAAGGTCGAGGTGCTCTTCGGCTGCGCCACGATCCACATCTAGCGCTACTCGACCTGCTCCGGCAGCGCCGGCGCCGACGACGCGTCGAAGTCGCCGACCTTCGTCCCGTCCGGCTCGTACACGCTCGAGCACACCGGCCGGTTCTTGCCCTGCTCGTTCACCGTCACCGCGAACTTGCGCGCCGGCGCGCCCGCCGCCGCGACGTAGGTGCGCGCGGCGTCGTCGCACGCGGGCGGCGTGCCGATGTAGCCGGCCTGGCAGACGACCATCACCGAGAGCTCGCTCCTCGGCGGCGGCGCCCCGGCGTCGAAGCGGCTCACGAGCCGCTCGAGCTTGGCCATGTCGACGACCATCGCCTGCTTGCAGCCGAGGCCGCGGAGCTCCTTCGTGCCCGGGGCCCGCTGGGCCTCGAGCGCGATCTCCATCCCGTCGCCGGCGACGGCGAGGATCGCCGCGCCCTCCTTGCTCGTCGCGAACTTGTAGAAGCCGAACGCGACGAGCCCCGCGATCACGAGGAAGAGCCCGCCCACGACGGCGAGCGCGATGAGGCAGCCGTTCGACGACTTCTTCGGCGGCGGTACCGGGAGCGGTCCGTAACCTTGCGGTCCGTTGGGTTGCGACATGCGCGGCCGAGAGTACGCCCCCAGCGCAGCCCGCGCGACTAGCTCTGTTCCATCAAGGCCCGGAGCTGCTCCGGCGCGACCTCGTACTCGCGGCGGCAGTAGTCGCACTCGATCTCGTGGACGCGCCCGGCGCCGACGAGCTCGGCGATGTCCGCCTTGCCGAGCGTCGCCAGCGCGGCGATCACCGCCTCGAGGCTGCAGCGGCACTCGAAGCGGAGCGGCGACTCGTCCACCACCGAGTGCTCCATCCCGAAGAGCAGCTCGCCCATGAGGCGGCGCGGGGTGAAGCCCTCGTCGAGCAGCTCCTCGATCGGCGGGAAGTCGGCGAGGCGCTGGGTCATGATCATGTGCGGCCCGCGCTCGACCTCGGGGAGGAGCTGCACGACGTAGCCGCCGGCGCGCTCGACCTCGCCCGCGCGCTGGCGCGTGCCCATCGCGATGACCGACACGACCTGCTCGGACTCCTGCATGTACGCCATGAAGGCCTCGCTGAGCCCGCCCGAGGCCGAGACGTCGACGACACCCTGCTGGATGCCGCCGCGCGGCAGGCTGCGCATCACCTGGAGCAGCGATCCCTTCCCCAGCGCGAACTCGGACTCGGGCGACGGGAGCTGGACGAGGCCGCGCGTACCGCCGCCGGGGTGCGAGTCGGCGACGAGGCTGCCGCGGCCGCCGGCGCCCTTGGCGATCCCCTGGACGCGGAGGTTCGGCGCCATCGTCTCGCGGACGAGCACGGTGCCGGTCATGAGCTCGGCGAACCGCCGCGCGGTGGCGCCGTGCGCGCGCTGCGCGGCGACGGCGTCGCGCGCCGTGGCGGCGAGCGAGGCGGTGATGACGCGGAAGGCGCCGTCGTGGGTGATCGCCCGGACCACGCCGTCGCTCGGGTGCTCGGTGTCCACGAGCCTTGCTGTGGTCCCTGCGGGCGCGGGCCGCAAGCTCCTCTCGCGCCCGGCCGCTCGCCCCGCCCGGCTAGCGAACCCGCCACGCGTCGGCGAGGGTCACCGCGTCGAGCTGCCCCTGCCCCTCGATGTACTGGAGCCGGCGCGCCAGCAGCTCGAGCTCCGGGTGGCGGCGGCCGCGGAGCGCCCGGCGGAGCGCGACGACGGAGGCAAAGCCGTCGGGGCGGTTCTGGCGGATGTTGACCGCGTTGCGCGCGTAGTACGGGAGCAGCGCCGCCTCCCACTCGATGCCGAGCCCGCGGGCGCGCAGGTCGGCGTCGAGCTCGGGCACGACCTCGTCGACGGGCTGAAACTCCCAGAGCCGGTAGGACATGCGCCGGAACGCCGAGTAGGCGAGGACGAACTCGGCACCGCTGCGCGGGCCGGCGTCGAGCTCGAAGTTCGACGACCAGGGGCGGAGGTGATCGTGGGCGAGGAAGACCTCGTGCATCACCTCGACCTGCTCGACCGGGTCGAGGTCGCGCAGGAGATCGATGGCGCGCACGCGCGTCGGCGGATAGACGACCAGCGCCGCGAGGAGGTTCACGCGGCCCCAGTCGGCGCCGTCGGACTCGCGCGCGAGATCGAGCAGCATCGTGTCCCCGCCGGCGAGCAAGAGCAGCGGCCATCCGCGCCCGGGCAGTCGCTTGGCGAGCTCGGCGCGGAGCCGTGCGCCGCCGTCCGCGGTCGCGCGGGCGGCGGCGATCGCTCGGGCGCCTCGCGCGGAGGCCGCTCGTCGCTTGCGCTCGGCGAGCGAGGCGAGCTCGGGCTCGCCGGAGAGGCCGAAATCGGTGACCGCCTCGTCGTAGAGGGCGGCGAGGCACGCCCACGCCATGAGCCGGTCCACCTCGTCGGGCTCGGGACGGCCGCCCGGCGACGGCGCTCCGAGCGGCTTCGGCGTGCCCTCGTCGGTGACCTCCTCGAGCGCGGCGATGATCCCCGAGCGCCGCTCGAGCCCCTCCGGTCGGGGGGCGCGCCTCGGCTCGACGGCGAGCGTGGCCCCGTCGACGTCGACCTCGACCTCGGGCGGGCTCAGCTTCGACATCGGCAGGAAGATGGCGCAGTCGCGGCCGCCTCGGACCACCGCGCCGAAATTCTCGGCGGGTGCCCCGTCGGGATCGGCGCGCCGCAGCGCGTGCGTGGAGAACAGCGGCAGCGCTCCCGGGAAGCGCGCCTCGTTCGGCGGGAGCCCGGCGGCGATCGAGATCCGCCCATCGGCGGCGAGCGCAGCGGCGCCCGCGGCCGGCGCCGGGCCGTCTCCGCCCTTCGCGGCCGACACCGCCGGCGCGGGAGCGTCGAGCCCGTGGGCGCGCGCGTAGACGTCGACCAGGTCCGCCGCCGCGAGCGCCGCGCCGCCGGGCGCCGCCGGCTCGCCGGTCATGAGATCGATCTCGCCGCCGGGCTCGCGATCCACCGGCGCGAGGTGCGAGACGCCGCCGCCGGAGTCGCCGCCGTAGTACCGGAGCCCCGCCTCGGCCTTCCTGCCGCTGTCGTAGAGCAGCGAGGCCACGAGCTGGGCGATCGGCTCGCACGATCCGCCCCCGTCGAGGAGGAGATCGGCGACGAGCCCGCCGGGCTGGCCGTGGTAGCGCAGATCGGCGAGCACCTCGGGCACCGCCTCGCGCACCGGCGCGCGCCGCAGCGCCGCGGCCAGCTTGGCGCGGCGCTCGTCATAACGACGCTGGGCCTCGCCGACGTCGACGGCCCGACCACGCTCTTCGGCGTCGAGGGCGCCCGCGCGGATCACGAACTCGCCGAGCGCGAGGGTCCCGGCGGCGCGCGCGGCCCGCGCCTCGGCGACGCGCGCGCGCTGCTCGCGCTCGATCGCGACGAGGCGCGCCGCCGGCTGCGAAGCGGCGCGCGCCGCCGCGGCGATGCCGGTCACCGCCGTCGCGCGCTCCGCCGGGGCAGGCCGCGTCGCCAGCGCCAGCCCGCCGAGGAGCAGGGCATGCCCCGCCACCGACAGGGCCAGGCTCACGGGCGGGCGGCGGGCCATCTCTGCTTGGTGTACGCAGCGCGCCGGAAGTTTCTTGTCTTTTCGGAATCGTGCGCGGCAGCGCCGCACCGGGCCTCAGACGTCCGGCTGCACCATGGAGCGGGCGCTCAGCGGCGGGCCGAGATCGACGAGCGGGCGCGCCAGCTCGGGCGCGGGACGCGCCGGCTCGGCGACGGGGGCCGGCTCGGGCGCGTGCACCGGCTCCGGGACGGCGGCGGGCTCCGCGACCGCAGCGGGCTTGGGCCGGCGGGCGCGCTTGGGCGGCAGGCGACGCAGCCACAGATCGACGCAGACGAGCCCCGCGGCGGCGAGGAGCGCCCACGGCCAGGTCGCCACCGGCTCCCTCCCGCGCGGGCCACCGGCGCGGAGGCTCCGCTCGACGTCCGGCTCGTAGGCGCCGTCGCCGGCGCGCGCCAGCTCGCCGAGCGCGCGCACGTCCGGGCCGAGGCCGTGGAGCTCGGTCGAGGCGTCGGTCTGGCCCACCGCCTCGGCGACGAGGCCGCCGTTCTTGGCGCGCACGCGCGCCATCACCAGCGCCGCGCCGTCGGTCGTGCCGCGCGCCACGTAGCGGCCCGGCGCGACGCGCTCGAGCTGCATCGCGAGCGGCACGAGCCTTGCCGTGCGCGGCGGAGGCGGCTTGATCTCGAGCGGCTTCACGACGCCGAGCAGCCCCGCGAGCGGGTCCGGCTTCGGCGGCGGAGGGGGCGCCGACGGCGTCGCCTCGGCGCCCGGCTCGACCGGGGCGATGGTGAACGCCTCGATCGTCGCCGGCTCGGCGGCGCCCTCGCCGCCGTCGGCCACCTCGAGGGCGAGCTCGACCGAGCGCTCGCGCACCGTGAGCCGGGCCTCGGCGCCCGTCGCCGCGCGGCGGCGCATCGCGAAGCGCGCCATCTGGCGGAGCACCTGCCCGGCCTCGCGCCACTCCGACCAGCTCCCCTTCCAGTCGGCGCGCACGTCGGTCGTCAGGGCCACGACGTTGCCGATGCCGTAGCGCCAGGCCGCGAGCACCGGCTTGCCGTCCTTCGTGCTCATCGGCGTGTCGGCGGTGGCGCGGCGGTTGGTCTCGACGATGCCGCCGAGCTTGGGGACGCTCGCGGCGTCGATGCCGGCGAGGATGGGGTGCGCGCCGGCGACGGTGATCTCGGTCGCGCCCTCGCGCACGTTCGAGCGCGCGGCGAGGCGCGTCTCGGAGACGAAGATGCGGCGCAGATCGCTGCCCTTCGAGGTGAGGTAGAAGCGCCCGCCGCCGGCGGCGGCGAGGCGGACGAGGAAAGCCGTGTCGTGGTCCTCCTCGTTGCCGATGCCGACGACGCTCGTCGTGATCCCGGCCTTGCGCGCCTGCTCGGCGAGCTTGGCCGCCGGCGTCGCGTCGGGCGGGCACGGCGCGAACGGGCAGCCCTCGAACTGCTCCTCGCTGTCGTCGGTGTCGCTGAAGAGCAGCACGTGGCGCACCGGCGTGGGGATGGGGCGGAGCGCCTTGTAGGCGTCGGCGAGCGCCGTGTAGACGAAGATGCCGCCGCCGCCGGCGTCGATGGCGCGGACGCGGTCCTTGTGCTGGACCAGGCTCGCCACCGGCCCGAGCGGGAAGTTCCAGTTGGTCTTCTCGTCGACGCTGGTGATGGCCAACAGATCGTCGGGGCGCAGCGTGGTCGCCGAGGCGAGCGCCGCCTCGACGGCGAGCTCGAGCTTGGTGTGGGTGCCGGCCATCGCCGACATCGAGCCGGAGCGATCGAGCATGATCGCCATCGCGACGCGCGGGTCCTCGACCTGGCCCTGGTCCTGGATCTCGACCGGCAGCATCCGGGCGATGGGCGCGCTCGCGTACTCGGGCGCGAAGCCGAAGGTGCCGCCGGTGGCGACGACCCCGCCGCCGCGCTCGCGCACGTAATCGATGAGCGCCTCTTGGGCCTTGGTGGTGAGCCCCGAGCCCTCGGTGTCGCCGGCGCGCGCGAGCGGCACGTCGGCGAGCACGACGAGATCGGTGCCCGAGAGCGACGCGGCGTCGGGCGCGAAGCCGGTGACCGAGACGACCTCGCGCGTCGTCTCGGCGCGGTCGAGGGCGTCGGCGAGGACGCCGGGGCACTCGCCGTCGGGCGTGACCACGACGACGCGCGGCTTGCCCGAGACCGCGACGGCCGCCTGGGCCCGCGAGGCCGGCCCCGGGTGGTCGAAGTCGACGATGGCCGCGTCGTAGACGTGAAGCCCCGGCCCGGGCTTCGGATCGTTCACGGTGAGCTCGGCGGCGCCGTGCTCGTCGAGCACCGCCGTCTGGGCCGGTTGCGCCTCGCCGTCGCGCGACCAGCGGTAGGTCACCGACTCGCCGGGCGGGCCGTGCAGCTCGACGGTGAACGAGGCCGCCTCGCCCTCGGCGATGCGCGGCTCGAGGGCGGTCACGCGCGCGACCGCCTTCCTGTCGGGCGGCGCCGCGCCGAGCGGCACCGCGTCGACCTCGATGCCGTCCTCGCGGGCGCGGCGCACCTCGTCGAGCGCGTCGCCGCGCGTGCCCCGGCCGTCGGTGAGGAGGACGATGCGCCGCTCGCCGGCGCCCGGCAGCGCCGAGGCCGCGAGGCGGACCGCCGCGGCGAGATCGCTGCCCGGCTCGGTCGCCTCGCCGCCGGCGTCGGGGCCGAGCGCCTGCTCGGGATCACGGCGATCGCCGGGCGTGAGCGCGAGCGAGGCCTTCGCGGCGAAGGTCACGACGCCGATCTCGGCGTCGCCCCGCTTCGCGAGGGCGTCCTTGACGAAGCGCGCCGCGCGCGCCCGATCGGCCGTGCCCACGCTCTGCGAGCGATCGAGCACGTAGACGACGGATCGCCCTCGCCCCTCGCGGTGCGTCGGCGGCAGGAGCGGCGCCCCGAGGACCGCCGCCACCGCGGCCACGCGCATCGCCGTCGCCCACCTCGCTGCCCTGTTCATCACGCGGCCCATCCTTTCCGGTACGAGAGCGCCTCGAGCGCGAGGAGCGCGGCGGCGACGATGGCGAGCAGGGCGGCCGGCGAGGCCGGCAGCCGCCACGGCGGCTCCGGCTCGGCCGTCCACGCGCGGGCCTCCGCCGTGTCGGAGGCGGCGAGCTTCACCTCGCTCCGCGGCGCCGTCTCGGCCACGGCGACGTCGGCCGCGCCGGCGAGCGTGGCCATCGCGTTCGCCACGAGCACCGGGAAGGCGACGCGCAAGACGAGGTCGCTCTCCTCGGGATCGAGCCCGACGTAGACCCACGAGGCGCGGCCGGCGCCGCCGGCGAGCAGGACGGCGCCGCCGTCGAGCTCGACGAGCGCGCGCGCGTCGCCGGGGACGTTCGCCGCGCGCGCCTTGGCGATGGTGACGCCGTCGAGCGCGACGCCGCGGAGGAGCGCGTCCTTGGCGTCGACCGAGAGGAGCTTGGTCTCGGCCGGCGTCGCGAGCTCGCGCAGGTTCTCGACCGGGAGGGCGCCGTCCTTGGTGCCGAGGTAGAGCGCCGGCGCGGCGGGGCGCTGCGCGAGGGCGTGATCGAGCGCGACGACGACGTCGCCCGGCTTGATCTCGGCCGCGACCTCGGGCGCGACGTGCACGACCTCGGGGACGCCTGCCGCCTTGAGGGCCTTCTCGGCGAAGAAGGCGCCGGGCGGCGGCTCGCCCGCGGGCACGACGAGGAGCGCGCGGCGAGGCGGCTCGATCGCGGCGGGCAGGGAGGCGGAATCGTCGATCGCGATCGCGTCGGCGACCCCGTCGGCCGGCGAGACGCGCGCGGCGATCTCGGACGCCTGGGCGCGCACGATGAGGCGCACCTCGGCCTCGCCCGCCGGCGCGAGCGTGATCGTTCGCGCGGTGACCGTCTGGCCGTCGGCGAGGACCGACACGACCGCCGAGCGCTCGCGGTCCGACGAGCTCGCCACGGTGATCACCGCCTCGCGCTCGAAGTCGCTGCGCGCGTCCTTGGGCGGGCGCATCGCGAACCCGACGACGCCGAGGTTGTCGCGCGACGGAGGCTCGAGCCGGCGCTCCGTGATGGCCACGCCGAGATCGCGCCCGGCGCCGGCCGCCGGGCCCTGCCCGTCGGTGAGCACCACGACGCGCGACGCCTCGGCGCCTGCGACGAGCGACGCCGCGAGCTCGACGGCGGCGCCGAGATCGCTGGGGCCGCGCTCGACCTCGAGGGCGCGTACCGCCTCGTCGAGCGCCGGCGTCGAGTCGGTGGGCCCGACGAGCCGTCGCGGCGAGGCGCCCGCCGCCACGATCAGGTAACGGTCGCGCGGGCCCCGCCCGAGGAGCATCCGCTCGATCGAGCGGCGCGCCTCGACGATGGGCGCCTTCGATCCGCCCGCCTGCATCGACGCCGAGACGTCGACCACCAGCGCGACCGTCTCGCCCGAGGTGCGCCGCGCCGGCCGCGGGGGGGGGCCCCCCCCCCCCCGGGGCGGGGGGGGGGCGCGGGCCGGCGGGGGGGGGGGCCCCCCCCCCACGACCCGCGCGACGGTCACCGACCCGACCGCGAGCAGCGCGAGGGCGCTCGCG
>CAYJPW010000161.1:0-24416 GCA_964372055.1 uncultured Polyangiaceae bacterium
CGTGATGCGCCTCGCGTTCCTGATCGCCGCCGGCGAGGCGCCCGAG
Source organism: uncultured Polyangiaceae bacterium (assembly GCA_964372055.1). GTDB lineage: Bacteria > Myxococcota_A > Polyangia > Polyangiales > Polyangiaceae > CAYJPW01. The sequence goes on from CAYJPW010000161.1 coordinate 47, forward strand.
CCCGAGCGCGCCGACGACGCCGAGGCGATCGCGCAGGCGTTCCACGAGGCGCGCGCGCGCCTGCCGGCGCGGCCGCCGCGCTTCTGGTGGGCGACGGCGCTCACGGTCGCCGCTGCCCTCTCCGTCGCGGCCGGGCTGGTCTTCGCCGCGCGCGCGCCCTCGGCACCGCTGCGCCCCGACGCCAGCGAGCGCGCCGCGCCGCCGCCGAGCGGAGCCTTCGCGGCCGGGGGCAAGCCTTCGGCGGGCGAGGCTGCGCTCCGGCGCGCGTTCGCCGCCGACGCGCCCGGCTATTTCGTGGCGCTGGATCGATGGGCGTCGGCGCGCCGCGACGGCTCCGGGCCCGCAGAGGTCGCGGAGGCCGAGCGCGCGCTCGACGAGGCGCGCGACCGCGCCCTCGCGCCGGACGTGCGGCAGGCCCTCGGCGAAGGGGCCGCGCCCCGGCTCGAGGCGCTCCTCGCCACCGCGCGGGTCGCCGCGGCAGGCGACGCCGACGCGGGGAGCGCGAGCGACGACGCCTTCTTCGACGCGCTCGGCGCGCTGGACGACGCGCTCGCGGCCGCGGGGCTCGGCTACTTCGTCGACGGCGACATCCTCGCGGATCGCGGAGGGCCGCGGCGGCTCACCCTCGCCTACTTCTTCGAGGTCGAGCGCGTGGTGGTGTTCGCGTCGGGGGAGCGTCGCGTGCGGGCGCTCGAGATCCGTCGCATCGATCACCTCAACTGGACCCACACCCTGCTCGGCTTCACGCGTCCTCACCTCTCGCAGGCGCTGGTGATGCTCGACGCCATCGATCAGCAGCTCTCCACCTACCTGGTGCCCGGCCTGGGGGAAGGGGCCGCCGTCGACATCCAGGACGCCGACGAAGAGCCCGCGCCGCCCTGGGCCGCCGCGGTCCGCGCACGCGCCGGCGAGATCGTGCGCGAGGAGTACGGCGCGCTCCCCGGGCTCGACCGCGAGGCGGCGACCACGCTGGGTCGCCTCGCGGCGCGGCGGCGCGCGCTCTTCGCGTCCTGGCAGGTCGAGGCCTCGAAGCACGGGCTCACCATCCAGCAGCCGACGCGCCTCCTGCTCGCAACCGACGCCGCCGCGCTCCGCCCTCTCGTGCCCCACGACCAGCTCGAGGAGCTCGTGAGCGTCGACCGCGCGCTCGGCGAGCCGCGGCTCGATCGGGTCTACGGCGTGCTCCGCGACGCGCTCGGCGCATCGATCGCGCGTCACGAGGTGCAGCACCGCCTCGACCTCGCCACCCGCGGCGAGCGGCCGATGCCGGCGGCGCTCGAGGAGCTCGTCGGCCCCGCGTACCACGACGGCAAGGAGCGAACCCACGCCCTCTCGGCGCGCGACGAGCTCTCGGCCTACCTCGCCGAGCTCGCGCGGGACGAGCGCACGACGCGGGTCAACCTCGGCCGGCTGACCCGCTTCCTCTTCGACCCGCGCATGGCGGGCACGCCCGAGTGCTACGCGGCGCTGGTCATCGTCGATGGGCTCGAGCGCGAGGTCGGCGGCGCGAGGCCGAGCGCGGGCCCGGCGGCGCGGATCTTCCGGGGGAAGCTCGATCGAGAGGCGATCGCGGCCTCGTACCTCGCGCTCACGCAGCGGCCCGCGACCGAGCTCGCGGCCGCCGCCGAGAAGCTCTGGGAGCGGCTCTTCGACGGCCCGCTGCCGCCGCTCGCCGAGATCGGGCGCTGACGTTCCCGGGACGCGCGACGAGGCGACGCCTGCGACGGCGGCGACGACGGCGACGGCATCGCCGAGCGCGATCGCGCGCAGCTCAAGCCGTGGGGCGCGGTCGGATCGACCCTCTGGCTCGCGCGCGCCGCGCTCGCGATCGCGGCGCGCCGGCGGCGCCGGAGGTGAGCCGGCGGGCGGGTGGTCACCGCTCGGACCACCCGCGCCCGCCTGCGATTTCACGCATTGCCGCCCCGGCTGCACCGCCGCCGACGGCCGCCCCGCCGCTGGTCGGCAGGGCGGTTTCGCGCCTGTGGGGACGGTGTACTCTAGCGGTCTTCATGGCCTCCGAAGGCGGGCGCTACAAGAGGCTCCGCGTCCTCGCTTCGGGCGGGATGGCGACGGTCCATCTCGGTCGCGCTCAGGGAGCGGGCGGGTTCGAGCGCCTCGTGGCCATCAAGGTCATGCACCCGCACCTCGCCGGGGACGAGGAGTTCGTCTCGATGTTCCTCGACGAGGCGCGGCTCGCCGCCGGCATCCGTCACCCCAACGTGGTGTCGGTCCTCGACGTCGAGGCGGGCGACGAGGGCGTGTCGATCGTCATGGACTACGTCGAGGGTCCGTCGCTCCTCGGCCTGCTCGGATCGCTCGAGGATCGGGGCACCCCGCTCTCGGTCGAGATGGCGCTGCGGATCGCGATCGACGCGCTCGCGGGTCTCCACGCGGCCCACCAGCTCGAGGGGCCCGGCGGCGTGCCGCTCGGGATCGTCCACCGCGACGTCTCACCTCACAACTTCCTCATCGGCAACGACGGCGTGACCCGGATCACCGACTTCGGCGTCGCCCACGCCGAGTCGCGCCTCGCCGAGACCCGTCCCGGCACCGTGAAGGGGAAGATCGCCTACATGTCCCCGGAGCACCTGCGGAGCGTGCCGGTCGATCGGCGCAGCGACGTCTACTCGGCGGGCGTCGTGCTCTGGGAGATGCTGACCGCGCGGCGCCTCTTCAAGGGCGAGAGCGACGCGGCGGTCGCCATGTCGGCGGTCGCGGGTCCGCTCGAGTCACCGCGCGACGTGAACGAGCGCGTCCCGCCGGCGATCGACGACGTTTGCATGCGGGCGCTCTCGAAGAACCCCGACGATCGCTGGCCGACCGCGGCTGCGTTCGCCGACGCCCTCGAGGACGCCGCGGCGAGCGCCGGGCTGCGCATCGCGCGCGCACGCGACCTCGCCGAGCTGGTGCAGCAGATCGAAGAGGACGGTCCCACGCGCCTCAAGAGCGACGCGGCCGCCGAGTGGCTCGCGAAGCTCGCGGCCAGCAAGCCGGCCTCGAGCGCCCCGCGCACGCCGCCGCCGCCGCGCCCGCCCGCCGACGCCGACGACGTCGGCACCGTCCCCCTGCCGCCTCCTCCCGCCCTGCCGCGCGACGACGAGGAGATGGCCACGCGGATCATCCCCAGCGGGACCGGCGGGCACCCGGCGCCGAGCGACGCGCAGGCGCGAGCGGCGATCGGCCCCGACCCGCGGACCGCGTCGGGCCACCCGGCGTTGGGCGGAGCGAACGCGTTCACCGCCTCGTCGCACCCCGCGATGGGCGCGCCCAACGCGTTCACCTCGTCGTCGCACCCCGCGATGGGCGCACCCAACGCGTTCACCTCGTCGTCGCACCCCGCGATGGGCGCGCCCAACGCCTTCACCGCCTCGTCGCACCCGGCGATGGGCGCGACCAACCCGCTCACCGCCTCGTCGCACCCGGGCATGCGCGTTCCGGATCCGATGACGAGCTCGGGGCACCCCGCGCTCGATCCCGCTTCGAGCGCCCGCTCGCCGGAGCAGCTCCTGCCTCCCGGCCAGCAGCAGACGTGGCCGACGTCGCCGACCGCCGTGGGCAACCTGGTGTCGAGCGCGTTCCCGCTCCCCGCGCGGCCACCGAGCCGCGTGCCGGCGGTGCTGGGCGGGATGGCGGGCGGCCTGGCCGTCGCCGGGACGGCGCTCTGGCTCATCATCCGGACGGCAGGCACCGCCCCGACGCCGACCGCGGCAACGACCGCGCCGCCCGCGGCGGCGCCGACCGAGGCTCCGAGCGCCGCGGCGACCGATCTCGCGGTGCCGCCGACCGCGTCGGCTGCGCCGCCCGCCACCGCGAGCGCGTCCGCGAGCGCGACCGCGAGCGCCGACCCACCTCCGCCGCCCAAGGCCAAGACCACGCCGAGGCCGTCGCTCCCCCAGCGCGTCCCGGCGCCGACGCCGCGGAAGTCGAAGACGAAGATCTCGGGCGATCTCTAGCGCGCGGCTCGCGACGGGCGGGAGGCCGAGATCCTGCGCGGGGAGGATCGCGGGGCGAGGCTCTCCGCGGATCGCGTCGTGAATCAGCGGGGCAGCTCGACGGTGAACGTGCTCCCCTCGCCCACGCGGCTCTCGACCGCCACGCTCCCGGACATCGCGTCGACGATGCGGCGCACGATCCAGAGCCCGAGCCCCAGGCCACCGAAGTTCTTCGCCGGCGCGGCGCGCTCGAAGCGGTCGAAGATGCGCCCGATCCGATCGAGCGGGATGCCTGCGCCGCGATCGACGACGCGCAGGCGCGCCACCGCGGCGCTCGACTGCAGGATCACGTCCACGGGGCGCCCCGCGCCGTATTTGATGGCGTTGCCGACGAGGTTGGCGATGACCTGCTCGAGGCGGAGGCGATCCCAGCGGCCCACCACCGGCGCGTCGCCGGAGACCGTGACCGTGCTGCCCGCGCCGCCGAGCCTCTCGACCACGTCACGCGCCACGGCGGCGAGGTCGACGTCCTCGAGCTCGAGCTCGAGCCGGCCGGCGCGGATCCGCGAGACGTCGAGCAGCGTGTCGATGAGCTCCGCGAGCCTCCGCGTCGAGCGCTCGATCGCGGCGGCCCGCCCCGTGATCTCGGGCGGCAGATCGGAGTCGCGCGCCAGCACCTGGACCTGGAGGTGAATCGCGGTGAGCGGGGTCTTCAGCTCGTGCGACGCGATCGAGAGGAACTCGTCGCGCGCGTCCACCGCGTCGCGGAGCTCCTTCATCAGGCGCATCCGCTCGCTCACGTCGTCGAGGATCAGGAGCACGCCCTCCTCGCCGGTGCGGCCGCGCACCGGCGCCGCGGTCACCTCGATGTGCCGCTCGCCCGACCCCGGGCGCCGAAGGAACAGCCAGCTCCCCGCGGCCGGGCTGGCCGCCGCTCCGGCCTCGGCGCCGGCCCCGGCATTCAAAGTCCGCAGGAGGTCGTGCCAGCGCTCCGCGTCGTCGGGGAAGTGCTCCGCCACGCAGGAGCCGAGCATGTCGCGATCGCTCCGCTCGAGGATTCGGGCCGCCCTGCGGTTATGGCCGCGCACCACGCCGGCCGCGTCGGTGAGGAGCACGCCGACCGGAGCGTTGTCGAGCAGCTGGCCGAGCAAGTCGCGCGCCGCGGCGGAGGTGGGCTCCATCGAGAACGGCGCGAGCTGCGCGTCGAGCGCCGTGACGGTGTCGCGGTAGGCGCGGCGTCGGCGCGCGCTCGCGAGCTCTTGGCCGAGCTCGAGCGCGAGCTGCTGCCGCGGCGCGGCGACGCAGTGGACGTCGCCGCCGACGAGGGGCGCGAACTGGAGCGAGCGCACGACCTCGGCGCGCCGGTCCGGCTCGACCACGATGACCACCGGCACCTCGGGGGCGATGGCGAAGGCGCGCTGCGCCGTCCTCACCGGCTCGGAGACCGCCGGCCCGACGACCAGCGCGTCCGCGCCGGCGAGCCGCTCCTCGAGGACGCCCGCCGCCTCGGCCGGCTCGATGGCGACGCCCGCGACCTCGCGCGCACACTCCGCCAGCGCGTCGTGCGTGGGTTCGTCGAGCCCGACCGCGAGCACGCGGGACATCGTCATCCTCCGAGCAGCGGCAGGCCGAGGAGCGCGCGCCCGGTCCAGGTCCGCAGCATGTCGGTGGTCGGCGACATGACGTGGGCAGCGCGCGCGTCGCGGTAGAGGCGGTGCACGAGCGAGCCGCTCCGGTACCCTTGCCCGCCGAGCAGCGTCATCACGTCGGCGGTGACGCGATCGGCGCACTCGGCCACCTCGGCCTTCGCCGAGCAGATCGTCGAGAGCGCGTCCTCGGCGCCGGCATCGCCGCGGCGGCCCGCCTCGCACACCAGCGCGCGGGTCCGCTCGACCTGCGCCCAGAGCGTTCCCAGCCGGTGCTGGAGCACGGGCTCGCGGGCGAGCGAGCCGCCGGAGTGCGAGTAGCGGCGATCGAGCAGGTGCTGCCTCCCGAGGGAGAACGCGGCCGAGGCGACGCCGAGGTAGGTGCCGGCCATCGCCATGAGGAAGAACGGCGCGACCACGTGGAAGACGAACCAGGTCTCGTCGCCCTCGCGCCCGAGCAGGTGCACCGCAGGCAGGCCGACGTGACGGAGCTCGAGCGTCCGCGCCGAGTTGCCCCGCATGCCCCACCCGTCCCAGCCCGCGCCCCACTCGAGCCCGGGTGCGTCGGCCGGCACCAGCAGACACGAGAACTGTCCCGGCGGAGCGCCGAGCTCGGCGGCCGCCGTCGACACCACGTACGAGTCGGCGTGCCCGCCGTTGGTCACGAACGTCTTGGTCCCGTCGACCACGAACGCGCCCCCGGGCGCGCGGTCGAGGCGGGTCTCGGGGAGGTAGAAGTGCGCGCCGGTGCCGCCCTCGCTCAACGCCAGCGTCGTCAGGTGGCGGCCCTCGGCGATGGGCACGAGCCAGCGCTCGCGCTGCTCGTCCGTCGCCTTGGCCGCGATCACGGCGGAGGCGACGCAGTGCATCCCGAAGCAGATCGCCGTGGAGGCGCAGTGCTCGCCGAGCGCCTCGCAGACGCGCGCGACGGCGAGGAGCCCGTGGCCGTGGCCGCCGCACTCGCGCGGCACGACGAGACCGAAGAGCCCGGCGGTCCGGAGGGCGCCCAGCGCCTCCGCGGGCCAGCGCGCCTCTCGATCGACGAGCGCCGCATGAGGACCCGCGATCTCCCGCGCGATGCGTCGGGCGTGATCGACGATCTCGTCGAGCAACATGACGCCGCAAGGAAAGCACAACGCCCGGCGAACCAAACGACAATCGCCACGTCGGAGCACCCGGCGAGCCCGGCCGCCGAATGCGCGTCGCTCGGTCGGTGCGCGCCGCGCGCTATTCGACCATGCCCACGACGCGCTGCTGCCGCGCCAGCTCGGCCGCGTCCTTGAGCTTGTCGAACAGCTCGCGCGACGCGGGCAGACCACGGAGCACGAGCTCGGGATCGGTGAGGTCCTTCGTGAACACCCGAATGCGCGCGATGCCGAGGATGCGCTCGAGGAGCGATTGGGACAGATCCATGTCCTGGACGCGCCAGAGCTGCAGCGTCTCGATTCGCTTCGAGAACACGCCGCTCTCGTAGTCGATGGTGCGGTCGGTGATCTTGTAGCGCGACGATCGGCGCTTCGTCTGCAAGACGAGGATCCACACGAGCCCGACGAGAACGACCGCGAGCAGGCAGGCCACGAGGTACGACCAGAACCACGCCTTCCAGCTCGGTGTTCCCTCGAAGATCACGATCGCGGGACGCGCCGGCGCTCCTGCGGGGACGGGGCCGGCGGCGGCCGCGACGGGGCCGCCCGAGCCGTCGAGCATGCTGCCGCAGAAGCGGCACTTGATCGCCGCGTCCTGGATCGGCTCGGCGCAGAAGGGGCAGGGCTTCACGCGCGCCGATGATGGCACGGTGAGCACAGCCCCTGCCAGGTACAACTTTCCGCGGTGATTTAAAGAGTTTGCGCTCCAGCGGCTGCGCTTGCTAGAGCGATGGCTCGGCGCCTTCGTCACTTCGCAGGGCGCGCCGCGATCCACCCGGATCGCTCTTGCACCATGCGAGGTCGACGTTCGTGCCGAGGCTCACGCTCCAGCGCGCAACAAGCGCGATGGCGCCAATGTGTGCTCCGCAACGCCGGCTTGGCACGACACGTGATGCGAGCCAGCCGTCCGGGAGGCCTTCGATGACCCGTACCCCGCTCATCGCCCTGCTGCTGGCTGTCCCCCTCGTGGCCTGCAACGCCATCACGGGGGCCGACGCCCTGGTGATCGACGACCAGCTCGGGGAAAAGCGCAAGGGCGGTGGCGATCCGAACGAGGGCTCGAGCGGCAACGGCGATCCGGGCGCGGGCGGCTCGTCGGCCGAGGGCGCCGGCGGCGCCGCGACGACGGGCGGGGCCACGACGGGCACCGGTGCGCCCGAGGACCCGCTCGGCGACGCCCAGGGCGTGACCATCGACGAGATCGCCATCTACCAGGCGATGAAGCGCCCGATCATGGCGAACGGGGCCACGGCGTCGTCGAGCATCCCGATCGTCGCCAACAAGGCGGCGCTCATGCGCGTGTTCGTCACCACGACCGGCGCCTACGACGGCGGCCCGGTGACGGCGCAGCTGTACCTCGACGACGCAACGACGCCGATCGAGACGACGGCGGCGCTCGGCCCGAGCTCCAGCGACGCGAGCCTCGCGAGCACCATCAACTTCGACCTGCCCGCGTCGGCGCTCGGCGGCAGCTTCAGCTACCGGGTCGAGCTCAAGCAGACGGGCTCGACCGGCGACAACCCCGGCGCGCGCTACCCGGCGTCGGGCTCCGACTCGGTGCCCGTCCAGTCGTCGGGCTCGATCCTCAAGGTGAAGCTCGTGCCTGTTTCGTACGGCGGCGACGGGTCGAACCGGCTCCCCGACACCTCGGCCGCGCAGCTCGAGCGCTACAAGGATCTCTTCTACGCGATGTACCCGGTGCCCCAGGTCGACATCTCGGTCCGGGCCTCCGTGGGCTGGGCCTCGCAGGTCTCTTCGAACGGCTCGGGCTGGGACTCGCTGCTCGGCGCCATCGCCGATCTGCGCGAGCAGGACAACGCCCCCAACGACGTCTACTACTACGGCATCTTCGCGCCCGCTTCGTCGGCGAGCAGCTACTGCAGCGGCGGCTGCGTCGCGGGGCTCGGCTTCGTCGGTGGGCCGACGGACTCGTACTCGCGCGCCGCCATCGGCCTCGGCTTCTCGGGCGAGATGGCCGCCGAGACCTCGGTGCACGAGATCGGCCACACCCACGGCCGCAACCACGCGCCGTGCGGCGGCGCCTCGGGCACCGATCAGAGCTTCCCCTACGGCGACGGCTCGGTCGGCGTCTGGGGCTACAACCCGCTCACGAAGAAGCTCTTCAACCCGGGCCAGACGGCCGACGTGATGAGCTACTGCAATCCCATCTGGCTCTCGGACTACACGTACAAGGCCCTCTTCAACCGCATCAAGTCGGTCAACAACGCCAGCATCGTCTTCCCGCCCGAGACGCTGAACCGCACCTACGAGCGCGTCCGCGTCGACGGCGACGGCAACCTCACCTGGCTCGACAAGATCACGCTGCGCACGCCCCCGATGGGCGACACCAAGGACGTCGTCCTCGACACCGACGGCGGCAGCGAGATCCAGACCGCGCACTTCTACGGGTTCGACCACCTCGCCGGCGGCGTCCTCCTCTGGCCCGAGAGCCAGAAGAAGCTCCAGGCCGTGAAGGTCGACATCGCCGGCAAGCTCGTGCACCTCAGCCGCTGAACCCTTTGGCAGCGATGGGCCCGGCGGTTGGCGGCATCGCCAATCATGGGAAGACGCCCTCACAGTCGTGGGGAGACGCCCTCACTCGCAAGCGATGGGGACGGGCCCATCAACCAGCTCGGCGACATCCGTCGGGGAAGACGCCTCACGGTCGTGGGAAGACGCCCTCACTCGCAAGCGATGGGGACGGGGCCCCATCGCTCCTGGGAGCGGCCCCATCGCTCTTGGGAAATATCAGTAGCCGCGCGCGCGGAGCTCGGCGACGAGCGCGACGTAGAAGTCTTTGTACTTCCACCCGTTGCCCGCGCCGGCCCCGTCGCCGAAGAGCTGGCCGATCTCGTCGAGGTGATCCGCCGGCACGCAGCCGAGGAACTGGCCCCAGCGGGCGTCCTTGGCGCGGACGAGCCCGTCGTTCGGGTAGGGATCGCCGAAGCCTCCGTCGAGGATCTGCTCGGTGAGATCGAGGAGCGGATCGACCGGATCGAGCACGGTCTTGAAATCGGTGATGAACGGGAGCTCGACGTCGGGCGCGCAGTCGCTCCCGCCGAAGTGGTAGTCGGAGCGCCCGGCGATCGAGAGGTAGGGGATGCCGGGCGCGTCGGTGTACTGGGCGTTGAACGCCGCGATGCCCGGCTGCGAGAACAGGTACATCGGCTTCGCGAGGCTCGTCTCCTGGCCCACCTGATCGTAGAGCGGGGCGCCGATGACCTGGAGGATCCAGTCGAGGATGTCGGAGAGCGCCGGATCGTCGATCACCTTCATGGCGATGTCGGCGATCGGCGTGCCCCAGTGCGGGGTCGCGATCGTCGTCACCGACGCGATCCACTCCGGGTGATCGTGCGCGACGACGCGGGCGTCGAGGCCTCCCTGCGAGTGGCCGATGAGGTTGACCTTCTCGTAGCCGGTGTCGGCGAGGATCTGCTCGATCGCGTCGGCGAGCTGCGCGCCGCGGTAGGTCGAGTCGTTGAACGGATCGACCGCGGGCGTGTAGACCATGGTCTCGCCCTCGGCGGCGAGGCGGTCCCTCACCTCGTAGAAGTAGGTGACGAAATCGAGGCCGGCGAACTCCTCGAAGCCGAAGAAACCGTGGGCGAGGACGAGGGGGGCGGGGGGGGCGTGGTGGGGGCCGCCCCCACCGCCGCCCGGGGCGGCGATCGAGCGCGTGCTCGCGCGCGACGTCGTCGAGCCGCCGCCCGCGCCGCCGGCCCCGGTGAGCAGGCCGCCGCCCTCGCCGCCGGCGACGTCGACGTCGTCGCCCGTGGATCCGCACGCCGCGCCGAGCGCCGCCGTCGCCATGGCGATCGCGGCCACCGCGATCGCCGCCCCGCGCGCACTCGCCGCCCCGCGCCGAATCACGCCCGCCATGCTACCCGACTTCGTGGATGGCGTCGCCGGAGGCCGCAGCCCAGCTCGGGCGCGCCCGGAGGCGCTCGCGGTATGCGATGACCCGGGGCCAGCGCGCCTCGTCGTCGAGGCGGGTCTTGCGGAGCATCGCCACCGACACGCCGACGGAGCAGTCGACGAGCGAGAACGCATCGCCGAGGATCCAGGCGCGACGCTCGAGCTGCTTCTCGAGGACGTGCAGCGAGCGCTCCAGCTCCTCGACGGCTTCGGCCACGGTTTCCTTGCCCGCGCCGGGACGTCCGAGCGCCGGGGCGACGACGTCCGTCCACCACACGGTGCCGGCGTGCGGCATGAGATGGCCGGCCTCGAGGAAGAGCCAGCGGAGCGCCTGCGCCTCGCCGGCCGGCTCCGCCGGCCAGAGCGCGCCGCCGCGCGTCCGCCCCAGGTACGCGAGGATCGCGTTCGACTCGGGCAGGAGCACGCCGGCGTCGTCGAGGACCGGGACCTTGCGGTGCGGGTTGACCTTCGCGAACGCCTCGGACCGGTGCTCGCGCTTGAAGAGGTTCACCTCGACGGCTTCGTACGGGACGCCGAGCTCGGCGAGCGCGAGCCGCACCTTGAGGGGATTGGGTGAGTGAAGGAAGGTATAGAGGCGCATCGCGTCTCCGAATGCCCCCGTGCGCGGGGGCCGTCAAGCGCGCGGTGACGGCGTGGTAGCTTGATCGGCCATGACCCGTGTCGCCTGCCTCGCCGTGGCGGCGAGCGTCGTCGCGTCGGCCTGCGGCGGGCCGCCGGCGCTCACGGCGACGGCGGCCCCTGCAGGCGCCCCGCACCTCGCGAGCCCGGTCGCCGCCGAGACGCCGTCGAACGGCGGCAGCGACGACGAGGCCACCGCGAAGGCCAAGGCGCTGCCCGCGGCGTGCGAGCCCGGCGCCGAGCCCAAGCTCTGCACGCCGCCGCTCGAGTTCGTGAAGCGCCTCTGCGGCGGCTACTTCCCCGACGTCGCGCTCGTCCTCTTCGCCAAGGGGTCGCCGTGGACACGCGGCTACTTGAGCCGCAACGTGGAGGCGTGGAACGCTTCGGGCGGCGCGTCCTCGAGCGACAAGCTCGAGTTCGACGAGGAGGTGCTCGTGCTCCACCACAAGGCCGCGGCGACCGGAGGGATGCAGGTCAGCGGCTCCGGCGGAGGCTACGACGTGCTTCGCTGGGACGGCACCTGCGCCTCGCTCGCCTCGGAGGAGCTCAGGTTCAAGGTCCCGCCGAGCGCGAAGAGCGCCCGCATCAACTGGAGGGCGCTCGATTTGAAGACGCGCGAGGCGCTCCTCGCGGAAGAGACGATCGGCAAGGCCGACGACGAGCGCCGCAAGGAGTGCAAGGGCGCGACCATGGGCGAGGTCAGCGTCAAGTGCCTGAAGGCCGACACGCGGCTCGGCCTCGTGATCGCCGACTTCGTCCGCAAGGGCGGCGCGGTGCCGCGGCCGGAGAAGCTCCCCTGAGGCGGGCGGCGTTCGTCACGGTCGCGCTCTTCGCGGCGTGCGGCTTCCCGGAGTACGGCGGCTTCGGTGCGGGCGCCGGTGGCGGCGGCGCGGCCGCGCAGGGGGGCGGCGGTCCAGGCGGCGGGGGCGCGACCACGTCCTCCAGCAGCGGCACCGGCGGCGCCGGGGGTGCGTCCGGCTGCCAGAGCGACGCCGACTGCGCGTCCGAGCCGGTGACGAAGAAGTGCGACCTCGCGACCGGCTTGTGCGTCCGCTGCGTGCCCGGGGACGACGATTGCCCGGTCGGGTTCTATTGCACGGCCGCGAACGTCTGCAGCCCGGGCTGCAAGAGCAACGCCGAGTGCAACGCCGGCCCCGAGCCCGACGTCTTCACCTGCGATCCGGCGACGCACGCCTGCCTGGGCTGCACCGCCGACGGCGATTGCCCCGCCGGCGCGATCTGCGGGCCGACCACGGCGTGCGTCCCGGGGTGCAACCCCGGCCACGCCTGCGACGCGGGCAAGGACTGCTGCTCGGGAGCGTGCGTCATCCTCGCGCTCGATCTCGACCACTGCGGCGCCTGCGACGCCGCCTGCCCGCCCGACCCGGCGTTCGCCAGCGCGCAGTGCCAGATGGGCACGTGTGGCCTCGTGTGCGACGCCTTCCGCGCCGACTGCAACGACGATCCGGTCGACGGGTGCGAGGTCGACGTCAAGACCGACGCGGCGAACTGCAGCATCTGCGGCAACGCCTGCCCGCCGAACGAGACCTGCCAAAACGGCGCCTGCGCGCCCTGACGCGGCGGGCCCCGTTCGTGTACGATTCTCCGATGCCCATCCTCGCCCGCAGCCGAGGTCGAGCGTGTCTCGTCGCCGCCGTGATCGCGGCGTGTGCGACGGCGTGGCCGGCCGGCGACGCGCGCGCCCAGAGCGGCCCGACGCCCCAGGCGCTCGCCCAGGCGCGCGAGGAGTTCCGCAGAGGCCTCGCGCGCGAAGCCGCGAACGACTGGGAGGGCGCGCTCGCCATTTTCAAGGGCGTCGCGCAGGTGAAGTCGACGCCGCAGGTGCGCTTCCACATCGCGCAATGCGAGGAGAAGATCGGCGATCTCGTCCAGGCGCTGGGCTCCTACCGGCTCGCGCTCTACGAGGCCGAGGAGGCGAAGGCGAGAGAGGTCGAGAGCGCCTCGAAGTCGGCGCTGGCGTCGCTCGAGCCGCGCATCCCCAAGCTCACCCTCGTGCGCGGCGAGGGCGCGGCCTCGGCCAAGGTGGTCATGGATGGGCGCGAGCTCGGGCCCACGTCGGTCGCGGCGCCCATCGCCGTCAACCCGGGCTCCCATCACCTCGAGGCTTCGGCGCCGGGTCGCGAGAAGTTCTCCGTCGACGTGACGCTCGCCGAGAGCGAGACCAAATCGGTCGAGCTCAAGCTGCCCGAGGCGAAGGGCGCGCCGGCCGTCGCGCCGCCGCCCGTCGCACCGCCCCCCAAGGACAAGCCCGCCGAGAAGCCGCCGACCGCGCCGGGGACATCGCCGGTGAGGATCGCCGGCTTCGTCCTCGGCGGCGCCGGGATCGCCAGCCTCGCCGTCGCCGGCGTCTTCTTCGGGATGAAGCAGGGGGCGATCAGCGATCTCGACGCGGCGTGCGGCTCGGACCGGCAGAGCTGCCCGCCCGATCTCGCCGGCACGCGCGACAGCGGCGAGCTCTACGCGACCGTGTCGACGGCGACGTTCATCGGAGGCGCGGCGGCGCTGGCGATCGGCCTCGGTCTGGTGGTGTTCGCGCCCAGCCCCTCGCCGGCGCCGTCCGTCGGGCTCACCGTCGGCCCCGGCGGTGCGCGGGTCATCGGGCGCTTCTGATCCCACGGCGGGTAGCTCGAGGCATCTTCGGCGTCGCCCCTCGGCCGCTCTCCCGGCGGGAGAGGGCAACGCGCTTCGACCAGGCGAGCACCCTCCCGCACCGGGAGAGGGGCCGGCGCGAGCGTCGAACGAGCTCGGGTCAGTTGCAGGTCGCGCTGGCGAGCGACACGTCGTCGATGTTCCAGCCGCTCATGATCCACGGCAGGAAGTTGCCCTGCTTGCCGGTCTTGAAGCCGAAGCGGACGCGGAAGCTCGCGTTCTTGTAGGAGGTGACGTTGTGCTCGAACCGCGTCCACGCGGCGTCGGTCACGAAGACGCTGCCGAGCGACGTGTTGGCCCAGAGGGTGACCCACGAGCTGCCGTTGAAGACCTCGACGGTGTCGACCGTGTACGGGTCCCAGTCGGTGTTGAGCCATCGCCAGTAGGAGAGCAGCACGGTGCCCGGCGCGCCCGAGAGGTCGATGATGGGGCTCGTCAGGTAATAGAAGCCGTGCTGCGGGCTCACGATGTAGTTGCCGCCGATGGTGATCCCGGCGACGCCGTTGTCCGCGCTCGTCGTGTGATCGCTGGCGGGATCCGGGTTGCCCTGCTCCTGGCCGGAGCTCGCCGTGGCGGGGCCGATCTGCCACTCGACGTCGAGCGTCCAGCCCTTCGCGTTGTCGGAGAAGTCCTCCGAGAACGAGATGGTGCCGCCGCTGCACATCGAGGCGGCGCAGCCGCAGGTGCCGTCGCTGCCGCACTTGGTCCCGCAGGCGCCGCAGTTGTTGGGATCGCCGGCGACGTTGACCTCGCAGCCGTTCGCGCCGTTCTTGTCGCAATCACGCAGGCCGGCGCCGCATGCGGTGCAGCTCCCCACGGCGCAGTACTGCGAGCTCGAGCACACCGTCGGACAGGCCCCGCAATGGTTGGCGTCGGTGTTGGTGTTCGTCTCGCAGCCGTTGGCGCTGTTGCCGTCGCAGTCGGCCGTGCCCGGCGGGCAGGCGTCGACGCAGGTGCCGGCGGCGCAGAACTTCCCGCCGGGGCAGGGCGCGTTGCACCCCCCGCAGTGCTGGTTCGAGGTGTTGGTGTCCGTCTCGCAGCCGTTCGCCTGGCTGCCGTCGCAGTTGCCGAAGCCGCCGTTGCACACCCCGAACGTGCAGGCCCCGCCCGGGCAGGACTCGGTCGCGTTCGCGAAGTCGCAGGGCACCCCGCAGCCGCCGCAGTTGGCGACGGTGGTCGTGCTCGTCTCGCAGCCGTTGTTCGGGTTCGCGTCGCAGCTCGCGAAACCGGCGTTGCAGGTCGGCGAGCAGACGCCCGCCGCGCAGGCCGTCATGCCGTTGCCGTTGCTGCAGGCGACGCCGCAGGCGCCGCAGTTGGAGAGCGTGTTGAGCGGCGTCTCGCAGCCGTTCGCGGGGTTCAGGTCGCAATCGCCGAAGCTCGCGTTGCACGAGACGAGCGCGCAGGTGCCGTTCTGGCAGGCGCCGACGCCGTTGGCATAGCTGCACGTCGTGCCACAGCCGCCGCAGTTGGTCAGGCTGGTGTTGGTGTTCGTCTCGCACCCATTGTTCGGGTTCGAGTCGCAGCTCGCGAAACCGGGCGCGCAGACGGGGCTGCACACGCCCGACGAGCAGGACGTGGTCCCGTTCGCGTTGGCGCAGGCCGTGCCGCACGTCCCGCAGTTGGTGAGGCTCGTCGCCGAGTTGACCTCGCAGCCGTCGCCGTAGAGCCCGTTGCAGTTCTTGAAGGCTCCGGTGCACGATTGGACGACGCAGGTCGTCCCCGAGCATCCGGGGGTGCCGTTCTGCACGGCGCAGACGTTCCCGCAGCCGCCGCAGGCGTTGACGTTGTTGGTGGTGGCCGTCTCGCAGCCGTTGCCGACGTTCGAGTCGCAGTTGCCGAACCCGGCCGCGCACGTGATCGAGCAGGCGCCGCCCGAGCACGAGGGCGAGCCGTTGACCGCGCTGCAGGCGTTGCCGCAGGTCCCGCAGTTGGCGATGTTCGACGCGGTGTTCACCTCGCACCCGTTCGCCGTCGTGCCGTCGCAATCGGCGAAGGTGCCGGCGCAGGAGACGATGCCGCAGGTCCCCGTGGCGCACGACGAGGTGGCGTTCGCCAGGTTGCAGCCGACGCCGCAGGCGCCGCAGTCGGCGAGGGTGTGGAGGTTCGTCTCGCAGCCGTTCGCGTAGAGGCCGTCGCAGTTGGCGAACCCGGGGTTGCACGAAGCCACGAAGCAGGTGCTGCCGGCGCATCCCGCGGTGCCGTTCTGCACGAAGCAGGCGAGCCCGCACCCGCCGCAGTTGTCGACGTCGGTGGTGGTCGTGGTCTCGCAGCCGTTCAGGGTGTTGCCGTCGCAGTCGCCCTTTCCGGGCGCGCACGACGACACGGTGCACTGGCTGTTCGAGCACGCCGGGGTGCCGCCCTGCGGCGGGCAGACGTTGCCGCACGAGCTGCAGTTGTTGACGTTGTTGGTGGTGTTGATCTCGCACCCGTTCGCGGCGCTGCCGTCGCAGTTGGCGAAGCCCGGGAGGCACGTGATCGAGCACTGGCCGCCGCCGCAGGACGGAGTGCCGTTGTTGGTGCTGCAGGCCGCGCCGCAGCCGCCGCAGTTCAAGGCGTTGGTGTTGGTGTTGATCTCGCACCCGTTCGCCGGCAGGCCGTCGCAGTCCTGGAAGCCGGAGTTGCAGCTCGCGACGACGCAGCCGCCGTTCGAGCAGGCGGCCGTGGCGTTGGGCAGGTTGCAGAGGGTGCCGCAGGCGCCGCAGCTCTGGAGCGACGTGTTGAGGTTCGTCTCGCACCCGTCGCCCGCGACGAGGTTGCAGTCGTCGAAGGGCGGTGCGCATTGGGCGATGGCGCAGCTGCCCGCCTGGCACACCGGGCTCGCGTTCGGCAGCGAGCACGACGCGTCGCAGGCGCCGCAGTTCTGGGTGTCGGTCTGCGTGCTCACCTCGCAGCCGTTCGAGCTGGTCGCGTCGCAGTTGGCGAAGCCCGGCTCGCAGCTCTGCACGGCGCAGACGCCGCTCTGGCACGCCTCCACCGCGTTGGCGAGGTTGCAGGCGGCGCCGCAGCCGCCGCAGTTGCCCACGCTCGTGAGGATGTTGATCTCGCAGCCGGTGGCCGCGGTCATGTCGCAGTCCGCGTAGCCGGCGAGGCAGGGACCGAGCGCGCACACGCCTCCGCTGCAGCCGGGCTGCGCGTTCGCCATCGGCGCGCACGGCAGGCCGCAGCCGCCGCAGTTCGCCGCATCGACGGCCGGATCCGACTCGCAGCCGTTGGCCGGATCGGCGTCGCAGTCGGCGGCCGTCGGATCGCACGAGAGCAGCTGGCAGACGCCGGCAGCGCACTGGCCGGTGCCGCCCGGCGGATCGCAGGGCGTGTCGCAGGCGCCGCAGTGGGCGGCGTCGAGCTGGAGATCGACGCACTCGCCCGAGCAGCAGTCGTGCCCGACCTGGCAGTCGTGCTTGGGCGTGCAGCCTGGGATGCACTCGGTCGTCCCGGTGTCGCAGATGGTGCCCGGCGGGCAAGGGTCGTCGATCACGCAGCCGATGCAGACGTGGCTGGCGACGTCGCAGGTGAGCGACGCCGGGCCGGCCCCGCCGGCGCCCGCCGCGCCGCCGGCGCCTCCGGAACCACCGCCGCCGCCCGCCCCGGTGCCGGACGCGAGGTTGCAGTCGGTGTCGTCGTTGCAGCCGGGCACGCACGTCTTCGCCGGCGTGCAGTACTGCCCCGCCGCGCAGACGTCGTCGCTCGGGAGGCACGCGACGCACGCCGCCGTCTGCGGATCGCACACGGGACCGAGAGGGGAGCCGTCGCAGTCGGCGTTCGTCGTGCAGCCGGGAGCTCCGCCGCCGCCGCCCGCGCCGGTTCCGCCGGCGCCGCCGCCTCCCGCGCTGCTCGTCGTCGTCGTACCGCCCGCGCCGCCCTGGCCCGAGCCGCCGGTCCCGCCGCTCGACGCGCTCGACGCCTCGAAGCCGCCGTAGTCCGGGAAGCCGCACGCGATCGGCGCGATCACGGACGCGATGACCACCAGCGCCAAGGACGCGAGTCGAGGGAGGGGCGGCATCGTTTTCGATGATACCGAGCCCCAGTCGTCTGCCTCGGGGAATCGCGCGCAATCCGCGGCGGCGCGCCGCCCCCACGTAATCAAGGGTACGACATCCTTCGCGCGCGCGGTCGCGGGCCGAGCCCGCGCTTCGACGGCCACCGCACCCTCGCTCGACGCGGGCGTTTGCCGGGCTCGCCGAGCGGGTGGTAGCTTGCGCGCATGCCGTCGTTGCGGACCATCGTGGGCTTCGCGGTCACCGCGGCGCTGGCCGCAGCGGGCTGCGGCGGCGCGGACATCGAGGCGTTCTGCGAGGCGCGCGAGGACTGCCTCGGGGGCAACGAGAAGGACCTCGAGGCGTGCATCGCGATCGAGGAGCTCCGCGAGGACATCGCCGGCGAGATCGGCTGCGCCGACGAGCTCGAGGACTACACGACGTGCCGGATCGAGCGCGCCAGCTGCGAGGACCTGCAGACGGGGCTCGCGTGCACGACCGACGACGAGTGCCGAGCGTCGGGCTTCGTGCAGTGCTCGAGCGGGCAGTGCATCGATCGCGACTACATCGTGGCCGATCCGGACGCCTGCAAGACCGAGACGACGACCTACCAGCGGTGCAACTGAGGCGGCCTGCCTCCCGATCGTGTGAGGAAGCGATGCGCGCGTTGATGGTCTCCACGGGCCTCTTGGTCGCGCTCTCGGCGCTCGGGACGGCGTGCGGCTCCCGCGCGGGCACGCTCTGCGACCTCGTCTGCGAGTGCGAGCACTGCAACGATTACACCGAGACCTTCACCTGCGACACCATCGAGACGTCGCTCCGGATCGCCGAGGCCTACGGCTGCGAGAGCGCGTGGGAGAGCTACGCCGACTGCGTCGAGCAGAAGGGAACGTGCAACGAGAACGAGGTGCGCTTCACCACGGCCGAGCCCGGCTCGTGCACCTCCGACTACGACGCGCAGATCCCCTGCGTCGGCGACGCCGAGTGCGTGGTCATCGGCAACTCGGGCCACTGCGTGAGCGGCAGCTGCCACGCCCCGGCCTGCACCGGCAGCGGCCAGCCCTGCAACAACGACGGAGAGTGCAGCGGCAACGGCGCGGATCGGTGCGCGACCGAGATCGAGGCGCTCTCGAAGTGCGAGGCCGATTCGTCCGACGATCCGACCCTCGGCATCGGCTTCGTGGACGGCCCCTCGTCGGGCAACTGACCGACGGCCGGGCGCCGAGCGGCCAGGCGATCCCGCGCCCGCTGGGCCCCGAGGGATCCGATCGGATCCCCGAGGATCCATGCCGGCGCCCAGTTTTGCCTACATCGGGGCAGATGTCGCATTGGCCCGGGTCCTGCTTGGGCGCCCGGCACACCCAGCAGCCCCGGAGGCTCCGTGCTCGACCTCAAGCGCATCCTGCTCTCTGCCCTCGCCCTCGGCCTCGCCGGATCGTTGCCCGCGTGCGGCGGCGCCGGCGAAGAAGCCCAGACGGGCGACGAGGACGACCTCACCAGCCTCACGGCGCGCGAGCGCAAGCTGACCTTCGAGGGCTACGTCTACGTCGACTCCGACGCGTCGAGCTCCGAGATCCTGCGCACGGTGCAGGCGCAGACCCAGTCGGCGTTCGGCGCGCTGCGCGAGGCCAACATCTCGGTCTCGAACCGCGAGCTCGCCGACGTCGACGCCAAGAGCTTCATCGAGGAGCCGGTCACGGTGATCGACACCGAGGCCGGCACCACGCACGCCGCGCTCCGCGTTCGCTACCGCTACGAGGACCAGGCCGTGGTGCCCAAGTCGATGTCGCGGCGCACCGCCATCCACCTCGGCCTCTTGCACGGCGATTTCGAGAGCAAGACCAAGCGCATCCTCGAGGAGTGCACCGGCAACACCTCGCACGACATCGAGTTCGAGGACGCCATCTGGTACGTGTTCAATCCCTCGCTCGAGAGCTGCCAGGAGGCCATGGAGGCCGAGCAGAGCGCCATCGACGAGGCGCGCGAGGCGCTCACGGACCCCAAGTCGCAGATCGTCCTCGCCGAGGAGGACCGCCTCTACATCCCGATGACGGCGCGTCTCCAGTCGACCAAGACGTCGCAGGGCAAGACCTGGCCCGAGTACGACCGGCTCTGGAGCGGCGGCGTCGAGCCCGGCAAGCTGATCATCAGCCTCGTCAACGGCGAGATCGATCACGCCGAGCCGGGCAAGCCGCACTCGGTCATCGACGACGAGGGCTACACGGAGATGATGAGCGAGATGGAGGAGATCCTCGGCGCTCGCCCGAGCCTCAAGGTCGTGAAGACCGAGCCCCAGACGGACCTGACGACGTTCACCGTCAACGGCAAGACGGCCAAGGCCTCGTCGTTCATGGACCTGGTTCGCTGGGAGCAGGGCAGCGGCTATCCGGCGGCCTTCACCACCTCCACGGACCGCAAGGCGCTCCGCCGAGCCGTCGGCGATCGCATCCTCCGCAAGTGGATCACCTTCGAGGAGAAGGTGAGCGTGAAGATCGGCTCGGCCGCGGCCAAGGACGTCACCATCCGGGTGAACCAGTACTACGGCTCGGGCTCGGACGAGACGCCGCACCGGCGCGCCATCAAGACCAGCGACGTCTTCCTCTACAACGGCCACTCGTACATCGGGAGCGGGCCGCTCGATCCGAGCCGCTACGACGAGTCGGATTTCCCGGAGAGCTACCAGATCTTCTTCATCGATGCGTGCGTCTCCTTCAACTACTACAACAAGGACTACTACGCGCTGAAGGAGCGCGGGTCGCTCGACCTCGACACCATCACCAACGGCCTCGAGAGCTTCTCCGACGGGTCCGGCGGGGGCCTCGGGCGCTTCGTGGTGCGGCTGCTCGACGGCAAGCAGGCGACGTACAAGGACCTGCTCACCGCGGCGCAGACCGAGGGCACCGACTACGACTGGGGCAAGGATGCCCTGCGCGTCGTCGACGGCGAGGTCGACAACGTCTTCAAGCCCTCGAAGACCCCCGTCGTCGTGAGCGCCAAGTGACCGCGCCGTCCGGGAGCCGACCCATGAAGAGCAACGCCGACATCGTCCATCGCTTCTACGACGCCTACAACCGCCGCGACTGGGTGGAGCTCTCGGGCATGATGGCGCCGGGAGTCGAGTGGTTCCACGCCGCGCGCGCGGAGCTCGTGCGCGGCAGCGACGCCGTCATCGCCCTCTTCAAGAGCTCGGCCGAGGCGTTCCCCCACGCGCGCGTCGAGGTGCGCAAGCTCCACGAGGCCGGCGACTTCGTCATCACCGAGTGCACCTTCGCGCGCCCGTCGGCGCACGCGTCCGAGCAGGCGGTGTTCTGCGACGTCGAGCAGTTCGTCGACGGCAAGTGCGTTCGGGGCAGCACCTACACCGACACGTTCCGGCTCCTCGAGCTCGGGCTCGCCGCAGCCTGATCTCAGAACGCGGGGCTCGCCGAGAGGCGCTGCCCGGCGCGGAGCCCGATCGAGCGGCCGAGCTCCTCGCCCGAGCACGTCCGCCCGAAGAGCGCCCAGCGCGTGACGCGGAGGGCGCCGGCGCCGGTCGCCACGACCACGCCCGCCGATCCGACGTCGAGGACGGCGCCGGGAGGCCCCGCGGGGGCGTCGGCCGGCTCGGCCTCGAGGAGCACGAGCTTCATGCCCGCGAGGTGGGTGAAGACGGCGATCTCGCCGGCGGCGGCGCGAACGAGGCGATCGAGCTCGACCGCGGATCGTGACCAGTCGGCGAGGCCGTGCTCGGGGCCGAGCGGCGGAACGCGGCTGGAGGGCCCGGACTGCGGCGTGCCGGGCGGCAGCGCGCCCTCGTCGATCCACCGGACCAGGTCGGGGACGAGCGCCGCCCCGGCGGCGTCGACCTCGCGCGCGAGCGAGGCCGCGGTCGCGCGCGGCGGCACGGCGACCTCGCGCTGCGCGAGGATCGGACCGGCGTCGATCTCGGCGGTCGCGCGATGGAGCGTGACGCCGACCGTGGCCTCGCCGCGGAGGAGCGCCCAGAAGAGCGGCTGGCGCCCGCGGTAGCGCGGGAGCAGCGAAGGGTGGAGGTTCACGGTGCCGAGGCGCGCGGCGCCGAGCATCGGCCCCTGGAGGAGCTGCGGGCAGCCGGCGACGACGAGGAGATCGGGGGCGAGCGCCTCGACGCGCGCGACGAAGCCGGTCGCGTTCACGTCGGTCGAGCGCCACAGCGTCACGCCGCGACCCGCGCACGCCTCGGCGAGGCCGCCGCCGGGGCCGGTCACGACGGCGGCGAGGTGCGCCCCCGCGTCGGCGAACGCGGCGACGTACGCCGACGAGCTCGGACAGAAAGCGAACAGGACGACGCTGCGCATGGTCGGGCCGCTTCCGCCAGAGTACCGTTTCGGGGTGGCGCTTCCACGGCTCTTGCTGGTCTTCCCCGCGCAGAGCTACCGCGTCGAGGCGTACGTCGCGGCGGCCCGGCGCGCCGGCGTCGAGCTGGTGCTCGCCACCGATCTGCCGGCGCCCTTCGCCCGCCACGGCCTCGAGGTCCACGAGGCGGACCTCGCGCGCCCGGAGCGCGCGGCCGAGGCGCTGGCCGGCGCGGCGGGCCTGCTCCACGGCGTGGTCGCGACGAACGAGACCAGCGCGGTCGTCGCCGCGCTCGTGGCCGAGCGCCGCGGGTTGCCTCACGCCACGGCCGACGCCGCCTACGCCGCGCGCGACAAGCGCCTCATGCGCGAGCGCCTCTCGGCGCACGGCGTGCCGGGCCCGCGCTTCCGCTCGCTCGAGCCGCACCACGATGCCGCGCACGTCGCCGCGCTGGTGCGCTTCCCCTGCGTGGTGAAGCCGCCGATGCTCACGGGAAGCCAGGGCGTGATCCGCGCCGACGATCACGCCGAGCTCGCGAGCGCCCTCGCGCGGACGCGCCGCATCCTCGCCCGCCACCCGAGCGCCGCCTCCGCGCTGCCCGAGTTCCACCGCGTGCTCGTCGAGGATTACCTCGAGGGCCCCGAGGTCGCCGTCGAGGCGCTCATGACCGAGGGAGCGCTCGAGCCGATCGCCATCTTCGACAAGCCCGACGAGCTCTCGGGGCCGTTCTTCGAAGAGACCCTGTACGTGACGCCGTCGCGGCTGGCCGGCGCGCGGCAGGCCGCCGTCCTCGAGGTGACCGAGCGGGCGGCGCGGGCGCTCGGCCTGCGCCACGGGCCCATCCACGCCGAGCTGCGGGTCGGGCCGGACGGGCCGGCGATCGTCGAGATTGCAGGCCGCTCGATCGGCGGGCTGTGCTCGCGCGTGCTCGAGGCGGTCGCCGGGTCGCTCGAGGAGCTCGTCCTCCGTCACGCGGCCGGGCTCGCGCGGCGCCGCGCCGAGGACGGCGCTGCGGCGGCGGCCGGCGTGATGATGCTGCCCATCCCGAGGAGCGGCGTGCTGCGCGCCGTGCGCGGCGTCGAGAGGGCGCGCGCCGTCGCCGGGATCGAGGGCGTGACCATCGCGGTCCAGCCGGGCGAGTCGATCCGAGCCCTGCCCGAAGGGGCGAGCTACCTCGGCTTCCTCTTCGCGCGCGGCGACTCGCCCGCCGGCGTCGAGCGATCGCTGCGCGAGGCGCACGCCGCGCTCGAGCTCGATCTTGCGCCCCTGCTCACCTAGCCGGCCGCCCGCCCCGCCGGGCACGCGGCTTGGAGCGATTCGGGCCGGGGGTTCGAACAATGAGACGAACGATCAAGATCAGCGCAGCGACCTTGCTCCTTGGGCTCGCGGCCAGCTCGACGGCTCGCGCACAGGGTGCTCAGCCCTTGGCGCCGCCGCCCACCGAGCGCGCGCCTTCGTTCCTGAGGGCGCCCGTGCGCGCGCCCAGGGGAGCGATCGAGCTGGGCGTCAACACCGGCTACGCGCAGCCGATCGGTAACGTCGCCGCCGGGCAGGCGATCGGGAACGTGGCCACGGCGGGCGTCGGCGTCGGCGTCGAGGCGGGCTACCGCGTGTCGCCCCGGCTGGGCCTGAGCTGGGAGGGCAGCTTCCACCAGTCCGGCGCCGGCTCGGCGCTCCCGACCGACTCGAGCGTGCGCGGCGCGTCGACGTCGATCAACGCGACGTACCACTTCAACCCGTACGAGCGGCTCGACCCGTACGTCAAGCTCGGGACCGGCTACCGGATGATGTGGCGCGCGGCCGCGGGGCCGAACAACAACGAGCTCGATCACGGCCTCGAGGTGGCGAAGGCGCAGGCGGGCCTCGACGTCCGCCTCAACGAGAACATCGCGCTCGGCCCGGCCATCGGCGCCGACCTCAACCTCTTCCTCTGGCGCAACCCCGAGGGCGCCGTGGGCAACACCATGGTGAGCGGACCGCGCGTGAGCTCGTTCCTCTTCGCGGGCGTCGCCGGGCGGTTCGACGTCGGCGGCACGCGCGAGCCGGGCGGCGCGGCGGCGGCGACGGCGGCGGCGCGACCGGCGCAGCCGGCGTACTTCCAGTCCGAGGCGCCTGCGGCCCGCCCGACACCGGGT
>CAYJPW010000162.1:0-24415 GCA_964372055.1 uncultured Polyangiaceae bacterium
CCCCCCCGCCCGCCGGTGGGGGGGGGGGCCGCCGCCTTTTTTTGTGGGGGGGGGGGGGGCCGCCCCCCCCGCTCGCACGCAAGAGGTGTCGGACCGTTCGTCCGACCGACGCGTCTCGAGGCGAGGGTCCGACGCCTCTTCAGTTCGGGGGCGGGGGGGGGGGGGCCCCCCCCCGCGCGGGGGGGCCCCCCCCGCGGGCCCCCCCCCCGCGGGGGCGGGGGGGGGGGGGGGGGCTGCCGCCGCTTCCTATTCTGGGGGGGGGGGGGGGGCCGCCCCCCCCCCTCGGAACGGAGAGGCGCCGCTCGCGGACCGAGCCGCGGCGCCGGCATGGTAGGTTCGGGGGCGTGCCGTCTCCGCCCCCCGCGCGCTCTGGCAAGTGGCGCCTCGTCGCGCTGGCGGTGGTGCTCATCGGGCTCTATTGCGCCGCGCGGTTCTCGCCGCTCGGCGAGCACATGACGCGCGAAGCGATGCAGGCGGCGGTCGAGGGCGCCGGCGCGTGGGGCCTGCTCGTCTTCGTGGCGCTCTTCGCCGTGGGCTCGCTCCTGCAGCTGCCCGGGTGGCTCTTCGTCGCCGTGGCCTGCCTCGCCTACGGCCGCCTCGCCGGCGGCGCGCTCGCCTACGTCGGCGCGCTCGTCGCCGTCACGGTGACGTTCCTGGTGGTGCGCTCGGTCGGTGGCACGGCGCTGGCCGCCGTCGAGCGCCCCTGGGTCCAGCGCCTGCTCGCGCGCGTCGAGACCCGCCCGATCCGCACGATCGCGGTCCTACGCCTCGGCCTCGCCGTGGCACCGTACCTCAACTACGCGCTCGCGCTCTCGCGGGTGCGCCTCCGCGACTACGTGCTCGGATCCGCGGCGGGCCTCGTCGTGCCGATCGCGGTGATGACCGCGTTGCTCGACTGGTTCCTGACCTGATTCCCTCGTCGGGGCCCTGACTCGGGTCCCCGCGATTCAACCTGAGCGGGGAGCCGGGTTGATCCTCTCGTTCGATTCGCGCGTACGGGGCAAGCGGTTGCAGCTGCGCGGCGTGGGCGCGGATCGACCGAAAGGAATCCTCCCCGTCTCCCCGTCTCCCTGTGAAATGAAATTCACGCAGCGCGGGGCCGGAGCACCAGCTCGCTCTCCACGCCCGGCTCCACGCGGCAGCCGAACGGCTCGCTGATGCGATCGATCAGCTCGCCGAGCCAGCGGGCGGAGGCCGGTGAAGGGTGCTCGAGGCGGAGCTTCTCGAGCTCCGTCGGGACGAGGCGGAGCGCGAGCAGCGCGCCGGTCGCGGCATGCACCTGGGCGAAGTAGAGCACCCCGAGCTGCTGGCGGTACGCCTCGTAGCCCTCGATGCCCTCGTAGTCGTTGATCAGATCGCCGCAGCCGTAGAGCACGAGGCGATCGCGGTAGACCTCGATGGGGCGGGGGTGGTGCGACGAGTGGCCGTGGACGAGGTCGACCCCGCCGTCGACGAGGCGATGCGCGAACCGCTGGTGCTCGCCGGGGACGTCGTAGCCCCAGTTGCCGCCCCAGTGGATCGAAGCGATCACCACGTCGCCGGGGCGCTTCACCGCGCGGACGCGCTCGGCGACGGCGTCCGCGGTGGCGTCGGAGAGATCGGGCAGCCGATCGACGCCGGGCCGGTGCTCGCCGGCGGCCCACTCGAGCGGCACGCCGCTGGCGTCGTCGCCGAACGCGAAGACGACGAGGCGGCCCGCTCCGAGATCCACGATCGCCGGCCGGCGCGCCTCGGCCAGATGGCGACCCGCGCCGGTCGTCCTGATCCCCGATCGCGCCAGCGTCTCGATCGTGTCGAGCAGGCCGAGGTAGCCGTAGTCGAGCACGTGGTTGTTCGCGATCGCGGCGACGTCGATGCGCGCGACCGTGAGCGCCCGGACGTTCTCGGGGCTCATCCGGTAGTGGATGCCCTTGCCCGGCCAGTGATCGTCGCTGCGGGTGACGCTGGTCTCCAGGTTGACGATGCGGGCGTCGGGCCGCGCGCGCTCGAGCTCGTCGAGGGCCACGCCCCACGGATAAGGAAAGCCAACGGCGCGCGGGACCGGGCCGCTCGCGCGCTCGGCGAGGTCCACGTACTCGCGCGCGTCGCCGACGTACGGCTCATGGAGGTGGGGATCCGACGGGTGCGGAAGGATCTGGTCGATCCCCCGTCCGGTCATCACGTCGCCGGCGAGGAACAGTGTGATCGGGCGCTGCGCGTCGCGAGCTGTCCGTTCCATGGCACCCTTCCTGGAACGTAGCGCCGGCTCGGTCCACCGGCGACGGCGTCCCAGGTGTGGATCGCCGTGGAGCTGCGTCCCCCGCCGCTCGCGTCGCTCGACCGCAAGGGGCTCACGATCCGCGCTGGCCCAGTCTGGCTAGTCCGTCGCCGGCGCGTCCGAAACGGCGAGCTCGGTCGAGTCGCAGATCCGCTGGAGCAACGCCTGTCGGTCCGCGAGCCGCGCTCGGGGAACGGAGAAGGAGCAGCGGTGATACCGGTTGTTCTCGAGGAACGCGCACGATCGCATCGCGTACGTCACGGCCCCGTCGACGTAAGTCGCGGTCGAGGCGATCCCGTGCGCGCCGTGGCAGGTCGAGGGCACCGCGGTGCCGGGCGAGAGCGGCGTCGCCCGGCGACGGTCAGTAGGGCCGCTCGAAGCAGTATTGATCGTTCTCCTGGTTCTTGCGCTGCGGCAGAAGACGCCAGCCTTCCGCCCCCATCTGGTTGAGATGCGCCACCAGATCCGGCTTCCAGATCTTCCCCTCGAGATCCGTCTGGCAGACGTACTGGTAGCGCGTGCCTCGGAGGGTCAGTGGCGGCACCTCCTGGCCGGGCGCCGGCGGCGGCAGAGGGGGCGGCGCCGCTGCCCCTTGGGCCGCCGCGTCGCGCGCACAGGCCGCTCCCACCAAGATGCCGGCAGCAAGCGCTGCGAACACCGTCGCTGTGTACAAACCGTGGATCCAACGCATGTGTCCTCCATCGCGGCGGGAGGGCTCGCCGCCGAACGGGCAATGCCGCTCCTCTCGCTGACGAGCTGGAAGCTACGCGACGATGCGGAGGCTCACCAACATCCGTCGCGCCGCCCAGAGGGAGCGTGGAGGAGAGGAGACGCCGCCGGGGCCAACCTGCGCGAGTTGCGCAACCTCGTCGTCGGGTCGGCGGACCGACCCGCGGGCCGTCGACACGCCCACGTCCGGCGACGTATCCTCGCCTCTCCACGAAGGGAGGCTTCCTCGATGCAACGCGCCTCGCGACAGCACTGCCTCGCCGTGCTCGCCTCGGTCGCCTCGCTCGCCGCGCTCCATTGCTCGGCGGCGCCGGACGCGCCCTCCGCTGCCGCCGGCGGCGATCCGGGCGGAGCCGGTGCCGGCGGGCCGGGTGGCTCGACCGGGACCGCCGGCGCCGGCGGGCTCGGCATTTCGTCGGGCAGCGGCACCGGCGGCATCCCCGAGTGCGAGGGGTCCGACCAGAAGACGAGCTCGGGCTGCGATTACTACGCCCTGATGCCCGACATCTCGTTCGACGCGGCGGGCGGCTGCTACGCCGCGTTCGTCGTCAATCCGTGGGACGTCGATGTCAGCGTGAATGTCGAGTACGGCGGACAATCGCTGGACCCGAGCGGCTTCGGCTACATCCCGAGCGGCTCGGGCCCCGGGATCCAGTACACGCCGCTCGCGAACGGGGTCATCCCCGCAGGCCAGATCGCGATCCTCTTCCTCAACCGGTTCGGCACCTCGCCCTTGGGGCTCAACACCGACTGCCCCCCGGGCATCGTGCCCGCCATCACCACCTTCGACGCCGCGCCTCACGGGACGGTCATGGGCTCGGCGTTCCACATCACCACCTCGGTGCCGGTCGTCGCCTACGACATCTATCCCTATGGCGGCGGGCAGAGCGCGCTCACCAGCGCGACCTTGCTGCTCCCCACCACCTCGTGGGGCGACAACTACATCGCCGTGACCGCGTTCGGCGACGGCGCCGGGTTCGGCACCTTCGGCAGCTTCCCCGTCGTCTCCATCGTCGGGCACCAGGACGGGACCTCGGTCACCATCAGCCCGACGCGCGCCATCGTCGCCGGGACCGGCGTCGCCGGGACACCGCAGGGGACGCCGGCGACCTACATGGTCAACAAGGGCCAGGTCCTGCAGTTCACCCAGCCCGAGGCGCTCGACGGCAGCGTGATCCAGTCGACCGCCCCCGTCGGCGTCTGGGGCGGCAAGACCACGCTCGGCATCGAGTCCTGCTGCGACGACAGCGGCCACCAGCAGATCCCGCCGATCCGCGCGCTCGGCAGCGAGTACGCCGGCGTCCGCTACCGCAACCGGTACGACGGCATCGAGGAGTCCCCCCCGTGGCGAATCATCGGCGCGGCCGACGGGACCGCGCTGACGTGGGAGCCGGCGACGCCGCCGGGGGCGCCCTCCACCCTCGCGCTCGGACAGGTGGCGCAGTTCAACGCCCCGGGCCCCTTCGTGGTGCGGAGCCAGGACGAGCTGCACCCGTTCTACGTCGCGGCCCACATGACGGGCGCCGCCCAGTTCGACCCCGAGCAGAACGGCGGCGGCAGCGCCGATGGCCGGGGCGACGCCGAGTTCGTGAACGTGATCCCACCGGGCGAGTACCTCGACCGCTACGTCTTCTTCACCGATCCCACCTACTCGGAGACCGACCTGGTCGTCGTCCGCGTCAAGGGCGCAAGCGGGTTCGCGGACGTGATCCTGGATTGCGCCGGCCCGCTCGGGGGCTGGCAGCCCCTCGGCGCCTCCGGCAAGTACGAGTACACGCGCTTCGATCTGGTGCGGGGCAACTTCGAGCCGCAGGGAGGCTGCGACAATGGCCGGCGCGAGATCTCGAGCACGGTGCCGTTCGGCCTGACGGTGTGGGGCTGGGGCTCCGCGGCCACGGGGAGCCAGGTCTCCGGGTACTACACGCAGTACGTGAGCTACGCGTATCCGGGGGGCGCGAGCGTCGCGCCCATCAACAGCGTCGTCGTGGTGCCGGTGCCGAAGTAGCCGGTAGCCCGCCCAGCCGCCGCTCCGCCACCGCCGGAGGCGGCACGATGCTCCGAGGTCCGCCACATGGGAGCGTGGCGCCGCGTCTCGCCGATTCCCCGCGTGGCAGAGCTTCACGCCGCCGCGACGGCGGCGCGACGCGCCCGGAGGATCCGCACGATGGCCCAGATCCCGGGGATCATCGGGAGCACCGCGGTGTACATGCCGGGGAAGTAATAGGTGCCGGTGGTCCCGTGCCAGTAGTTCCTCATCTCGGGAACGAACCCGCCGTTCGACACCGCCTGCGAGATGGGGTCCGCGAGGTCGGGGCGGATGGCCGGCTCGAGCAACGGGAAGACGAAGTGGGTGAACTCGGCGACCCCCGGCCCGATGAAGATGAACCAGGCCATGAAGCCGGCGAGGGGGATCCGGCGGAAGAGCCCGATCGCGGTGAGCGCGTAGAGCGCGGGGCCGACGAAGGCGAAGATGATCAGGAACGAGCGCTCGGTCCAGCTGACGTCGAAGAGCCGGCTGATCGCCGGACCGAACCCGGTGAGGTACTCCTCCGCCATGTGCAGCTCCAGCGCCGCGACCGTGAGCAGGAACGGCGGAAGGATCACCCGCGGGTCGAGCGGCTTGTCGAGGTAGGTCCACATCCAGAAGGCGATGCCGACCAGGCCCGAGCCGCCGACGATGACGACGGGCGGCATGCCGATGCTGCGGTAGGCGGCGATCATCGCGATCAGGGTGAAGAGAACGGCGGCGGCGATGCTCAGCGTCCGTGCGGTCCTGCTCGTTTCCATGGTCGACCTCCCTTATGTCAACAGGCGTTGACTTGACCATGGGTCCTCGAGGCTGGCATGTCAACGTGTGTTGACTTAAAATGAGGCCATGCCCGTCCGACAGACGCCGAGGTCCCGTAACTCCGAGAGCAGCAAGGCCGGAATCCTCGCGGCGGCGCGCGAGCGCTTCGCGGCCGAGGGCTACGAGCGGGCGACGATCCGCGCCATCGCGGGTGACGCCGGCATCGATCCGGCGATGGTGATGCGCTACTTCGGCACGAAGGAGAAGCTCTTCGCCGCGGCCGCCGACTTCGACCTGCGGATGCCCGACCTCGGCGCCCTGCCGCGCGCGCGGATCGGCGCGGCGTTCGTCGAGCACTTCATCGATCGCTGGGAGGCGGACGACACCTTCATGGCCCTGATCCGGGCCGCGGTGACGAACGAGGCGGCCGCGAAGCGGGTGCGGGCCGTGCTCGCCGGGCAGGTGGTCCCGGTCGTCGCGGCGCTCTCGGGGGATCCGGCGCGGTCGGCTCAGCGAGCCGGCCTCGTCTCGAGTCAGCTGCTCGGGATGGCGCTCTGCCGGTACGTGCTGCGGCTTGCGCCGGTGGTGGGGATGAGCCGGGCCGAGGTGGTGGCGTGGGTGGGGCCGACGGTGCAGCGGTACATCACGGGCGCGCTGGCGGAGCCCGGGTAGAGTGGCGGCGCGGAATGCGTGCGCGCCGAGGCCCGCGTCGCGGACCTCGGCCGGTCATGACGTCTCCGGCGAGGAACAGCGTCCCCGGGCGCTCTGCGTGGCGAGCTCTGCGGTCCATGGCGCCCCCGACCAGGAGCGCAGCGCCGGCTCGGTCCTCCGGCGACCGGCGTGCTAGGTCTGGATCGCCGTGGACCTTCGTCTCAAGCCGCTCGCGTCGCTCGATCCGCGCGCCACCCGCCTGCCCCACGGCACCGAGGTCATCACCCGCGTGGACCGGCTCCTGGGCGAGCGCGTCGTCCCGCAGGGCACGCTCGGGCGCGTGGTCCGCGTCGACGGCGAGGTCGCCGAGGTCGCCGTCGTGGGCGTCGGCACGCTGCGCTACGCCCGCGGCGAGCTCACCCCGCGGCGCACCGGCCAGA
Organism: uncultured Polyangiaceae bacterium; assembly: GCA_964372055.1. Taxonomy (GTDB): domain Bacteria; phylum Myxococcota_A; class Polyangia; order Polyangiales; family Polyangiaceae; genus CAYJPW01. The sequence continues at coordinate 6,866 of CAYJPW010000162.1, forward strand.
CGCTCTACGCCGAGCGGCGCGAGGCGGCGTGGGACGCGCTCCGCGCCTGCGTCGTCCTCGAGACGACCGTCGGCTCGCGGGCGTGGGGGCTCGACGACGAGGCCTCCGATCACGACCTGCGCGGCGTGTTCGCGCTCCCGCTCCCTTGGACGCTCGGGCTCGTCGAGCCTCCCACGGACCTCGTGAGCGCCGACGGCAGCGCCACCTACTGGGAGCTCGGCAAGAGCGTGCGCCAGGCGCTGCGCGCCGATCCCAACACCCTCGAGACGCTCTTCCTGCCGGCTGCGCGCGCGCTCGACCCGATCGGCGAGTGGCTCCTCGATGCGCGCGACGCCTTCGTTTCGGTGGAGATCTTCGGAAGCTTCGGGCGCTATGCGGTCGCGCAGCTCCGGCGCCTCGAGCAGGGGCAGCGCCTCGCCGAGCACCGAGGCGCGGTGCTCGAGTGGCTGCGCGCCGATCCCGATCTCTCGCTCGACCAGGTCGCGGAGCGGCTCGCCGCCGTGTGGCCGCGCGCCACGCCGTCCGACGCCGACGCGGCCTACCAGGCGAAGCAATACGTCAAGCAGCTCTACCGATCGATGTCGGACCAGGGGCTCCTCGCCGCCAACGACTTCGCCTCGCTCGTGGCGTTCGCGCGCGACCGCTCCCACGCCTTCGAGCTCCCGCGCGAGCTGCGGCCGAAGAACGCGTACAACCTCCTCCGGCTCGTGGCCGCCGCCGAGGGCTGGCTCCGGACCGGCGCGCCCGAATTCCGGCCGGGCGGCGCGCTCCGCGAGCGGCTCCTGGCGATCAAGCGCGGCGAGGTGCCGCTCGGCGACGTGCTCGCCGAGGCCGAGGCGATGGTGCCCGCGCTCGAGGCGGCGCGGGCGGCGTCGGCGCTCCCCGAGCGCCCCGACGTCGCGCGCGCCGACGCGCTCCTCCGCCGGGCCGGCGAGGAGATCGCGCGGCGGTGGGTCGAGAAGGCGCCGGGCGCGTTCGGCGCCGACGCGCCGGCCCCGCCCGAGGCCGCGTGGGTCGAGCCATGAGCGAGAGCTTGCTCGACGCCACGCAGCGCGAGATCGCGCGCGCCGTCCTCGCCGAGGAGGGCGCGGCGCGCGAGCACCTCGTCGTCCACCTCAGCGGCGCGCACGCGTACGGCTTCCCCTCCCCCGACAGCGATCTCGATCTCAAGGCGATCCACTTCGCGCCGACCGCGGCGCTGCTCGGGCTCGGCGCGCCCAGGCTCACCTTCGACCGCGCCGAGACGATCCGCGGCGTCGAGATCGACTACACGTCGAACGAGATCGGCGCCGCGCTCGCCGGTATCCTCCTCGGCAACGGCAACTTCCTCGAGCGCGTCCTCGCGCCGTCGCCGCTCGTCGCCTCGCCGGACCTCGCGTCCCTGCGGCCGCTGGCGGTGCGCAGCCTCTCGCGCCGCGTGCACCGGCACTACCGCGGCTTCGCGACCAGCCAGCTGCGCGCGCTCGAGGCGCAGCCGTCGGTGAAGAAGCTCCTCTACGTGCTCCGCACCACGCTCACCGGCACGCACCTGCTCCGCTCCGGCGAGCTCGTGACCGACGTCGCGCTCCTGCTCGACGAGCACGGTCTCGGCGCGGCGCGCGAGCTCATCGAGCGCAAGCGCGCCGGCGAGAGGACGCCGCTCGATCAGGCGACCGCCGAGCGATGGCTCCCCGAGGTGCAGAGGAGCTTCGAGGCGCTCGACGCTGCCGAGGCGGGCTCGCCGCTGCCGCTCGAGCCGGGGAACGGCGAGGAGCTCGACGCGTGGCTCGTCGAGGCGCGACGAGCCCGGCTCTGACGCACGGCGCTCGGTCGGGCCGCCGCGCATTGCCTCGCGTCGCAACGCGTGCGGCGATCAGTCCGCACGCGTCGACCTCGGCGAGCAGCACACGATCGGCGCCGTCCAGGAGAGCACTGCAACAATGGCATCGCGTCAGCCGGTCGCGGCGCGTCACGCTCGCGCCCCTGGGCCCGCCCTGACCACGTGACGGCCGCGTCGACGATCGAGAAGCACCTCGCGTCTCAGTGCACCCCGGCCATCACCCCGTGGGGAAGAGATCGCAGAGACTTCGAACACTGCGCGAACGTCCAAGTATCTCGGCCCTCGGCGCGGCGTGTAGCCTCGACGCGCGCGGGAGGTCGGTGCTCATGGCGATCGAGGTCAGCGAAGATCTGATACGCGCCGTCACGACGAAGGACAAAGCTCTCTCGGACGGTCGCACGCTCTCCAAGAAGGGGGCGTTCAAGAACGCGTTCAAGACCGACGACGGCACGCTCCTCTGGGCGGAGTGCCAGGGGAGCGGGGCGAAGCCGTACGCGCTGTCGATCGATCTGGCGGGTGACGCCCCGACGATCCGGTGCAGCTGCCCCGTCAAGCCGCCGCCGTGCAAGCACACGCTCGGCCTCCTCGTTCACTTCCTCGAACAGGGGGCGAAGTTCAAGGTCATGGAAGGGCCGGCGGACCTCCTCGACAAGCGCGCGAAGAACGTCGAGCGCGCCGAGAAGCGCGCCGAGAACGCGGCCAAGCCCAAAGAGGCGAACGTCGCGGCGCAGAAGAAGAAGTCCGAGGCGCAGCGCAACGCGATCGACGATCTGCTCGAGCCGCTCCTCCTGGACGCCGTGAAGGACGGCCTGGGCACCATCGACAGGAAGCGGGCCGCGAAGCTCGTGGAGCAGGCACGCCAGCTGAACGACGCCTACCTCCCGGGCGCGGCCGAGCGGCTGCGGCGTATCGCGGCGCTCGCCGCGCCGGAGAAGAAGGCGGACGACGACGACGTCTACTACCAGCTCCGCGAACCGGGCGACGAGCTGCCCGACGATCTGCGTTACCGCCTCATGGCGCGGCACGTGACCCGCCTCTGGGCGATGGTTCGCAAAGGGCGCAAGTACCTCGACGAGCGGCTCGAGGAGGGCGAGTCGCAAGACGACGCCGACGCGGTCGTGGAGGAGCTCCTCGGGCGCATCTGGAAGCTCGACGAGCTGAAGCAGAAGGGGTACGCGAAGGAGAACGTCGAGCTGCTCGAGCTCGCGTACGAGCGCTACGACGACCACGTGCGCGAAGAGCGCATCGAGCAGAGCTGGCTCTTCGATCTCGGCGACGGGACGGTCTACGTCGACCGCACCTACCGGCCTCTCGACCGTCTCGACAAGATGAAGGAGGGGGAGAGCTACGACAAGCCGCTCACCATCGCGGAGGCGGCGATCTACCCCGGCTTCGTCAACAAGCGCATCCGCTGGGAGATCGGCGCGCGCAAATCGCGCAAGCTGGAGCTCGTCGACTTCGATCGCATCCACGACAAGGCGCTGCCGGCCCTCGACGCGGCGACGGCGAAGTTCAAGGAGCAGATCAAGAACCCGCTCGCGCCCGACGAGGCGGTGTTCGTCGTTCGGGCGAAGGACGTGCGCAAGACCGCCCGCGGCCTCGTGCTCGTCGACGCGAAGGACGCCAGGCTGGCGCTCGGCGACTCGCCGCTCGCGCGCTACCGCTCGCTCGGCAACTTCGCGATGGCCGCGGGCGCGGCGCTCACCGACGCGGGCACGCTGAAGCAGCCGGCGTCGGTGGTCGTCCGGCTCTACCTCGGGCTCGCGGACGAGGCGATCCACGGGCAGCCGCTCGCGTTGATCGCCGGGACGAACCACGTGCGCGTCGGGATGTAGGAGGTCGGACATGCCTCGAGAGACCATCCGCAAGCTCTGGGACGACACGGAGCGCCTGCTCGTCGCGGGCGCGCACCTCGCGCAGCAGAGCGCCGATCTGGCCGGGGACAAGGAGGCGCTCGAGAGGCTCGTCGCGAAGCTCGGCGCGAAGTCCCCGCCGGTCTTCGCCAGGCTCGTTCAGCAGCTCGACGAGGTGATGACCGCCAGCCCCCGCGATCAGGCCGGCGTGCTCGTGAGCTTGATGACGTCCGTCGCGCAGGTGCGCGCCGGGCTCGCTCAGCTCGCGCCCGTCCCCGCGGCGGACGCGCCGCTCGACGCCGCCCCGGAGATCCCGACGCCTTGCAACGCGAAGGATCTCTACGCCGTCCACGACGCGCTCGTCATGACGGGCCAGGGGCGCATGGAGAAGATCAAGGAGGCCGTCGAGCGGGGGGACGTCGCCGATCTCCGCCTCGTCCACGCGGTCATCCAGGCGATGGGCGACTCGTACATCGGCGACACCGTCAGCGACGACGTCGTGCCGAAGTTCGGTCGCGCGATCGTCGATCCCGTGCGCGACAAGCTTCGGTTCCCGGGCAAGAAGGTGGACGGCCGGAGGCTCCGCGCGCTGGTCGCGGTGGAGCGCCTCGGCGCGCGCGCGCTCGTCGAGCAGGCGGTGCGCGAAGGATCGCCCGAGATGCGCGAGGCGGCGCTCGACGCCATCGCCGACCACATGCCGGGGGTGCCCGAGCTCGAGCCCGTCGCGCTCTCGATCCTCGAGACGGAGCGCACGGGCGACGTCCGCCGCGCCGCCGTCCGCGCGCTCGCTGGCTACGGGTCGGACGCGTCGTTCGCCAAGCTCCTCGATGCGCTCGACGACGATCGCACGGTCAAGGCGGCGGCGGAGGCGCTCGGCAAGTCCAAGCACCCCAAGGTCGTCGACGGGCTCCTCGAGCGCCTGCAGGGGGCCGTCGCGGAGGCGAAGGGGAAGGTCAAGAAGACCGACAAGGCGGCGCTGAAGAAGCAGACGGAGGCGGTGCAGCTGGCGCGCGCGATCCTCGGGGCCCTCGCGGAGCACGCGGACCCGCGTGTGCCCAAGGTCGCGCGTGAGCTGCTCGACGACTACGACGCGGCGGCCGCCGCGGCGATGATGCGTCAAGGAACGACCGACGATCTCCGCCTCGTCGCCGATCTCCTCCAGGGCACGGACGGAGGGGTCTTCGTCGTCGCGGCGCAGGCGGCGGCCAAGCTGCCCGAGGACGAGACCTTCGATCGGTTCGTGAGGGTGCTGCGGGCGAAGGATCGCACGACCAAGCTCGGGAAGCTGCGCATCGGCGCGATATGGAGCGCCCAGTTCCAGCCCGCCGGCGCCAAGTGGGTCGACGCGCTCGTGAAGCTCGCGAAGGAGCCGGACCCGCCGGAGGGCGCGCTCGCGGCGCTCGGCGCGACGAAGGACGCGCGCGCCGCCGCTCCGCTCCTCGCGATCGCCGAGAAGGAGAAGACGTTCGAGACCGTCGCCGACGCCATCCGAGGGCTCGCCGCGCTCGGGGACAAGCGCGCCATCGCGCCCCTGCTCATGCACGTGAAGGACCAGACCCGCGCGAGCTGGGCGGCGCGGTACGCGCTCCTCGAGCTCGCGGACGCGTCGACCGTGGACCAGGTCCGCACCATCTACGCGTCGTTGAAGGAGCCCGACGCCTACAAGAACTGGGGCATCCGGAGCGTCCTTCAGATCCTGGAGCGCAGGTTCCCCGGTCACTGACGGCCAGCGACGAGCGTCCACGAACGAGAGGAGTGACTCCCGATGGCGAAGGCGGAAGCGAAGGAACGGACGTCCGATGTGCTCCGCCAGCAGGCGGAGGTGCTCTTCGCGACGGAGCTCGAAGCGCTCGCGAAGCACGACAAGGGAGCGCGCCCCGAAGGCTGGCGGCTCTCGCCGAGGGCCGTCGAGACCTACATCCTCGGCGGCGAAGCCGGCGGCACCAAGATCACGCCGAAATACGTCGGGAACCAGCGCCTCGTCCAGATCGCGATCACCTCGCTTGCGACCGACCGCGCCTTGCTCCTGGTCGGCGAGCCCGGCACGGCGAAGTCGTGGCTCTCGGAGCACCTCACGGCGGCGATCTGCGGCGACAGCCTCCTCCTCGTGCAGGGGACCGCGGGCACGACCGAAGAGCAGATCCGCTACTCGTGGAACTACGCGCTGTTGCTCGCCGAAGGACCCTCACCCAAGGCGCTCGTGCCGAGCCCGGTGTATCGCGCCATGGAAGGCGGCAAGATCGTCCGCTTCGAGGAGGTCACGCGCTGCCCGGCGGAGGTGCAGGACGCGCTCATCACCATCCTCTCCGAGAAGGTGCTCACGGTGCCCGAGCTCGGGGTCCACGTGCACGCGCGGCGCGGCTTCAGCCTCATCGGCACCGCGAACACCCGCGATCGCGGGGTCAACGACATGTCCGCCGCGCTCAAGCGACGCTTCAACATCGTCGTCCTCCCGGTCCCGGACGACCTCGACACCGAGGTCGAGATCGTCATGAAGCGCGTCGCCGAGACCGGCAGTCAGCTGAAGCTCCCCGCCGCCCCGCCCGCCGAGGTCTCGGTGCGGCGCGTCGTGCAGATCTTCCAGGAGCTCCGCAAGGGGCAGACCCTCGACGGCAAGCAGAAGGTGAAGTCGCCGTCGAGCCTCCTCTCCACCGCCGAGTGCATCAGCCTGATCGGGTCGGGCATGGCGCTCGCGGGCCACTTCGGCAGCGGCAAGGTCGAGGACCGCGACATCGCCGCGGGCGTGCACGCCGCGATCATGAAGGAAGACACCAAGGACCTCGCGCCCTGGACCGAATACCTCGAGAACATCGTCAAGAAGCGCGGCAAGGAGTGGGACGGGCTCTACACGGCCTGCCGCGAGCTGCTCGGCAACCAGGCGCCGGCGCCCGCCAAGAAGAAGTGATGGGCACGGAGCTCGCTCCCGTCTTCGGCGTCCGGCACTTCTCGCCCGCGGCCGCGCTGCACGTACGTCGATTCCTGGAGGAGCGAGACCCGGACGTCGTGCTCATCGAGGGCCCGTCGGACGCCACCGATCAGCTGGTCCATCTCACGCACAAGAAGACGCAGCCGCCGGTCGCGATCCTCGCGTTCACGAAGACGCGGCCCGTCCGATCGCTGATCTACCCCCTGGCCGCCTACTCCGCCGAGTGGGTGGCGGCGCGCTGGGCGCTCGAGAACAAGCGCGCGGTTCGCCTCGTGGATCTCCCCGCGTCCGTGTTCCTCGCGCTGCGGGGCGACGATGACGAGCCGGCGCCGGGCGAGACGTCGCGCGACGAGGAGGGCGCGTCCGCGCGGCGGGACGCGCCGGCGAGCGCGAGCCCCGATCGCTCGCGCGCGTACCTCGACGATCCCTACGAGGCCATCGCGCGACTCTCGGGGGAGCCGGATCACGAGACGTGGTGGGAGCGCCAGTTCGAGCACACCCGCGACGTCGACGCGTACCGGAGCGCGATCTTCGAGTTCGGAAAGGGGCTCCGAGAGGCGCGCGAGGATGCGCCGCGGCGGACGGAGGAGACGCTCCTTCGCGAGGCCTACATGAGGAGAGAGATCCGCGCCGCGACGGCGAAGGGGAAGAAGCGCGCCGTGGTCGTGTGCGGCGCGTTCCATGCGCCGGTGCTCACCGACGACCAGCCCGCGATGTCGGACGCCGCGCTCGACGCGCTCGGTCGCGCGGACTGCGTGCTCACGCTCATGCCCTACAGCTATCTGCGCCTCTCGTCGCAGAGCGGTTATGGCGCAGGCAACCACGCGCCTGCCTACTACCAGACCATCTTCGAGGAGGCCGCCGCCGGCAACCCCGAGCGCGTGCGCGCCCGATACCTCGCGTCCGTCGCGGCGGCGCTCCGCAGGGGTGGGCTGATGCGCTCCTCCGCCGAGGTCATCGAGGCCGTGCGCCTCGCAGAGGGTCTCGCGGCCATGGCGGGGAGCCCGGTGCCTGCGCTGCGGGATCTGCGCGACGCCGCCGTCACGCTGCTCGGCCACGGGGAGTCGCTGCCGCTCAGCAGCGCGCTGCGCGAGGTCGAGATCGGCACCACGGTCGGGCGGCTGCCGCCGGGCGTGAGCCGCACGGCTCTCCAGGACGACTTTCATCAGCTCCTGAAGACGCTCAGGCTGGAGAAGCTGATCGAGGACAAAGACCAGAAGCTCGAGCTCGATCTGCGCGAAGACCGCACGAAGAAGACGAAGGAGGCGGCGTTCCTCGACCGCGCGAGGTCGACGTTCCTTCATCGCCTCGCCGCCGTCGGTGTCGAGCTCGCGAAGCCGATGGCGCGCGAGCAGCGGGGCACGTCGAGGGAGGTGTGGTCGGTGCGCTGGACGCCGCAGTGCGAGATCGTCCTCGCGGAGAAGTCGCTCCTCGCCGACAGCGTCGAGTCCGGGGCGGCCTTCGCGCTCGCCACCGAGCTCGAGGCCGCCACCGACACCGGCGCCGCGACGGCCACGCTCCTGCGCGCGGCGAGCTGCGAGCTCGCCGACGCCCTCTCGCTCGCGACGCGGAAGGTGCAGGAGCTGACCGTCGACGAGTCCGGCTTCCCCAGCGCCGCGGAGGCGATCACGAACCTCGCCGACGTGATCCGCTACGGGAACGTCCGCGAGATCGATCCCGCGCCGCTGCGGCCCATCTTCGCGCAGCTCTACCTGCGCGCGACCCTCCTCCTCTTCTCTGCCTGCGTCTGCGCGGACGACGCCGCCAAGCTGGTGCGGCGAGGAATGGACCGCGTCCACGACGCGGCGTTCCTGGGCGAGGACGGCATCGACCCCGCGCTCTGGATCGACGCGGTTCGGAGGGTCTCCGAGAGCGACGACCGCAACGCCTTCCTCTCGGGCTACGCGACGGGGCTCCTCATCGAGCGCGGGGCCCTCGGCGACGAGGACATCGATCGCGAAGTGGCGCGCCGCCTGTCGCCGGGGACCCACGCGGACGTCGGCGTGGGGTGGTTCGAGGGCCTGGTGCAGCGCAACCGCGCCGCCCTCTTCATGCGCAAGCCGCTCTGGGCCAGCCTCTCGACGTACGTCGAAGCGCTGGACGACGAGGCCTTCCGCCGCGCGCTCCTCTATCTCCGTCGCGCGTTCTCCACCTTCTCGCAGGGCGAGATCCGGCGGACGGTGTCGGTCCTCGGCGACGTGTGGCGGGGCGCGGACGCCCCCGCGCTCGCCGCCGAGATCGAGAAGAGGCTCGACGACCAGGAGATCGCCGATCTCGCGGGCGATCTCGCCGAGCTGGATCTCCTCTGAGCGGAGACGACCGATGGACCGCCTGCAACGTTTCCGGCTGATCCTGGGCAAGACCGCGGAGGAGGGGCTTCGAGGGCTCTCCGGTTCGAAGAACAGCCTCCTCGACGGCGACCTCGTCGAGATCGACGACGCGCTCGGTCAGATCTACGAGGTCGCCGAGGACGAGCCGTCCCAGGAGAAGGGCGAGCGCTCCGCCGGCCTCGGGCGGTCGGCGCCGCGCCTCTCGAAGTGGCTGGGCGACATCCGCAGCTACTTCCCCAGCGACGTCGTCGCGGTCATCCAGCAGGACGCCATCGAGCGCAAGGGCCTCACCCAGCTCCTCTTCGAGCCCGAGACGCTCGGGCAGGTCACGCCGAGCATCGAGCTCGTCGGCACCCTGATGTCCCTGAAGGGAATGATCCCGGAGAAGACGAAGGACACCGCGCGGATGGTGGTCCGCGCCGTCGTCGAGGAGCTCATCAAGAAGCTCGAGAGCGACATCGTCTCCGCGGTGCGCGGCGCGCTCGACCGGTCGCGCCACTCGCCGATGCAGAGCCTCCCGAACCTCGACTGGAAGCGCACCATCGGGAGCAACCTCAGGAACTACATCGCGGACAAGAAGACGATCGTCCCCGATCGGTTCTTCTTCTGGTCGCGGCAGATGCGGCGCAAGTCGTGGAACGTCATCGTTTGCATGGATCAGTCCGGATCGATGGCGGAGTCGGTGGTCTACGGCGCCGTCACCGGGGCGATCCTCGCGAGCATGCCCTCGCTCGAGACCCACGTGATCGTCTTCGACACCGAGGTCGTCGATCTCACCGAGCAGAGCAGCGATCCCGTCGATCTCCTCTTCGGCGTCCAGCTCGGAGGCGGCACCGACATCAACCGCGCGGTGAAGTACTGCCAGAGCCTCGTTCACGACCCGAAGAAGACTCTCTTCATCCTCATCACCGATCTCTTCGAGGGCGGCAACCAGGCCGAGCTCGTGCGGCGCATGGAGGAGATGGCGGAGTCCGGCGTGCGCGCGGTGACGCTCCTCGCGCTCTCCGACTCCGGCGTCCCCTGCTACGACGAGCACCTCGCGAAGAAGCTCCGGGCGCTCGGCGTCCCCTGCTTCGGATGCACGCCCAACCTGCTGCCGGATCTGCTCTCCGGCGCGATCCGCGGCGCCGACCTGGAGCAACTCGCCGCGAGGCTCGTGAAGGCATAGATCCGGCCGCGAAAGCGGAGCGCTGGGCGAAGAGGGTCGTGATCGCGGCTATCCTCGGCTGATGCGGATCCAAGGTTCATCGTCGTTCGCGCTCCTCGCACTCCTGCTCTCGGCGGCCGCCTGCAGCGAAAACGACCCGGCGGTCACCGGAGGCGATCCGGGCGGCAGCGGCGGCAGCGCGACCACGACGTCGACGGGATCGGGTTCCTCGTCGGGCACGACCAGCACCGGTACCGGCACGGGCACCGGCGGCGCTCCCCCGTGCACCGCGACGACGCTCGCCGATTCGGTCCGGGTCACGACGGTCTCGATCGCCGGCGCCGCGTCGTCGCGCGCCGTCACGGCGCAAGCGGGAGCCGCATCGTTCGTGGCGTGGGCCGGAATGGACGGCATGGTGCACGCGACGCCGCTCGACGCCGCCGACGAGCGCGCCGGCGCCGATCTCGTCGTCGAGGGCACGCAGGTCTACGGCGCCGCCGCCACGGCCGGCGACGTCGCGCTCCTCGTCTCGCGCGCGCCGGACAGGATGACGTTCGTGCACGTCGACTCCGGGGGCGCGCTCCTCGGGTCGAGCGATCTCGTGGGCGGAGGCGATCACGCGGTGGAGGGCACCGAGTGGTTCGGCGAGTTCGCCACCACGGGGCGGCTGGTGGCGACGGGCGACGGCACCTACGCGGCGTACCATGCGCTGCATCGCCGCTGGCCCGACGGCATCGGCCACCAGGGCGACACGCTCCGCCTCCTCGACGGCGCCGGCGCGCCCGTGGGCGGCGGCTGGGACTGGGGCTGCAGCCACAGCATGGACCAGCGCGTCTCGTTCTTCCCCGGCCCGGGCCTGGTGCCCGTGTGCATCGCCGACTGCTACCCAGGCAAGGGCATCTACTTCGACCACTCCGCGGCCGAGCTCACGCCCGACCCGCAGGCGAACTGCGCGGGCGGCTACTCGACGCTGCTCGGAGGCCTCGTGGCCACCGGCGTCTACTCGGGCGTGGTCGCCCCCGGCTTCTTCCTCGTCTACCAGGACGCGCAAGGCGGCGCGCACCTCGCCCGCTTCGACGCGAGCGGTGGGAGCGTCTCCGAGCGCTCGCTCACCGTCGCCGGCTCGAGCCGGCTCGCGCGGTACGACGGCGGGCTCCTCCTCGGCTACGACGCGGGCGGCGGCGCGACCGTGCAACAGCTCGACGACAGCGGTGACGAGGTCGGCTCGCCCGCACCTGTCCCGGCCCCGCTGCCCGATCAGGACTTCGAGGGGCGCGACGACGGCGAGGTCGCGTGGGCGACGGCTTCGGGCTCCACGCTGACCGTCGTCCGCGTGCGCGCGTGCCCTTGACCACGCACGGAGGGAGCCCGTCGCATCGCGAGGACGGCTCGGCCCGGAGCGCCTCGCTGAGGTGGTTCAGGCGCCCCCGCTCGGCGCTCACATGGGAAACGGCGTCTCCGAGCTGGAGAGGGGGAATGGGCCGGCGAAGTCCTGCACGAAGGTGCCGTTCGCCGTCTTGAGGATGCCCGACTCGATCAGGTAGGCACCCACCGCGAGCGGCGGTCCACCGAACAGGACGCGAAACCCCTCGGGCTCCGGGGCGAAGGTCACGTCGCCGAGCGCGATGCCGGCGGGGATCCTGGACGAGACGCCATCGTGGAGCTCGACGGTGAGTGTCACGACGTCGCCGGAGCCGTCCTGCAGATGCACCATCGCGTACCAGGAGTAGTAGTCCGGCGGCGGCCAGGCACCGGCGACGCGGACGCGGATCCACGGCTGGCCCTGCCAGACGTACGACTCCGATCCGATCACGTCGAGCGAGGGATCGCCGTGGACCGGGTCGATGTCCTCGGGGTCCGTGTCGGCGAGGGGCTGCCCTCCGCCTGAGCCCCCGCCCCCGCCGGCGCCGCAGCTCGGGACGACGGTGTGCACGCATCGCGAACCGACGCCGGAGATCTCGCACTCGTCCGTCGTGCACGGGTCGCCGTCGTTGCACATGGCGCTGGCGGCGCACTCGCACTGCGGGCTGTAGTTGAATCCGTTGGCGCAGGTGCCGTCAGGCCCGCAGACGTCGCCGGTGCAGGGATTGCCGTCGTCGCAGTTGTTGGGGCAGAACGCCGATCCATCGGGCGCCGTCGCCTGCTTGCAGTGGACCACCCCCGACACCAGCAACACCGCACCGACCCAACGCAGCGAGCTCGCCTTCATGTCGCCTCCGCCGCCAGCATGACGCTCCGCGGAGCGCGAGGGCTATCCCCCGAACGGGTGAGGGCCGCACGTCGTCGATGGCTGGAACGACGAGGATCCGGCGTTCTCGCGGTCATCGAGACGGACGTCACGTGGTCTCGATGCCGCCCTTGCCCCCCGCCCTCCCCGCTCCTACGGGTGGGGCCCGTGGACGCGCGCGGCCCCCGACCGTCGATCTGGGAGCGCCTCGCCTCGTTTCTTCCGAGGCCATCCGCGGGGCGCATGGCCCTGGCGCTCGCGGTCGTGTTCGGGCTCGCGACGTTCGCGCTCGGCTTCTACGCGGACGACTGGGCGCTCATCGCGGTGCTCGAGGGCCGCGTGCGCTCGCACGCGGGTCCGTTCGATCTCTACCGGTTCAGCACCGGGGACGCGGCGGAGGCGCGCGCGATGATCGAGCGCGGGCCGTGGCCGTGGTGGACGTCGCCGACGCTCCGCCTCCATCTCCTCCGGCCGTTGACGAGCGCGCTGTTCTCGCTCGACCACGCGATCTTCGGCCTCTCGCCGATCGGCTACCACGCGCACGCGCTCGTCTGGTGGCTCGTGACCGTCCTCGCGGCTTCGGCGGTCCTCCGGCGCGCCGTGTCGCCGGCCGCGGCGGCGCTCGCGCTCCTCTTCTTCGTGGTCGACGACGGGCACGCGCAGCCGATCGGCTGGATCTCGTCCAGGCACGTGCTCATCGCGGGCGCGCCGGCGCTCCTCGGTCTCGCGGCGCACCTCCGCTTCCGCGACGCGGGCTGGCGGCCGGGGCGTTGGCTCGGGCCGCTCGGGATCGCGGTCGGGCTCTCCGCCGGCGAGACGGCCCTCGGCGGCGCGGCGCTGCTCTTCGCGTACGAGCTCGTGGGCGCGCCGGCGGTCGTGCGGCGCGAGCCTCTCCGGCATCGGATCGCCGCGGCCGCGCCGAGCGCGCTGGTGGTCTGCGCCTACGTCGCCCTCTACCGCGCGCTCGGGTGCGGCGCCTCCGAGAGCGGCTCGTACGTCGAGCCGTTCACCGAGCCGCTCGCGTTCCTCGCCGCCGTGGCCGTGCGGCTCCCGATCCTCGTCGGCGATCTCTTGGCGAGCCTCCCCGCCGACTTCTCCAACGTGGCGCCGCGCGCGCCCTTCGTGGCGCTCGGCCTGACGGCGACCGCCGGCGTGGCCGCGCTCGCCGCGCGCGCCTGGCCGACCCTCGAGCTCGAAGAGCGCGCCGCGATCCGCTGGTTGTCGCTCGGCGCCGTCGTCGGCGCCGCGATCGGCCTCGCCGGCTACCCGGGATCGCGCGTGCTCCTGGTGCCGAGCGTCGCCGGGCTCGGCGTCCTGGCGACGCTCGTCGATCGGGTGCTCCTCCGCGTCGACGCGCCGCGACTCGGGCGGGTGGCGCGCTCCGGCGCCGTCCTCCTGCTGGCGCTGCACGGCGTCTTCGCGCCGCTCGTCTTCGCGACGGGCGTCGTCGCGCTGGCCCGGATCGCGCGCGGCACCGAGCGCGTCGATCGCGAGCTCGAGCTCCAGCCGCCGCTCCCGAAGCGCGCCTACCTGCTCACCGCGTCGGACCCGCTCGGCCCGTTCTACGCCAGCGCCATCCGCGCCATCCGCCGCCCGGGCGACCTGCACACGTTCGAGATGCTCTCGATGGCGAAGCGCACGCACCGCGTCACGCGCACCGGGTCGTCGACGCTGCGGCTCGAGACGCTGGGCGGCACGTTCCTCGACGGCGGCTTCGTCGACGTGTTCCGCGCGCGCCGCCTCGCGCTCCGCGCCGGGGACGTGGTGAAGCTCGAGGGCGCGACCGTCCGGGTGCTCGCCGACGAGGCCGGCGCGCCGACCGCGATCGAGCTCGAGCTCGACGTGCCCTTCGAGGATCCCTCGATCGCGCTCCTCGCCTGGGACGACGGCGCGCTCCGCCCGGTCACGCTCGCGGTGGGCGAGGCGCGCGAGATCCCCTGGAGCCCGGGGCCAACGGGGCTGTTCTGATCGCCGCCGGTGACAACCCGCCGGCAAACGCGGATCATGGACGCATGCTCCGGCGTACGCTCGCGCTCCTCGGCCTCGTCTCGATCCTCTCGGCGGCGGCCGCGTCCGGCTGCGGGGACGTCACCTGCGAGAGCTGCGGTGATCCCGGCGGCGCCGGCGGCTCGACGTCGTCGAGCTCCGGAGCGCCCTGCACCAAGACGACGGGCGACCTCCACGGCGCGGTCGCGATCGGCGCCGCGCCCGGCCAGCCGAACAGCCAGCCGGCGCCGCTCGCGCTCGTCCAGCTCCGCCAGATGCCCGGCGATTCGCCGATCCTCGCGATGGCGGACGACCACGGGAGCTACTCGGTCGAGCTCGCGGCGGGCAGCTGGATCGTCGGCGGCGAGAGCGCCGACGGCTACTGCCAGGCGTCGATGATGCAGACCGTGGAGGTGATCGCCTGCGCCAGCGCCGAGATCACCGTCGTGCTCGACGAGTGCATCCTCTGACGCCGCCGCGCTTCGACCGGAGATCGCTCCTGCTCGGGCTCGGCGCCGCGGCCGCGCTCGCGGGCTGCGGTGCGCGCGCCGTCCCGGTGGCGCCGCCGCCCGGGCCGCGCCCCTCGCCGGTCGAGGAGCGGCGCCTGGCGCTGCCGCCGCGGCCGAAGCGCGCGTCGACCGGGAGCGCCTTCCTCCAGGCGAACGCGCGCGCGACCGGGGCGGAGCGCGAGCGCGCGATCCTTCGCGAGGTCCTCACCGGCAACGTCCCCGAGTTCGAGCGGCGCCTCGCGCGCGTGGTGCTCACCGCGCCGGAGCGGACCGGGGCGCGCGGCGAGATCTGGGTCATCCCGGACTACCTCGCCATCGGCTCGGACGCCGACTTCGTGCGGATGCCGATGAGCGCGCGCACCGCGCAGAAGATCGCGCGCGCCACCGGCTGCGTCCTGCCGACTCCGCGCCTCGTCGACGCGATCTACGAGGCGGCGGCGGGCAAGCTCACCTCCCCGACGATGGCGCCCGGTCCCGAGATGACGCACGTCGCCTACTTCGTCGCGCACGAGCGGGCGGTCGAAGAGCGGCGTCGCGAGGCCGGCATCCGGGCGGGCGTGCTCACCGCCGGCCACAAGAAGGACATCGTACTGACGAAGCGGCTGCGCGCCGCGCCGGGGCGGCTCGCCATCTACGGCTGGTTCCGCGAGGACGGCTCGAGGATCCAGCCGGTGAGCACGGTGCACGACGACGAGTACGTCGACTACTCGAACGGCACGCGGCTCGTCGACTCGATGATGCGCGTCGACGGCGTCCCGCGCAGCCTGGCGTCGGTGCTGGAGGACCCCGCGCTCTGGCCGCTGGTGAGCGACGAGGGGCCGACGCCGATCCCCGAGTACGCGATGTGAGGCGACGCCCGGCTAACGGTACGCCTTCCAGAAGAAGTACGCCGTCATCGCCCAGGCGACGGCGAGCACGAAGCGCTTCACCCACTTCGGATCGAGCCGCCGCGCCAGCGCGGCGCCGAAGTAGCCGCCCGCCGTCGCCGCGCTCACCATGAGGAGCCCCGGCCGCCACGCCACCGCACCGGCGGCGATGAAGGCGACGATGGCGACGAGGTTGATCAACGTCGCGAGCAGCGTCTTCAGCGCGTTCATCGCGTGGATGTCGCTCATGCCCATCGCGGCGAACGTCGCGAGCATCATGATGCCCATCCCGCCGCCGAAGTAGCCGCCGTACGACGAGATGACGAGCTGGAGCGCCGCGCCGAGCACCAGGGTGCCGGTGGGGCCGAGGCTCGGCCGGCGAGCCGCACCTGCGCCGCGCCCGGCGAGCCGGCCGCCGAACGTGAACACCAGGGCCGCGAGGAGGAGGAGATAGGGTAGGACACGGACGAACGTCTCGTTCGGCGTGCGCAGGAGGAGGAGCGCGCCCGCGAGGCCGCCCAAGGTGCTCACCACGCCCAGGGTCACGAGCGAGCGCCGCGAGCCGGCCAGGTTCTTTCGGTACGCGATGGCGCTCGCGACCGATCCCGGCCAGAGCGCGACGGCGCTCGTGGCGTTCGCCGTCACCGGGGGCACGCCCACGAACACCAGCGACGGGAACGTGAGGAAGCTGCCCCCGCCCGCCACCGAGTTCAAAGCGCCGCCGAGGAGCGCGGTGACGAAGAGGAGCACGTGCTCGAGCGGGGTCACGAGCGCCGAGCTTTAGCACCGACGCGGCGGGGGCCGAAGCGCCGCGAGCGACGTGCCGTCGAGTCTTCACTCGCGTCGAAGGCGCGCGCGCGGCTCGCGATCATGCCGACGTGGTCCCCTTGAGGGCGGAGGACCTCGGCGAACGGGATCGCGGCGGCGCGCATCCAGCGGTGGAGACGGTGCTCGTCCATCTCATCGTCGAGCGCCACCCCGGCACACCATGACCCAAGACGTTCGCGAGCGCGCATCGCTCGCAACCCAAGCCGTGGAGTTTTCCGCGACTCGGTCGTGGGACGTGGTTGGAACGGGCTATGCTTTCCGCTGCCGGGATGCGAGTGCGACCATCTTCCCTCGGGGCTGCTGCGTTCCTTTGTTTCTCTGCGCTCTCCGGTCTGGCTCCAACATCTGCGTTGGGCTCAGGGGGCAGCGGCGGCCAGTTCTGTTCCGTCGATGGCAAGTGCGACTACATCGCCGGCGAGAGCTGCGCTTGCGCCGACTGCGCGAACATCCCGAAGTGTGGCGGCCCCCCGTGCATGGATGACGGCGCGTGCAGTCTCGAGCTCGGTGAAGAGTGTAGCTGCGACGATTGCGTTGCTGCTCCGAGCTGCGCCGGTGGCGCGGGGGGCGATTCGCCGACCGACTCGGAGAACGGCGACACGGGAGGATGCTCGTGCTCGGTCGTCGCCGCGACGCGCAGCCACGACGCCGCGTTCGCCGCGCCATTCGTCGTCGCTCTCGCCGGAGCGCTGTCCCGGCGCCGGCGACGAATCGACGCCCGCCACCGATCTTCGTTCCGGAGGATATCGGCCGGCGCCAACCGCCCCGAGGAGTGACATGACGAGCCCGCTGACCTGCTGTCCGATCTGCAACCGGCACGTCTTCGCCGACGCCGCGGCCTGCCCCTTCTGCGAGCGCGGCAGCGCCTCCCCCGGCGCCGCCGCCCTCGCGGTCGCGTTGAGCGCGGGCTTGTCGCTCGCGGGCTGCGGCTCGGGCAACGCGCCTGCCGACGCCGGCGCGCCGGTCGCGCCCGAGCAGGGAAGCGCGAGCGCGAGCGCGAGCGCCGCGCCGACGCCGCCGCCGACGCCCAGCGCCACCGAGAGCCCCCCGACGCCGGCGCCC
>CAYJPW010000163.1:0-18402 GCA_964372055.1 uncultured Polyangiaceae bacterium
GCCCGCGCCCGCGCCCGCGCCGCCCGCCGCGCCCGTCCCGCTCGCGCTCGAGGTCGTCGTCCCGGCACCCGCCCCGCCTCCGCTCGAGCTCGAGCTCGAGCCGCCGCCGGCGACCGGGCTGACCTGCTCGTCGGTGCACGTCGCGATCGCGACGGGCGTGACCAGGGCCGCGAGCACCGCCACCGCCCAGCGCCGCGCCGGGACCGAACCACCCAAAGCCATGCGGCATCCTACGGGATCGCCGCACGCACCGTCGACCACAGGCACGTGGCTTGCGGCACGGGTTCGAAACCCAAAAGGAACGGTTCCATCGTGAAGCGCGTGCCCATCCCCGTCGCAACCGACCCTCCGCCGGCCGCTCACCCACCGCGCAGGATCGCCCCGAGCGCCCCGGCCGAGCGCCCGCCGCTCACCGGCGAGCAGATCGCCGAGCTCCGCGAGAGCCTGATCCGGCGAAGGGCCGAGCTCGTCGCCGACATCGACGCCAAGCAGCACGAGGAGCGGCTCCAGGGCCGCGAGGTGGGCGACGAGATGGACGAGGCGAGCAACGAGGGCGCCGCCGCGATGACGTCGCGCCTGCTCGAGCGCGACGTGCAGCTCCTCAACGAGATCGATCACGCGCTCGCCAAGCTCCCGGCCGGCGCCTTTGGCGTCTGCGAGGGCACGGGGGAGCCCATCGGATACGAGCGGCTGCGCCTCCGGCCGTGGGCGCGCTACAGCGTCGAGTACCAGGAGGAGCTCGAGCACCAGGCCCGATCGCGCGGGACTCCCGGAGCCTGAGCCGGTCAGCGCTCCGGCTTCTTCGCCGGAGCGTCGGCGCGCTTTCCCATCGACTGCGTCGCCGCCTTGGTCTTCAGCGTCGCGCCGACGAACGCGAGCAGCGTCGCCATCGGCACGGGCTTGGTCAGGTAGCAGACGGCCCCGCGGTGGAACGCCTTCTCGCGCGCCTGATCGGTGGTGTCCGCGGTGATCACGTAGACGGGCGTGTCGCTGTTCGGCCCCGGCTTCGAGTCGAGCACCCCGAGGACCGTGAGCCCGTCGATGATGGGCATGTGCAGGTCGAGCAGGATGACGTCGTAGCGGCGCGCCGACAGCAAGCGCAGCGCCTCGCCCCCGTCGGAGGCCTGCTCCACTTCCCCGAGCGAGCGGAGCAACCGCGAGTACATCGTCCGGTTCGTCGCGTCGTCGTCGACGATCAGAATACTCGGCACGATCGCAACTCTAGCGCAAAGCTTCAGCCAGGGCGATTTCGCCGCGGACGGCGGATACTTCCCCCTGCGTCGGCGCGTGACGCAGGCTAGTCTTGTCGCCCACGAGGTCTTTGCACATGCGCTCTTCTCGAATCGCGTCGCTCTTCGCTTGCGCTCTCGCCGCCGGCTGCTCCTCCGACCCGGCCGAGACGGGATCGCCCGCCGGTGGGACGGGCGGAAGCTCCTCGACCGGAACCTCCACGACGACGGGCGGGACGGGCTCGGGCGGCTTCGATCCCGGCGGGGAGGTGACGACCTTCGACGCCAGCATCGGTCCGCTGGGCGTCGATCCCGGCTTCGAGGACACGCAGTGCATCACCGTCCGGCTGCACAACGCCGAGGGCGCCTACGTGCGGAGGTTCCGCACGACGCTCAACCAGGGCTCGCACCACATGATCGTCTACCGGTCCAACGAGACCGTCGAGCAGACGACGCCGGAGCCGTGCCAGGGCTTCAGCGGGCTGCTCAAGGGCGAGGCGCCGATCTTCATCGCGCAGAACGCCGCGGCGGAGCTGGTGCTGCCGACCGACGGGACGACGCCGGTGGCGCTCGAGATCGCGCCCGACCAGATGCTCCGCATCGAGCTCCACTTCATCAACCCCGGGGGCGCGCCGCTCGACGTCGTCGGGCAGGTCTTCCTGGACACCGTGCCGCTCGGCACCGACGTCATCCCCAGCGACCTCGCCTTCTGGGGAACCAACGACTTCATGGGCACCGGCGCCGTCGCCGGCTCCGACATCCCGGCCAACGGCACCGGCGACACCGGGATGAAGTTCCAGCTCGGGCTCGCCGGGAGCAAGTCGTTCGCGCTCACCACCCACCAGCACCACCTCGGGACGCGGATGCGCGTCTGGTACGCCGACAACGCCGACGACACGAGCCAGCCGGTCGCCGACTCCTCGAGCTGGGCCGATCCGCCGCTCGAGCTCTTCGATCCGCCCCTCGAGTTCCCCGACACGGGCGCCACCTTCAGCGACAAGGGCCTCGCCTACCGCTGCGAGTGGAGCAACACCACGCCGCAGGCCGTCGGCTTCGGCGAGAGCGCCAACGACGAGATGTGCTTCCTCTGGCACTACTACTACCCGTCGCAGGGGTTCAACCTCTGCATCAACGGGTTCTGCAAGTAGCCCGGATCAGCGCTCGAGCCCAGGCGCCGACCGCGTTCGCGGCGGCTCGAGCTTCCGTTCGAGCGGCGAGCCCTCGCGGCTGGCCTGCTTCTTCGTCCAGGCGATGACGGGCGTGCGCCAGTCGAGGCCCGTCTCCTTCGGCGAAGGGTCCTGCTTCTCGAAGAGGAAGCCGGACCCGCCGTAGTAGAGAAAATCGATGGTGGCGACCGAGTAGCGGCGCTCCGGATCGAGCGGCTTGCCCGTGGCGAGGACCCACTCGCCTTTCTTGCTCTTCTTGAGACCCGCGGCGATCGCCTCGTCGTTCTTCATCGCGAGGGCGAGGTCCTTGCCGGTGAGGCTGCAGATGAGGAGGTGGTTGTCGAACGGGAGCACCGAGTAGACGGTGGTCTTCTTGACGATGCCCTTGGGAACCGACTGGCGCAGGCCGCCCGAGTTGACGATGGCGACGTCGGTCTCCAGCTCGGCGCGCCACGACTCGGCGATCCAGCTGCCGAGCTCGGGCGACTTCTGCTCGAAGCCCGCGGCGGTGTAGCCGATCGCCTCGCCCAGCACCTCTTCGACCTTGGCGCTCCAGGTCGCGGCCGTCCTGGCGATCTCGGGATCCGGCGGCGCGGCCGGCGGCGCGCCCTCGGCGCGCTCGAAGTCGACGATCGTCGGGTCGACCCCGGTGAGGCGCTGCCCCGCCGCGCGCGCGGGGTCGAAGGTGAGGCGCACCCGCGCGTAGCCGTGGAGCCGCCAGCCCGGCGAGATGACCGTCGTCTCGCCGACCTTCTTGGTGATGCGCTTGTGGCAGTGGCCTCCGCCGGCGAACGACAGGCGCCACTCGGGGTGGCGCGCGAGGATGGGCTCGAGCTTGTCGGGGCACTCGTGCGCGAGCAAGAGGACCGTGTCCGCGCCGGCCTTCCACGCCTGGGGCACGACGCGATCGAGCGCGGCCTCGATGCTGCCGAAGGTGATCCCCTTGAACCGGCTCGCCATCGCCGACTTGAGCGTCTCCTCGGTGGCCACGCCGACGACGCCGATCTTGGCGCCGCGCCGATCGAAGAGGAGGTACGGCGGCATGGTGAAGTCCTTCGCGAGCGCCGGATCGTCGACCACCATGTTGGCCGCGAGGTACGGGTAGCCGCCCGCCGCGCGGTGGGTGACGAACCGATCGCGACCGAAGTCGAACTCGTGGTTGCCGAACGCCGACGCCGCGTAGCCCATCCGGGCCATCGCCTCGACCATCGGATCGCCGTTGAAGTAGGAGGAGATCGCCGGACCGGTCCAGTTGTCGCCGCCCGAGAGCAGCAGCGTCGTCGGATCGGCGCACCCCGGGGCGCCGGCGTCGCCCGCACCGGGCGCCGCGCCCGGAGGCCGGCCCGGGCAGTGGTTCTCGTCCTTCACCCAGTGGCCGAGGATCTCGGCCGCGCCGCCGCGGATCTTGCCCTTGTCGACCAGCGGCAGGAGCCACCCGTGCTCGTCCGTCGTGAAGAGCACGGTGACGGTCTCGGGAGAGCGCGCCGGCGGGGGCGCCGCGACCGAGGCCGGTGCGGAAGCGGCGCTCGCCGGAGGGGGCGGGGCGCTCGCCGGCGGCCGATCGCACCCCGAGAGCGAGAGCAGCGCGACGGCGATCGCGATCGGACGGCGGACGCCTGCCCTCATGCGGCGGCGGCGCCGAGGGCGAGGAGGGCGGCCGTCGCCGCCGGCCACGAGCGATGGGCGTGCGTCACGCAGGCAGTCTAGCAAGGGTCGCGGGGAAACAAGCCAGGTCCCGACGCCGATCCCGCCGGCATTCGCACCTCACCCCCTCAGCTCCCCATCCGCTGCACGAACGGCACGATGCGCTCGACGAACGCCTGCTTGTGGTACCGGTCGAACTCCGCCCACGTGCACAGCGTCCGCGGATCCTTGACCCGGTCGACGAAGAGCACGCCGTCGAGGTGATCGGCCTCGTGCTGGAACGTGCCCGCGGTGAGCCCCTTGATGTGCCTGTCGATCGGGCGCCCCTCGCGGTCGCAGCCGGTGACGCGCACCTCGGTGAACCGCTCGACCACGCCGCGGAGGTTGGGCACGCTCAGGCAGCCCTCGTAGTTCTCGAACGTCTCGGTCGTCGTCGCGGTGATGACCGGGTTCACGAGGATGGTGAGCGGGATGTTCGGCTTGTAGGGGTAGCGCGGGTTATCCTTCACCTCGACGGCGAAGATGCGGAGCGGCGCGTGCACCTGTGTGGCGGCGATCCCGGCGCCGTTGGCGTCGCGCATCGTCTCGACCAGGTCGTCGATGAAGCGCTGCGTCTCGGCGGAGGCGAGCTCGGCGAGGTCGAGCTCGCGCGCGCGCTGGCGCAGCACCGGGTTGCCGATGTGGGCGATCTTGAGCAGCGTCACCAGGGACAAGGTACCACGCCGCGCCTCCGATTCACGATGGGGGCTCTGCCCCCAGGCCCCCGGACCCGTCGGTCCTCCGGTCGATTCTTCCGACTCGCGGTCCCGCCACGCGGGACACGCCGCGAGCTCACCCTCGACGCGCCCGCCGCCGGCGCAAGGCTGTGCCCAGTGAAGGTCGCGCTCTTCGACACCCGCCGCTACGACAAGGAGGCCTTCGAGGAGGCGAACGCGCGCTTCGGCCACGACGTCTCCTTCCTCGAGCCGCGCCTCACCCGCGACACCGCCGCGCTCGCGCGCGGGTTCGGCGCCGTCTGCTCGTTCGTCAACGATCGCGTCGACGCGGAGGCGCTCGAGCGGCTCGGCGAAGGCGGCGTCCGCCTCGTCGCCCTCCGCTCGGCG
Organism: uncultured Polyangiaceae bacterium; assembly: GCA_964372055.1. Taxonomy (GTDB): domain Bacteria; phylum Myxococcota_A; class Polyangia; order Polyangiales; family Polyangiaceae; genus CAYJPW01. The sequence goes on from CAYJPW010000163.1 coordinate 5,143, forward strand.
GGGTACAACCACGTCGACCTCGCCGCCGCCGCCGCGCTCGGCATCCCCGTGGTCCGCGTCCCGGAGTACTCGCCGCACGCGGTCGCCGAGCACGCCGTCGGCCTCCTCCTCACGCTCAACCGCAAGATCCACCGCGCCTACGCGCGCGTCCGCGAGTGGAACTTCTCGCTCGAGGGCCTCGTCGGCTTCGATCTCTTCGGCAAGACGGTCGGCGTCGTCGGCACCGGCCGCATCGGCCGCGCCGCCGCCGCGCTCTTCCGCGGCTTCGGCTGCCGCGTGCTCGCCTACGACATGAGCCCCGACGCGGCGCTCGTGGCCATGGGGATCGAGTACGTCGATCTCGAGATGCTCTACCGCGAGGCGCACGTGATCTCGCTCCACGTGCCGCTCACCCCGAGCACGCACCACCTCATCGACGCCGCCGCGCTCTCGACCATGCGACGAGGCGTCGTCCTCCTCAACACCGGCCGGGGCGCCCTCATCGACAGCCGCGCTCTCATCGAGGCGCTCAAGACGGGCCAGGTCGGGGCCGCGGGTCTCGACGTCTACGAGGAGGAGGAGGGCGTCTTCTTCCGCGATCTGTCGGATCGCGTCCTCCAGGACGACGTGCTCGCGCGGCTGCTCACGTTCCCGAACGTCCTCGTCACCGCGCACCAGGCGTTCCTGACGCGCGAGGCGCTCGCGAACATCGCCGAGACCACGCTGGCGAGCCTCACCGCGTTCGAGCGGGGAGAGCCCCTGGTGCACGAGGTCCGCGCCGAGGCGGTGCTCCGGCCTCCCGCAGCGGCCGCCGGCCGCTGACTCCCCCACGGCGCCTGTGCGGGCGGCAGCGCCGGCGTCACGAGGGCGGCGGCTGCGACCGCCCCGGAACGACCGGGCGGGGGGCGGCGAGCGACGGGCGGGGCGTGGCGTCCTCCGGGAAGAACGCGCGGGGCACGGGATCGTCCTTCACCAGGTACTCGAACTGCCGCTGGAACTCCTCGAGCGACACCCCGGCGGTGCTCGCCAGCTTGGCGAGCTCGCTCGGATCCTCGAAGTCGTCCCTGCGCAGGCGGAGCATGTAGCGCCGCGCGATCATGTAGCGGTCGCGGTGGATGTCGACGAAGCGCACCCGCACCCGGCCCGTCTTCCGGTCCATCATCTGCTCGAAGGGGATGGCGTGGAACTGGCCGCTGATCATCGCGACCATCGCGCCGTTGCCGCCCTCGGTGAGGTACTTCGCCGCCGAGTAGCCGAGGTCGCGCGCGTACTCCATGTCGTAGGGGATGGGGTCGGCGCAGCGCAGCTCGTAGCCGATGTTCTTGGCGACGATCGTGGTCTTGAGGCCGAACTGCGCGAGCCGCTGCTGGACGCGCTCCTTCAGGATCTCGCCGAAATTGATCTCGGCGATGCGCACGTGGCCGTGCGCGTCGCGCTCGACCCCGGCGAGCTGGGCGAGATCGCTCTCCTTCATCCGCTCGACGAGGCCCTCGGCGATGAGCGCGACGCCGTCGGGCCGCCCGTGGGAGAGGCGCTTCAGGATCGCGCCGACGAGGATGTCGACGACCTTGTCGAGGCGGACGTGCTCCTCCGACATCTCTTCGGGGATCAGCGTGAGCGTCGCGCCCGCCGCCTTGCCGATGCCCAGCGCGAGGTGGCCCGCCTTCCGCCCCATGGCGATGATGAAGTACCAGCGCGAGGTCGTGCGCGCGTCGACCATGAGGTTCTCGACCAGCGCCACGCCGAGGTGGCGCGCCGTCTGGAACCCGAACGTGTCGGTGTCGTTGGGCAGGTCGAGATCGTTGTCGATGGTCTTGGGCACGTGCGCCACGCGCAGTCGCCCCTTCGACTGGCGCTCGATCTCGGAGGCCGAGAACGCCGTGTCGTCGCCGCCGATGGTGACGAGCTTGTCGACGTCGAGCCGCAGCAGGCCGAGGATGCACTCCTCGAGCAGGTGCGGATCCTTGGTGGGGTTGGTCCGGGCGATGCCGAGGAACGAGCCGCCCCGGAAGTGGATGCGGCTCACGTCGGCGATGGTCAGCGGGCGCGCGTGCTCGATGTTGCCCTGCGAGATCCACTTGAAGCCGTCGAGGATCCCGACGACCTCGCAGCCGGACAAGGCGGCGCGGATCGTCGCCGCCCCGATCACCGCGTTGATGCCGGGGGCGGGACCGCCGCCGACCAGGATCGCGAGCTTCTTCGAGGTGTGCGTCATGCTTGCCATCACTATACCGCGCCGCCAACTTCGCTGGACGAGGACGAGGGATCGTGTTGCTTTGGAGTGGATGGCGCGACACTCCCCGATCCCAGCGCGCTTCACGCGGCGCCTCGTCGTGGCCGCGTCGCTCGCGCTCGCGGCCGCGCTCGCGGCGGGCTGCGGCGGCGCCGCGAGCGCCGCCAAGGCGCCCGCCGAGGCAGCGGCGCCGAGGGCGCGCGACGCGGCGCTCATCGCGCAGGACCTCTGCGGCGGAAAGATCGGCGTCATCGTCCACGGCGACCGCGTCCGCGGCCACGCGCTCGCCGGCAAGATCGGGGCGCTCGAGTTCTGGAAGCCCGTCCTCGAAGGCACCGGCATCGATCCGGTCAAGGACCTCGATCGAGCCTTCCTCACCGCGCCCTCCTCGAAGGAGCCGGGCGTCGCCGTGGCCGAGCACGGCCTCTCGGACGAGCGCGTCCGCGCCGCGATCGAGAAGCTCATCGCCAGGAGCGATCCGCCGGGCAAGTGGATCGACGACCTCGGCGTGCCCGCCGCCCGCGTCCGGGTGCGCGGCCAGCCGGCCGTGGTCGCCATGCCGCGCGAGGGCATCCTCGTCGTCGTCCCCGAGGCGCTCGCGGCCGGCGTCAAACGCTTCGCCGCCACCGGCGGCCTGCCCGAGCCGGTCGGCCCCGAGGCGGCGCTCGCCAACGCGGTCGATCCGCACACCACCCTCCGGGCGCCCCGCGCGCCGGCGGTTCCCGAGACGGTGCGCCAGGCGAGCGCAACCGTCGTGCTCACCGCCGACGGCGGCGCCGACGTGCAGTTCGACGGCCTCTCGGCGAGCGAAGACCAGGCGACCGCCGACGCCGAGGCGATGACCCGCTCGGTCGAGGCCGCGACGACGGTGAAGATCGCCTTCGTCCAGGTGCGCTTCTTCGAGCCGGTCCTCTTCAAGGCCGCCGGCGATCACGTCAAGGCCAAGGTCCACCTCGGCCCCGCCGAGATCGATCGCCTCCTCGGCCTGGTCCAGGCGCTGACGCACGGCTAGCGCGCGCGGCTAGCGCCGCGGCGATGCGCGGGCGGCGCGCTGGTGTACGCTCGCCCCCGATGCGCCTCGTCAAGATCGGGATCGCCAGCGTCAACGCCACGGTCGGCGCCGTCCGCTCCAACGTCGACCGCTGCCTCGCGCTCGCCCGGGCCATGGCCGCCGACGACGTGACCCTGGCCGTCTTCCCCGAGCAGGTCATCGGCGGCTACGCCACCGAGGACCTGGTCCAGTGGCGCGGCTTCGTCGCGACGCAGCGGCGCGAGCTCGACCGCTTCGCCGCCGAGACGGCCAAGCTGCGCACCGTGTTCGCGATCGGCCTCACCATCGGCCACGGCGGCGATCTCTTCAACACCGCCGCGCTCGTCCACCAAGGCAAGGTCCTCGGCCTCGTCCCCAAGGAGAAGCTCCCGACCTACAACATCTTCTACGAGGCGCGGACCTTCTCGCGCGGCACGCCGTACTTGGCGCTCGACGCCGGCGGCGTCCCGCTCGGCGATCACGTCTTCGAGCTCGACTTCGGCGCCGTCGCGCTCGAGGTCTGCGAGGACATCTGGTCGCCCGACGGCCCCATGCGCCGGCGCTGCTACTCGGGCGCCGAGATCGTCTGCAACCTCTCCGCCTCGCCCTTCCGCGCCGGCGTCACCGGGACCCGCCGCGAGATGATCGCCACGCGGGCCTCGGACAACCAGGCGACCATCGCCTACGCCAACCTGGTCGGCGGCAACGACGGGCTCGTGTTCGACGGCGGCGGCTTCGTCAACCAGAACGGCCGGCCCATGCTCGAGGCCCCGCGCTTCCGCGAGGGCTTCGCCGCGACGGTCATCGATCTCGACCGCACCCAGCGCTCGCGCCGCGAGGCGAGCACCTGGCGCAGCGATCTCGAGGCGTTCCGGGGCAGCGAGCGATCCGTGCCGGCGATCCGCGTCCCCGGCCCCACGGCGGATCGCTCGCGGCTCGCCTACCCGGCGCCGCCGCCCGGCACCACGTTCTTCCTGCCCGCCGCGTCGATGCCGGCGCAGAGCCCGCGCGAGGATCTGCTCGACGACTTCTACGAGGTGCTCGCCCTCGGCGTCGCCGACTACTACCGGAAGATCGGCGCCTTCAAGGGCATCGGCGTGGCGCTCTCGGGCGGGCGCGACTCGCTCCTCACGCTGCTCGTCGCCTGGCGCACCGTAGAGCTCCTCTTCCCCGGCCTCGGGGGAGCGGCGCTGCGCGAGAAGGTGCGCCAGAACCTGTCGGCGTTCTACATGCCCACGCGCTACTCGAGCGAGGCCACCCGCGGCGCGGCGGCGCGCATCTGCGAGGACCTCGGCGTACCCTTCGAGATCCTCCCCATCGAGGACGCGTTCGATCGCGAGCTCGAGGCGGTGCGCGCGATGCTCGGGGAGGGCGGCCCGCCGGTCACCGAGCTGACCCAGCAGAACGTCCAGGCGCGCATCCGCGGGACGCGCATGTGGAACTGGGCGAACTCGAGCGGCGCGCTCTTCCTCCAGACCGGCAACATGAGCGAGAAGGCCCTCGGCTACACCACGGTCGGCGGCGATCTCGAGGGCGCCTTCAGCGTCATCGCCAACCTGCCCAAGACGGTGGTCATCGCGCTCCTCGACCGGCTCGAGCGGCGCTTCGGCTTCGAGGGGATCCGGATGACCCTCGCCACGATGGCCGGGCCCGAGCTCGCCGCCAACCAATCCGGCGAGGCCGAGCTCATGCCCTTCGAGGTGCTCGACGCCTGCCTCTACCTCTTCGGCGCCGAGAAGCTCGCGCCGGACGAGGTCGCGCGCGCCCTGCCCAGCCTGTTCCCATCCATCCCGGCTCAGCGCCTCGCCGCCTGGGCCGAGAAGTTCGCGCGCCTCTTCACCCGCTCGATCTACAAGTGGGTGCAGTCGCCGCTCGCCATCCACGTCGGATCGCTCGATCTCGATCGCGAGCGCGCCCTGCAGCTGCCCGTCGTGCAGCGCACGGAGTGGAGCGGCGACTGACGCCGGCAGCCCCGGGGGCGCGTACCGCCCCTTGCGGCTAACGCGGACCGGGGATCATCAGCACCGGCTGGCGCACCGTCCGGATCACGATCGGCGCTACGCTCCCGAGCAGGGCGCGCCCGATCGGGCCTCGCCCGTGGGTGCCCATGATCACGAGGTCGGCCTGGATCTCGTCGGCGACGGCGGGGATCTCGTCTCGCGCGTCCCCGCTGCGCAGCAGCGCCTGGAGCTCGACGCCGCGATCCTTGCGATCGCGCACGACGCCGTCGAGCTGGTCCTGCGCGGCCTGGGTGAGGATCGTCGCCTGTTGCGGCGAGGGGATGAAGCCGCCGTCGGGCAGATCGAAGATCGGGATGGGGCGGGCGTGCATGAGCGTGATCGACGCGCCGAGCGTCTTTGCCATGTCGATGGCGTAGTCGAGCGCCCTGAGCGACGTCTCGGTGAAGTCGATGGGCACGAGCAGCTTCTTGAAGGTCGAGCCGGCCATGTTGCCTCCGGCGCAAGGGTTAGCAGTCCCACCGCCGGCGCCTACCGAAAACGTCCCGGCCAAGCCCTGCCCGAGCGCCTGGTCGCGTCGACCGCGCCCCCGCTCTCCGCTCGCCACGGCCGAACAGGCGCGCTTGTTGCTCGCTGCTGCTCGGGGGGCGCGAGGTGCAACCGACGGGTACGGCACGGCTGGTGCGCACGCTGGCGGGTACGGCGCTCGTCATCGCAGGGGCGTTCGTGGGCGCGTTCGGGGCGGTCGCGTGGCTCGCCGCGCTACGCATCCCGTCGCTCGCCGTCGCGGCGCTGGGCATGATGGGCCTCGGGGTGGTGCCGATCGCGGCCGGCATGGTGATGCTCTGGTCCGGGCTCGAGATCCTCGAGCGCGCGACGCTCGAGCCCCGGCGCCTGCCCCCGGTCGCGCCCGAGGCGCTCATCGCCGCCGTCGCGTCGGGCGCGACCCCGCGCGAGGTCGCGACGCGCCTGCGCATCGCCGATCCCGGCAGCGCCGAGCGCCTCCTCGACGATCTCGTCGTCCGCGAGGCCCTCGAGCTCGAGGTCAGCGACGACGGCGACCTCGTCTACCGCCCGCGCGCGACGCTCTGAGCGCGGTGCTCCCGCGCGTCCGAAGTCCGGCCAACTCGGTGATGTCGGGTACGACGCAGGACCGGCGGAGCTAGTTGCTCGAGACGATCTCGACGCTGCGCGGCCCGTCGGGCATGTGCCCCTCGGCGCCGCGGCCGCTGGGCGGGGCGGGCGCAGGCTTCACCGCGCCGTCGGGCGTGAACCGGTCGAGCTCCTCGGCGACGCGCCGCAGGTAGGCCTGCTTCACGTGGAAGGGCAGGAACGCGCTCTTGAAGCCGGCGAGGATCATCGTCTTCACGTCGGCGAGCGAGAAGCCCATCTTGGTGTGGCAGTGCCAGAGCTCGTGCGACATGGTCGTGTCGGTGACGAGGCGGTTGTCGGTGTTCACCGTCACCCGCAGGCCCAGGTTGAAGTAGAGCTTCAGCGGGTGCGATCCGAGATCGCGCACCGCGCCCGTCTGCACGTTCGACGAGGGGCAGACCTCGAGCGGGATGCGGTGGTCGTTGATGTAGTGCAGGAGATCGCCGTCCTCGCGCAGCCTGCAGCCGTGGCCGATGCGGTGCGCCCCGCAGACGTGCAACGCCTGCGCGATCGACTCCGGCCCGTACGCCTCGCCCGCGTGGATGGTGCAGTTGATGTTGTTGTCGCGCACCAGCTGGAAGGCGGCCTTGTGGTGCTTGGCGGGGTGGTCGTACTCGGCGCCGGCCAGGTCGAACCCGACGACGCCGCGGCCCTTGTAGGCGACGGCGAGCTCGGCCATCTCGAGCGACGACTCGGGCGAGATGTTGCGGATCCCGCAGAGGATGACGTTCGACTCGATGCCGATGGCGTCGTGCGCCGCGCGTAGCCCGGAGAGCACTGCCTCGACGACGCTGGTGAGGCGGAGCCCGTGGCGCGTGTGCAGCATGGGCGAGTAGCGCACCTCCATGTACCGGACGTTCTCGCGGGCGGCGTCCTCGGCGAGCTCGTAGGCGACGCGGTAGAGCGCGTCCTCGCTCTGGAGCACGCGCAGGGTGACGTCGAACGCCTTCAGGTACTCGACGAGCGAGCCGCAGTTCTCGCCCAGGTTCATCGCGCGCCGCAGCTCCAGCGGATCGCGCGAGGGGAGGTCGACCTTGTGCTTGTCCGCCAGGTCGATGATCGTCTCGAGCCGCAGGGACCCGTCGAGGTGGACGTGCAGATCCGTCTTCGGCAGCTTCTGGAAGAACTCGAGGGGCAGCTTCTGCGAGTCGGGCATGAACGATTATCTCACGCCGTCGCCTCCGGCGGGAGCGGCTTTTGCCCGGTCGGCTCGGCGGTCGGGCGCCGCGCCGCGCGCCACGTGACCGCGCCCGCGCCCGCGCCCGCGAGCGCGAGCAGCACGAACATCCACGGCAACCCCAGGGTGATGCTGCTCGGCTCGAGCTCGCGCGCGAGCGAGCGAGCGAGCTTGTCCATGTTCGCGCCGAGCACCAGGCGCGGCCCGACGTACGTCAGGGGCACGCCGCCCTGCTCGAGCGATTTGTAGAGCTCCTTGTCCTTCGCGAGCGCGGCCTTCGTCTCGGACGACTCGACGCACCGAGCGAGCGCCTCGCGATCGACGCCGACGCTCACGGCGGCGTCGATCGTCCCCTGCGCGGTGAGCTTCTCGGGCGGCGCGGTGTAGAGCGCGTCGGCGACCGCCTCGCGCTTGTCCTCCGGCGCGCAGAGGTAGACCTTCGCCGCCGGGAGCGCGCCCGCGTGGAACTCGAGCGGCACCATCTTGCGCGTGAAGTGGATGCGATCGCCGTGGGTCGCCTTGGCCGCGGCCAGCGCGGGGTGCAAGAGGCGGCAGTAGGGGCACTCGAAGTCGGTGAATTCGACGATCGTCACCTTGCCCGGCACCTGCAGCGCGGCGATGGGCGCGGGTGCCGCAGGGACCGCGGCGAAGCGCGCCCAGAGGATCGGCATCGTCGCCGCGAGCGCCGCCGCGCAGGCCCAGGCCACGTTGGGCGCCGCCCCTCTCCAAGGCGGCGGCGCCGCGCTCTCCTCGCTCGGCGCCGTGATCGCCACGCCGATCGCCGCGATCGCGGCGACGATGACGGAAATGTCGACGCCCAGGCACCACGGGCAGAACGCCCCGATCTTGAACGCCTGATCGGCGATGAGCATCGCCCCGAACGCCGCGCCGGCGAGCGCCCCGGCGGCGACGAGGCGGTGGTGCAGCCTCGAGGTCGCGAGCAGCGAGGCGCCGAGCAGGAGCACGCTCGCGGCGAGCCCGACCTGCGGCAGCGAGATGTGCAGCGTGCCGGTGAAGAAGCGGCTCAGATCGGAGGCCCGCACCTTCGCGCACGCCGACGCCGGGCCGCAGAACGTCGGATCGCCCGGGTTCTGGTACTCGATGAGCATCGTGGCGCTGGCCAGGACGGCCACGAGCAGGGCGAGACGGAGCAAGAGGACGAACGGGAGCGAGCGCACGGCGGACCTCCGGGGTGATACATGACCCGGCGCCCCCGGGCCAGCCGCGGGCGCCGCTTGCGCGACGAAACCGGCGCCGCAGTTGCGCGCCCGCGCGCGAAGCCCATGTTCCGCGGCATGACGGCGATCACGCGACGCGCGAGCCGGTGGCCGTGGATCGCCGGCGGCCTGGCGATCGCGGCGGGCGCCGCGATCTGGGCGAGCACGGTCGGCAGGCGCGTCGAGCAGCCGAGCTACGACCTCGAAGGGCGCGACGCCGATTTCGAGATCCGCCGCTACCCCGGCCGGATCGTCGCCGAGACGCGCGTGGCCGGCGCCTGGCGCCGCGCGGGCAACGAGGGCTTCCGGCGCCTCATCTCGTACATCAAGGGCGCAAACCGCCGCGGGGAGGGTGTGGCGATGACGGCGCCGGTCGCCCAGCGATCCGCGGGGGAGCGCATCGCGATGACCGCGCCCGTCGGCCAGCACCGCGAGGCCGGCGCCTGGACGGTGTCGTTCACGATGCCGAGCGCGCGGACGATCGCCACCTTGCCGGCGCCCACCGATGCGCGCATCTCGCTCCGCGAGCTCCCCGCTCGGCGCGTCGCGGTCGTCCGCTTCCGCGGGCGGTGGAGCGAGGCCGAGTTCGAGCGCCGCGCCGCCGCGCTCGCGCGCTGGGCCGGCGATCACGGGCTCGTCGTCGCCTCGACGCCCGAGGTCAATCGCTACGATCCCCCGTGGACCCCGCCGTTCCTGCGGCGCAACGAGGTCTGGCTGGAGGTGACCGAGAAGGCGGCGTGACGTAGATGGCCGCGATGCCGAGAAACAACAACGTGCGGACATGCTTCGCCATGACGACCTTCCAAAGCCCATCCGGAGCATTGCCGACGCGGTGGAGCGGCTAACGCGCGAGCTCCCAGATCATGTGCGGGCTGCGCGCCGGATCGAACGCGCCGCCCTCGTAGTCGCCCCAGAGGCGCAGCACCCTGAGCCCCGCCTCCGCCGCTTCGGCCTCGAAGGCCGCCCGATCGAGTACCGCGAAGCGTATCGGGAGCTCGCGCCGCTCCAGGAGCGCGCCGCCCTCGCCCAGGATCTCGTACTCCTGGAGCGCGTCGGCGCGCGACGTGCCGGCGTCGTAGCGGCTGGTGCTCCACACCCGCAGCGTCGCCTCGCGCCCCGGGATCGGGCGGTCGCACATCAAGCGCCGATCGCCGTCGAGCCGCGGCACCTGCACCGCCGGGTTGTGCAGGGTGACGACGAACCGGCCCGCCGGCGCGAGGTGCGCGCCGATGCGCGCGAGGGCCCGTACCCGATCGGCGCGCTCGAGGATTTCGACGATCGCGTGGAAGGGCAGGATCGCGAGATCGAAGGAGCGCTCGAGGTCGAGCTCGCGCACATCGGCCTCGTGCAGATCGGCCGCGAGCCCGAGCGTGCCGAGCTTGTGCCGCAGCAGGTCGAGCATCTCGCGCGAGTAGTCCACGCAGCAGAGCCGGACGCCCGCGCGCAGCAGCGGGATCGAGAGCCGACCCGTCCCGCACATCAGCTCGAGGACCTCGCCGGGGACGCCTGCGCAGAGCTCCTCGAAGAAGCGGACGTCGGCGTCCCACTGCACGTAGACGTCGTAGAGATCGGCGACCTCGCCGAAGTCGATGTTCTTCTCCATGCGGGAGCCCCGGCCATCGTAAGCGATCCGCCTTGCGTCTCCAGACGCTCCGGATCAAGGCGTACGTCGCGCGCGTCTGCGGCCAGCCGGCGTTCACCCGGATCTGGGCGAGGGACGCCGAGCTCGCCCAGGCGCACGACAAGGCGAGCGCGGCGCGGACCGGAGCCGAGCGTGGAATCGCGGGTGGCCGCCTCCTCGGCTCAAGTCGCCGAGCGTAGCTTGTGGTGCAACCGGTGGATCATCTCGAAGCTCGGGATCCTCGCGGGGCCGGCCACCTGATCGTACGCGAGGCGCATCTGAGCCGCGCACCTCCGGGGATCCATCGCGCCGATCCCGGTGCCGAGCCCGGGCACGAGCAGCGATCCGATGCGGGGCTCGGTCGCGGCCTGATTGAAGGCGCGAACCGCGAGGAGCGCCGCCCGGAACGCGAGGTACGCGTTCACCGTGCTCGCCACGCTCTCGGGGACGCGCATCGTCGGAGCGACCACGAGGAACGGCCACCGCGGGTGGTCCGTGGCCACGATCTCGGCGGCGCCGACGGGCAGCTCGCCGTGGTGGCGTGCGACGATCACCTCCTGTACCCGCCGCTGCACGCTCGCGCCGAGCGCGTCGCGGATCGCGCGATCGACGCCGCCGTCCATGATGCCGAAGCTGTTCGCGGGGCTGACGATCGCGTCGGCATCGCGCGCGAAGAGATCCCCGCGCTCGACCTCGACCGCCGCGTGGCTCGCGAACGCCTGCGTCCAAGCCGCCGTCAGGGGCTCCGAGACATCGACGAGGAGGATGGTCCTGGGTAGCACGGCTCGGCTCCGCTCGATGAGGCGTCACGGTACGGCCGGCGTCGATGGCCGGCAACGCCGCGCTCACGAACGCCGCGAGAGGACATGCAAGCCCGCTCAGGCGCGCTCGAGCCCGCCGACCGGGGTTGCAGGTCCCCGAGTGGACTTGCAGGTACATCTTGGACGACATCGAAGCGATGCGGTCCTCGTCGCGGACGGCGGAATGGACGCGGCTGGCAACGCGGAGCACTGGCGTACGGGGTGGGCACTCTGCGTCACGAACGGTCGCCCGGTCCGATCTCGGGGGCCGCGCGGGTGAGGGGCGGGACGTGAACGTCGTCTTCGGTGCCGGGCGTTCGATCGGGGCCCTCCGAGCTGACGCTGACCTCGCTCTCGGAGCACTCGATCCGCCAGGGCTTGCCCCACGGATCGTTGCGAGGCGAGCCGGCATCGATGGCGTGATCGCGGAGCAGCTCCGCGTACGTCGGACAGCCCGTGTCCCCGGTGAGAACCCACGAGGCCATCACGGCCGTGCGAATCGCTCGAGCATTGGTGGTCGCGGTCTCGACTTGCGTGGTCACCCAGTGCCGGAACGCCGCGACGCCGACCGCGGCGGCGATGAGGCTCATGATGGCCACGACGACGAGCACCTCGACGAGCGTCATGCCCCGGGCTCGCCGGCTCAACCGGCGTGGAGATGCGTGCATGGTCGGTGCGCTGGCAACATGCGGGCCACGCCCGCGGTCGCCCATTCGGGCCAGCTTGCATGCCGCGGGGGAGTTCACCCGGACAGCCTGGCCACCGCCGCCGCTTCGACGACGACACTGTGTCAATCCAACGCGGCCAACCGCGTCAGGCGCCGCCGCTGGCTCGCCGGAGGATTTCTCGAACGTGCGACGACTTGGCGTCCACGTACGCCTCGCGATCTCGAGAGAAGCGCTCGGCCAGGACGCGCTTCACGTCGGCGAAGTCGCGCGCAGCCTCGGCATCGGCGCGTAGATAGTCGCGAAAGGCGACGTACTCGCGCCACAGCGGACCGCCTTCTTCGACCAAGTGCACGTGGTACGCCCGAGGCTGGCCCCGGCAGAAGAACTGTCGGCCCGCCACGCCCCGCTCTCCGCGGTGCTCGTAGCCGGCGCGCTCGAGGGCGGCGACGCAGTCCTCGATCGAGGCGTCGCGGGGCCGGCCCGCCGCGATGTCGAGGATCGGCTTGGCGCACATGCCCGGGATCGACGTGCCGCCGACATGCTCGAGCCTGAGCGCGAGCGCGCCGTGCTGGTCGAGTATCCGCTCCCGTTCGGCAGCGAAGAGCGCCGGCCATCGGGCGTCGTACTCGACCAAGCGCACGACGCCGGACTCGAGACCGAGAGAGTCAGCCATCGGTCCAGCCTAGCAATCAGCGCGCGGGTGGACGCCCGACGACGACCACATCGCGAAATACGGCGGCGGCGGACGGCCGTCGTCAGCGACCGTTGCTCGCGCGGCGCGCGCGCTCGCCCCTGCGTCCTCAGGGCGCCTGCACGGTCCGGCGCGCCGCGGCGATGGGCAGCGGGGGAAGGCGGCGGAAGCCCGGCACCTCGGCGGCGATCGCCCGCTCGAACTCCGCGACGTCGGTGAACGACTTCATGGGGATGCCGCCGGCGAGCATCGCCATCACCGACACCGCCATGTCCACGAGCTTCGACGTGACGAGGAGCCTGAGCCGGAGGCGATCGCGGTTCCTCTTCGACCACTCCGCCCAGTTGTCGCGCGACGTGCGCGCCACGGTCTTCCGCGCCCGGAGATCGAAGAAGAGCGAGAGCGAGCCGTGGTCCCGGATCTCGCGATCGAAGTCCACCATGGGCCCGCCGGTTTCGGGCGACCGGAAGTCGTCGACGGCGCTGAGGAGGAGGACGCCCGCCGCGAGGCGGTGGCAGAACGCCATCCCCTCGTGGGTGGAGTAGACGACCGTCCCGTCGGGGAGCACATCCCGGCGCACCATCGCCCGAACATACAACGTACGCCGCCTCCTCGCTTCTCTTCGTGACCTCACGGAGGAGTGTCTCCGCGCCGCACCGCGGCGCGGGGCCGCCGGCCGCACCGAGGCCCCCCCGCCCCCCACCTACCGCCGTCAGCTTACGCCCCCGGGCACC
>CAYJPW010000163.1:18412-24315 GCA_964372055.1 uncultured Polyangiaceae bacterium
AAAAAACCTACCCCCCCCCCCTCGCTTTTATGCTCCCCCCCCGGGTGTTGTGCCCCCGCCCCCCCGGGGGGGGGGGAGACGCCGGCCGCACCGAGGCCCCCAGGCACCCGACCTCGAGCCGTCAGCTTCCGCCCCGTGGCACGTCGGTAGGCGCGCCCATCCATCGCGGGCTCGGTCCTCCCGGGGAAGAACGGACGCGCTCAGCGCGTGCTGCCTCGAGGTCGACGGCCGCGAGCGACGCGCTCGATCGAGATCGGTCGTCCGTCGAGGCGGGGCATCGGGCGCCGCTCCATTCGGGATCGGGCGCCCCCGCCGCGCGATCCGGCGCCCTCCGCCGCGAGGCGGCGTGAGGGGCGCCCGCGGTGCCACCGTGTTAGAGGAGCCACGTCCACGGCTCCCAATCGAGAACCTACCCGACTCATGCCCACCGTCTCTCTTCCCCGGCGCGATGCGATCATCGATCTGCTCGCCACCCAGCGCCGCCCCCTCCACGTCCACGAAGTCGCCACCCGCCTCGGCGTGGACGAGGGCTCGTACCAGGCCTTCGTGCGCCTGATGGACGATCTCGCCTTCGACGGGAGCGTGGTCGCCCTCGACGGGCACCGCTTCAAGGTCTCTCCGCAGAGCGTCGAGCGCCGCGGCGCCGAGCACCAGGGCATCCTCAGCGTGAACCCGCGCGGGTTCGGGTTCGTGTCGGCGGCCGGCGTGCCGGACGACGTCTACGTGCCGCCCGAGGCGATGCGCGGCGCGCTCCACGGCGACACCGTCGCGGTGCGGGTGGTGAGCCGCTCGCGACGCGGGGTCGAAGGCGAGGTGGTGAGCGTGATCAAGCGCCGCCACGCGCGCGTCGCCGGCGTGCTCCGCAAGCGCGGCAAGAGCGCCTGGCTCGAGCCCGACGACACCCGGCTGCGCGGGCCGGTGGTGATCGTCGGCAACACCACGCCGGGCAACGACGGCGAGGCCGCCGTCGTGCGCCTCACCCGCTTCCCCGAGCTCCCCGACGAGAACCCCGAGGGCGAGATCGTCAGCGTCCTCGGCGCCCCCGGCGATCCCAACGTCGAGGTGGCGAAGATCCTCATGCGCGAGGGCATCGAGGAGGCGCACCCGCCCGACGCGGTGGCGGAGGCCGAGGCCTACGGCGCCGAGGTCGCGCCCGAGGCGCTCGAGGGGCGCGTCGACCTGACCGGGATCCCGCTGCCCACGATCGATCCCGAGGACGCGCGCGATCACGACGACGCCGTCTGGGTGCAGCGCAACGAGGACGGCTCGTACAAGGCGTGGATCGCGATCGCCGACGTCTCGCACTACGTGCGGCCCGGCACCGCGCTCGACGAGAGCGCGCTCGCCCGCGCCAACTCCATCTACTTCCCCGACCGCGCCATCCCGATGCTGCCGCGGGCGCTCTCGTCCAACCTCTGCTCGCTCCTGCCCAACGTCATCCGCCTCTGCCTCTGCGTCGAGGTCGATCTCGACCCGACTGGCGACGTGACACGCTCGCGCGTGGTCGAGGGCTACATGCGCTCGGCCGCCAAGCTGACGTACCCCGCCGTGGCGCGCGCGCTCGGCTTCACGACCGAGGTGCCGCGGAGCCCCGAGGCCGAGGCGATGCGCGAGGACCTCCAGGTCGCCTGGGATCTCGCCAAGCTGCTCCGGGGCCGGCGGATGCGCCGCGGCGCCCTCGACTTCGACCTGCCCGAGGCCAAGGTGCTCCTCGACGAGCGCACCGGCGTGCCGCTGCACGTCGAGAAGCGCACCCGCGATCCCGGCATCAGCAAGGCCTACCAGCTCATCGAGGAGCTGATGCTCCTCGCCAACGAGGTGTGCGCGAAGACGCTGGTCGACAAGGACGTGCCCACCATCTTCCGCGACCACGCCCGCCCCGACGAGGAGAAGCTCGCCCGGTTCGCGACGATGTGCGAGGAGCTCGGCCTCGGCTTCGATCCCGACGACGCCGTCGATCCGAAGCGGCTCTCGGCGTTCCTGAAGAAGATCAACGTGCACCCGCAGAAGCAGGTGCTGCACATGCTGCTGCTCCGCGCGATGAAGCAGGCCGTCTACGACGTGGTCAACATCGGCCACTTCGGCCTCGCCTCGAGCGCGTACCTGCACTTCACCTCGCCGATCCGGCGTTATCCCGATCTCGTGGTGCACCGCGCCATGCGCCGCCTGGTCCGCGGCGAGAGCATCGACCGGAGCGAGGGCGCCCTCGAGACGCTCAAGCTCGCGGCCACCACCGCCTCGGAGCGCGAGCGCGCCTCGATGGAGGTCGAGCGCGAGGTCGTCGACCTCTACCGCGCGCTGATGATGCGCGCCCACGTCGGCGAGACGTTCGAGGGCACGGTGACGGCGATCGTGGGCACCGGACTCTTCGTCGCGCTCGACGACCCCTTCGTCGACGTGCTCGTGCGCATGGAGGCGCTCGGGCCGGATCAGTACGAGGTCGACGACGAGAACCTGCGCGTCATCGGCGTGCGCTCGGGCGATCGCATCTCGCTCGGCGACCGGATGCTGGTGCTGGTCGAGGACGTCGCCATCCTCCGACGCACCGTCTACGGCCGGCGCGTCGTCGACGCGGACGACCGCCGCTTCAAGCCCCAGCGCCGCGGGCGCGGCAAGGGCGCCGAGGCGGCGGCGCCCGCGCACGGCGCCAAGCCGGATCGCGACCGCCGCCGCACCAAGCGAACGGGATCGACGACCGCGGCGCCGAGCCGCAAAGGCCCCAAGGTCAAGCCGACGCGCAAGAAGGGCGCCGGCGGCGGCAAGGCCTCGCGCCGCAAGCGCTAGTCGGGCTACGGCGCGCGCCCGCCGTCGCGGACGCAGTCGGCCCGCCCCGCGTCCATCTCGCAGCGCTCTCCCGGAAAGCAGAGGCCCTGGCAAGGATCGCCGGGCGAGGGCGGTGCCGGCGGAGCGCCCGCGTCGAGAGCGTCGCCCGCAGGCGGGTCGACGCCGGCCGCGGGCTGATCGCGGACGGCGCGCACGCACTCGCCGCGTACGCAGCGATGCTCGGCGGGGCACTTGCCCGCGCAGGGGAGGTCGACGCAGAGGCCGCTCTTCTCGTCGCACTCGGTGCCCATGGGGCACGAGGCCCAGCAACCCCCGGTCGCCGCCCGGTAGACGCCCGCGCTCGCCACGGCGATGCCCGCGCCGATCGCGGCGTTCGCGTACTTGGGCGAGTTGCTCGGCGTGCACGCCGCGACCGCGGCGATCACCAGCACGGCGGGGGCGGGCGCGATGCGCACGCCCCGATTCTACCGCGTGCCGTGGCTCAGCAGATCGATCGCCGACCGGTGAAACTCCAAGAGCTCCTGGCCCGCGGCGCGACGCTCCTCGTCGGTGGGCGGGCTCTCGATCCACGCGCGGAACTTGGACGCGAGGCGGCGCGCTTCGGCGGCACGCCGGCGCCCGTCGTCGCTGGACAGCCGCTCGAGCCCGCTCGCCAGCTCGTCGGCGAGCATCGCGTACACCGGCGCGTTCATCGAGGCGCGGCGCGATCCCGGCACGTCGACCGCGGTCGGCGTGGCGGCGGGATCCGGCTCCTCGAGGAGCTCGCGCGGGTCCGACCGTCTCATGGACCCAGGGTAGACGTTCGGCGCTTTCGACGCGAGCGGAGCGGTATTTCGTCACCGCGACGTCACCGGCGTTCCACGGATTGCCGTGACCGCCGCCGGCGCTCGCCCCGTCGCCGCGAGGGTGCTTGCATCGCAGTCGGCCGCGCGCCTCGGTCCGCCTGACACGACCCCATGCCGGGACTAGGCTTCGGGGATGCTCACGACGTGTCGATTCGCCGCCTGGTCGGCCCTGCGGATCGCCGTCGTCGCGTCGTGGATCGGGTGCGGAGCGGTGAGCGCGCCGACCGACTCGGGGCGTCGACCCGTCCCCGATCCCTCGGCGCACACGGCCCGCGGCGCCTCCGCGCGGCCGGCCGCCGATTCGTCGGCGGTGAAGTCGGCCGCCGGCTCCTCGGCGAGCGGTGTCGCGGCCGGCGCGCCCGCCGGCGCCGCGCCCGTCGCAGCCGCCGCGCGCACGTCGGCCGAGCCGCTCCGCTCCGCCGAGCCCGTCTCGATCCTCATCCGCGGCGGCACCGTCGTCGACGGCACGGGCAGCCCCGGCGTCCGCGCCGACGTCGTCGTGCGCGGCCCAACCATCGTTCACGTCGGCTCCGTCGATCCCTCCGTCGTCGCCGAGCGCGTCATCGACGCCACCGGCAAGGTGGTCACGCCCGGCTTCATCGACGCGCACTCGCACGCCGATCCCCTCGGCCCCGTCGCGAGCCTCCTCGCCATGGGCGTGACCACCGTCTGCATCGGTCAGGACGGCAACAGCCCCTCGGACGGCCCGCTCGCCGCCTGGGCGGCGAAGGTCGAGCGCGGCCGCCCCGCCGTCAACGTCGCCCCCTTCGTCGGCCACGCCACCGTGCGCGCCCGCGCCGGTGTCGGCGCCAAGGCGGATCCGAGCTCCGCCGAGCTCGCCGCCATGGTCGATCTCGTCGCCCGCGATCTCGACGACGGCGCCTTCGGCATGACCACCGGCCTCGAGTACCAGCCGGGCCGCTCGGCGAAGCTCCCCGAGCTCGTCGCGCTCGGCCGCGCCGTCGCCGCGCGCAACGGTGTCGTCATGAGCCACCTCCGCAGCGAGGACGATGACGCCATCGACGGTGCGCTCGACGAGCTCCTCGCCGTCGGCGCCGGCTCGGGCGCCCGCGTCCACGTCGCGCACATCAAGATCGTCTACGGCCACGGCGCCGATCGCGCCGACCAGCTCCTCGCTCGCCTCGCCGCGGCCCGCGACCGAGGCGTCTCGGTGACCGCCGACATCTACCCCTACAACGCGAGCTACACCGGCACCGACATCCTCTTCCCCGATTGGGCCAAGCCGCCGCGCTCGTTCAAAGCCGCCGTCGCCAGCCGCCACGACGAGCTCCGCGATCACCTCCGCCGCCGCATCGCCCTCCGCAACGGCCCCGCCGCCACGCTCTTCGGCACGGGTACCTGGGCGGGCAAGACGCTCGCCGACGTCGCCCGCGCCAAAGGCAAGCCGTTCGAGGACGTCCTCATCGACGACATCGGCCCCGGCGGCGCCAGCGCCGCCTACTTCGTGATGGACGAAGCCCTCCAGACCCGCCTCGCCATCGATCCCCACGTCATGATCGGCAGCGACGGAGGCCCTGCGAGCCGCCACCCGCGCGGCAGCGGCACCTTCGCCCGCGTCCTCCGCGAGCTCGTCGCCCACGAGAAGGCCCTCTCCCTCGAAGAGGCCATCCGCAAGATGACCACGCTGCCCGCCGCCACCCTCGGCCTCCCTGACCGAGGCCGCATCGCCCCCGGCCAAGCCGCCGACCTCCTCGTCTTCGATCCGACCGCCGTCAAAGACACGGCGACGTTCGAATCCCCGACCCGCGCCGCCGCGGGCATCGACTGGGCTCTCGTCAACGGCGAGATCGTCCGCGACCGAGGCAAGCCGACCTCCGCCCGTCCGGGTCGCGTCCTCCGCCACCCGCTCACACGAGCGCCGGCGCGTCGATAGGACCGGCCCAGCGCGGCGAACGTCGCGGGCCGTCCCCAAGCACCCGTTCCCCCAGGCGGCGGCGCGTTCACGCGGACGGAGCTCGTCTCAATCGGAGGCGAGCACGCACCCACCGCCACGACGAGCGCCACGAGCCCAAGGCGCCGCACGCATCGTGGAACCACCGCGTCCCCCAGCAAAGCGTCGCCTCCGCAGCGATAGCAGCGTCCCTCAACCCGCCGGAGGCCCCTGAGGCGAAGGGCGTCGAACGTTTACGAACACAACCCCAAGGCGAGGAGTGAGGCAACTTGGCGAGCCCAGGGGTGGTGGCGCGATCGCGCACCGGAGGCCCGTGAGGAGGGGCCCCAATTGTCTGAGCTCGCCCAGCGCGGCGAAGCCGC
>CAYJPW010000164.1:0-24226 GCA_964372055.1 uncultured Polyangiaceae bacterium
CTGCCGGACGGAGCCGCCGGCTTGCAGCGCGGGCCGGCGCGCTCGCCGCACGGACCGCCCACCTCCCCGCCCCGCGCGCGCGGGCTGCCGGCGAGCGGCGGCGCGTCTCGGTGGAGCGGCGGCCCTGGTGCAGGCGTGCCGATTCGTCGCGCAGGGGCGAGAATGCGGCTCGCCGTGGGAGCCGATCGCCTCTTCGAGGCGCGGGCCCGGCGTCTCGAGGGTGCTCGATCGGCGCGCGGAGGTGCGCCGCGGCGGCGCCGCGCGCCGGCGCCGCCAGATCGAGGCGGGCGCGCGCCGGTTCGGGACGACTGCGAGGCCGACGGCTTGAGTCTCGACGACAAGCGTGCCGATCTCCTCCCCGCAGACAAGCTTGGCGCTGTGCCGAGCGCAAAGCTAAGCGCGTACGACCATGCGAAGAACAACCTTCCCGACATCCTCTCACGATGGTTCGAGCGCGACGCAAGGAGCGGAGAACGTAAGAAGGGCGAAGGCGGAGAGCGAAGGCCTAGGCCTCTTCGTTCGGTCGCTTCTCGGCTTGGACCGCGGCGCCGCGAAGGAGGCGCTTGCTGGTTTCCTGCGCGGGAAGGTCCTGAACGCGAGCCAGATCGAGTTCGTGAACCTGGTCGTGAACCATCTCACCGAGAACGGCGTCATGGCACCCGCGCTGCTGTACGAATCGCCGTTCACCGACCTCGCACCGAGCGGCCCGGAGGCGCTCTTCACCGAGGCGCAAGTGGAGGAGCTGGTACGCACCCTGAAGCAGGTGCGAGCAACTGCGGTCGCGGCATAGTCGACGAGGCGTAGGCCTAGGGCGGGGGCCACCCACGGAACGCCGGGCGACTTGACATCCGTACAGTACCCGTCAAACTCAACCCGTGGCCGGGAGAACCTGTGGACGCCTTGCGGGAAACATGTGTTCAGCTATTTGCTTGCATCGAAGCGCCGCAATCTGGCACTAAGGGAGAGCGATGGTCGGGTTCGCGTTCTCCACGCGGTCGCCATGCAAAGAGCCTGGAAACCCTGCCCTCGCTGCGTGAACAGCAATCCGCCCGCAGAGGGCCATATGGTTGAGGGAACCGATGAGTGAGCCGTGGCTGGATTGGATCCCAGGCGTCCTGAATCGCGAGCAGGTGCGCTCGCTTCACGAGGCAGGCCGGATCACCGGAATCGGCGTCGAGCGTGTGCCACCGGACCTCTCTTCGTTCGATCTGCATCTCACTGCAGATGCCTGGGAACTGACGGATGGATCTTATAAGCCCGACAGCTTTTACAAGCGGACGTTTCTGAGGGCCCCGTTCGCACGACCTATCGCGCTCCAGGGCGACGCTTTTCTGCTCGAGCCTGCGCGTACGTATGTCTTCCGACTGGACGAGCGGCTTGAGGGATTCAAGGATGACACCCCGATCTGGGGCCAAGCTACTGCTAAGAGCAGTGTTGGCAGAGTCGATGTGCTTGCCCGACTCATCGTCGACGGAATGCGCGCATACGAGGCTTTTACTCCCGACTGCGTAGCCACTGGTGAAATGTTTCTAGAAGTCACGTCCATTACGTATCGCGTGCGCGTCAAGCCAGGGACCTCACTTTCACAACTCCGTCTGTTCTACGGTCCGCCAGCGCGCTCGGAGATCCGCGGTCGGGAACTCCTAAGGACCATTCTTCGTCCTGAGAATGAAGCCTCTGATCCTGACGACTGCCTCCTTCGAGTCAATCTCGAGCCAGCCACGGTCGGCGGAGCAGCTTTTCGCGCGATTAACAATGCGCAATTGCCGCCTATCGATCTTTGGGAGCAGGAAAAGAAGCCCGATCCGCATCAATATTGGACAGTGGAATCGTCAAAACAGACCAGCGACCAGCGTCATCTAAGGCTTGAGAAGAATGCCTTCTATATTCTTCGGTCTCTGGATGTTCTCGCTCTGACAAAGAGCGTTGCCGCATACTGTCGCGCGATCGATGAGACCATCGGCGAAATGCGGATTCACTACGCGGGCTTTGTGCATCCTTGGTTCGGCCGAAATCGTGCAGACAACAAGCCTGGAACGCCGCTGATTTTCGAGGTTCGTGGGCACGACCTGCCTATTAATCTCGTCCATAGCGAGGTCATGGCCAAAATGACGGTGTACCGGATGTCTGAAGACGCGCAGTTGGACGAAAGCCTGGATAAACCCGATCGCTCTCCATATGGCAATCAGACACTGAATCTGTCAAAATTCTTTGGTCCCTGGAGTTGATCGTCTCGACCGTCTGGTGATACCGATGAGCCGACAAGAGTTGCTCTTTGCCAAGAAGAATCTCTCGATCGTCCAACTCGCGCCCGTCGATGCTAAAAGACACTCCGATCGCCTGCGCTGCCTTCGTGAACTCGTCGTGACGAATGAAGAGATGTATCCTGGCATCAACCGATGGTTCGATGGCAAGGTTGTGCCTGGTCTCGTTACCGAGGAGCGCACGGCGTTCTTGGGTTTCGTTGATGGCCGGCCTGTAGCGTCTTCGATTGTAAAGCGAGGCGCCAATGCGAAGTTCTGCCATCTTCGTATCGGGAAGGACGTGCAAGACCAGCATTTGGGAGAGTTGTTCTTCGCGTTGATGGCGGTGCAGGTTCGGAATACCGCGCGCGAGATTCACTTTACGCTCCCCGAAGGACTGTGGGAGCAGCGCAGTGAATTCTTTCGATCATTTGGGTTTTCTGAGCGGCACGAATCGGGTAGACAATATCGCCTTTTCGAGCGCGAACTGCGTTGTTCGGCTCCATTTGCGCATGTGTGGGGCGCTGCATTGTCCAAGATTCCGAAGCTTGTGAGCGCTTTCTCGACGGATGGCTTTGCTCTTGATAGCTCATTGCTTCTGAGTCTCAAGCCGCGGCATGCCGAGGCGATTCTATCTGGTCGGAAGACGGTCGAGCTTCGGCGCGTGTTCTCGAGAAGATGGGAGGGCCATCGCGCGTCGATCTACGCGACCAGCCCGGTAATGAGTCTCGTGGGCGAGGCGCGGATTGCTCGCGTTGTGTCAGCATCGCCCGGTGACATCTGGGCGCAATACGGCGACGCGATCGGCTGCGACCGAACGTCTTTTGATGCATATGTGGGTAAGAAAGCGGCAATGTTTGCGATTGAGCTCGCAGACGTTCGTCCGTTTGCGCGTTCGGTGGGTATCTCGTGCCTCGCTGACATGATCGGTGCGCGGCCTCGTGCGCCGCAAAGCTATGCGAGTCTGGTCAGTACCTCCGTGTGGGGACGCTGCGTGTCGCTTGCCGCGCTTCTCAACGGCGGCGGTGAGTCACGATCTGGTTACGCGGAAGCGAACGGCTCCCGCATACCGGTTGCCCTGAACGAGCAATAGCCACCAGTCGACCCAGTTCGTCTCCGGGATTCACACCCTCGCGGTTGCAAACCCGCCCGGCAGCGCCTGCCCCCGCCGCTCCAGCTGATCGCACCGGTACGCGCCGAGCAGCGCCGCCCCGAGGGCGCCAGCGAGGATCCCGTCGGGGTGCATCTCGAGCGTGAGGCTCCCGGCGGCGAGGGCCCGCTTCTTCTTCTGCGGCTCCTCGGCGACGAGCTCCGTCACCGCGGCGACGAGGCCGAGATCGCGCGAGAGCCCGCCGGTGAGCACTGCAGCCTACGGGCACAGTCGCTCGCTGCGCTTGCTCTTGCGCCCGCCGCTGAGCGCCGATAGGTTGGGCGGGCGAGCCGATGACCACAGGGGCTACTCTGAGAGCGATCGCCGTTCTCGCCTTCGTACCGAGCTTGGCCGCTCTTCTGCTTGGCGGTATCACAACACTGTTCGCGTTTTCGCCGGGCACCGATATGGTCGATGCCAATGCTCTTATTCGAGTGGGACCCCTATATGCGCTAGGCGGTGCTATGGGACTGGTCTCTTGTCGCTGGCTCTGGCGAAAAGCCTGAGCGATGTCCGTCAAGAAGGCATCGCCCCGGGGCGGAGGCGCGGCGCTGCCGTGTCGCGGTGCGAAGCCCACCGTCGGCGGAGGTCTGCTCCGTTCAAAGTGCCGTTTGAAGCAGACAGCTCGAGGCTGGCACGTTGCGCCCACGCGTATCCCTAAGCTTGTTTCGAGGACTCTCAATGCCATAGTAGCGGCGGACCACAATGGCTATTGGTGCGAAGGGCAAGCGTCGTGTCTCCGTGCAAGAGCGCGTATACGTGTGGCGTGTCTTCGACGAGTTCGATCAGAGCTGGTTCGACGGCGCTCAGGTCACGGTTGCAGCGATGGATCAGACCCTGTTCATTCGGTATGGACTTCAGCAGCCCAGTGACCGCCGCACAGCCGTCGTCTCCCGTGGTCGTGGCGCGAAGCCAGTACGGACGCCCTGTCCGCGCTTCGAAGGTCATGACGGCATGTTGACCCCCCGGGGTGTGCGCGCTCTGATCGAGTGGGGGCTCGTAGTCGCGCTTTGATCGCGTCGCACCGTAGTCTGGAGTTCGCCGGCTGCCGCCCAACTGCCCGCTGAAGCCGACAAGCGCCGACGAGCGCCGCGCGCTCCTCGTCAAGGCTGGCAGCAGAGCGTGCGAGGGGCGTGCGTCGTCACCGCGCCCGTGGCGCGAGATCGCCCGCGGAGTCGTGCCGCTCGGCGCGGGCGCGCGGATGCTCCCCGGCGCCACCCCGTCGAGCGGGCTGTGGACCTGGAGGCAGAAGGAGATGTCGAGCGCGTCGTAGAGGTAGCCGGTCTCGGCCCGGACGCCTCCGCCCGCGCGGGCGCCGCGACCGGCAGCATAAACCAGAAGAGCGCCCAGCGCCCGGCGAGCCCGAGCATCGAGAGAGCCGCGGCAGCTCCCGCCGCCGCGCCCGCGCGAGCGGCCGAGCGGCGGATCGTCTGGAGGGAGTCGAAGCCGGGCGAGCTGCGCCGCCGCCGTGCGCGCCCTCTTTCGGTCGACAGGTCCAAATCCTGTGCAAAACAAGGCTCGTGGCGACTCTGGCGGCCGACGCGGCGCGGATCGAGCTCGGCGAGCCGGTCCGCG
Source organism: uncultured Polyangiaceae bacterium (assembly GCA_964372055.1). Lineage (GTDB taxonomy): Bacteria > Myxococcota_A > Polyangia > Polyangiales > Polyangiaceae > CAYJPW01. Next base: position 4,969 of record CAYJPW010000164.1, read on the forward strand.
CCCGCCCGCGCGCATCGGAGCTGCTGGTTCGCGTAGTCCAGGAGCTCTCGCTCGCCCGCGACCTGCCGACGATCATGCAGATCGTCCGACGCGCGGCGCGCGAGCTCACCGGCGCCGACGGCGCGACCTTCGTCCTGCGCGAAGGCGACCTCTGCCATTACGCCGAGGAGAACGCGATCGCGCCGCTCTGGAAAGGCCGGCGATTCCCCATGTCGGCCTGCATCAGCGGTTGGGTGATGGCGCACGGCGAGGCGACGGCGATCGAGGACATCTACGCGGATCCCCGCGTCCCGATCGACGCCTACCGGCCGACGTTCGTGCACAGCCTCGCCATGGTGCCGATCCGGGCGAGGGATCCCATCGGGGCGATCGGGAACTACTGGTCCACTCGGCACGCGGCGACCCGAGAGGAGCTCGCGCTGCTCCAGGCCCTCGCCGACAGCACGTCGATCGCCATGGAGAACGTCAGCGTCTACGCCGAGCTCGAGCAGCGCGTGCGGGACCGGACCGAGGAGCTCGAGGCCAAGAGCCGCGAGCTCCTCGCGCAGCACGAGGCGCTGCTCGAGCTCCAGCGCCAGAAGGCCGCGCTCAGCGCGCTGGTGGTCCACGATCTGCGGAGCCCGGCCTCCGCGATCATGTTCTCGGCCTCGATGCGGCTGCGGGCCGACGATCTCCGGCCGGTGGATCGTCGCTATTGGCGAGGCGTGTTCGCCTCGGCGGAGCACATCGCCCGCACGGCCGCCAACCTGCTCGACATCGCCTCGAGCCATGACGGCGAGCTGAGGCCGAAGCTCGCCGAGGTGGATGTCGGCGCGCTGTTCGCCGAGGTCCGAGACCTCTTGCTGCCGCTGGCCCAGCGGCGCGAGCAGACGATCTCGCTCCTCACGGACGTCCCCCGCGCAAGCCTCCGCGCCGATCCGGCGCTCCTCGCTCGCGTGCTGCAGAACCTCCTCGACAACGCCCTCCGCCACGCGCCCCGAGGCAGCACCGTCCGCCTCGAGGCGCGCCTCGAGGGCGGATCGGTGGAGATCGCCGTCTCGGACGAGGGGCCCGGGATCCCGGCCTACCTCCGCGATCGGATCCTGTCCACGCACCTGAGGCGTGGGGACGAGGCCTCCGAAGCCCACTCCGGCTGGGGCTTCGGGCTCACGTTCTGCCGGCTCGCCGTCGATGCCCATGGCGGCGCGATCTGGATCGAGGACCTCGAGCCCCGCGGGACCCGGTTCCGCATCCGCCTGCCCCTCGACGGCGGAGCGAGCGCCGGGGCGGCGCGGGGCGCGCATCGAGCCGCGCCGCGGCCCGACGATCGGTGACCGAGCGCCGACCCCGAGCACGACGGGGTTGGACCCGCGCCTGGCCCGAACGGCTACTCTCGCTCCCGCTCCGCCGGTAGCATCGTCCGGCGCGCTCGCGACGGGCGCGACGGACATCCCATGCGACCGAGCCCGACCGTCGCGGATTACCGAGCCTCTCCGGTGGGTCGATACGTCGCCGGCGAGCGCTTCGTCCACTTCTTCGCCGCGCCCGAGTTCAGCGGGCTCGTGCTTTGGGGCCGGCCCGACGAGGACGACGTGCGCGCGATGTGCGGCGCGATCGACGCCGAGCTGCCGGAGCACTCTCCCCCGCACGCGTCGATCGTCGACGCGCGACGCCTCTCGGGCGTCGATCCCGCCGCCTACGAGGCGCTGCTCGCCTACTTCGGCGAGCGCAGCCTGCGGCTCGGCGACAACAACCTCGCGCACGCGCTCGTGCGCCCGGCGGGCGTCGCCGGGGCGGTCGTGTCCGGGTTCTGGAGCGTCGCGCCCGTGCGGCACCCCGACCGGATCCGCGTCTTCGGCGACGCCGCCGAGGCGATGCGGTGGCTCGGGCGCGACGAGGGCGTCGAGCTGCTCGATCGCCTCCACGCCGGGGCGACGAACGCGCCGCGCCTCGTCCAGGCGCTGCGCGATCAGCTCGCGGCGCGCCCGCGCGGGCGCCTCACCGACCTCGCGCGCCGGCTCGGCGTGTCGACGCGGGCGCTCCAGGAGCAGCTGCAGGCGGCGGGCACGACCTACCGCGACGAGGTCGCCGCCGCGCGCATCCGCGCGGCGAAGTCGCTCCTGCTCGAGAGCGACCGGAAGCTCGGCGCGATCGCGCTCGAGGTCGGATGCGCGTCCCTGCAGCACTTCAGCACCCTCTTCCGGCGGGCCGTCGGCGAGGCGCCGAGCGCGTGGCGGGCGCGGCACCGCGGAGGCTGAGCGCGCGTTCTCGCAACCGGGGCGCGCGTCCGTGCAAGCAGGAGCGCCGCGGCGGCGGCGTATCCGGTAACGTCCCTCCACGAGGGGCAGCGGTAGGGAGGACAGCCGCGATGCGCATCGACTTCGACGACCTTCCACGCGCCGTCCGCGAGCGATGGACCGCGGCGGCGCGCGATCCCGCCGCGTTCGGCGGCAAGCACGGCGAGGTGAGGATGGTGGGCGACATGCTCCCGCTCGTCGCGTCGGTGATCTTCGTCGCGTTCGGCGCGTTCGGCAGCCTGGCCTGTCTCGCCGACGGCTTCCGCGAGACCGGCACCACGATGCTGATGTTCGCCGGGATCCCCGCGGGCCTCGTCTGGTTCGCGCTCCGCCGTCGCGCCACGCGGGGGCGCGCGTGGGAGGACGGCGGCTACGTGTTCCCGGGCTGCGTCGTCATCGCCGATCGGCGCGATCTCGATCTCGTCCCCTTCGACCGCGTCGCTCCGGTGCCCACGCTCGTCTCGGTGCGCGGCAGGTACTCGCACCAGTACACGCGCATCGATCTCGCCGACGGCCGCGCGGTGAGCCTGCTCGGGCCCACGGACGAGGCGATCCGCCGGTTCAACGCCGGGCGCCAGGCGTACGCGGCCGCGCGCGCGGCGAGCGACGAAGCGGCGATGCGCGCCATGAACCCGTTCTTCGACGAGCTCGAGCGCGGCGCTCCGCTGCGCGCACCGGCCCCCGAGGCCGGCGAGCCGCGGCTCGGCGGCATGCGCCCCTGGCAGGTGCTCGGCGTCGCGTGGGTCCTCGCGCCCCTGCCCGCGGCGGCGCTCGGATGGTTCGTGAGCACCGTCTCCGAGAGCTCGCGCCACGCCCGCGAGCACGAGGAGATGGCGCGCGGCGCGGTCGCGTGGATCGATCCCGTGCTCGCGCGCGCGGCCACGCCCGCGGCGGCGGCGGTCGTGCGCGGGCTCTGCGAGGGGTGGAAGGTCGACCTCGGCGTCGACGTCGCGCCGCCCGACACCGACGGCCTCGCCGCGGCCGCGAAGGGCGCGATCCCGCCGGGCGACGCGCTCCGCGCGGCGTGGGAGCCCGACCTGTTCATCGACGCGGCGCAGAACGGGATCAACCGCGCGATCCGCCCCGAGCCGTACCCGCGACCGCCGCGCGACGACGGCCCCGTGACGACGCTCGTCCCGCGCGCCAAGGCGCCGGGGCCGCGCGCGATCGTGCTGCGCCTCGTCCCGCGCGCGGCCGGTCCCGCCGTCGCCGTGCGCGGCACGACCGGCTCGGGGCGGTGCCTGCCGCTCGCGTTCCGCGGCGAGATCCGCTTCGAGGGCTTCGCCTCCGAGCTCGTCGTGCCCGTCTACCTGCCGGGGATGGACGGCGCCGCGCTGGCGCGCAGCGTCGCCGGGGATCCGCGCCCGCTGGCGACGGCGTGCTACGAGCCGCAGGTGTCGAACGCGCTCGTCGACGCCGGGCGCCTGGTCGATCCCGCGCTCTCGGGGCCGCGGGCGCCGTGAGGCCGGACGCGCTCGCCGCCGGAGGCAAGCGCGCGCCCCTACTTCAGCAAGGCGGCCGCGCTCGCACCGTGGCGCCTGCGTGCGCGGTCTCGCTCAGCTCGAGCAAGCCGTGCCGCCGGAGGGTTTGGCCCCGCCACGGCCTACTTGTCGATCGCGACGACGCCGATACCCCAGGTCGCGTAGAGCGCCGAGCCGTCGACGACGAGACGCGCGGGGGGCATTCCGAGGTCGTAGCTCTCCTGCATCCCGCGGCAGTAGAGCGCCTCGACCGGGCTCCCCTGCTTGAGGGCCGACACGATCGCCGCCCCTTCCTCGCCCATCGCCTCCGAGCCTCGATCGATCCAGTACACGCGGGCGTCGTCGAGCGCGAGCGCGCCCGGCGCCGGCTGCCCATCGGCGAGCGTCACGACGTTGGTGCCGTCGAGCGAGGCCTTCTTCACGCGGCCCGCGTCCGGCTCCGTCCAGTACACGCCCGAAGCATCCGCGGCGATGTGGGCGGCGCCCGATTGGCCGGACACGAGCACGACCGGCGCGCTCCCCGGGGTGACGCGCAGGATTTCAGTCCCCGCCGCGAGGAAAGCGTCGCCCTGCCAGATGGCCACGTCCCACGCTCCGACGACGGCGAGGTCCTCAGGAGAGCCGCCGGTCAGGGCGACGCGCCGGAGAGCAGGCCCGGCGAGCCAGTACAGGTGCGTACCGTCGAGAGTGAGCGCGCCCCCGCTCTGCTCCGTCGCCACATCCACCGCCGGCCCGCCGAGCTTCGGCTTCGACCGGAGGGCGCCGTACATGTCGTTCCAGTAGACGGTCGAGGCGTTCGCGACGGTCTCCGTCGCCCCGGCGACCTCGGGGCTCGCGGCGAACAGCGTGGCGGGCGCGCCGTCCTTCGGCACCATGAGGAGCTCGTTGGCGTGCTGTCCCTGCCTCGCCGTCACGTAGAGCTCCGTGCCGCCGTCGCCGAGGCCCTCGAGGTAGCTCGCTTCGGGCGCGAGCACACGCGGCCGGCAGAGTGCTCGTTCGCAGAGCCCCTCGGAGCAGACGTGCCCGGGTCGATGCCGAGGTTCACTTCCTCGCCGTCCGCAGGATCGCCGTTGCAGTCGGCGACCCAAGGATCCGCGCCGCCCGGAAGTCTGCCGAAGAGCTGCGGGCACGGGTGGGTCGGCTCGTCGCACTTGGGTACGCCGCCCACGACGACGCACCCGTGCTCGCAGGGCACGATGTCCGGTGTGCACGCGTAGCCATAGTAGATCGCGATGTTCCCGTCCTCGCAGCGGTTGGGCTGCGGGAAGCACTCTCCGGTCGGAGACGGCGTCGGCGAGGTGGATGTGCTGGAGGTGGTCGACGGGTCCAGACCGTGCGCCGGTTCGGCGTCGCAGCCGGGAGACGCGGCGAGGAGCGCGAACCAGAACGCGGCGTCGACGGTCCTTGCCGCTCCTCTCGACGAACCTCCGGCGCCGTGGGGGGACGACGCGCTCGCGGTCGTGCCGTCGTGGCGAGCCCGAGCGCCGCCGGCGAGGCAGGGATGGGTGTCCTTCACGTGAGGATCCTCCGAGAGCCGTGCGCGCAGGCAGGGCCAATGCAGCGTGGTCGACCACCGAGTATCGGCCGGCAGCAGCGCATGGGCCTCGACATCCATCACGACCGCGATCGCTGGCTCGCTGGACCGGCCCGCCGACGCTTGCCCGGTCATGTGGCGGGGGGCAGCGCACGAGCGGAATGCGTGCGGGCTCCCCGCCCGCAGGGGACTGCGTTCATCGCGTCGTCGCACGCCGCCGCGACTCCGCTATCCTCGCCGGATGAGCACGTTTGCCTTGCGTCACGTGGCCGCGTCCTTCTCCGCCCTCCTCCTCCTCGCCGGAGCCTGCGGTGACGAGACCGGCGCCGGAGGCACCACCTCGAGCGGCGGTGGAGGCAACTCGAGCAACGGCGCGCCGTGCAGCGCCGCCGCGGACTGCGACAGCGGTCACTGCGCCGATGGCGTCTGCTGCAGGACGCCGTGCGCAGGAGCGTGCGACGCGTGCAACGTGCAGGGAAAGGAGGGGGAGTGCACGCCGTCCGCGGCGGGTGCTCCGGGGGAGCCGACCTGCTCGCCTTACCTCTGCGACGGCGCGAGCGGGGCCTGTCCCGCCACCTGCGATTCGCCGGACGACTGCGCTGCGAACGTCTGCGTCGCCGGCGCGTGCCCGTCCCCGGGCGCGAACGGCGATCCCTGCACCGCGCCCACCGACTGCGACAGCTCCTTCTGCGCGGATGGGGTCTGCTGCGAGAGCGAGTGCGCCGGCGGCTGCGAGGCGTGCGACAACGCCGGCTCCGCGGGGACCTGCCAGCCGGATCTCGCCGGCGCGCCCGGGGATCCCTCGTGCTCGCCCTACGTGTGCGACGGCGTCACCGGGGTCTGTCCGATGAGCTGCACGACGAACGCCGACTGCGCGGCCGGCTTCTCGTGCAGCAACTCGGTCTGCACCGCTTGACCCGCCGTGGGCGCGCGGGCCGCTTCACCCCGTGCGTCACGGCGCCTTCCTCGGCTCCACGCGCTCGCGCCGCACCCGCGGCCAGCGCCAGCGCCGCCCCGCCTTCTTCGCCCGGGGCGCCGCCTCCGCCGACGGCGCGGGGGGCGCCGCCTCCGCCAAAGGCGGGGGTGCCGCGATCGGCAGGGTGAACCAGAAGAGCGCTCCACGCCCCGGCTCGGAGCGGACGCCGACGTCGCCGCCGTGCGCGCGCGAGAGCCGGCGCACCGTCGCGAGGCCGAGGCCGAGCCCCTCGCCGGACGTGCGGCCTCGGATCTGTGCCTCGAACAGGAGGCGGAGCCGCTCGGCCTCGATCCCGGGGCCCGTGTCCTCGACCTCGACGCGGACGAACGGCGGATCGACGAACGCCCGCGCCGCCACGCGCCGGACGGGGCGGTCGCCGACCGCCCTGAGGGCGTTCTGCACCAGGTTCGAGACCAGGCTCGTGAGCACGCCGGGGCTGCATGCGACGCGGACGTCGGGCAGGGGCGCGAGCTCGAGCGCGACGCCCGCCTCCTCGGCGACGGGTTTGACCCCGTCGATCACGCTCCCGATCACCTCGTCGACCCGCGCCTCGGCCCCGGGCCCGGGCCGCGCGCCGGCGCGGGCGAAGTCGAGGAGCCCGTCGACGAGCCGCCGCACGCTCGCGAGGCTGCCGGTCGCCCGATCGAGGAGCAGCCGGGTCGCCGAGTCCAGCTGGAGGCGCTTCTCGACGGCGCCGAGCGCGAGCGAGACGGTCATCAACGGGCTGGTGAGGTCGTGGGCGATCCGGCCAGAGAACGCCTCGAGCTCGGCGGCGCGCTCCTCGACGACCCGCCGCGCGGCCGCCTCGCGCGCCATCGCCGCGCGGACGACGGCGTGCGCCAGCACCACGAGCGCGGCCGCGGCGAGGAAGCCGCCCACGTTGAGCGCGACCGCCGCGGGCAGCGCCACCTCCCTCACGTCCTCGATCTGCGCGGCGAGGTGGGTCACGTGGGCCGCGTTGAAGCTCGCGGTGCGTCGCAGCGCCGCGTCGAGCTCGCGGACGGAGCGGCGGAGCGCGTGCTGGAGCACCGGCGCGCCCGGCGCGTGCCGGGCGTCGGCCGGCAGCGCGACGATCCGCGCCGTAATCGTGTCGAGCTTGGCGAGGCCCCTCTGGATGTCCGGCAAGAGCGCGCTCTCGCCGGGGAACGACGGCAGGCGCGAATAAGCCTCGATGTCGCCGTCGAGCTCCCGCCGAGCCCCCGCCGCCTGCTCCTCGTAAAGCTCCGCGGCGCCCGCGTCTCCGTTCATGCGGTCGTCCAGGGCCCCTTGGAGGGCGCGGAGATCGGCGCCGGCGGACTGGAGGATGATCATGCTGGGCGCGGCGTCGCGCGAGAGATCGGTGACGGACGCGCCGAGCACCGACGAGAGGCGGGACAGCGAGAAGACGAGCCCCGCGACCGCGAGCGCCATCCCGGCGAGCGCGAGGAGCAGGAAGCCGCGGTAGGCCCCGCCGAGCGAATCCGATCGTCGACCAGGCCGGCCGCTCACGCGGCCCCCTCGTGTGGATGCGGCGGCACTCGCTCCCGCAGCGCGCGGTCGACCGTCTCGAGCAGGCGATCCAGCGCGCACGGCTTGGTGACGAAGTAGGGCGTGCCCACGCGACCGGCGACGCGCTCGAGATCGAAGACGCCGGAGGCGAGCACCACGGGGATGCGCTCCAGGCCCATGTCCCGGAGCAGCATTTCGTAGGCCATGCCCGGGCCGTCGAGGAGCGGCATCTCGACGTCGAGGAGGACCACGTCGGGGAGGCTCCGGTCGAGCGCCTCGAGGCCCGCCCGTCCGTTCGTCACGATGCGCACCTCATGCCCCTCGTCCGCGAGCAGCTCGGCCATGACCGCCCCGAGCTCGGGATCGTCGTCGACGACCAGGATCTTTGCCACTTCGGCCTCGGCGTCGAGCAGGCAACCCGCGGGCCCGCGCGGCGCCACGGTCGGCCGCTGGTCGCGAGGAGCTCGCCTGGTCTCGGTCGTCGGGCGAGAGGCCGCTCTTGTGTCAGCCCCTCCGACGCGGGCTCACGCTGCTCAGCCCCCCGCCGCGGCGAACGCCCCCGGCAGCGCCTGCCCCCGCCGCTCCAGCTGATCGCACCGATAAGCGCCGAGCAGCGCCGCACCGAGCGCGCCGGCGAGGATCCCGTCCGGGTGCATCTCCAGCGTGAGGCTCCCGGCGGCGATGGCCCGCTTCTTCTTCTGCGGCTCCTCGGCGACGAGCTCGGTCACGGCGGCGACGAGCCCGAGATCGCGCGAGAGCCCGCCGGTCAGCAACACGGTGCCCTCGGCGCCGACGGACCGGACGAGCTGCACGAGCCGCCCGCCGATGCTCATGTGGATCCCCTTCAGGATGTCGGCCGTAGCGATCCCGCGCGCCACCATGTTGATCACGTCGGTCTCGGCGAGCACGGCGCAGATGCTCGACACCTTCTCGGGCTTCTGAGCCGTCTTCGACAGCTCGCCCACGTCCTCGAGCGGCACGCCGAGGTAGCGGGCGATGTTCTCGAGGAACTGCCCGCTCCCGCTGGCGCACTGGCTCGTCATCCGGTGCGAGAGCACCCGGCCCTCGTCGTTCATCTTCAGCGCGCGCGCGTGGAGCGCGCCGATGTCGAGCGCCGCGCGCGCCGCCGGGCAGAGGTGGAGGGCGCCGCGCGCGTGCGTGGTGATGCTGTAGAAGTGCCCCGTCCGGAAGCTCACGCTGTCGCCGTCGCCGGTGCTGGCCACGTACTCGAGATCGTGCCGCGTGACGCCGGCCTCGGCGCAGGCCTCGGCGAACGCGGCGTCGACGACGTCGGCGACGTTGCGCCGCCGGATGCGCTGCACCGAGCGGCCGAGGATCTTCCCCCCGGCGCCGCCGGCGCTCTTCGTGACCACGACCTTCACCAGGCTCGCGCCGGGATCCACGCCGGCCGTCAGTCGTTCGCGTGTCATGGTCGGCTCCTAGGCGCTGGCCGCGGCCTGCGCGGCTTGGACGAAGGTGGGCAGCACGGCGGGGCGGCCCGCGCGGACGTCGTCGAGACCGAAGAGGGCCGCGCCGAGCGCGCCCATGTAGATGGAGTCCGGGTGGATGTTGAGCGTGATGCCGTCGCCGTAGCTCTCGCGCACCAGCTCGGCGAGCACGCGCGTCGCCATCGGGTTCTTGCAGACGCCGCCGGTGAAGGTCAGCTCGTTGGAGACGCCGCCCGAGCGCGCCAGGAGCGACATCGCCCGGAGCATGATCGAGCGGTGCAGCCCGGCGAGGATGTCCTCGCGCCGCTCGCCGAGGGCGAGGCGCTCGCGCAGCTCGGCGCCGGCGAACACGGTGCAGGTCGAGTTCACCCGGGTCACGCGGTGCGCCTTGAGCGCGAGCGGGCCGAGCTCGTGGAGGCCGAGGTTGAGCTCGTCGGCGATGTAGCCGAGGTAGCGCCCGCAGCCGGCGGCGCAGCGATCGTTCATCTGGAACGAGGTGACGACGCCGGTCTCGTCGACCTGGATGGCCTTGGTGTCCTGGCCGCCGATGTCGAGCACCGATCGCGTCCCGGCGAAGACCCGGTGGGCGCCGCGGCCGTGGCAGAGGATCTCGCTCTTCACCGCCGACTTCGGGAACGGGAGCGTCTGCCGCCCGTAGCCGGTGCCGACGAACGAGACCTCGTCGAGCGGCCGATCCGCCGCGTCGCGGATGGCGGCGTCGAGCGCGGCCCTGCCGAGCGGCGATCCGCCGGCGGCGACGCGGTCGGCGGCGCGCCGGAGCACGGCGCCGAACGCGATCGGGCTCTGGCGGGTCTCGACGTCGAGGATGGCGCGATCGAAGAGGCCGACGAGGCGCTCGAAGGCGACGCTCCCGTCGGCGCTGACCTTCTCCGCCCCGGCCATGAACCCGGCGCCCGCGAGGTCGCGGAAGAAGTCGCTCTTCCTCGCGCCGTCGACCGCGAAGAGCGCCGGCGCCTCGGCGCGCATCGCGGCGAGCACCTCGCCCACCGCCGGCCCGAGGCGCCCGCGATCGGCGTGGTAGGTGAGCGACTTGAGGACGCGCTCGATCTCGGCGGTGAGCTCGGCGAGCTGGTCGAGGTAGAGCTCGAGGCGGAACGCGCCGCGGAGCGCGCGCTCGGCGGCGGCGGCGGCCTCGGAGGCCCCGCCGGCGGCGCGGGCGAGGGCGCGCTCGAGCATGGTGAAGCGGGCGGCGGTGAGCGCCTCTTCCCGCGCGACGCCGCAGGCGACCTCGTAGTTGCTGCGGCTGTTGGTGATGCCCCGGCCGAGGACGTGGCCGTCCTCGTCGATGAGCACGGCCTTGGTGGTGGTCGAGCCCAGGTCGATTCCGACGACGCACTTCATGCCTTCGCCGCTCCCTTCTTCCGCGCGTCGAGCATCTGCAGGTAGCTCTGCACCCGGTTCTCGATGTTGGCCTTGCCGAAGTAGCGCGGATCGACGAGGTCCGACTCGATGAACCCACCGGGCACGCCGGTGCGCTTCTCGAGCTCGCGCAGGAGCAACAGCTGCCCGGCCGAGAACGAGTTGCACGACTTGACGCTGTTGATGAGGAAGCCGTCGGCCTCGTAGCGGCGGACGTAGCGCTCGAGGAGGTTCACCCGCGCCGGCAGGCTCAGGTTCGTGTAACAGCCGAGGCAGTAGTCGGCGAGGCTCTCGAGCGGCTGCGCCGGATCGTGGCGGAAGCCGGTGTCGTAGAGCCCGCCGACGCGCGTGTACGTGCTCGAGACGATCGTCGCGCCCTCGCGCGAGAACATCCGCCAGAAGTCGAAGAAGTTGGTCCAGTTGGGCGGGCCCTCGACGACGAGGCGGAAACGCTCCTCGGTGGCGACGCCGTCGGGCGTCATCGGGCCCTCGCCGCGCCGGGCGCGCGCCTCGACCTCCTCGCGGAGCTCGCGGTAGTAGGCGACCGCGTCCTCGGTGCCGCGGAAGGCGCTGAAGATCGGCCCGATGTAGTAGACGCCGCCGAAGTAGCCGTCGATCGGCGACGGCCGCGCCTGCGCCGACTCCCAGACGCGAACGAGATCGTCCTCGGCCATGCGCGAGAGCGCGAGCCTCCTCGCGAGCTCGTCGTAGTCGAGCTTCTTGCCCGCGACCTTCTCGAGCGCGGGGATGACCTCGCGGCGGAGCTGATCGACGACGTAGTCGCGCATCGCCGGGGTGATGCAGCCGTCGGCCTGGTAGGGCACGTGCAGCATCACCACGGGGCACTTGTACTCCTCGCGCAAGAGCTCGAACCACTTCATGAACGTGAAGCAGCCCGTGTACGAGAGGAGCAAAAGGTCCGGCTCCGGGAGCTTCTGCCCGGTGGGGCCGATGTTGCCGCTCTTCATCATCCCGAGGTCGCACTTCACGTACGTGCACACGTCCTCGGAGTGGCCGGCCTTCTCGGCCTCGGCGATGTAGGCGCCCGAGAGCTTGCGCATGCCCGACTGGAGCGCGTTGATCTCGGGCAGCACCGGCAGGAGATCGAGCGCGCGGAGCAGCTCGGTGAGGTTGCCGGGGACGAAGGTGTAGACGACCTTCTTGCCATTCTCCTTGGCGTGGCTGAGCGCCTCGTAATGGTCGGCGATCATCCGCTTCTGGCGGAGCTGGCTGTCGTCCTTGGCGGCGCCGGCGTCGGCGGGCTTCTCGGTGGCGATCTGGATGCTCATGCGGCGCTCCCCCAGAGCTTGACGGCGTCGGAGAAGGCGCCGGCTTGCTCGCGGATGACCTGGAACTGCCCGGTGTTCTCGGCGTACTTGAGGCTGGTGTGCGGGATCTTGGCGCGGTCGAGCGCGGCCTCGAGCATGGGCTGGTCGAGGAGCGCGGGATCGCAGAACGAGGCGGCGGCGAAGATGACGCCCTCGGCGCCGGCCTCGCGGACGCGCCGGATGAGGGCCTCGCCCTTGACGAGATCGCCGATGTAGCGCGACGCCGTCGCCGCGCCGCGCTCGAGGTACGCGAGCGCCAGGTCGAGCACGGGATCGCCGTCGGCCTTGCCATTGCCGATCGCGCCCTCGATGAAGCGCAGCCCGAGCTGGAAGTCGTCGTCGACGATGTCGCAGCCCGCGGCCTCGAGCGTGCGGATGAGCCCGAGCGGAGGCTGCTCGCAGAATGCGCCGCGCACGACGACGCGGACGTTGTCGTAGGCGCGGGGAACGCGCTCGCGGGCGCGCGCCAGGAACTCGGTGAGCATCTTCGTGTGCTCGACCGCCTCGAGCACGCCGCCGGCGCGGGCCAGGATGTACGCCTCCGAGGCGCGCACCCGCCACGGCTCGGCGCGGCGGAGCTGGTCGAGATCGGCGAGCAGGGCGCGCCGCGCGTTCTCGCGCTCGATCGCGGCGCGGAGCGCCCCGGCCTCCAGGGGACGTGCGCCGCGCGCGGCGAGCTCGCTCGCGAGGCGCCGCAGATCGTTCGCGTAGAACTTGCCCCCGAGCTCGGGGTCGAAGTTCTGCGGCAGGTCGAGGTACGCCGACCAGCGATCCGGGAAGAGCATCTGCCACATGCCGCCGAGGTTGCGGATCACGTCGCAGATCGACGGGAACATCATCCCATCGAGGACGTCGAGCCTGCCCGAGAGCGCGAGCTCCAGCGTGCTCCGCGGGATGTGACAGATGTACGACTGGAAGTAGGAGTCGCCGCGGATGATGTCGAGCTGCTCGCCGCCGCCGAAGACCGCGACGGGGAGGCAGCCCTGCGCCTCGAGCAGCGGCCGCGGCGCGTAGATGGGCATCGTGCCGATGGCGAGGCTCTTGGGGTGCTCGGCCTTCCAGCGCCGCACCTCGTCGAAGGTCATGTCCTCGACCAGCGCGAGCGCGCGCGCCAGCACGGGGGCCGCGGGATCGTCGGTCTTGGACGGGCTCGTGTCGGTCATGTCGGCGTCGCTCCTCTCGGCATCGCCACGCCATGGAGGGCGATGCGGTGGATGGTGCGGGCGATCTCCTCGGGGCTGCCGTGCTCGTCGGGCGCGTACCAGCCGTAGATCCAGTTCAGCATCCCGAAGGCGCAGTACGTGGTGCGCTCGAGCTCGGCGCCGGCGTCCGCGACCGCTCCGTCGCGGCCCGCCAGGTCGCCGATGATCTCGCGCCCGAGCGCGTAGTAGGCGAGCTTGCGCCGCCGGATCGCCTCGCGGCGCCGGGGCGGGAGCGCGGACGCCTCGTGGATGAGCACGCGCATCACGTCGGGGTGCGCGGTGAAGTAGCGGACGTGGTTGAGGATGAATGCGTAGAGTCGCTCGGTGGGATCGACAAGGCCCTCGAGGGCCGCGCGCGAGGTCTCGAGGAGGGTGTCGAACGCGTCCTGCTGCAGCGAGAAGAGCAGGTCCTCCTTGGAGTCGAAGTGGCTGTAGAACGTCGCCGGCGAGCGCCCGACCTCGCGCGCCAGGTCGCGCATCGACACGCCGTGGTAGCCGCGCTCGGCGAAGGCGCGCGCCGCGGCGGCCACGAGGCCGGCGCGCGGGCCGCTCTCGGGGTGCGCGGCGGCGCTCACGCGTCCCTCCATTCCGGCGGGCGCTTGGCGAGGAACGCCTCGATCCCCTCGTTGCCGTCGTGGCTCGGGAGCAGCGCCGAGAGGTACTGCTCCTCGGCCGCGGCGATGCCCTGATCGAGGAGCGCCGCGAGACCCGAGCCGCGGCGCGCCGCGGTCACGCCCTGCCGGATCACGAACGCCGAGAGCGGCGCCATGGTGCGCTCGTGCCAGGCGAGCGCGAAGGCGCCGAGGTCCTCGCCGCCGGGGGCGAGCTCGGCGACGAAGCCGAGCGCGTTCGCGGTCCTCGCGTCCAGCGCCCCTCCGGTGAGGAGCATGCGCTCGGCCACCGCCGAGCCGAGGCGCGCGCTCCCGAGCGCCGCGAGGACGGGCGGGACGACGCCGAGCTTGATCTCGGGGCAGGCGAAGCTCGCCCTCGGCGTCGCGATCACGAGGTGGCAGGCGAGCACCAGCTCGAAGGCGCCGCCCAGGCAGCGGCCGTCGACGAACGCGGCGATCGGGAGCGGGTACTTGCCGACGCGACGGATGAGCGCGTGGAAGCCGGCGAGCATCTTGGCCGCTTCATCCTTCCGGTGCTCCTCGACCGATGCGCCGAACGAGAAGTGGGCGCCCGCGCCGCGGAGGGCGACGAGCTTGAGGTGCCGGTCCTCGGCGTGCGCGGCGAGGACGCGATCGAGCTCGGCCATGACCGCGCCCGAGAGGACGTTGCCGCGCGGCGCGTCGACGAGGACGTCGAGCAGGGTCGCGCTCGAGCGCAGGGTGGCGACGACGCCGCTATTCGGCTCCATGGCTACCTCGCCACCTTGTCGCGCGCCGCCGCGGGGAGGACCTCGCGCACCAGGGCGTCGTCGAAGCGCGCGCCTTCGGCGAGGCGCAGCCGCAGCTTGACGAAGTCGATCTCGCGCTCGCTCTTGTCGCCGAACTGGAACGCCTGGAACCCGGGCGTGGCCTCGGTGTTCATGTTGAGCGCGAGCCAGGAGCGGTTCGACTCCGAGTTCTGCGTCCAGTGGGCGAGCTTCTTCTTGCGCAGGCTCTCCAGCGTCTTGCGTGTGCAGTCGGGGAACGTGTGGCAGAGCTTCGTCGCCAGCCTATCGACCGCGGCGTCGAGGCCGGAGAGATCGATCTTGCAGCGCGCCGCCTCGGCCTTGGCCTGATCGCGCGCGGGCCCCGTCTTCCAGTCGCCGTAGACGATCTGGCCGCGATCGTCGAGGTAGCGATCGGTGATGACGAACGGGTTGGGCACGAGCTCGCCGCCGGGAGCCCGGTGCACGGGCACGACCTCGTTGATGAGGCCGATCCGGTGCGCCCGGTGCGCCGACCAGGGCTCGCAGAGCACCAGCGACTCGGCGGCGGCGGCGTAGCCGACGTAGACGTCGAGGAAGTCGGTCGACCCGCCGTCGGGCGCCGAGCCGTGCTTCGGTCCGGCCTGGCCGAAGCGCGCGTGATCGCCGGCGATGCTGAAGTCGCAGGCCATCCCGATCTCCTGGCCGCCGCCGATGCGCATCCCGTTGACGCGGCAGATCACCGGCTTGTCGCAGAGGAGGATGCTCGTCACCATGTCGTTGAAGAGCCGCATGTACTGCAGGTATTCGAGCGGCCGGTTCGCGTAGTAGGTCGCGTACTCCTCGGTGTTGCCGCCGGTGCAGAACGCCTTGTCGCCGACGCCGGTGAAGACGACGGTGACGGCGCGGCGATCGGCGCTGGCGCGGCGGAAGGCGAGGATCACCTCCTTGACGGCGGCGGTGGTGTACGAGTTGAGCTGCTTCTCGTTGTCGAGCGCGATCACGACCTGGTAGAGGCCCGCGATCTCCTTGCCGGCGGCGTCGGCGATGGGCCGGTGCTCGTAGCGGATGTGTCGGAACTCGTAGCCGGGGACGAGCTCGTGATTCTTCAGGTCGACCATGACTCCTCCACGTCGCGCTCAGGCGCGAGGGTTCAACACCATCCGCTTGGCGAGCTCGTGGCGCGCGAGCGCCCCGAGCCAATCGTTGAGCTTGGACATCGGGCCGCGCTCGATGAACGGCTCGATCGCGACCTTGCCGGCGTAGATGAGGTCGAGCACGGCGGGGTACGCCTCGACGGGGCAGCCCCACGTGCCGAACACCTGCGCCTCGAGCGCCATCAGGTTGGAGAGGCGCACCGTCACCGTCTCGCGCGTGAAGCCGACGACGACGAGCGTCGCGGCGGGCGCGAGCAGCGTGTACGCGAGCGTCTGGCCCGCGGGCGTGCCGCTGCACTCGAACACGCGCCAGCCGAGCGACGGCGTCTTCCACTCGTTGGCGAGGCCGTGGAGCTCCTTGCGCACGTCCTTCGCCTCGCGGCCGCGCACGTCGACGGCGCGATCGACCCCGAGCGCCTGCGCGGCGGCGAGCCGCTCGGCGTGGACGTCGCAGACGACGACGCGCGCCCCGAGCGCCCGCGCGATCTGCGCCACGAACGTGCCGACGCCGCCCGCGCCCACGACGAGCGCGACGTCGCCGGCGCCGAGGCCGCTCCGCCGGACCGCCTGGTAGGCGGTCGAGACCGCGTCGGCGACGACCGAGAGCGCGTCGATGCTCACCGTCGCCGGCGCGCCCTCGAGCGACACCAGCGCCGCGGCCGGGACGACGACGTGCTCGGCGAAGCCGCCGTGGATGTCGTTGCCGGGCATCTTCTGGCGCGGGCAGACGTTGCCCCGCCCGGCGCGGCAGAAGGCGCAGTCGCCGCAGCCCATGACCGCGGGGACGAGCACGCGCCGTCCCACGAGCTCGGCGGCGCCGGCGGCCACCACGGTGCCGGTGATCTCGTGGCCGAGCACCAGCGGAAGCGCGTGGCGCGGGGCGACCGAGCCGTCGGCGAACCCGAGATCGGTGTGGCAGAGGCCGCAGGCCGCCACCTCCACGACGGCCTGGCCCGCCCCGGGATCGGGCAGCTGTAGCGTTTCTTCGACCAGCGGCGCGCCCGCCTTCGTCAGCACCCAGGCTCTCGTCTTCACGCGGCACCCTCCTGCCCGCCTCGGCGAACGATCGTTCGTTCGCACGCCCGGCCTCGGCACGCATTGATGCTGGTCAACTGGTGGCCGCCCGAGCGGGCTCATGATGCCGGTCATGTTGAGAGCCCAAGAGCAGCCACTCCGCTGTCAGTCGTGTCGGCTCGGCATCGCGTCCGGGCCCAAGCTGTGCCCTTTCCGTGACCTGCGTCGCCCCGCGGGCACGGTCCTCGTCCAGGAGGGCGAGCGGCCGGAGGCCGTCTGGTACCTCCGCCGCGGCCAGGTCGCGGTGGGGCCGGCGAGCGCCTCCGGCGCCGACGCCTCCAGCGCGGTCCGTGGCCCCGACTCCATCCTCGGCATCGAGGCGCTCGTGGGGACGCGTGCCGGCTATGAGGCGCGCGCGTTGACGGATATCGTCGTCTGCGTGCTCGAGGCCGAAGACTTCCGCGCCTGGGT
The DNA here is from genome assembly GCA_964372055.1 of uncultured Polyangiaceae bacterium. Taxonomy (GTDB): domain Bacteria; phylum Myxococcota_A; class Polyangia; order Polyangiales; family Polyangiaceae; genus CAYJPW01. The sequence continues at coordinate 22,078 of CAYJPW010000164.1, forward strand.
GGGATCGCTCGAGGGACCGGTCGGCGCCCTCGTGTCGCTCCTCGTCAACGAGAACGCGCGCCGCATCTCCGAGCGCGAGGCGCTCGAGGGCACGGCGGTGCAGCGTGTGGCGCGCCACCTCGCCAACCGGTTCGGCAACGTTCGCGACATGGACGCGCCGGACCTCTCGCAGCGTGTGCTGGCCAGCACCCTCGACATGCGGCCGGAGACGTTGTCGCGCGCGCTCGGCACGCTCCGCCGCGAGGGCGCGCTCGCGGGCGGCCGGGGCATCCGCCTCCGCGACCTCGGGCGGCTGCGCGGTCTCGCCGGGCAGAGCGATGCTTGACCGCGATCATGCGCGGCTCCCGCGCCTTTGGGCAAGCTGGCCGCGATGACGGCGGTTCGCAAGCTCGAGCCCAAGCGCGATCCGCGTTCGCGGTCGGTCGAGCAGCCCGACCGTGAGGTCCCCGCCCAGCCCGAGGCGGCTCCCGCGCGCGCGGTCGTCGACATCCAGCCGCCCAAGGTCCGCCGCGGCGCGGCGGCGCAGGCGGCCGAGGCGCCGCAGCTCGAGCGCTCCCGCGATCTCTCGCGCCTCGCCCAGCACGGCTGGATCGCCGGGCTCGCCGGCTGCGTGGTCGTCATCACGATGGGCTACCTCGCCGCCCGCGGCGGCGGCGTGGCCGGCGGCTTCGGCGTCGTGCCGGGGAGCCCCGACGCCAACCTGTCGATGGCGTTCGTCCTCGTGGTGTGCGCGCTGGTCATGTTCGCGGTCGAGCTCGTCGTCCGTCTGCGCGTCGACCGCGGCCGCGTCCTCTCGATCGCCGACGATCTGCGCGAGGGCCGCGTTCGCCGCTTCGTCGGGCGCTGCCTGCTCGTCTACGGCATCGAGCTCGGGCTGCTCACCGCCGCGCTCTTCGCGTTCCGGCACCTCAACGAGTACGGCTACGCGCGGAACAACGCGTATTACCGCCCCTGGTTCGCCGTGATGGAGTCGTTCCGCACGGTCTACCTGTGGATCGGGCTGCCGTACGTGCTCCTCACCCGCGCGCTCCAGCACGACCCCAAGGCCGACAAGAAGCAGGCGGCGTTCACCGTGATGAAGGCGGCGAGGCACCTCGTCGCCGCGCTCGCCGCCCTCGCGCGCCGCCCCGTCGCCGCCCCGCCGCCGTTCGAGCGCGGCGACAAGAGCGCGATCCTCGGCCTCGGCGTGAAGTTCTTCTTCGTCCCGCTGATGACGGTCTTCTTCGCCGACCAGTTCACGAGCCTGACGAAGAACTGGACCTTCGTGCTCGAGCACATGGGGAGCGGCAGGCGGATGTCGATCCGCGAGTTCCACGACGTCGCCTACTCGGTGATCTTCGCGATCGACGTCGGGCTCGCCTGGGGCGGATACGTTCTCTCCTCGCGCTGGATCAAGAACACGCTCTACTCGGTCGAGCCGACCCTCCTCGGCTGGATGGTCGCGTTGCTCTGCTATCCCCCGTTCAACCGGGTCTTCGGCTTCTACCTCTCGACGCCCGGCGAGAATCAGTTCTTCGGGATCAAGTCGCAGCCCGCGGTGTACGCGCTCGCGGTCGGCTCGGTGCTGAGCTTCATCATCTACACCTCGGCGACCGTGGTCTTCGGGCTCCGCTTCTCGAACCTGACCCACCGCGGCATCATCACCACCGGGCCCTACTCGGTGGTGCGGCACCCCGCCTACGCCGCGAAGAACTTCTCGTGGTGGTGCGTCATGGCCCCGTTCGCGTTTTACCAGCTCGGCCAGGGGTACTCGACGACGCTGCTCCTCCAGATCGTCGGCATGGTGGCCCTGAGCGGCATGTACGCGATGCGCGCCCTCACCGAGGAGCGGCACCTCAAGCAGGATCCGGAGTACCGCGCGTACATGAAGAAGGTGCCCTGGCGGTTCATCCCGGGCCTCGTCTGACGACGCCCGCCGGCCAGGCCGGCGGCTTGCGGTGAACCGGCCGCGGACGTATGGCGGCCGCATGGCCCCGGAGCTCCGCGTCGCCGCCCTCGTCCTCCTCCTCGTCCCCGCCTGCGGTCCCGCGCCGGAGGCCGCGTCCCCCGCGAACGCGACCGAGCCCGCGCCCACGGCGGCCGCGCCGAGCGAGCCCGCGCCGTCGGCGGCGGCCGCGGAGGCCTCGCCGGCCGCGCCCGAGGCGCCGGC
>CAYJPW010000165.1:0-24149 GCA_964372055.1 uncultured Polyangiaceae bacterium
CGCCACGACCGGTCGCGGCGCCTCCGGCTTGCCAGGCAGCTGGCTCGGCCGCGTCATCATGACGGTGCGCTCTTCGTTTTCCTCCTCGTTCTCGAGGATCGATCCGGGGTGCTCCGGCTTCGCGCTCGCCACGGGCGCCGCGGCGGCGGGCGCCGGCTTGGGCGAGGCGGCCGCGCCGGCGCCGGCCTCGTGGGCGGCGCCGTCCTCGGTGGGGAGGCGCCGCGCGACCGAGCTCTCGGTCACGCTCGCGCTCACCTGGATGAGGTGGCCGCAGCGGCGGCACTTCATCCTCACCGTCTTGCCGGCGACCTTGTCGTCCCCGATCTGGTACTTGGCCTTGCAGTTGTCGCAGAGAAACTTCATCGGAGAGGTGCGGCGGGCTCGGGGGGGCTCGTCGCCTCACCCGGATCGGCGTGACGACGTAGCTTACGACGGATTCGAAGCCTCGGGGGTTCTCTCATTTGCTCTTGGGAATGACGGCGACGCCGCCGCGGGCCCGAACCCCCCGGCGCGGCGCGTCAGATCGCTCACAGGAGGCCGACCAGGTGCTCTTTGATCGACTGGCGCGTCGGATCGTCCGGGGCGACGCGGAGGGCGCGCTCCCAGGTCTCGATGGCTTTGTGGCGGAAGCCTGCCTTCTGGTAGAGCACCGCCAGGTTCTTGAGCGCGGGGAAGTGCTTGGTGTTGATGTCGAGCGCCGTCTCGAGCTCCTGGATCGCGTCGTAGAGCTGGCCCTTCTTGCCGTAGAGCAGGCCGAGGTGGAAGTGCAGCCGGTACGCGAGCGGATCGATGCGCGTGCCCTCGAGGAGGTGCTCGGTCGCCCTCTCGAGATCGCCGGCGTGGTACGCGGCGATGCCCGCGGCCAGGAGGCGCTCCGCCTCCTCCGAGATGCGCTCGGGATCGGTGCGCGTGGAGTTCTGCGCGAGCGCGTTCTCGACGGCGCCGACCACGTCGGCCACGCGGAACGGCTTCTCGAGGTACGCCTCGACGCCGTAGCTGCCTTTGACGTCCTCGGCGAAGCGCCAGCCCCGGTAGACGGCCGACACCATCACGATGGGGATGTGGCCGTAGCGCTGCGTCCCCTTGATGCGGCGCGCGATGTCGAAGCCGTGCACCTCGGGCAGCATGGCGTCGAGGATGATGACGTCGGGCAGGTGCTCCTTCACCATCCGCAGCGCGATCATGCCCCGGTCGGCCTCGATGACACGGTAGCCGCGCTCCTCGAAGACCCGCCGCAACAGCTTGCGGATGTCGGCCTCGTCGTCGACGACGAGCAGCGTGCGCTGGCCCTCGCGCGCGGCGGGCACCGGGGCCGCGCCGACCGGCATCTCGGCGACGGTGGAGAGCTCGCGGTCCACGTCGCCGAAGTCGGCGTCGTTGAGCTCGTCGGCGGACGCCATCTTCTTCATCGCGTCGTCGACGATCACCGGGCTCGCCGACGGCCCCGACGGCGCGGAGGATCCCGCGCTCACGCCCCGGAACGACGGCGGCGTCGGGGGCTCGGGCGGCGCCGGCAGCCGCGCGCCAGGAGGCGGGACCTTGTCGAGGCCCTTCGGCGGCGTCTCCACTTGGGCGATGCCGGCCTTCTTCAGGACCTCGGGCGGGCACGCCGGCCCGACGTAGTAGGCCTCGCCCTGGTCGCGCATGTCGTAGGCGGCGCTGATGGCGCGCGCGAGGGGGCCGGCGAGCGCGATGTAAGGGAACACGCGCTTGCCGGTGACGAACTCGAGCTCGTCGATGACCTTCTGATCGGTGGGCGCCGCCATCGCGACGAAGATGCGGTCGTCGCGGACGAGGACCGGAAGCAGCTTGTGCCGCGCCGCCAGCTCGCGCGGCAGGATCGAGAGATCGCTGAGCCGGACGCAGATCTGGTTCAGGTCGATCCCCGGGACGCCGCTCTGCTCGGAGAGCGCCTTCAGCGCCTGGATCTCGCTGAGCTTCCCGTCCTGGATGAGGCGCGAAGCGAGCGGCACCGACCCGCCCTTGGCCAGGGCCTCGTCGAGGTCCGGCTGGGTCAACGCCCGCTGCTGGAGCAGGATTCGGCCCAGCGGCTTCTTCTCTTCGGTCATCCCCGGCTCTACCCGAATCCGTGAAGATTACCCGAGCGACCCCGCGCAATCAACGAGCCGCGACGCTCAGCCCCCGCTCGCGACCGTGCCCCCGCACCCCGGGGATCACTCCGGATCGCAGACGCCGTCGCACGTGGAGGTGACCTCGCCCGTGCGGAAGAACACGTCGATCTGCTCGACGAGCGCGGGGAGCGCGCGGATGTCGTTGTGGGCCGAGTTCTCGGTGGCGAGGCTGGCGCCGACGTTGTTGCCCTCCGGCGGAGGCTCCTCGTGGGTGTCCCAGACGGTGAGCGCGCTCGCGAGCGGCGCGTCGGCCGGGGAGAGGCCCCAGATCTCGAGCGGCGAGTCGGACAGGAGCGGCAGCCCCAGCGTTCGCGCCTCGAGCTCGGTGGCGAGGTTGGGAACGGAGACGTCGTTCACCGCCATCTGGAGGAGCACCTGCTTGGGCGGATTGCCCTCGAGCGGCGCCTCGAGCACGTGCGGCGCGATCGAGAGGCCGTCGAACGGGTCGAAGTGCGCCTGCATGATCTCGAGCAGCACCTGCTGGTCGATCTTGTCCGGGTAGGAGCCGTCGATGAAGAGCTTGAAGAGGCCCCAGTTGGTGCTCCGCTGGAAGAGCGTGCTCCAGCCGGCAGCGCCGACGTTGAGCACGCCGCGCTCGAGGTCGGGGGAGAAGCCCATCAGCGACGAGCCCATGACGCCGCCGAGCGAGATGCCGTAGTAGTCGATGCGCGCGTCGTCGATCACCTGCGCGCCGCCCACGAAGAGCGCCGGGTCCTTGGCGATGGCGCCCCGCGCCGTCTTGGCGAGCGTGATCGCGTTGGCGATCGCCTGGTGGAGCCGGTCGCTGATCCAGGGCACGCGGTTCGCGTCCTCGACGGCCTGCGACGCGGCGCCGCTGCCGCTCGCGTCGATGCCCTCGTACTGCGAGAGCCCCGTCCAGTCGGTGGCGACGAGCGCGTAGCCGGCCTGGTCGGCGAACGACTGCACGTAGGAGCCGGAGTCGTTGCCGAGCTCGCCCTCGCCCGAGCCGAGGAAGCCGTGACCGAAGAGGAGGAGCTTGACCGGACCGCTCGCGGCCGCGCGCGGCAGGATGAGGGTGAACGGCGCCTCGTACGTGCCGTTCTGGACGGGCATCCCGGCCTCGTCGAACGTGAGCGCGGTCTCGGCGACCGCGCGGTCGGTCTGGGTGAGGAAGCGCGGGACCGTGAAGGTGCCCCGGATGCGCCGCAGCGCGTGCGTGCTGAACTCGTCCTCGACCGAGGTGACGGTGTAGCCGAGCCCGCTCTCGCCGATCGCCGCGAGCGTCCTCTCGCGCACCGCGCGGAGCGTCCCGGTCAGGCCTTCGTCGCTCGCGGTCACGAAGTCCCACGCCAGGACCACGTCGTCGCGCGCGATCCCGGCGTCGGCGAGCGCGGCGAAGATGGCGGGCATCCGCGCCGCCTGGGCGGCGGCGCGCGGCTCGGTCGCGCTCCCGTCGGCGATCGCCGCCCAGCCGGGCGGAGAGGCCGGCGGCGCGCCCGCGAGCGTCCGGGTGCGCTTCGTCACCGCGACCGCGTAGCGCCGACCGGCGGCGAGCCGCGTCATCGGCCGGAGGATGAGCGACTGCCGATCTTCGTCGCGGAACACTTGGTGATCGACCTCGGAGAGGTGCGCGACGAGGCCGCCCTGACCCATGTCGACGATCGCGGTGGGCGTGTCGGCCGCCACGCTCCGGTCGGCCTCGGACGGGAGGACGAGGCTCGCCGGGTCGAGCCGCTCGGGGAAGTAGGCGAGGATCTCGGCGCTCGGCGAGAAGCCGTCGGCCCGGTTCATCCGCGCCGGATCGTAGGCGACGCCGTAGTTGTTCCGCGGCATCACGGCGGCCGAGAGGCGCACGCGCTGTCCGGTCGGCGAGGCGGCGTCGGCCTCGAGGAACGCGGCGCTCGGGAACGGGAGGAGGCAGGCGCCGGCGCTCCGCAGCGGGTTGCACTCGGCGGGCAGGCCGTCGGCGACGGCGCCGGTCGGGCTCGGGGACGAGGCGGCCTCCGCGTCGCTGCAGCCCGTTGCGGCGCCGAGCGCGATCGCGCCGAGGAAGAGGACGAGACGGCTCATCCCACGAGGCTCAGCCCGACGTGCCTCCCGCGTCAAGCCAGTCGCGGGCCATCGCGGCGAACCGCCCGGCGGCGATCGCCTCGCGTGCGGCCGCCACGAGCTGGCCATAGAGGTGGAGGTTGTGCTCGCTGATGAGGCGGAGCACGAGGATCTCGCCGGCGAGGTAGAGGTGCCGGAGGTACGCCCTCGAGTAGCCGCCGGCGCACGCGGGGCACCCGCACGACGGATCCAGCGGCGACGGGTCGTCCTTGTAGCGGGCCTGCTTGATGACGATGCGCCCGCTGCGCGTGAGCGCCTGGCCGTTGCGCGCGTTGCGGGTCGGCAGCACGCAGTCGAACATGTCGACGCCGGCGCCGATCGCGATCAGGAGATCGCGCGGCGTGCCCACGCCCATCAGGTAGCGGGGCCGCGCGGGGTCGAGGTGGCTCGCGATCTCGCCGAGGACCTCGTGCATGCGCGCGATCGGCTCACCGACCGAGAAGCCGCCCAGGGCGAGGCCGTCGAAGGCGAGCTCGCCGAGCTCGTCGGCGTGGGCGCGACGCAGGTCCGGATCGGTCCCCCCTTGAACGATCCCGAAGACCGCCTGATCCCGGCGCTTGGCGGCGAGGCAGCGGCGCGCCCAGCGCGTCGTGACGCGGCACGCCTCCTCGAGCTCGGATCGCGACGCGGTGCCCGGCGGGCACACGTCGAGCTGCATCGCGATGTCGGCGCCGAGCAGCCCCTGGACCTGCATCGCCACCTCGGGCGAGAGGGCGCGGCGCGAGCCGTCGAGGTGGGAGCGGAAGACGAACCCGTCCTCGCCGAAGGTGCGGCGCTCGGCGAGCGAGAACGCCTGGAAGCCCCCGGAGTCGGTGAGCATCGCGTGCGGCCAGCGGGTGAACGCGTGCAGCCCGCCCGCGGCGGCGACCGCCTCGGCGCCGGGCCTGAGCCAGAGGTGGTAGGTGTTGCCGAGCACGATGCGCGCGCCGGTCGCGGCGACCTCGTGCGGCGTGAGCGTCTTCACCGTGCCCTGGGTGCCGACGGGCATGAACGTGGGCGTCGGGACTTCGCCGTGCGGCGTGGTGAGCACGCCGGTCCGCGCCGCCCCGTCGGACGCGGAGACGCGGAAGGCGAAGCCGGGCGTGACGCAGCCGCTCACGCGCGCGCTCCGGACGGGTCGCCGCCGGGCGGGGACGCGATGGGCCGGCGCACGAGCATGGCGTCGCCGTACGAGAAGAAGCGAAAGCGCGCAAGCACCGCGGCGCGGTAGGCGGCGAGGACGCGCTCGCGCCCGCCGAGGGCGCACACCAGCGCCAGGAGCGTCGACTGCGGCAGGTGGAAGTTCGTCACGAGCTCGTCGACGACGAGGAAGCGGTAGCCGGGCTGGATGAGCAGCCGCGTCTCGCCTGCGCGCGCGATCACCCGGCCCGGCCGCTCGCGATCGGCCGCGCTCTCCAGCGCGCGGACGCACGTCGTGCCGACGGCGACGACCGGCGCCCCGCGCGCGCGCGCCCGATCGACCGCCGCGGCCGTGGCCGCGGGCACCGCGAAGGCCTCCGCGTGCATGCGGTGCTGGTCGAGATCCTCGGCGGTGACCGGCTGGAACGTCCCCAGGCCGACGTGGAGGGTCACGGTGGCGAGCTCCACCCCGCGCGCCGCGAGCCGCTCGATCGCCGCGGCGGTGAGGTGCAGCCCCGCGGTCGGCGCCGCCACCGCCCCCGGCTCCCGCGCGAAGACGGTCTGGTAGCGCTCGCGATCGTCGGCGTCGTCGCCGCGCCGGATGTACGGCGGCAGCGGGACGTGACCGAGCGCCTCGAGCGCGCGATCGATCGGCACGCCCGCCGCCGACGAGAGCCTGACTCGAAGGAGATCGTCCTCGTCCTTGCCCTCGATGGTCGCCGAGAGCGTCCCCCGCTCGTCGAAATCGATCACCGTGCCCGGGCGGAGCGGCTTGGAGGCACGCCCGAGCGCCCGCCACCGCTCGGTCCCCTCCCCCTCCCCGCGCACGGCGTCCGCTTCGCGGCGCACGAGGAAGATCTCGGCCCTGCCCCCGGACGGTCGCCTCCTGCCCAAGAGCCTCGCGGGGACGACGCGGGTGTCGTTCACCACGAGGAGGGCGCCCGGGGCGAGCAGGCGATCGAGCTCGCGAACGCTGCGGTCGAGGTCGACGGCCCCGTCGCCCTCGAGCACGAGCAGGCGCGCGCCGTCGCGCTCCGCCGCGGGTCGCGACGCGATGAGCTCCTCCGGCAGGTCGTAGTCGAACAGCTCGCGCCGCACGCGCCGGTTCTACCCCCGGAGGGGGCCGCGGGGCGAGCGCCCGGTCACGCCACCGAGGCCTGCGGCTTCGCCTTGCCTCGGAGGAACGTGCAGAGCTCGCCGAGCTTGTACGGCTTCGGCACGAAGCCGACGGCGCCGCAGTCGGCGCGCTCCACCTGACGGGCAGACAGGTGGTAGGCGCTGGAGAGCACCACGCGGACGGCCGGGTGCGTGCGCCGGAGCTGCCGCGCGAGGTCGAGCCCGTTCAGGCCCGGCATCATCAGGTCGATCATCGCCACGTCGACGTGGGCCGACGCCAGCATCCGGAGCGCCTCGGCGCCGGAGGCGGCCACGAGCACGTCGAACCCCTCGAGCCGGAGGCCGATGGCCAGCGTGCGGCGCTGGTTCTCCTCGTCGTCGACGATCAGGATCCGCGACATGGGCACCTCCGCGCGCGAACGCGCCGGGGCCCGCTTAGCAACGCCCGGACCAAGGGGGCCTCGGGGTGGAATCCCTGCGGATCCGAAGACCTCCGCGTTCCGGGCGAAGCCGGGCTTTTCAGCGGCGAAACGCGCCCGCGGCCGGCATTGCATGGCTGCAATCGCCCGCGAGCTGGCGCAGCGGCTCAGCGAGCAGCGTCGATGGCATCCACCGCGGGGCATCGCCCGCCGCGCCGGGCGGCCGCGAACGGCTCGAGCGACCGCGATGCGGATCGCGCTTGCGCTCGAGCCGCCGCGAACGCGGACGGCGCTTGGGCTCGAGCCGGTCGGGTCACCCCGCCGGGTAGGTGATCGCGAGGCGGGTCATCTTCCGCCACAGGGTCGTCGCGCTGATCCCGAGGGCGTCGGCGGCGCGCTCGCGGCTGCCCTCGGACTCGCGGAGCGCGGCCTCGATGGCCTGTCGCTCGGCGGCGTCGACGACGTCGGCGAGCGTCTTGCCGCCGGCGGCGCGCATGGGCTGGACGGCGGCGGGCAGGACGTCGTCGACCGAGATGACGCCGCCGCCCGAGAGCGCGACCGCCTGCTCGACCATGTTCTCGAGCTCGCGGATGTTGCCCGGGAAGTCGTACTGGCCGAGCGCCTCGATGACGCCGTCGCCGACCTTGGCGCGCATGTTCATCTTGCGGTTGTACTTCTCGAGGAAGAAGGCGAAGAGCACCGGGATGTCCTCGCGCCGCTCGCGGAGCGGGGGCAGGACGAAGCGCGCCACGTTGAGGCGGTAGTAGAGGTCCTGCCGGAAGCGCTTCTCGGCGACCGCGCTGAGCAGCTCCTGGTTCGTCGCCGCGATGATGCGGACGTCGACGCGGATGGGCTTGTTCTCGCCGACGCGACGGATCTCGTTCTCCTGGATGGCGCGGAGGAGCTTCGCCTGGAAGGCGAGCGGCGTCTCGGCGATCTCGTCGAAGAAGAAGGTGCCGCCGTCGGCCTCCTCGAAGAGGCCCTTGCGGGCCGAGACGGCGCCGGTGAACGAGCCGCGCGCGTGACCGAAGAGCTCGCTCTCGAGCAAGGTCTCGGTGATGGCGGCGCAGTTGACGGGCACGTAGGGGCGGTCGGCCCGGCGGCTGTTGGCGTGGATCGCCTTGGCGACGAGCTCCTTGCCGGTGCCGCTCTCGCCGGTGATGAGCACCGTCGCGTCGGTGGGCGCGACCTTGACGATGCGGCCCAGCACCTCGCGCACGGCCTGCGAGCGCCCGGCGATGTTCTCGAACTTGTACTTCTCCTTGAACTCGCTCGCGAGCAGCTGCACCTGCCCGGTGAGGCGCCGGTTGTGGATGGCGCGCTCGACCTTCACCAGGAGCTCCTGCTCGGTGAAGGGCTTCTGGATGTAGTCGAAGGCGCCGAGGCGCATCGCTTCGACGGCGCTCTCGATGGTGCCGTACGCCGTCATCACGATGACCTCGGTCATCGCGTGCGACTCCTTGACCGCGCGGAGCACGCCGATCCCGTCGAAGGCGCCCATGCGCAGATCGGTGAGCACGACGTCGTACGCGCCCTTCGACCCGAGGTCGGCGCCCTCGCTCCCCTCGCTGGCCTCGTCGACCTCGTACCCCGCCCCGCGAAGCATCATCGCGAGGGTGGTGCGCATGTTGCGCTGGTCGTCGACGACGAGGATCTTCGGCATGCGTCGTACCGCCCGAGGCTAGTTGAGCTGCTCGGCGAGGTAAGCCTTTTCGCCGAGCTGATCGATGAGTCCGAGCTGCGTCTCGATCCAGTCGACGTGCTCCTCCTCCGAGACGAGGATGCCCTTGAGCAGCGCCTCGGTCGCGTTGTCGCCCTTGTCGCGGCAGAGCTGGATGCCGTCGTTCAGCCGCTTCACCGCCGCGTACTCCACGGCGAGATCGCTCTTGAGCTGCTCGGGCACCGTCTGGCCGATGTTGATCTTGTCGAGGCGCTGCAGGTTGGGCAGGCCGTCGAGGAAGAGGACGCGATCGACGAGCTGCTCGGCGTGCTTCATCTCGTCGATCGACTCCTTGCGGATGTGCTCGGCGAGCCGGTAGAAGCCCCAGTTCTTGCACATCTTCGCGTGGAGGAAATACTGGTTGATCGCGACGAGCTCGCCCGCCAGGACCTCGTTCAGCAAGTCGACGACTTCCTTGTTGCCCTTCATCAAGTCCCTCGCGCGGCTGCTCGGCGGGGCGACGGCCCCGCGGCTTGGGAAGCTACCCCCAAACCGGACCAGTGGGGGCGGATAATGAGGCGCTGAGCGGTCGTCGGGGAACGAAGCACGAGCGATCGGCGCCGGTCGCGCTCCGGCGCGGGCCGCGCTCGAGACGATCAGAGCGAGCCGATCAGGCAGCCGAGGCCGCGAACACGGGCAGGTGTCGCTCCGACGAGGCGAGGCGCTTCTCGATCTCGACCGCGATCGCGGGGCGGCACTTGCCGCAGCACGTCCCAGCGCCGGTGCAGCGCGCGACCTCGGCGACGGTGCAGGCGCCTTCATCGACGGCGCGGTGGATCTCGCGATCCGTGACCCCTTGGCAAAGGCAGACGTACATTGTTGATGTTGAAGATAGCTTTCAATAGCAACACTGGCAAGAGCCGAGGCCGCCCGATTCGAAAAACAGGCGTATTCACGTGCACTTACGTGGTCTCTTTTTCGGAGCGCGCCGCCCGGCCAGGCACCAGAGCGGAGCCGGAGTCGAGGGAACGACCCGCCAAGTCGATCCGAAGCTGCGCCGCGCTCGGCCGCGGACCGGGGCGATGCCGACGCGCGGAGGAGACGACGAGCGCTCCCGTCTCCGCGCTCGGAAGCGTCAGAAGCTCAGGCCGCCGTCGACGTCGATGGTGCGGCCGTTGAAGTAGTCGCACTCGATCACGAACCGGACCGCGAGCCAGATGTCCTCGGGGACGCCGCAGCGGCCGACGGGGATCGCGGCGACCAGCGCGTCGCGCGCCTTCTGGTTCATGCCCTGGGTCATCGGCGTGTCGACCATGCCGGGGGCGATCGCGCCCACGCGGATGCCGAACGGCGCGAACTCGAGCGACCAGGTCTTGGTGTTGGCGGCGAGGGCCGCCTTGGCCGCCGAGTAGTTCGACTGGCCGCGGTTGCCGTAGCGCGCGATGGAGCTCATGTTGACGATGGCGCCCTTCGAGCCGGTCGCCGCCATCTTCGCGACGACGTCGCGGACCATGTACGTGGCGCCGGTGAGGTTGACGTCGATGACGGCTTGCCAGTCGGCCTTGGAGAGCTTGGTGATGGCGCCCGTGGTGCGGTCCTTCTTCACGAGCAGGCCGTCGCGGAGGATGCCCGCGTTGTTCACCAGCCCGGTGAGCCCGCCCATCGCACCGAACGCCCACTCGACGAAGGCGCCGACCTCGCCCTCGTCGGCGACGTTGAGCTTGCGCGTGTGGACCTTGCCGCGCAGGCCCTTGGTCTCCTCGACGAGGGTGGCGAGGCCCGCCTCGTTCACGTCGGCGGCCGCGACCTGTGCCCCCGCCTCGGCCAGCCTGGTGGCGAAGTGCCGCCCGAGGCCCTGCGCCGCGCCCGTCACGATCATCCTGGTGTCTTCGAGCTTCATGCGGCCCCGTTTATCACGTCGTGGGGAGCGATCGTAGCCAGGTCGCGCCCGGGAACGGGCCAGGACGCCGGGGTGCTTGCGCGCGGACAACGCGGTGATATGGCAGCCGTCATGATCTTCCGGGCCATGATCTCCGCCGGGTGCATCGCGCTGGCCGGCGTGGGCTGCAACTCGGAGGGGCCGCCGGTCCCCGTCGCGTCCGATCCCCAGGGCAACGACCTGGTCGCCGGCGCGGTCGTCGCCGCCGCCGAGTCGAGCGGCGGGATCCGGCTCTACAAGATCGTCCACGTCGACGACTACCCCGACCCCATCGGCTACGAGCTGCACATGATCGCCTTCGATCCGAAGGTGCAGACGTTCCAGGAGGCGTCGGGCATGCGCGCCAACCGCAAGGAGCAGATGAAGGTCGCGCTCGATCACCTGAGCGTGCAGAAGCACCTCTTCATCAAGCGCGATCACCGGGTGATCGCCAACGAGCCGGTCACGCCCGAAGAGCTCGCGCCCTACCAGAAGTCGAAGACGAGCCGCAACTGACGGCCCGCGCCGGAGGACGCCGCCGGTCGGTTTCTGGTTCTAGTCGTCGGGGTGCTCGAGAGCGCGCGCCAGCGCGGCCATCGCCTGGCCGTGCAGGCGGCTCGCCCAGCTCTTGCTCACGCCGAGGTCGCGCGCGATCTCGTCGAAGGGCTCGCCGCCGAAGTAGTGGCGCTCGACGAGCACGCGCTGTCGCTCGGGCAGGCCGCCGACGGCGAGGCGGAGGGCGCGCGCGAGCTCGGCGCGGAGGGCGTCGTCCTCGGGCGTGCCCGGAGCCTGGCCCGGGGCGCCGTGGCCCGCGGTGAGGCCCGTCGCCAGGGCGACGGCGTGCGCGGCGAGCATCCCACGCAGCCGGAGGCGATCGTCCTCCTCGGTCGCGTCGGCGCCGGGCTCGGGCTCGGCCGCGTACGCCTCGGCCACGCGCTCCGACGCGGCGAGGGCGAGGCCCCGCGCCGAGAGGCTGCGCCCGTTGGTGTCGCGCCGGAGCCCGTCGAGGATGGCCCACTTGATCTTGAGCGCCGCGTAAGTGGTGAACTTCCCCTTCGAAGGATCGAAGGTCCGGGCGATCTCCAGCAGCACCGGCTGTCCGAGGCCGAAGAGCTCGTCGCGGTCGATGCGGCCGCCGAGGCGGCGCGCCAGCCTCCGGGCCACGCCCTCGAGCACCGGCAGGCCCTCGTGGACCAGCCGCTCCGCCTCGCCGAGCTCACGCCGCGGTCGCGCTGCGCCCCCGCTCACGTCAGCGCGCCTTGCCGCCGCGGGCCTTGGCGGCGCCGGCGCGCTGGACGCCCGGCCGAGCGTCGGCGCCGATGGGCACCTCGCCGCTCTCGTCGACGACGCGGGGGTGGGCCCGCCGGAGCAGCCGCGCCGCCGCTCCGTCGGACGCGAGGGTCTCGGCGAGCTGGTCGCGCATCCACGCGAGCTCTTCGGGCGGGAGCCGCCCGGCGTACGGCTCGAGGGCCGCGTCGATCTCGGCGGCGACCCACGGATCGGCGAGGAGCGCGTGCATCGGAGGCATTATAAGGGAGGCCTCATGTGGCGTCACTTCTCCGGCCCCCTCCGCCCCGTCGCCCACCGCACCCAGCCTCTCGCGCTCGTCGCGGCGATCGCACCCGTCCTGCTCGCGCCCGCCTGCGGCGGCGGTCGTGGCTACGAGCCGCCCCCGGCGAGCGTGCTTCCCATCAACACCGCCGACATGCTCCTGCCGCTGCCCACGTCGGCCGCCGCGGCCGCGACGCCGCCCAGGCCGGCGCCCAGTCCAACACCACCATCCGCCATCGCGCCCTCGCCGCTCGCGGGGGCGCTGCCGCTCGACCTCGACGCGCCCCTCGCGGCGAACGCCGCGTGCAAGGCGAAGGAGTGCGCCGTGCCCGGGCTCTACCCGCCGATCCCGGCGATCGACGGCAAGGCGCCGGCGGCGGTGTGGTCGCACGATGTCCCGGCGAAGGGGACCTCGCTCTCGTTCCCGAAGCACGCCGGCGTGGATCTCTACGGCGTCGTGCTCGAGGGCTCGGTCACCATGAAGGGAAGCGCCGGCGAGGCGCCGGCGTCGGCGAAGGTCTGGTGGGCCTTCCGCGCGCCGGGCGCCGGGGTCACCATCACCGCCGACGACGCGGGCACGCGCATCGTGCTCGCGGCGGTGACGAGCGGCGAGCCCGTCGGAGACGCGGTCGTGAAGCTGCGCGGCAAGGGCGGCGCGAAGCTCGAGTGGAAGAAGCGCGCCGCGCCGCTCGAGGCGAAGGACCTCTCCGCTTCGCCCGACCTCGCCTGGGCAGGCGGCGCGATGCACGCGCGCATCGGCTTCGAAGGGGAGTCGCAGCGCGCGAGCCTGGGCGTGCTCATGGCCGCCAAGGACGCCGCCGTCGCGCAGCACCAGCACGACACCGCCTGGGAGATCCTCGTCGCGCTCCGCGCCGACGGCACGGCGAGGCGCGCCGACGGGCCGGGAGCAGGCGAGCTCGCCTCGTTCGCGGTCGGCGACGGCGCGGTGGTCGCGATGCCCAAGGCGACGCAGCACGCCTGGGTGCCGGGCGGCAAGAAGCCCCTCGTCGCCATCCAGCTCTATGTCCCGCCCGGCCCGGAGCAGCGGTTCAAGGCGCTCGCGGCGCCGCCGGCGCGCTGACCGAAGCCCCGCTACGGCTTGGCCTTCGGCGGCGCCTCGCCGTTGATGCAGGTGTCGAACGCCTTCACGCTGCGCGAGTCGAGCGCGCACTTGAGCGACTTGGGGTCGGCCGTCTTGCCGACGAGCGAGCCGAGGCAGCCCTCGGTCCACTTCTCGCCGGCCTTGCTGGCGCCGTCGTCGAGGCTCTTCTCCGCCTGGGCGCGCTGCTTCTCGTTGAGCTTGGGGCTCAGCTTGGCGACCTCGTCGGCACGCCAGACGTTGGCGAGCTGCTTGCCGAGCGCGGCGCAGTCGCCGTTCGTGATCGAGTAGTCGTCGGGAATGCTGTCGGCGCCGCTGCGCTTGGCCGCCGGCGCCGGGGCCGGCGCAGGCTCGGGGGCGAGGTCGGGAGCGGCGGCGTGATCGGCGGGCGCGTCGGCCGTCGACGGCTCGGGCTCCGCGTCGACGAGCGGCGCCTCGGGAGGCGGCGTCGACGAGCAAGCGGCGAGGGCGAGCGCGGCCGCGGCGACCAAGGCGAGCTTTCCAGGCATGCTTCGTAGGCTCGATCGAATCGGCGCGGCTGTCCATCGCTCCGCGCTGGCAGGATCCATGCAGGCCGGTTCGGAGGGCATGCGTAGCGCCTGGATCTACGTCCTCATCGCCCTGGCCGCGGGGCTCTGGCTGCACTCGCTGGACCTCGAGGGCACGCGCGTTCCCTTCGCGCGCTTCCGCGACCTGGCCGAGCGCGGCGAGTTGACGGAAGTCGAGATCAAGGGCGACAGCTACATCGGCCGCGCCGGCCGCGAGCCGAGCTCGGGCGCGCCGCGCTCGTACCGGACCGGGCGAATCGAGGGGATCGAGAAGGATTTGCTCGCGACGCTGGACGAGAGGGGCGTGCCCTACACGCGCGCCACCGACGCGCACGAGCTCCTGCCGTTCCTCTGGATCCTGCCGATCGGCGCCTTGGTGCTCCTGTTCGCCTCGCTCTCCAAGCGCCAATCGTCCGGCGGCGTCCCGACGCCGGCGGTCTCGTTCGGGAAGCACCGCGCCAGGCTCTACGTCGACAAGGGCGCGACGGTCACCTTCCGCGACGTGGCGGGCAGCGCCGAGGCGAAGGCGGAGCTCTCCGAGATCGTCCAGTACCTGAAGGCGCCCGATCGCTACGCGCGCGTGGGCGCGAGGGCCCCGCGGGGCGTGCTCCTCGTCGGGCCGCCCGGCACGGGCAAGACGCTGCTCGCCCGCGCCGTCGCCGGCGAGGCGAACGTGCCCTTCTACAGCATCTGCGGCTCGGAGTTCGTCGAGATGTTCGTCGGCGTCGGCGCGGCGCGCGTCCGCGATCTCTTCGCGCAGGCGCGCGAGAACCCGGCGAGCATCGTCTTCGTCGACGAGCTCGACGCCGTCGGCAAGGCGCGCGGGGCGGCGGCCGGGCTCGGCGGCAACGACGAGCGCGAGCAGACGCTGAACCAGCTCCTCACCGAGATGGACGGCTTCGACTCCGGCGCGCGCCCGACGCGGGGCGTGGGCATGGTCGTCATCGCCGCGACCAACCGGCCGGAGGTCCTCGACCCGGCGCTCCTCCGCGCAGGACGCTTCGACCGGCGGGTGCTCGTCGACCGGCCCGACCTCGGCGAGCGCCGCGAGATCCTCGACGTCCACGCGCGCCGGGTGCGCCTCGCGCACGGCGTGGACCTCGGCGACGTCGCCGCCCAGACGGCGGGGCTCGTCGGCGCCGATCTGTCGAACCTCCTCAACGAGGCCGCGCTGCTCTCGGCGCGCCGCGGCGGCGAGGCGGTGAGCCGCGCCGACCTCGACGAGGCGCTGGAGCGCGTCGCCTGCGGGCTCGAGCGGAAGAGCCGCCGCCTCGGCGCGCACGAGCGGCGGGTCGTCGCGTACCACGAGGCGGGCCACGCGCTCATGGCGGAGCTCGTGCCGGGCCAGGACCCGGTGCGCAAGATCTCGATCGTCCCGCGCGGGCTGGGCGCGCTCGGCTACACGCTCCAGGGCCGCACCGAGGACCGCTATCTCACCAGCCGGCGCGAGATCCTCGACCGGATCGTGGTGCTGCTCGGCGGGCGCATCGCCGAGGAGCTCGTCCTCGGCGACGTCTCGACGGGGGCTCAGGACGATCTCCTGACCGCGACCGATCTGGCGCGCCGCATGGTGCGCGAGCTGGGGATGAGCGACTCGATCGGGCTCTTCACGCTCGAGCCGCGCCGCCCGACGTTCGGCGACCGCGGCATCGACTGCAGCGAGGAGACCGCGCGCGCCGTCGACGCCGAGGTCGCGAGGATCCTGGCCGAGGCGCAGGCGAGGACGCGCGATCTCATGCAGCAGAACCGCGAGCGGCTCGCGCGCGTCGCCGAGCGGCTGCTCGAGGTGGAGACGCTGACGGGCCAGGAGCTCCGCGCGCTGGTCGCGGCGGGCTGACGATCGCTACTCGATCTCGCGGAAGAGGCCGGAGAAGAGGCCGGCGGCGCTCGAGGGGTGGACCACGCCGAGGACGCGGCCGCGCACGAGCGCGAGGGGGACCGGCCCGATGAAGCGGCTGTCGAGCGAGGCGGCGCGGTTGTCGCCGAGCATGAAGAGGTTCCCCTCGGGCACCACCGACGGGCCGAAGTCCTCGAAGTCGCGGCTGCCGGCCTCGTGCTCGACGCGGCCGAGGTGCTCGACGAGCCGGCCATCGCCGCGGATCTCGACCCGCTGCGGCTCGCCGTCGACGTAAAGGACGCCCTGGCGCATCGCCACCACCTGACCGCCCACCGCGGCCACGCGCTTGACGAGGGGGACGGGGCCGCCGCGCGGATCGGCGAAGAGGACCACGTCGCCGGGGACGGGCGCGTCGCGCTCGAACAGGACCGCGTCGCTGAAGGGTAGGCGCGCCGCGTACGCCGCCTTGTGCACGAGGATGTGATCGCCGGGCGTGATCGTCGGCGCCATCGATCCCGTGGGCACGAGGTACTGGTCGGCGATCGAGGCGCGGCCCAGCGTGAGCGCGACGACGAAGAGCGCGAAGCCGCCCGCGAGCCGAGCCCTCGCGCGCGCCCAGGCGAGGAGCGCCCCCGTCGCGGTCGCGGCGGCGCGCGCCCGGGCGATGGTCGGCGGCGCGCCGGCGCGCGCCGGCCCGCTCGCGCCGGGGGCGACCGAGGCCACGAGCGCGCCCGCGGGCCGGGCGACGAGCGCGCGAGCAGCGACCGGGCTCGTCATCGGCGATTGGCAGTAGCAGCGGGCTCCGGCTTCAGCCAGCGTTGGCGCATGCAAACGAAGGCGCCTGCGAGACGGCTCACCCTCTGCGGCTCGCTCTCGCTCTACCCGGTCTCGCTCGGTGCGGCGATGCACCTCGCCGGCTACGAGGCGCTCGGCCTCGCGTACACGTACGTGCCCTTCGGCGTGACCGATCTCGACGGGGCGATCGGCGGGATGCGTGCGCTCGGGATCCGCGGGCTCGGGATCTCGATGCCCTACAAGCACGCGGTGATGCCGCTGCTCGACGATCTCGATCCCTTGGCGCGCCGCATCGGCGCGGTGAATACCGTGGTGAACGACGCCGGCACGCTGGTGGGGCACAACACCGACTGGATCGGCGCGGTGCGCGCGCTCGAGGAGGTGACGGCGCTCGAGGGCCGGCGGGTGCTGCTGCTCGGCGCCGGCGGGGCGGCGCGAGCCATCGCGCACGGCCTGCGAGAGCGCGGCGCGGCGGTCCGGATCCTGAACCGCGATCGCGGCAAGGCCGACGCGCTCGCGGCCGAGGTGGGCGCGACCGCCGGCGACCCCGGCGAGATCCTGCGGGCCGGCGAGCACGACGTGGTCGTCAACGCGACCTCGATCGGCATGCGCACCGATCCGGGCGCGGCGCCCGCCGAGCCGCCGGTTCCCGAGGCGGCGCTCCGGCCCGACCTCGTCGTCATGGACATCGTCTATAAGCCGATCGAGACCGAGCTCGTCCGGGCCGCGGCCAGGCGCGGGGCCCGCGCCGTGCACGGCGGCCGGATGCTGCTGCACCAAGCGGCGCGCCAGTTCGAGCTCTACACCGGGGAGCGCGCGCCGCTCGAGGCCATGGACCGCGCGCTCCGGGAGCAGATCGCGCTCGCGGGCTGACGCGGAGCCGGCGCGCCCGCGCGCGAGGACGCGCCGAGCCGGGCGCGCGGCCGCGCGCTAGGCGCCGGCAGGCGGCGAGAGCCAGGCGGCGCGAGGCCCGGCCGCCACGCGGAGCCGCGAGACGTCGAGGCGGTAAATCTGGTGCTGCTCGGAAGCGCCGATCGCCGCGCGCGCAGCGGCCGCCGCGCCGCCCGCCACCGGGTGTGCTCGACCGACCAGCGTCACGCGCACCGGCGAGGGGCCGTCGCTCGACTCGGGATCGACGATGAGCACGCTGGCCCGGTCGTCGCGCGCCAGGTGCTGCGCGTGCTCGCCCCAGGCGTGCAGCGCGAAGTAGGGAGCGCTCGCCTCGTCGATCGCGAGCGGCAGGATGGTTCCCACCGCCATCCCGGTCGGGGACACGGTCGCGAGCGCGCCTCGGCGGGCGCGCGCGAGCACATCGGTCGCCACGCCCATCAGCGTGGCCTCGTCGGGGCCGGCGGTTTCGGGCCGGCGGGGGTCAGGCTCGGAACGGGGTCGCATCGGGCGGAACCCTAGCGCGCCGGGCCCGGAGCGGGCGTAGGCCTCGACGCGCGCGCGATGGATTTTCTCCGGTTTGTTGTCCGTGCTCCCGAGCGGACGGTAAGCCCGCCGACGTGGATGGCGCGAGCGAGCGGCCGGCTGCGATCACCCGACGCGCCCCGAGGACGTCGCTTTCTTCCTTCGCTTCGATCGACCCGTCGCGTCGACTTCTCCGGCGCATCGGAGGCGGAGCCCCCGTCGTGATCGCCGCCGCCATCGCGTGCGCCACGGCGGCGTGCTCGCACCCGCCGGACGCCGGCGACGGAGCCGCCGCGGCGCCGAGCGCGCCGTCGATCGCGCCGCCGGCAGGCTCGGCCGTCGGCGCGACGACGGCCGCGGCCGCCGGCCCGACACCTTCGCCCGCCACCACGGCGCCGGCCGAAGCCGGGCACCTCGCGGGCTCCGACATGGTCACCGTCCCGGCGGGCATCTTCCTGATGGGCTCGCGCATGGGCGAGGGCGGCGCCGAGGAGCGCCCCATGCACGAGGTGGTGATGCCGAGCTTCGACCTCGACAGGACCGAGGTCACGATGGACGCGTACGAGGCGTGCGTGAAGGCGGGGGCGTGCCGGCCGACGCACGTCGAGCATCCCTTCTGCAACGCGAAGCTCGGCGGCCGCGGCGATCACCCCGTCAACTGCGTCGAGTGGGGCGACGCCGAGGCGTACTGCAAGTTCGCCGGCAAGCGCCTCCCGACGGAGCGCGAGTGGGAGTACGCGGCGAGCGGCGGCGCCGAGCGTCGGAAGTTCTCGTGGGGCGACGAGGAGCCCGACGGCGCGCGATCCTGCTACACGCACCCCGGGACCTGCCCGGTGGCCTCGTTCGCGCCGGGCGCGTTCGGGCTGTACGACGTCTCGGGCAACGTCTGGGAGTGGACCTCGAGCTGGTTCACGCCGTACCCCGAAGAAGGCGCCGCCGGGCAGCACAAGGTCTACCGCGGCGGGAGCTGGAGCCGGCGCTTCCCCAAGTGGCTCCGCAACCGCTTGCGCAACCGCTACAAGCCCACCGAGTGGAGCGCGTCGCTCGGCGTGCGGTGCGCGCGCTCGCGATCGCCGCTCGCCTGCCCCGACGAGGCCGAGGCGCGCGGCGACGCCTGCGTGCGCGTGAAGGGCACGCCGCAATGCGAGCCGGGCTACGGCTGGAACGGCAAGGCGTGCAGCCTCGGCGGCGCCGGCACGACGCTCGCTTCGGCGCCCGGGCCGGGCGGCGGCTACCGCCCCGCGCTCGGTCCCGAAGAGGCCGCGCGCCGCGCCGGCGGCTCGACGCGCCCGCCCGGCTGGGAGCCCCAACCGTCCGGCGCGGCCGCGTTGGACCCGGCCACCGGCAAGCCGGTGATCACGCGCTCGCGGACGCCGCAATACGACGGCGACTGCAAGGCGCACTGGCCCAAGACGCCCGCCGCGTACCGCTTCCAGGGCGGCGACTTCTGGGCGCGAAATCCTCCGATCGCCGCCGCCGGCTGCACCAAGCGCGACATGGGCGACTCGTGGACGAGCGCTTGCTGCGCGGAGTAGCGGTCCCCGCGCGCCGCGCGTAATCTCCGCCACCCATGATTGGCTACGAGATCCGCGCGGCGCTGCCCGGCGACGAGGAGAAGCTCCTCGCGGTGGCCCGCCACCTCGACTCGGTCAATCTGCCCGAGGACCCGGCGTCGATCCAGGAGATCGTGGACACCAGCTACCGGAGCTTCACCGGGCAGATCGAGGACCCGCGGCTCCGCCAGTACGTGTTCGTGCTCATCGATCGGGCCAAGGACGCGATCATCGGCACGTCGATGATCATCGCCCAGCTCGGCCGGCGTGGCGCGCCGTACATCTACTTCGACGTCTTCGACGAGGAGAAGTACTCGGCCACGATCGACAAGCACTTCCACCACACGGTGCTGCGGATCGGCTACTCGTACAACGGCCCCACCGAGATCGGCGGCCTCGTGCTCGTCCCCGAGTACCGGCGGGCGAGCGAGCGGCTCGGGACGATGATCTCGTACGTCCGCTTCCTCTACCTCGCGGCGCGGCCCGACCTCTTCCAGGACGAGATCCTCGCCGAGCTCTTGCCGCCGCTCGAGCCGGACGGCACCAGCCACCTCTGGGAGGCGCTCGGGCGAAGGTTCACCGGGATGAGCTACGCCGAGGCCGACTTCCTCTCGAAGAAGAACAAGGAGTTCATCAAGGGGCTGTTCCCCGAGGGCGTCATCTACGCGACGCTGCTCTCGGCCGAGGCCCAGGGAGTGATCGGCAAGGTCGGCGCGCAGACCCGCGGCGTCGAGAAGCTCTTGCAGCGGATCGGGTTCCGCTACGCGCACCGCGTCGATCCGTTCGACGGCGGGCCGCACTTCACCGCGCGCACCGACGAGATCTCGCTCATCGCCGACACGAGGCGGACGAAGGCCGACCGGCCGATGACGCCGATGCCGAGCGATCGGAAGGCGCTGGTGGCGGTGGAGAGCGCCGAGGCGCCGTTCGTGCGCGTGGTCGCGGCGCGGATCCGGGACAACGGGCCGCGGGGGGTCGCGATCGCGGACGATGCTTGGGAGCACTTGAACCTTCATCACTCCTCGCCGGTGGTGACGCTGCCGATTGATTGAGGCGGGGACGAGCGCCGGGGCACGCACGGGCGTTGGGTGTTGTGGCGTTGCCGAGCGACGGAGTTGGATAGAGCACGAGCACGCGCAGGTGTACGCGCGCGTGCTCGCGCACGCGCAGGTGCACGCGCAGGTGCACGAGCACGAGTAGGTGCACGCGCAGGCGCACGCGCAGGTGCACGCGCACGCACAGGTGCACGCACGCGGAGCCGGGAGCACCCAGAGCGCGGGTGGGCGGGGGCTTGCGCTTGAATCTCGAAGATTCTGCTGCTACAGAATAAACATAACGGTCAAACCGGGAGCAGGGTCATGAGCGCAGCGGCGACCATCGGGAGCGCGGGGACCGAGGCCCAGAGGGCGGTTGGGGGATTGGCGGTCGAGCCGACCGGCGGAGCCGAGGCGGGGCGCCGGACGCTCACCGCGCGGGAGCGGAAGATCGTCGCCGCCTTGGCCGAGGCGGCGATGCCGCCGGGGAAGTTCCTCCCGGGCGGCGGGGCGGTCGACGTGCCCGCGGTCGAGCGCTACCTCTCGACGCTGCCGGCCGAGGCGGTGGCCGCCATCCGGGCGGGGCTCTGGGCCGCCGAGGTCCGCACCCTGCCCTCGTACCGCCGGCCGTTCTCGTCGCTCCCGGTCGAGGCGCGCATGGAGGCGCTCCTGGCTTGGGAGAACAGCTCGTCGCACCTCTCGCGCAGCCTGCTCCGGGCCGTGCTCACGCCCATCAAGTACGAGCACTACGACCGGCCGGAGATGTTCCAGCACGTCGGCTGCCGCTTCGAGAGCGAGCCGGTGAAGGACGAGCAGCCTCGCTGGCTCGCGCAGGTGACCGACGGCCGCACCGTCGAGGAGGACCTCGAGCTCGAGTGCGAGGTCGTCGTCGTCGGCACCGGCGCGGGCGGCGCCGCGGCGGCGTACGAGCTCGCGCGCCGCGGGCGCGCCGTGCTGCTGCTCGAGGAGGGCGACTACCACCGTCGCTCGAGCTTCACCGCCCGGCCGTCGAAGTCGTACCAGAAGCTCTATCGCGACGCGGGCCTCACGGTGGCGCTCGGCAACGTCGGCGTGCCGGTGTGGGCGGGGCGCGCGGTGGGCGGCAGCACCGTCATCAACTCCGGGACCTGCTACCGCGCGCCCGCGCGCACGTTCGCGTACTGGCGCGAGCGCTACGGGCTCGGGCACGACTTCTCTCCCGAGGGGCTCGGTCCGTTCTACGAGCGCGTCGAGGCGATGCTCGAGGTGAAGCCCGCCGATCCGCTGCACCTCGGCGCGATCGGCCCGATCATCGCGCGCGGCGCCGAGCACCTCGGCTACTCGCACCACGCCCTCGCCCGCAACGCGCCCGACTGCGACGGCCAGGGGGTGTGCTGCTTCGGCTGCCCCACCGGCGCCAAGCGCTCGACCGACGTGAGCTACGTGCCCGAGGCGCTCAAGCGCGGCGCGCAGCTGGTGACCGCGGCGCGGGTCGACAAGGTCGACATCGTCGCCGGGCGGGCGCGGGGCGTCACGGCCACGCTCGCCGGCCCGGGCAACGGCAGGCGGCCCAAGCTCACCGTCAAGGCCGACGCCGTGATCGTGGCCGGCGGCACCCTGATGACGCCGCTCCTCCTGCGCCGCAGCGGCGCGTGCACGACGAGCGGCATGCTCGGGAAGAACCTCTCCATCCACCCGGCGTCGAAGGTGCTGGCGCTCTTCGACGACCGCGTCGATCAGTGGAAGGGCATCCCGCAGAGCTACACCATCGACCACTTCGCCGAGGACGGGCTCCTCTTCGAGGGCGGATCGCTGCCCTTCGACGTCGCTTCGCTGAGCGTGCCCTGGACCGGACGTCGCTACACCGAGCTCATGGAGCAGTACCCGCACCTCGCGACCTTCGGCTTCATGATCCAGGACGTGAGCCGCGGCGAGGTCCGGCAGGGGCCGCACGGGTCGCCCCTCATCCTCTACAACCTCAAGGCGTTCGACGTCGCGCGGATGCAGCGGGGGATCGAGATCCTCTGCGAGGTCTACCAGGCGGCGGGCGCGCGGCGGGTGCTCCCACTCTGCGTCGGCCACGAGGAGGTCAACACCCGCGAGGATCTGGCGCGGCTCAAGGCGGCGAAGCTCCGGGCCGGCGACTTCGAGGTCACCGCGTTCCACCCGCTCGGCACCTGCCGCGTCGGCACCGATCCGGCGCGTTCTTGCCTGGGTCCCGATCACGAGGCGCACGACGTGAGGGGGCTCTACGTCTGCGACGGCAGCGCGGTCCCGTCCTCGCTCGGGGTGAACCCCCAGATGACCATCATGGCGATGGCCGTTCGCGCCGCCGAGATCCTCGACTCGCGCCTCTCGTGAGCGCCGAGCGAAGGCCTCGATCACGGCCTCGCGCCGTGGCGAGGGGCGGTCACTCGGGCGACCAGGATCTGCGGGGCCGCTCCTGAATGGACGGCCTGGGGGCCGCCAGCGTACGATTCCGTCGGAGCTGGGGCGGGCCGGCTCGACTTGGTCCTTCGACGCAAGCCCCGACCCCGGATGGCATCGACCCCCAAACGTCACCCCAGGCTCGGGCTCGTCGGCGGTCCGACGAAGGAGCGGCGGCGCCCCGCCGACGACGCGCCCGAGGTCGAGATCAAGGATCCGGTGAAGTATTTCGCCGGCGACGTCATCGGAGGCAAGTACCGCCTCACGAGCGTCCTCGGCGAGGGCGGGATGGGGTCGGTGTGGCTCGCCCGCAACACGGCGCTCGACGTCGACGTGGCGGTGAAGCTCATCCGCCGCGAGGCGGCGACGCCCGAGAGCTCGCAGCGGCTCTTGCAGGAGGCGCGCGCCGCCGCGCGGCTCGGGCACCCGTCGATCGTGCGCATCTACGACTTCGGCGAGACCGAGTACCGCGATCCCTTCATCGTCATGGAGGTGCTCAAGGGCCAGTCGCTCGGCGACATCCTCGACCTCCAGGGCCGTTTGCCCGCCGAGCGCGCCGTGCAGACGCTGCTCCCGATCGCGAGCGCCCTCTCGGCGGCGCACGCGAAGGGGATCATCCACCGCGACCTCAAGCCGGACAACATCGTCCTGGTCTCGGACGACTCGGGGCTCGTGCCCAAGGTGGTCGACTTCGGGATCGCGAAGCTCTCGAACGACGACGCGGCCCGCCACACGACGCAGGCGGGGATCGTGCTCGGGAGCCCCGACTACATGTCGCCCGAGCAGGCGCGCGGGCGCGAGGACGTGGACGAGCGCACCGACGTCTGGTCGCTGACGGTCGTGCTCTACGAGCTCGTCGCCGGCCGGCCCCCGTTCGCGGGCGGCAACTACAACGCGCTGATGATGGCGATCCTCGAGGAGAGCCCGATCCCGACGACCGAGTACGGCGCCGGCGACGCGGCGCTGTGGGCGATCCTCGCGCGTGGCCTGGCGAAAGACCGCGAACAGCGCTGGTCGAGCATGAAGGAGCTCGGCCGGGCGCTCGCCGGCTGGGCGCTCGAGAACGGGATCGATCACGACCTCGCCGGGACCTCGCTGCGGCTCCACTGGCTCGAGGACTCGTCGGCGCGCAGGTCGATCACCAGCCTGCCGCAGCTCGATCGCCCGAGCCGGACCGAGCTCGTCGCGTCGGTCCCTCCCGCGTCGAGCGACGAGCCCGCGACGAGCGTGCCCGATCTCCTGGTGTCGGCGCCGGTCGTGCCGGTGCAGCTGCCGGCCGACACCCTCCCGGCCGAGGGCCCCGAGGACCGGAGCTCGAAGGTGGCCGCGGCCGCGGTCTGGTCACCGGAGCCCAGGCCGCCGCGACGGAGCTCCCCTGCGCGCGGGGTGGTGCTGATCGCGCTCGCGCTCGCGGGCACCGGGGCGTTCCTGGGGCGCCGAACGATCCTCGCGTGGATCGGCGCCGCGCCGCCGACGACG
>CAYJPW010000166.1:0-12613 GCA_964372055.1 uncultured Polyangiaceae bacterium
TGTCATGCGGCAACCGCGTGAAAACTCGGTGCAAAAAGGGATCTGCACCCAAGCGGGATCACCACCGCCCGAGGGTCGCCGTACAGGTAGGCGAGTCCGAACGCCTGAACCGCCTGCCAGGCACCACTGCCCGCAACCCGCGGCGCATAGGAGTTCACGAACGCCGGCACGCGTGCTCCGGGGGGACACGTTGTAGGCCGCAGGAGGGCGGGAGAGAGGTTCGCCGCCAGGTTGAATCCCCACTTCTGACCGGCAGGACATTCGCCAGTAGCGTAAAATGGACCAATCTCGTGCGCCGAAATCGTAGTTTGGGCGCAGGGAAGGGTCACTTGAGGCATGCCGGCGCTCAGCGCATGAATGCAGGAGGGCGGGGCCGGGAACGGATTCGGCTTTTGCCAGCAATCGTCCAGCAGCGAATCGTATTCGAACCCCGGACCGAACGGGAACGGTGGCATGTTTCCGTAGCTTCCATCGGGATCTCTACGAGCATAGAAGCCGTACACATGAGGGTTGTATGCGTCGGTCACTGGATTTGTATCCGCGACTCTGTAGCCGGGAGGGTCGGATTCGCCATAGTTGGCGGTTCCTTGGAGGATGTAAGGGAAGTCGACAGCGACGTCCCCGGGAACGACGAAGCCGCTGGCGCTCGAACGAATCCTCAAAATGGTCGGATCCAGCGCATTGGGCGCATTGCCGTGAGCGCAGAGCAGAACATCGGTGACCTTGAGCCCGGGGTCATCGCACCCGGCGGGGTTCGCGGGCGTCCCGCAGCCCGACCAACTCAAAGTCTGATGATTCAGCTTCTTCCATTCGGCCGAAGCCTCCGGCTTCTCCCTGAGCCTCATCGACGGATTAGAGGCGCCCCTCAGACGGTACGGCTGCTTGTCGTTTGGGTGAGCCACCTTGTAGTCCTGAATGTCGGCCGCGAGAGTCTGGAGCCACTGAGGAACGTCGGGCTTGTTCGAGTAGACGAAGAGCGGCCACGGTTCGCCGGTGTCGCCCATTTCGTTGGGCTGCGGCTCGGGATCCATCAGACGCCCGTAATCGGTGAACTTACTGCTCCCGTAAACGGTGAGCACCGGAGCGTCGTCACCACCGTTTACCACGAAGTCGCGCGCTACGATGGGGACGTGAAAGAGGTCCTGCGGTACCACGCCAGCAACGCTGGCAAGCGTCCAGAGGGCGCCCTCCAACTGCCACAGTATTCGGTCGCGCACTGCGTCGTCGTAGCATTGACCGGGAGCGAACAGCGCATTCAGAAATTCGACGTATTGGTTGGACGCGGTGCACGGCTGCGACGCATTCAGACATGCCGGCCAGAATTCTTCATCGCCGGAGTCCATTCTCTTTCGACCGTTGACCATGAGGCGGAAGTCACCATTGGGCTCGACGAAGAGCTTGGTCTGCTGAAGCACGGATGCGATGTGCTCACTCGACGCCCACGATTGGGGGATGAGCTGAGCCATCTGAGCTTGATCGAAGCCCGTCTGGAGCGACGCCACTACCGCGAGGACCTTTTCTCGCTCGCCTGGGTCCGGCCCCTGCAAATCCTGGTTCTTCACGAGCCCTAGCCCGGCGTGCGTGATCGGCTTGCCGCTCCTGCAGATAGGGTTCGTTTCCTGGGCCTTGTACTGCATGTCGTTCGGGTTGGTGTCCAAGCACGCGATTGCCTGACGAATCTTCGCCTGCTCCTCCAGGTCTTGTTGCTCGTTGTCGACGAGGCCGTCCTCCGGATTGTCATCGTCGTCCGAGGAGTCGCCGATCTCGTCGGTGCCGAGAAAGACGACATCGACCTTGGCGTCGTCGAGGCACGCCGCCAGCGCGCCATCATCCTTCGGCGCTTGGACCTGGCCGCCGACGATAGGCACGTCTCCGATGTTGACGTACTGGCCGCATTCGGCGGCGACGGCCTCCATAGCGCCTTCCCGGCGCAGGTCCTGCTGCTCGCCGATGGCTATCATCTCCTTGGCGAGGCTGTCGGCCTCGAGCGCTGCCGACTTCGCAAGACCGAGGTAGTGCCGCCACGAGTTCTCGAACGAGTCCGAATCGCTCGTAAGCTCGTTCTCCAGTGGGACGAACAAGTCGCGCGGAACACCCTCGATGCAATACGATGGCGACTGCGAGGCGTCGCCCCCCTCCTCGCACCCGACGACATCGTTCAAGAGCTTGCGCTGGAACATGCTGACGGGGAAGCTCACGGCTCCGCCCGCGGCCGTCGATTTTCGGAGCGCCACCGCTCCAAGCACGCGCCCACGCGAGGGCTGATCGGGATCGTGAAGGAGGACGGCATAGAGACGCTTGGTGGTTGCGGCCGCTTCCTCCCCTTCTGCGAATTTGGGAGCGAACTGCGTCGAGGTCTCGGCGAACGTCAGCTTGACGACGGAGCCGTCCAGCCCAGAGATCGCGGGGTTCGCCGCGAAGACCTCGTTGAGCGAGGGCTTCTTGACGTAGTCGTCTTGGAAGGTTTCGGGGCAGGCCGTTCGGAGACGCGCGGCGCAGTCAGCGACCCAGGGCTCGCCATAAACCAGGGCAACGTTGGCCCCCATGTCCGCTGCCGTCGTCGCGCCAAGGGCAAGGGGATCGAACCCGTTGAGGTAGACCGTCGTCGTGTCGGCAGAGGTAGGATCGGCCACTTTCGCGGTCGCCGTTACCGTGATCCGCCCTTGCCCGCCCCACGCGCGGACCTCCGCGGCGGCGACGTTCGCGACCTCGTAGGACTCGGTCAAGTTCTGCGTCATTGCTCGCTCGCGTAGCACGACGAGCCTGCGCCCGAGCGTCTGCGCCAGAGAGAGCGCATCTTGGTGCGACTCAGTTTCCGCGAAGTCGGCCTTGAGTGCGTTCACAAGGCCTCCAGACTCGTCGCATTGCGACGCCACCTGAATGCCTCCGGAATGTGCTGGCGTGCTGCCGCAGGTATCTCCCGTCGTGATGCCGTTGGCCAGAACGATTCCGTGCAGCGGACCGGTGACCTGCGAGAGTGCCGTTCGCGTCGTCAGGCCTGCCATCGCGGTCGCGGCTGCGATGGATCCCGAGCTCCCCGTGAGCATCTGGTAGCGCCGGAAGTTGCGATCGAGACCGAAACGAATGTCTTCATCCTTCAGGGCGTCGAACGTTGCTTTGATGCTTGCGCCCTGCCCCCACGCCGTAAACGCGGCGAGGTCCGTGATGCCCTGATCCTCGGCCGCGGTCGCGATGGCCTGCGCAGTGACTGCGGCGCGGATTGTGGGAGCATTTTCCTGGGCCAGCGCGGAGGCTGGAATCACGATCCCCGACTTCTGAAGCATTGCTACCGATGCACGTTGACCAGCTGTAACGACTGGGCGGTCGTCGACCCGGGCCAGCATTTCCGAACCATACGCCTTGGTGGTGAGGAGCTCCATCGCGCCGAGACCACCGCACTTCGGGTCCGGCTGAGCAGGCCCCAAATTCAACCTGCCGTGCGTCGCCCGGACCGCGTGCGCCAGCGACCCGTAGCTCGATGGCGCGGAGACCACCAGGGCTCCGTTCAGTTGGCTCAGCTGTAGTGGGGTCACGCCCCACGCTCGCCGGGCTCCTTCGACCGGGTCCGGTGCGGTCGCCCTGCGTTCCGCTGCCGTCGACATGTCGCCGTATACGGAGTCTCGCACCAGCTTTTCGAGCAGCCTGCTGGCGCTTCGCAGGATCTGGGCTTCGAAGTTGAGTCGGCTCTGGGCCAATCTCTTCAGCCCGTCAGCGGTTGTCGGGGTCACGTCGGCTGGGGGGAAGTACGGCGGTGCACCTTGGCCGCCGAACAGGACGTCGAGCTTGGCTGTATTACCTTGCCAACTCTGGGCCTGGGCGTACCCCGCAGAGCACGTCAGGTAATCGATCGCCTGGAACTTGGTCATGTCCATCAACGCGACCGCGGCAAGCGCGTTCATGGCGACGTCGCGCACGATGAAGCGGTCGCGCTGGGCCTGGGGTGGAATGACCAGGGCTTCCGCGGTTCCTGCCTGCAGGGTGACCGTATCCACCGCGTCGGCGACGGCGGTCATGCGTTCCGCGATGCACAGGGCCGCCTCCTGGTAGGCGAGCACTTGATCGCAGGTGGTGGCTTTCGGGAACAGGTAGGTTGATGGACCCCCGCCAGGTTGGTTATCCCAAGGGGCTCCAGCGACCCCGGACTCTCCGAGTAGCGGATTGGTGCCGTGGCCGCACTCGGCGGCGAAGTAGCGAAGTACGGTCTCCCACGCCTCCTGCCGGTCGAGGTCGGTGCCAGCCGACCTCGGAGGGTTCGCGTTCTGGGGCTGCCGGGGCGGGCCGGAGGATTTGGATTTCGGCGGGGCTCCACCCGGCTCCGGTGCCGGCGCCGGCGGCGTGTAGCCAGACGGCAGGATGTCTTCAAGGCCCTCGGCAGTGGCGGGCGGCCCCTCGTCCATCCAAGGAACTGCAGAGGCATCGTCGCTTGCCCGCAGCGGTGGAACGTCCACTCGACGCATGCCGTCGCTCGTCGCGACGAACATGTGGAGGGCAAACTCGGCGTTTGGATCGCTCAGGTCCGTGGGCGGCACCGGCGTGGCGTTGCTTCGTTTCGAGTGACCGTCTTCGCACGAAAACGCCGCGGCGCAGAGGCCCAGCATCGCGATCGTGCGCAGGACCGACGTGGCATGGAGACGGCGGGGCTTCGAGAGCTCGCTTTTCATTCTCATGATTGCCATTCGCTGGTGACTGCCGAGCCGCGCCCGGCGGGGAGGACTGACGCAAGTGGCGCGTGTGCACGTGGCGTGCCCGCAGTAGTTTCGCGCCAGATTTTGAAGGTTCGGCTGGAGTTTGGTCGGGGAGGAGCGGGTCGGGGCGCGAATGCGCGCGGCGCCTTGCGCGATTTCGCGCGGCGTTCGCATCACCGAAGCTTTCGCGCACTTCGGCCCCGACCCGTCCTGGCCGACTGCGCGGAATCGCGCACCACACTGGGCTGAGACCCGGAAGCGCGACTCGGCTGGCTAGCGAGCCCGACTGACGCCGAGGCGTTCGCACGCGCGCCGGAGGGCGTCACGCCCGATCCCGAGCGACGCCGCGGCTGCGGAGTTGTTCCCCTTCGAGCGCATCAGCGCGACCTCGATGAGGCTACGTTCAAACGCGTCGAGCGGTCGCCCCCCGACGTGACGCAGATCAAGGAGGCGGGCAGCGAGCTGGGCGAGCTCGGAAACGTCTTCACCTCCTCGGTCGATCACGTCGGCGACGTCATCGCTTGCGACCGTGCCGCTGGGGCAGGTGGCCGCGAGCCGCTCGACGACGTTCCGAAGCTCGCGTCCGTTGCCGGGCCATGAGTGGGACCGCAAGACGGCGAGCGCTCCGGCCGTGAAGGTGAACGTTCGGTTCAGCTGGCGCGCAAATGCAGCGACCAGCTCGGGAATGTCGTCGGGGTGCTCGCGGAGAGGTGGAATTCGCAAGCGGAGGACGTTGAGGCGGTAGTAGAGGTCCTGCCGGAAACGCCCTTGGTCGAGGCGTTCCTTCAGGTTGGCGTGCGTGGCGCTCACGATTCGCCCTCGGAAGGGGCGGTCCTCGGTGGCTCCCACTGGGCGGAAGGAGCGCTCCTCGACCACGCGCAGAAGCTTGGTCTGATGTTCCAGCGACAGCTCGGCCACCTCGTCGAGGAAGAGGGTGCCGTGCTCGACAGCCTCGAAATAGCCCCGGTGAGCGCGCTCGGCGCCCGTGAACGAACCGCGCTCGTGGCCAAACGCGAGTGACTCAAAGAGCTGACTCGGCAGCGTCGAGCAATTGATGGCAACAAACGGCTCACCCCGGCGCGCACTGGCAGCATGCAGTGCCTTCGCGGCGAGTTCCTTGCCGGCCCCGCTGTCTCCCACGATGTGGACGACCGAGTCGGTGCACGCGGCAGCAGCAATCTGCTGCCGCAGTTGGTTCATCGGTTCGGATGCGCCGAGCAGCGCCGATCTGGCCCTCACGCCAGAGCGCGGCGCGGTCTCCCCGTCGATCCAGAAGAAATCTCTCGCAACGTCCTTGGCTGGCTGGGTCGGCACGTATCTCTCCGAGTTGAAAAAGGCATTTCCATGGGCCCCCCGATCCAGATTCTCCGATTTTGCGCGCCGTTTCAAGCGGGTCGAACCAGAGGCGCAGGCAAGCCCCGCGCCGTGATGGGTCGCTGGTTTTTGGGAGTCGAGGCGGGCTAGGGGCGCGGCGTTTGACCAAGCTCACGACGCCGGCCTTGGCGACCCCTGGTAGGGTCAGCTGGACATAGCGCCCTGCCCTGCCCTACCACTCATCGAGCCATGCGCTCCCCGCTCGGCGCTGCCGCGCTCTGGCTCGCCGCCGCCGCCCTCGGCGCCGGCTGCAGCGCCGCGACCGCGACCCAGCCCTCGCCTGCGCCCCAGTCGGCGTCGCCCGCGCCCCCGCGCCCGTCGAGCGCCACCCCGCCCCCCGCCGCGATCGACGCCCCCGAGCCCGCCACGCTCGACGCCCCCGCCCCCGCGGCAACCGCCACCGAGCCCTCCCCGCCTCCCCCGGCCGCACCCCCCGCCCCCCGCCTCTACAGCCGCGATCAAACCACCTGGATCTGGCCGACGCCAAAGCGCACCGGCCCGTTCCTCGGCTACGTCCGCGTCGGCCGCACCGTCCCCCTCCGCTCGCCGGAGCTCGTGAAGGGCGAAGGCTGCCGCGCCGGCTACTTCCAGGTCGCCCCCCGCGGCTTCATCTGCAACGACGCCACGGTGACGCTCACGCCCGAGCCGTGGTTCGAGCGCGAATCCGCCGACACGCTCCCTTCTGCCGGACCCTTCCCCTACCGCTACGCGATCTCGAACGGCGCGCCGATGTACCTGCGGCTGCCCTCCCCCGCCGAGCAGAAGCGGCGCGAGGCGAGGTACGGCAAGGCCGGCACCTGGGAGCCGTTGCCCAAGACGCTTCGCGCCCACGAGGAGCTCGCCGTCCCCGAGCCGATCGCGCCGACCGATCCGCTCCCTTCGTTCCTCGCGCCCGACGCGGGCAGGCCCAAGCCTCTCGGGCTCATCCTCCAGACGATCCCGGTCGGCTCGATGCTCGCCTACACCAAGGCGTTCGAGGCCGAGGGACGCACCTGGCTCCTCTCGTCCGACGCGACGCTCGTCCCCGCCGATCGGACGAGGCCCTTCCGGCCGAGCGCGTTCCACGGCGTGCGCCTCGGCGGCGAGGTGAAGCTTCCTCTGGCGTGGATCCGCAAAGAGCCGCGGCCGCAGCACCGCGTCACCGTCTCGGGGGCGGTCGAGCGCACCGGCGGCGCGTGGCCGGTGCGCACCTCGGTCGGCCTCACCGGCGCGAGCGTCGAGCACGCCGGCGTGCGCTACCTCGAGACGACCGACAAGGACTCGAGCGCCGCGGCGCCGTCGAGCCTCTACCTCGCCGAGCAGGACGCGACCGTGGTCGAAGCGGCCGAGAAGGTGCCCCTCGGCGTGAAGCCCGGCCAGAAGTGGATCGTGGTGCGCATCACCCAGGGCACGCTCACCGCCTACGAGGGGCTGACGCCCGTCTACTCGACGCTCATCAGCCCAGGCAAAGGCGGCGTGCTCGCCAAAGGCGAGGACCCGGTCGACGCGAGCAAGACGCCGCTCGGCGTCTACTACGTGACCTTCAAGGACCGCGCCGCGACGATGTCCCCCGAGAAGGGCCTCGACCGCACCTTCTGGATCGCCGACGTGCCGCACACGCAGTACTTCGATCCGCCCTTCGCCCTCCACGCCGCCTACTGGCACGAGCGCTTCGGCGAGCCGGCGAGCGCCGGCTGCGTGAACCTCTCCCCGATCGACGCCGAGGCGATGTTCGAGTGGAGCGATCCCCCGGTGCCCGAAGGCTGGCAGGGCGCGACGGGGGCCGGGGCGAAGGAGAACGGGCCGACGACGGCGGTCGTCATCCGGCGCTGAGCGCGGTCACGTGGCGTTCCATCGCCACGCGACGGGATCCCACACGGCCGCGAGCTCGCCCGCGAGCACCGGATCTCCGCCCCGGCTCGACGCGGCCCGCAGTCGCTGCTCGAGCGCCTGCTTGAAGGCCTCGGGCGAGGTGTATCGGCGCACGGTCACGCGGCGAGCCCACCGAACGGCCCCAGCGCGCGCTCCACCTCGGCGAGCTCGCTCTTCACGACGATGCCGCGCCGGAGCGCCTGGTGCGCAGCCTGCCGCAGCAGCTCGGGCGACAGACCCGCGCGAGCGCAGTCGTTGAGCGTGCGCCGCGGTGAGGTGACGGGCACCGCCCCGAACCAAGTGCGCTCCGCGTCCGGCACGGCGGCGTGATGGAGCGTGACGCCCGCGGGCACGCGGAAGCGTCGTCGCCGCCACGCGCTCGGAAGCGTCAGGTGGAGCTCGGCAGGAAGCGCGTCGGAGAGACTGTGCAGCGCGAGGGCCGTCTGGTGCGAGAACACGCCGCGCCGATCGGACCAGAGCCAGACGGCGACGAGCTCCTCGTGATCGCCGGCGGGGAAATGGACCAGGCGATAGACGCCACGGCGCACGCGAGCGACGCGGCGAGAGCGGACGTGGTGCCCGAGCAGCTGCGGCGAGTACCCCGCCTCCGCCGCTTGCCGCGCGGTGAACAGGCCCTGCTGTGCCGCCGCGATCTCGAACAGGCGGTCCCAGCTCGGTCCGTCGGTAGGCTTCGGGCTCACGCACAAAACGTAAGCATGACTTTAGTTTTGTGCAATGGCCGCCCGCCGAGTGTCACAAACATCAAGCAGCGCTTTACTTTACTGCAGCAGATGAGCCGCGCCGCCTGCGAAGATCCGCGCCGGCCATCGGGGGGGCTGGGGCTCTCAGCGCGTGGGGGATTCTGCGCACAGCGAGAGCCTCGGCACCGACCCACGGCGAGGCGGAACTCGGTTCGACCAAGCGCCTGGACGCCCTCCGCGGCGCCGACGCCTGTTCTGCGCCTGGTGACGGGATCGACCACCAACACCCGAGCTAGCGTAACGCTGCTCGCACGCAACACGCGTCCGTCCTCCTCTGCAGGTAGACTCTCGAGCCGATGCGACCGCTCAGGGCCAAGGTCCACAAGGGCCGGCTCGTGCTCGACGAGCCCACCGACCTCTCGGAAGGCGAGGTGGTCGAGCTGGTGCCCGTGGACGACGTCCTGGCCGGCGGAGGCGACTGCCTCGACGCCGAAGAGCGCGAACGCCTCCATCAGGCGATCGACCGTGGCCTCGAGGACGCGAGGGCTGGCCGGACGGTGGACGTGGAGACGGTGCTCGAGGAGCTACGCGCTCGAGCCCGGCGTTGAACCCCTCACTTCGGATGGAGTCGCGCGCTCTCGCTCCACCCCACGTTCTCAGTGCTGCTTCGGCGTCTTGATCGCGTAAACCCCCTTCCCCGTCGCCACCGTCTCCGCCACCGCCGAAGGATGGAACAACCGGATATCCGCGACTCCCACCCGGCCCCCGACCCTCACCACCACCGCCTCGGCGTGGAGCGGCTCGAGCTTCCCGGGCCGCAGATAATCGATGCGCAGATCGATCGTCGACACCCGCGACACCGGGTTCTCGACCGCGCTCCACACCGCCATCCCCCCCGCCGTATCCGCCAAGGCGCTGATGACCCCCCCATGCAGCGCCCCCTTGATGGGATCGCCGACGAGCTCGTCGCGCCAGGGGATCCCGAGCGTCACCTTGCCAGGCTCCACATGAACGACGCGGATGCCGAGGAACTTGTTGAAGGGGATGAGCTCCTCGGCGACCTGCCGGAGGGTGTCCGGATCCATGGCGCCTCTATAGCCTGTTCCGCGGGCGGCCGGGCGCGTCCGCTCGCCCCCCGGCGACTTGCGTGCTAAAGGCCCGCCCCTTCATGCCGCGCCAGGACCTCCGCAACATCGCGATCGTCGCCCACGTCGATCACGGAAAGACCACCCTCGTCGATCACATGCTCCGGCAGGCAGGCGCCTTCCGCGAGAACGAGGTCGTGGCCGAGCGGGTCATGGACTCGAACGACCTCGAGCGCGAGCGCGGGATCACCATCCTCGCCAAGAACACCAGCGTTCGCTGGAAGGGCGTCAAGATCAACATCGTCGACACCCCCGGCCACTCCGACTTCGGCGGCGAGGTCGAGCGCACCCTGATGATGGCCGACGGGGCGCTGCTCCTCGTCGACGCGGCCGAGGGGCCGCTGCCGCAGACGCGGTTCGTCCTCTCCAAGTGCCTGGAGCGCAAGTTCCCGGTCGTGGTCGTCATCAACAAGATCGACCGCCAGGACGCGCGCGCCCACGAGGTGCTCTCCGAGGTCTTCGACCTCTTCTGCGATCTCGAGGCGTCCGACGCGCAGACCGATTTCCCGATCGTGTACGCCATCGCCAAGTGGGGGCAGGCGAAGAAGGAGCTCGATCACGAGGCGAAGGACCTCGTGCCCCTCTTCGAGACCATCCTCGACAAGATCCCCGCGCCCTCGGGCGATCCGGCCGGCCCGCTGCAGATGATCGTCTGCAACACGACGCACGACGAGTACGTGGGGCGCCTCGCCATCGGGCGCATCGTCCGCGGCACGATGAAGGCGACCGACGACGTCGTCGTGCTCGGCGACGAGACCACCTCGAAGGGCACGGTCAAGCAGCTCTACGTCTTCGAGGGGCTCAAGCGCGCCTCGGTCGCGGAGGCGAGCGCCGGGGACGTCGTCGCCGTGGCCGGGTTCGACGAGGTCCAGATCGGCGACACCCTCTGCGCCCCGTCGACGCCCGAGGCGCTGCCCCGCATCGTGGTCGAGGAGCCGACCATCAAGATGCGCGTCGGGGTGAACACCTCGGCGTTCGCGGGCAAGTGCAAGGAGTCGAAGTACCTCACCAGCCGCCACCTCAAGGACCGGCTCGAGCGCGAGGCGGCGAAGAACCTCGCCATCCGGGTCGAGCCGACCGACACGCCCGACACCTTCGTGGTGCTCGGCCGCGGCGAGCTCCAGCTCGCCATCCTGGTCGAGACGATGCGCCGCGAGGGCTACGAGGTGCAGCTCTCGAACCCCGAGGTCGTGACGCGCGAGATCCACGGCGAGATCATGGAGCCGGTCGAGCTCGTGGTCGTCGACGTGCCCGACTCGTTCGTGGGCATCGTGACCGAGCGCCTCGGCAGCCGCCGCGGCCGCATGGTGAAGATGACCAACCCCGGCTTCGGGCGCGCGCGCCTCGAGTACAAGGTGCCCTCGCGCGGGCTCATCGGCTTCCGCGGCGAGTTCCTCACCGCGACGCGCGGCACCGGCCTCCTCAACACCCTCTTCGACGGCTGGGCCCCCTGGGGCGGCCCGATGATGCGCCGGCCCACCGGCGCCATCGTCGCCGACCGCGCCGGCGTGGCCACGCCCTACGCCCTGCACCACCTCCAGCCGCGCGGGCAGTTCTTCATCGTCCCCGGCGTCGAGGTCTACGAGGGGATGATCATCGGCGAGCACAACCGGCTCAACGACACCGACGTCAACGTGATCAAGGAGAAGAAGCTCTCCAACGTCCGCAACCACGGCAAGGACGAGAACGTCCTGCTCGCCAGCCCCAAGCTGCTCACCATCGAGACGGCGATGGAGTGGATCGACGGCGACGAGCTGGTCGAGGTGACGCCCGAGGCGGTGCGCGTCCGCAAGAAGGTGCTCGCCTGCAACAAGCGCGAGCGCCGCGAGGACGCGATCGAGCAGTCGCAGTCGATCGAGCCGCCGGCGTAGGCCGCGCCGTCAGGGCGGGACGGGGGCCGAGAACGGGCCGGCGACGTGGACCGTCCCCGGCCCGCCGCCCTCGGTGGTGTTGTCGAGGCTGACGAAGCCCTCGAAGGTGTCGCCGACCCTCCGGATCGAGAAGAACCCGTACACAGGCGTGAGCTGGGAAGTCGAGATCCCGAAGCCATAGAGCGTGTACGTGCCCGGCAGGACCTCGAGCGGGTTGCTGCTGTCGGCGGGATGGAAGTAGGTCCGGTTGGCGAGCGCCGGCTCGAACATCGGATCGGTGCGCATCAGCCGCACCGTGATCGCCACGTCCTCGGCCTCGTCCGCCGCGCCGGGATCGTCGTAGCCCCAGACGAAGTCGAACACCCAGCGGTCGATGCCGCCGATGAACGCGCTCGCGGTCACGCCGAGCTGGACGTACTGCGTGGGCCGCGCCTGGCCTCCGACGATCATCTCGAGCGGCGCGGAGCACGCGCAGCTCGGGCAGCCGTCGACCTCCGGCCACAGTGCGCCGGGGCACGGCGTGCCGCCGCAGGTGATGTCGGGGCAGCCGGAGCCGCCGGTCCCGGTGCCCGTCGTGCTGGCGCCTCCGGAGCCGGTCGACGTCGTCGCGCCGCCGCCCGCCCCACCCACCCCGCCGGCGCCCGAGCCGGTCGAGCCGGTCGAGCCGCTGCTGCTCGCGGTCGTCGTGCCGGAGGTCGTCCCGCTGCCCCCGGATGGCGACGTGGCCTCGTCGCCGCCGCAGCCCCAGAGCGCTGCCATGACCACGACCGAAACGCCGACGACCGCGCACCTCGTCCCGAGCTTCATCGCGACCTCCTCAAGCAAGCCTCGAGGAGGATAGCGCAGCTCGGGCGGCCTCACGAGCGCTCGGCGAGCCCGCGCCCCCGGCGGCCTGGGAGCGGTGGGCGCGCGCGCGCCCCCCGCCCCCCCAGCCCCGCAGTACCCGGGGGGGGGGGCGAGGTTGTGGTAAGGGGTGGTAGTGGCCG
>CAYJPW010000166.1:12623-23837 GCA_964372055.1 uncultured Polyangiaceae bacterium
CCCCCGCGCGCGGCGCCCCCCCCCCCGGGGGGGGGGGGGGGGGGGCGGCGCCCCCGCGCCCGCCGACCGCGAAGCCGATCAGTACCCGGGCGGGAGGACGATGTTGTCGAACGGGTTCGTCGTGCCCTTGCAGTTCGACGAGGTCTTGGTCCCCTCGACGTCCGGGCACCAGGTGATCGGGCCGTTGAGGTAGTCCATGTAGAGGTCGTGGTAGCCGGGGAAGCCCGGCGCCGAGGAGCGATCGTCGCGGAGGGCGCCCCACGAGTTCTTGATGCGCAGGAACTTGATCTGCGTCGAG
This sequence comes from uncultured Polyangiaceae bacterium, assembly GCA_964372055.1. Lineage (GTDB taxonomy): Bacteria > Myxococcota_A > Polyangia > Polyangiales > Polyangiaceae > CAYJPW01. The sequence continues at coordinate 12,922 of CAYJPW010000166.1, forward strand.
GGCAGGAGCGCCGCGTCGAGCTTGGCCTTGTCGTCGGGGTTCTGCGGGTCGAGCGTGACGCCGGCCTCGAGCGTGCCGAACTGCTGCGTCACCGCCTCGTAGTCCTCGAGGACGGTCATGTGCCCGCCCTGGTGGCCCGCGCGGCCGGCCTTCTTCAGCGTGGTCATGTTGAACGAGCCGCGGAGCTCGGGGTCCGAGCCCTCCATCGCGTTGAAGTCGACGTCCCAGGTGATGACCACCGGCTGCCGATCGTGGAGCGCCTTCTGGAGGCGGACGAGGAAGCTGCGCTTCTGCGAGTCGCCGCTCCAGCTCGGGTACGAGGCCGCGCTCCACTCGTTGAGCGCCACGTCGAGGGTCGTGTTCTTGACGGTCGGCGCGTTCGGGTTGGTCTTGCGCTCGGTGTACTGGACCTTGAACTCGGAGGCCTCGAGGATCGAGGTGTACTTGGTGGTCGCGGTGTCGAGGAACGTCTTCGACCCGTCCTTGCCGAAGGCCTTGGTGAGCTGGCCCTTCACCGTGCTCGAGAGCTGCCAGGCCTCGTCGAGGACCTTGCGCACGAGCGCCGCGTCGGCCCGCGCGTCGAACGTCTTGAGGCGCCCCTCCTTGAGCTCGCGGTCCATGGTGCTCAGCGCCGAGGCCTGCCGCGACGACATCTCGCTGGTCGCGTCCTCCTTGATGAAGCTCGCCTCGGGCATCACGCCGCGCTCGCGGATGATCTGCTTCGCGACGGTGAAGCTGCCGCCCGTCTCGATGTGGTCACCGCCCCCGTTGACGATCTGGTCGTACCAGTGCCAGTAGGTCCAGTACGACTGCGAGACGTCGAAGGCCTTGCCGGTCGCCGAGAGGTTCATCGACTCGATCCAGCTCGCCTCGGCATAGAGCCAGCAGTTGCCGATCGACTGGCGCTCGACGTCGGTGTGCTTGACGTCGGTGATGTCGTCCGAGCTCGAGCCAGTGTCGGCCGTGCAGCCGGCGGCGAGCGGGGCGAGGGCGAACAGCGAGGCGAGGGCGAGAGAGCGGAAAGTCCGGAGGCTCAGCATGGTCGGCGCCGTGTGCACACATCAGGCCACACGGTCGCTGCTGGCTAAGTGGTTGAAAATAAACTGAGCCGATCAGCTACCTGGGATCACCATGTAGGTTTGGGTGGGTGGATCTTGGACCATCCACCTCGAGGACCCGCTCGGGCACGACGGCGGCCGCCAGGCTTGGCTGGCTGGCCATCGACGTCTTGCCCCGCGCCCTTACGGGCGCGGCTCCGGTCACCGGCCTGACGGCCGGTGTTCGGTTTGTGCAGCGGCGGTGCCGCGATGCGGGGTTAGCGGGCTTGATCGGTCTCGCCCTTCTTCTTCTTCTTCTTGGGAGGGCGCTTCCAGGGCTTGTAGACCTTCTCGGCGGTGCCGGGGGCGGCCTCGAGCCAGGGGGCGCGCTTGTCGAGCGGCATCGCCTCGTCGGCGGGGAGCTTGCGGTTGCCGGCGACGACGACCTGGTAGCTCGTGCGCACGGTCTTCTGCAGGTGGGTGCCGAGGTTCGAGGCGTCGCCGACGCCGGCGACGCCGATCGGGATGCAGAGCTTGCGGCGCGCATCGGCCGGCTTCGGCGCCGGTGGAGGCTCGCGCTTGGCCGCGGCGCTCGGCGTCTCGGGCTCGTCGACCGTGTCGCGGCTCGGCTCGGCGATGAGCGGCTTGAGGGCGTCGGCGAGCTCCTCGACGATCTCGTTCGCGCAGACCGGCTTCACGTCGACCTGCTTCTTGCTGCCGGCGGCGAACGCTTCTTTGGACTCCACTTTGACGATCACGGTGGCGCCGTTGGCGGCGTCGCCGGTCATCGCAAGCGCCTTCACCCCGAGCGCCGCGGTCGCCCTCTGGGTGACGTTCTGCCAGGTGGCCTCGCTGCCAGCCGAGGAGCTCACGAGGCGCACGCCGTTGACCTTGCCGTTGCCGCCGATCTGCACCTCGAACGTGGCGCGCGCGTCGGCCGGCGCGGCCGAGGACCGGACCGCGTCGGCGAGCGTGCCCGCGACGACGCCGGCCGCCGGGAGCGTGAGGCCGAGCTCGCTGTCCTTCTTCGCGATCGTGCCGCGCAGGACCTGACCGGCGACGTCCCTCTCGACCGGCGCCGGCGCGGGCGCCGACGTCGGCGCAGGCGCGGGCCCGGTGCCTTCGACAGGACCGAGCACGCCGGGCACCGACCACACCGGCGAGCCTCCGAGCCCGGGCGGGAGGCCGGTGACCGGACCCGGGGGCGCCGACGGCGGCGAGTAGCCATCGGGCGCGGCAGGCGCCGGACCGGGCGCGGGCAACGGCGCGGGCGGCGACGCGGGCGCGGGCGGCGCGGTCTCCTCCGGCGCGTCGGGCGGCGGCAGCGGCTCGGCGATCTTCGGCGCGTCGACGACCTTCGCTCTCGGCTCGCCGACAAGTTTCGCCGCGCGCGGCTCGACGGCGGCGGGCTCGGGCACAGCAGGCGCTGGCGTGGGCTCCGCGGGCGCCGCGGGCCACGGCGAGGGGGGTGGCGTCGGCGCCGCGACCTCGATCTCGAGCTCGATCGCGTCGACCGCGTGCGCGCCCTCGTCGACCAGCGCCGGCGGCAGCAACCGAGGGGCGACGCCGAGCACGAGCCCGTGCAGCACGGCGGCGGCGGCGAGCGCCGCGGCTTCGTGTCGGCTCCCCGCCATCGACGGAAGGTAGCACGCGATTGTTAAGGCTCACGCCGCCCGCCTGCGGTCGCGCGCGGGCGGATCCTGCTGCGAGGCGACGCGCGTTCAGCAGATGCGCATCGTGCCGCCGCCGCGCTCCGAAAACTCCTCGGCCACGCCGCGCACCGTCTCGACCGTGGTGCGCCCCGCGGCCTTCGCGTGCAGCCGGACCGGGATGTCGTCGGCCTCGAGCTCGAACGTCGCGACGACGTCGCCGCCGAGCGAGACGTCGTAGCGATCGCCGCCCTCGGTCGCCTTCACCTCGTAGGTCTTGCCATCGGGTCCGACGATCTTCATGCCACGAGCGTGATGCCCGCCGGGGCCGCGCGCCAGCCGCGTGCCCGCCGGCGCGAACCGAGGTACGTTCCGCGTGAACGCCCGGCCCCGTGGCGGAACCGGTAGACGCAGTGGATTTAAAATCCACGGCCCGCGAGGGTGTGAGAGTTCGAGTCTCTCCGGGGCTACCGAGCGCACCGCGTCGATCGTCCGGCGCTCCCCGACGCCCATCCATCGGCGAGGCCGATCCCTCGCTCCAGCGCGGCGCACGCCTCTCGCGAGCGCTCGCGCGGGCTGCTCTCCACGCATGCGCGCGACTCCAGCGCCGCGCGACCCGGCGCGCTCGACCCTGGGCGCGACGGCCCTAGGTTCGCCGCGGAGGCGAGCCGATGTGCGGGATCGCGGGGTGGGTCGACTGGGAGCGTGACCTGTCGCAGGAGCGCGCGACGATGGCTTCGATGGCGAGGACGCTCGCCTGCCGCGGCCCCGACGAGGAGGGCGCCTGGTCCGATCGCGAGGTCGCGTTCGTGCACCGCCGCCTCGCCGTCATCGACCTCGAGGGCGGCAAGCAGCCGATGCGGACGGCGTTCGACGACGGCCGGCCCTGCGTCCTCACGTACGCCGGCGAGATCTACAACTTCGTCGAGCTGCGCCGCGAGCTCGAGGGGCTCGGGCACGCGTTCCGGACCCGCTCGGACACCGAGGTCCTCCTGCGCGCGTACGTCGAGTGGGGCCCCGCCTGCGTGGGGCGCCTCAACGGCATGTTCGCGTTCGGGATCTGGGATGGGCGGCGGCGCGAGCTCTTCCTCGCGCGCGATCGCCTCGGCGTGAAGCCGCTCTTCTATGCGCTCCGCGGGCGAGGGCTCCTCTTCGGCTCCGAGCCGAAGGCGCTGCTCGCGCATCCCCTCGTCGAGCCCGAGGTCGACGACGACGGGCTCGCCGAGGTGCTCGCGATCGGGATCGCGCGGACGCCGGGCCACGGCGTCTACCGCGGCGTGCACGAGCTCCGGCCGGGCTTCACGCTCCGGTTCACGCGCGACGGCGCCGAGGTGGAACGGTACTGGCAGCTCCAGAGCCGGCCCCACACCGACGATCTGGCGACCACCGCCGCGACGGTACGATCGCTGCTCGAGGACATCGTCCGCCGGCAGCTCGTCTCGGACGTGCCCATCTGCATGCTGCTCTCCGGCGGGCTCGACTCGAGCGCGGTCACGGCGCTCGCGGCGCGCGCCGTCGCCGAGGCGCGCACGCGAGGGCACGCCGCGGGCGCCGTGCCCTCGGCGATCGACACCTACTCGGTCGACTTCGCGCGCAGCGCCGAGCACTTCCGCCCCAACGAGCTCCACACCGGCCTCGACGCGCCCTTCGTGAAGCTCGTCGTCGAGGCGGTGCGCTCGCGCCACCACGAGATCGTCGTCGACACCGCCGACATCATCGACCGCTTCTTCGAGCCGCTCGTCGCCCGCGATCTGCCGTCGCTCGGCGAGATCGACGTGTCGCTCTACCTGCTCTTCCGCGAGATCCGGAGGCACGCGACGGTCGCGGTCTCGGGCGAGTCGGCCGACGAAGTGTTCGGCGGCTACCCGTGGTTCCACTCGGAGGAGGCCCTCGCCGCCGATCGCTTCCCGTGGACGCTCGAGCAGCCCGACGGCACGGGGTGGCTCTCGGCCGACGCCGCGCGTCGGCTGCGCCCCGCCGAGCGAAGCGCGGCGCGCTACCGCGAGGCGCTCGCCGAGGTGCCCGCGCTCGCGGGAGAGCCGCCGCGCGAGGCGCGGATGCGCGAGATCTTCTACCTCAACCTGACGCGATTCCTCCTCGCCCTGCTCGACCGCAAGGACCGGATGAGCATGGCGGTGGGCCTCGAGGTGCGCGTGCCCTTCTGCGATCACCGCCTCGTCGAGTACGTGTGGAACGTGCCCTGGACGATGAAGAGCCACGGCGGGCGCGAGAAGGGCCTGTTGCGCCTGGCGATGGAGGGCCTGCTCCCGCGCGAGGTCCTCGATCGAAAGAAGAGCGCCTACCCGTCGACGCAGGACCCCGCCTACGCCGCGGCGGTGCGGAGGATGCTCGATGCGGTGCTCGACGACGCGCGCTCGCCGCTCCTGCCATTGGTCGATGCGCCGAAGCTCCGCGCCGCGCTCGCCGGCGAAGGCGACGCTGACGGCGTGGGGCTCCGCGGCCGCGCGCACGCGTTCGCCTACCTCGTGCAGGTGAACGAGTGGCTGCGCCGGTACCGCGTGCGCCTCGTCTGAGCCACGCTGCGGCGCGCCGGGCTCCGGCGGACACGGCATGGCGGCGGCCGGAAACGAAACTGCGCCGGTCGCACTGGCGCGGCGCTTGGGGACGACGCATGCTCGCGGGCGCCGCCGGACGACCACGGAGCGCGGACCGGCGGCACGGGGAGACCATGACCGACACGACCAAGATCGCGATCCTCGGCGCCGGCAACGTCGGCGCCTCGCTCGGGGTGAACCTCTGCCGCCACGGCTTCCCGGTGCGCTTCGGCGTCCGCGCCGGCTCGGACGACGCCGAGCTCCTCGCGCGATGCGAGGGCAAGGCGCAGGCGACGAGCGTCGCCGACGCGGCCGCCTGGGCCGACGTCGTGTTCCTCGCGCTGCCCGCCGGCGCGGTGGTCGAGGTGGCGCGCGCCGCGGGCGACCTCACCGGGAAGATCCTCGTCGACTGCTCCAACCCCGTCGGCTGGACGCCCGAGGGCCCGACCCTGCAGCCGCCGGCCGACGGATCGGTCGCGGCGGCGCTGGCGAAGGCGATCCCCGGCGCCCGCGTGGTGAAGGGCTTCAACGGCTTCGGCGCCGAGTTCCACCTCGATCCGCGCGTCGGCGGCGCCGCGGCCGACGTCTACCTCGCCGGCGACGACGCGGCGGCCAAGGGCGTGGTCGCCTCGATCGCGGACCGAGCCGGCTTCAGCGCCATCGACGCCGGCCCGCTCCGCAACGCCGCGCTCCTCGAGAGCCTCGCGGTCCTCTGGATCCATCTCGCGCTCAAGGGCGGCAAGGGTCGCGACGTCGCCTTCAAGCTGCTCAAGCGCTGAAGAGGTGTCGGCCCGCTCGCGGCCGAGCCGCCCGCAAGCGCGCGCGGCGCGCTCGGCCGCCCGCGCCGTCGGCGGCGTGCTACACGACCGCCCCGCGGCGACGTAGCCTCGCCGCCTCTGGAGGATCCGATGCTCCGTCTGAACGCCGAATGGACCCAGCTGCTCGACGAGTACAAGGCGATGCACGCCGATCCTCGCAACCAGGCCTGCCACCGCGTGGGGATCCCGATGATCGCGGCCAGCATCCCGATCGGCGCGACCATCGTCGGCCTGCCGCTCGCGGCCTGGCTCTTCACCGTCGGCTGGGGCTTCCAGTTCCTCGGCCACTACTTCGAGGGCACGCCGCCGGCGTTCTTCGGAGACCGGCGCAACCTGCTCGTCGGGCTGGCGTGGTGGCTCCAGAAGTCGGGCGTGCCGATCGAAGTCACGGAGCGAAGCAGAGGGGCTTCGATTCCGCGGGGGTTTGGGGGCGGAGCCCCCATCGCGACGAACGAGACGCCGCGCGCCCGTATGTAGGGGAAGCGGCGCCACTGGCCTACCTTCGATCCACCCTGGTGGTGGCGATCCCCAGCCAGGCGCGGGCGGTCTGCGGACGATCCTCCAAACGTTTCAAGTCGTTGCGCGCAGTCGCTCGAGCCCCTCGCCGGGTGCGGCATGTGGCCTGATGTGTGCACGGCACGCGCGCCATGCGCTCCAGCACCGCCCGCGTCGCGTCGCTCCTCCTCTTGTCCCTCGGTCTGGCGGCGTGCGGCGGCCCGAGCACCGACTCGTCCGAGGACGAGCTCACCTCGCCCCTGAAAGAGGGCTCGGTGCAGGCGCTCGCCGTCCTCGCGCTCGTCAACGATCGCGACGTCGGCGCGGCCGAGCTCAAGGCGGGCGCGAAGATCGACACGCGCGCGGCCGCGGGCATCGTCGCCCACCGCGACGGCGCCGACGCCGCGGCCCGCACCGGGGACGACGATCTCTTCGACACCGTCGCCGAGCTCGACGCGGTGAAGCTCGTGGGCCCGGCGACGCTGAACAAGCTGCTCACCTACGCAACGGCCCACGGCTACCTCGCCGATCAGAAGGCGAAGGACATCGACGTCATCTTCTCGCCCCAGCCCATCGAGGCGAGCCACAGCGCGCGCGTCGCCGAGCTCATCGGGACGGCGAAGACGTCGCTCGACATCGCGATGTACAGCTACTCCGACGCCACCATCGGCAAGGCGCTCGAGGCCGCCGTGGCCCGCGGCGTGAAGGTGCGGTTCCTCTTCGACACCGCGAACGGGGACCACTCGCTCACCGGCGCGGCGCTCGACGCGTCGAAGTCGGCCCAGCTCGAGAAGAAGGGCATCGACGTCCGCTACGTGAACAAGATCATGCACCACAAGCTCATGATCGTGGACGGCCCGCGCGACGACGAGGCCGCGGCCAAGACGGCCTTCATCGCGACCGGCAGCGCCAACTGGTCGAACGGCGCTGCTACCCGCTACGACGAGAACACGCTCTTCTTCACCGGCTACCGCGAGCTCACGCTGCGGCTGCAGCGCGAGTTCGACCTGATGTGGGAGCACTCGCGCGACTTCGTCTTCGGGGCGCCGCTGCCCCAGGAGATGTCGACGCTCGCCATCGACGACGCGATGATCCCGGAGGACCCGGCCTCGCACGTCCACTTCACCTCGACGAACTTCAAGGTCACGGGCACGACCTTCTCCTCGGTCGGCACGAACGAGATCGCCGACGTCTGGGTGCGCGCCATCCAGGCCGCGAAGAAGTCGATCCACATCGCCTCCGGGCACCTCCGCTCGCGCCCGGTCGCCGAGGCGCTCATGGCCAAGGCCAAACAAAGCCCCGACACCGACATCCGGGTCTACCTCGACGGGCAGGAGTACCTGAGCGCGAGCGGCAACACCGCGCAGAAGAAGGCCCTCTCCGACTGCCTCGGCGCCGCGGGCACCAGCGAGTCGAAGATCCGCGCCTGCGTCGACAAGGGCTTCCTCTACGGGCTCGAGGTGGGCCATAGCGGCGTCGACGTCCGCTACAAGTACTACGCGTACCGTTGGGACGCCTCGTACGCCAAGCAGATGCACGACAAGCTGATGATCGTCGACGGGACCGATCTCTACACCGGCAGCTACAACCTCTCGGACAACGCCGAGCACAACACCTTCGAGAACATGTTCCTCTTCCGCGGGCCCGAGTTCGAGGCGCTGGTCCGCTCGTACGAGGAGACGTTCGACAAGCTCTGGGAGACGAAGCGGGCCGACGACCTCCTCGCCGATCTCACGAGCCACATCGAGAACGACGCGACCATCCCCATCGTCTTCGAGCCGATGGCGCTGACGTGGGACGAGGTGACGGTGCTCAAGCAGAAGATCCGCGCGAGCTGCCCCGCCGTCGACTCGCTCGCGTTCCGGACCAACCCGCCGGCGCACCAGACCTGCACGAAGTAGCCGGCGCGGTCCGGCTCACCGCTCCGGGGCCTTGCGGCGGAGCGCGACCCGGGCTCCGGAGACGCGCGCCTGGGCGGCCGCGACGAGGGGCTCGGCCGGCGTGAGCACGTTCACCAGATCGCCGACCTTGCGGGTGGCCTGCTCGGCGCGCTTCCACGCCGCGGCGTGGCCGACGGTCCCGGGGCGGGCGTCGGCGGCGAGCTCGATGGCGAGGGCGAGCTCGGCTCCGACACGGGCGATGCGGGCGAGCTCGACGCGGCCGGCGCCGTTCGCCTTGCCGGCGGCGTAGATCGCCCGCACCACCCCGAGGAGATCGCGGACCGCCTCGAACGGGAAGGGCTCGTCGCGCTTGCCGAGCATCGGATCCCCGAGGGTACCGGACCGCAGACACGCGCGCACCCACGCAAACCGATCGAGGGTCAGTGGAGCGGGCCGACGGCGCGCTCGACGGCGGCGACGAGATCGCCCGAGGCGAGCAGGGCGCCGGCGGCCTCGATGTCGCGGTAGAGCGGGCGGTCCTCGACGAGCTCGGGGACGGCGGCGCGCAGGGCCGCGTGCGCCGCGGCGACGCCGGTGCTCGGGCGCAGCGGGCGGCGCTGGTCGACGCCCTGCGCCGCGGTGAGGAGCTCGATCGCGAGCGAGGCGCGCACGTTCGCGATCACCTGCGCGAGCTTGCGGGCGCTGATCGATCCCATGCTCACGTGGTCCTCGCGGCCGGCGCTCGACGGGATCGAGTCGACGCTCGCGGGGTGGCAGAGGACCTTGTTCTCGCTCACCAGCGACGCGCTCGCGACCTGGGCGATCATGAAGCCCGAGTGCAGCCCGCTCTGGGGCGCGAGGAACGGGGTGAGGCCGCTCGAGAGCGCCGGGTTGACGAGCTGCTCGACGCGGCGCTCGCTGATGTTGGCGAGCTCGGCCGCGGCGATGGCGGCGAGATCGAGCGCGAGCGCCACCGGCTGGCCGTGGAAGTTGCCGCCCGAGATGAGGTCGGCGCCGTCGTCGGTGAGCAGCACGGTGGGGTTGTCGGTGACGCTGTTGACCTCGCGCGCGACGACCTCGGCCGCCCAGGCGACGGCGTCGCGCGTCGCCCCGTGCACCTGCGGCATGCAGCGCAGCGAGTACGGGTCCTGGACCTTGTGGCAGTCGGCGTGGCTGACCATGATCTCGCTGTCGGCGAGGAGCGCGCGCAGGTTCGCGGCGCACGCGATCTGGCCCGGGTGGGGGCGCACCTGCATGAGCCGGTCGTCGAAGGGGCGCTTCGATCCCTTGAGCGCCTCGAGGCTCACCGCGCCGGCCACGTCGGCGGCGGTGCACAGCGCCGCGGCGTCGCGGAGCGCGAGCGCGCCGAGGGCGGTCATGTACTGGGTGCCGTTGATGAGCGCCAAGCCCTCCTTGGCGGCGAGCTCGATCGGCGCGAGCTCGGCGCGCCGCATCGCCTCGCCGCCGGGCAGGAGCTCTCCGTGGAAGCGCGCCTCGCCCTCGCCGATGAGGACGAGCGCGAGGTGCGCCAGCGGCGCCAGATCGCCCGACGCACCCACCGATCCCTGCGCCGGGATGCGCGGGACCACGCCGCGGTTGAGCATCTCGACGAGGAGGTCGACGACGCCGGCGCGCACGCCCGAGTGCCCGAGGGCGATCACCTGCGCGCGCAGCACCATCATGCCGCGCACCTCGGCCTCGCCGAGATCCGGGCCGACGCCGCAGGCGTGGCTGCGGACGAGGTTGCGCTGCAGGGCGCGCACGTCGCGCTCGGCGATGCGCGTCTCGGCGAGCGCGCCGAAGCCGGTGTTCACCCCGTAGACGGCGGGCGCGGCGTCGCCCGCGCCGGCGATGGCGTCGATGGCCCGGCGCGAGGCGTCGACGCGCGCCCGCGCCTCGGGACAGAGGGCGGCCGGCCGCCCCTCGCGCGCCACCTGGGCGAGCTCTGCGAGCGTGATCGGGCGTCCGAGCAGGAGCGGCGACTCGTTCTGGCGGTCGGGGGCGGGCACGGCGCGAACCTAGAGGAGCCGCGCGCGGGGGTCGAGCGTCCGCGCGGCCACGGCACGCGCACGGCCCCCGCCCACACCGCGGCGCCTGCCCGCCCGCCGCCCGATCGAGCCCCGGCCCGTGTCGCGTGCCCGTGTCCGTGTCCGTGTGCGTGTCCGCGTCCCCGTGCCCCGACCCAGCCCCAACCCTGCCTCAGTCCTCCGGCGCCTCTCCTCGCCCACCTCCCCGCTCGACGCGCGAAACCCGCGTCCCCGCGAAAAAATCCCGATCGCCCTGGACGAGCGATGGCCTATTCTCCCCGCGCCGCACCCGGACCCAAGGAGCCCTGCCCACGATGCGCCCCATCGCCGTCGCAACGTTCGCGGCCCTCCTCGTTTCGGCCGCATCGCTCCAGCCGGTGCTCGCCCAGCAGCCCGCTCCCCCTCCGCCGGCCCCGCCGCCGCCGGCCGCGCCGCCCGCCGGCGCACAACCGCCC
>CAYJPW010000167.1:0-23479 GCA_964372055.1 uncultured Polyangiaceae bacterium
CGCCTGCGCCGGCCGGCTTGCCGCCCGCGGGCTTGCCCGAGGCCGGCGGCGTCTGCGGGGCCGGAAGGGGCGCGGGCTCCGAGCCCGGAGGAGGCGCCGGATCCACGATGTGGAACTCGACGCGGCGGTTCTTCTGCCGGCCCTCCTCGGTGGCGTTGTCGGCGATGGGCTTGTCCTTGCCGAACCCCTTCGACTCGAGGCGGCCGGCGTCGACGCCGTGATCGACGAGCCACTTCATGACCGACGCCGCGCGCTTCTCGCTGAGCGTCTTGTTGAGCGCCGCGGCGCCCTTGTCGTCGGTGTGGCCTTCGACGCGCACCTTCTTGATCTCGGCGTGGTCCTTGAGGACGCCCTGCACCTCGCCGAGCAGCGCGTCCGAGGCGGGCAGGATCTTGTCGCTGCCCGTCTGGAACTGCACCTGCTGCATGATCACGATCTGCGAGCCGGTCACGCGGACGAGCTTGGGGCAGCCGTTCTGCTTCGGATCCGGATCGGCCGAGCCCTTCTCGTTCGGGCAGGCGTCGTGATCGTCGCGGATGGAGTCGCCGTCCTTGTCGCCGGGGCAGCCGTTCTTGGCCGGATCGGCGTCGGCCTGGCCGGGGATCTCGGGGCAGGCGTCCTTGGCGTCGAGGATGCCGTCGCCGTCCTTGTCGGCCGGGCAGCCGTTCTTCTTCGGATCCTCGCTCTCGACGCCGGCGACCTCGGGGCAGGCGTCGTTCGGATCGATGATCTTGTCGCCATCCCGGTCGGGCGGGCAGCCGTTCCTCGCCGGATCGGCGTCGGCGACGCCGGGCGTGTCGGGGCACTGGTCCGAGGAGTCGACGATGGTGTCGCCGTCGCGATCCCCGGGCGGCGGGCAGCCGTTCTTCTTGGGATCGGGATCGGCGATGCCCGGCTTCTCGGGGCAGGCGTCCTGCGCGTCGGCGAAGCCGTCGCCGTCCTTGTCGGCCGGGCAACCGTTCTTCTTCGGGTCGTCGTTGGCGACGCCCTTCTGGGTCGGGCACGCGTCGGTGGGATCGTTGATCCCGTCGCCGTCGCTGTCCTTGGCGTCGGGCGAGTAGGAGATCATGCCGAGCACGCGCAGCGCCGGGGTGCCGACGCCGTGGGTGAGGCCGGGGCCGGCGGCCGCGCCGACCACGAAATCGCCTGCGCGGAGCTTGCCGCCGAGCAAGAGCTCGATGTTGGTGGTGCGGCCCTTGAACGGGTCGACGCCCTCGTCGGCGGTCGTGGCGCCGTAGAGCTCGGGGCCGACCTGGAGCATGTCGTTCATGAGGAGCACGCCGGCGGCGACGCCGTAGCGGAGCTCGGTGCCGTGGCGGACGTTCACGAAGTCGCCGGTCTCGCGGACCATGACCCCGAGGTTCGCGGCGTAGACCATCATCCCCATCTGCCCGCTGAGGGCGAGGTACGGCATCGCGCGCGTGGTCGGATCGCCGGTGTAGCCCTCGGGATCGCCGGTCGGGAGCCAGAAGTCGGCGCCGAGCGCGAGCTCGGCCGGGCCCTTGCGCTCGCCGAGGAGCTGCACGCGCGCGCCGAGGCGAAGGTCGCCCAAGGCGGCGCCGTCGGGCGGCGTCACGATGCTGCCGGTCCTGGGGTTCGACGTCTCGTCGCCCGAGTTGACGATGGCGATGGGGAGGCTGGCCGAGACGAGGACGCGATCGGCGATCGCGAAGGAGACACCGAGGTGGCCATAGAGCTGGCTGCTCACGACCGAGCCGATGTCGCTGCCTCCGCCGTCGACGTTGCACGTCAGGCCCGAGCTACTGGCCTCGCAGGTGTCGTGGAGGACGAGCGGGTCCTTCGCGTAATCGACGATGAGCCCGGCGCGGAGCTGGAGATCGCCGTCGACCGCGCCGCCCGGGACCGAGAAGAAGCGATCGCCGATCGCCGTGGGCTCGTACCGATCGAGCGCGAAGTTGCCTGCGACGGACTGCGCGGCCGCGCTGCGCGACGCCAGCACCGCGGGCGCGGCGACGGCGAGGAAGGTCAGCGAGCGGAGCGAATACCGACGTCGAAGTAGGGGCATGACGTGTGCTCGGGCGCGGGGCGCGCAGGGGGCCGTCGCGTCGGCGGCCTCGGTCCATCCACGGCCACCGCCGGGCACCTCCCCGCCGGCGGCCAGAGCGAGACGAAAACTGAAACGGCGGCGTCTTATCGCGTAGGAGTTACGTGCGTGTCAAATCAGGCCATCACCCCATCGTAAGGAGGGGAGCACGCGCAATCGACCCGACCGGAGCGAAGCGGAGGGCGGGTGTCCGGGCGGCGAAGCCGAGGCGTGGCCGCCCCGGACGGGTCAACGCCCCGGCGGGGGGCTTCGTTTTCCGGTCGGGCCCGCGCCGTCCCTGCGGGGAGGCGGCGCGGCGGAGTGCGCCGGGCCGGCCGGGTCGGCCTTGCGCGGCGCGGGGATGACCTCGTCCGGAGGCGGATCGCCGCTCGCCGCCGGCGGCAGCGCGCGTTCGGGAGCCGGATCGCCGGGCATGGGGTGGCGGAACGAGCGCAACGTGAGGACCCGCTCCAGGAGGAGGCGCGCCTCGTCCGCGGGGAGCTCGACCCGGGCGTGGACCCGATCGCCGTCGGCCTCGATGCGGAGCCGATCGAGCGCGTCGCCGACGCCGAGCATGCGGGTCGCCATGTCGCCGGCGCGCTCGTCCTTCGCGCGCGCGAGCGACGCCCCGAGCTCGCCGCAGGGGCGCGCGTCGGCGCAGGCCAGGACGCCGTGGAGCGAGACCGTGGGCCCGACGTTCACGCCGAGCGCGCCCGCCACGATCGAGGCTGCCGGCGCGGCGGCGTCGGCGCCGGCGAGCTCGAGCTCCTGCACCAGCGTGTTGCGCTGCTCGGGCGTGAGCACCACGGTGAGGCGCACCGCGGCGTCGCCGACCTCGCGCCAGAGCGCGCCGTGCGCGGCGCTCGTCCGGATCGTCGGCGTGCGGTGGTCGGCGGCGTCGATCATCGCGCGCAGGTAGACGCCGCCGCCGAGGAGCACGGGGCCGCCGCGCCGAACCGCGATCTCGCCCCCGGGCGCGGTGAGCCCCGCGTCGCGGACCGAGCGGAAGCTGCCGATGCTGGTGACCACCGGCTGCCCTCCGCGCGCCTCGATCACCTTCGACGCGCAGGCGAGGAGCGCGTCGCCGTCGACCGCGCCCGCAGCGACGACGCCGAAGTCGCCCGAGTCGCCGGCGGCCGGGATGGCGAGGGCGATCTCGTCGAGCTGATCGATGGGGTCGAAGCCGCAGACGTCCCGCACCTTGCCGAGCCCCTCGATCTCGCGCCCCTCGCGCAGCAGCGGCCCGCCGATGGGCGACGCGCGCAGGGCGGCGAGATCGGCGACGGCGACGAGCAGCGCCCCGCTCGGCACCGCGTCGAGCGCGCGCGAGCGGAGGTCGGGCGCTTGCCGCGAGCGGGCCACGAGCGCCAGGCCCGCGGTCGCGACCGCGACGATGGCCCCGAGCGCGATGCCGTTGCGCGTCCGCGTCTGCACGGCCGACGACGTAGCACGGCCCACCATCCGAGCCGAGCCGCTCGACGAGGGCCATGCCGCTGCGACCCACGGCTCGTCCGCCCAGCTCGGCCGGCTGATACGCTCGCACCGGCCATGCGCATCGCGATCGTCGGAGCGGGCATCGCGGGGCTCGCCGCCGCCGAGCGGCTCCACCGCCGCCACGAGGTCACGGTGTTCGAGGCCGCCGCCGAGCCCGGAGGTCACACGCGGACCATCGAGGTGGAGCGCGGCGGGCGCCGGTTCGCGATCGACGTGGGGTTCATCGTCTTCAACCGCGACAACTACCCGGGGTTCAGCGCCCTCCTGGACCGGCTCGGCGTCGCGTCGCGGCGCACCTCGATGACCTTCGGCCTGCGCGACGAGCGCACCGGGCTCGAGTACTCGTCGCACAGCCTGGGGACCTTGTTCGCGCAACGCGCCAACCTGTGGAGGCCGTCCCACCTCCGGTTCGTGGCCGAGCTCTGGCGCTTCTCGCGGACCGCCGGCCGGCTGCTCGAGCCCAGGCGCGATCCGCATTCGCGGTCGCTCGAGCCCAGGCGCGATCCGCATTCGCGGTCGCTCGAGCCCAGGCGCGATCCGCATTCGCGGTCGCTCGAGCCCAGGCGCGATCCGCATTCGCGGTCGCTCGAGCCCGGCGCCGGGGAGCCGTCGCTCGGCGAGTGGCTCGAACGAGAGGGGTACGGACCCGAGCTCGTCGAGCGCTTCGTCGTCCCCGTCGGCGCCGCCCTGTGGTCGACGCCGCCGCGCGACGTCCTGTCGATGCCGGCGCGATTCTACGTGGCGTTCCTGGTGCGACACAGGATGCTGCGCGTCTTCGGCCAGCGGAGCTGGCGCGTCGTCCGCGGAGGGTCGCGGACGTACGTGCGGGCGATCGCGGCGCTGCTCGGGGCTCGGCTGCGCTGCTCGACGCCGGTCGCCTCGATCGCGCGCCGGGGCGAGCGCGTGTGGGTCCGACCGCGCGGCGGCGATCCCGCCGAGTTCGATCACGTGATCCTGGCCGCGCACCCCGACCAGGCGCTGCGCCTGCTCGAGGACCCGACCGACGCCGAGCGCGCCGTGCTCGGCGCCATGCGCTATCAGCCGAACGAGGTCGTGCTCCACACCGACGCCCGCGTGTTGCCGCGGAGCCGCCGCGCCTGGGCCGCGTGGAACTACCACCTGCGGGGCAGCCCGGGGTCGCCCGTCGCCGTCACGTACAACATGAACCTGCTCCAGGGCGTGCGCGCCCCCGAGATCTTCTGCGTCACGCTCAACCGAACCGACGACATCGATCCGGCGCGCGTCCTCCACCGCGAGCGCTTCGAGCACCCGTTGTTCGACGCGGCGGCCGTCGCCGCCCAGCGGCGGCACGGCGAGATCAGCGGCGTACGCGGGACCCACTACTGCGGCGCGGGGTGGGGCTACGGCTTCCACGAGGACGGCGTGCGGAGCGCGCTCGGCGTGGTGGAGCGGATCGACCCGGGCGCGCGCGCATGAGCCCGGCCCCTTCCGCGAGCTGCCTCTACGAGGGCTGGGTGCGCCACCGCCGCCACGGGCCGGTCGCGCATGCGTTCCGGTACCCGGTCTTCCTCGCCTACCTCGATCTCGACGAGCTGCCCGCGCTCTTCGATCCCTATCTCCTCTGGTCGGCCAGGCGAGCCGCGCCGGTCTGGTTCCGGCGCGCCGACCATTTCGGCGACCCGGGCGCGCCGCTCGATCGCACCGTGCGCGATCTGGTCGAGGCGCGGACCGGCCGCCGCCCCGCGGGCCCGATCCGGCTGCTCTCGCACCTGCGCTACCTGGGGCACGTCTTCAATCCGGTCGCGTTCTTCTACTGCTTCGCGCCGGGGGGAGAGCGGCTCGAGACCGTCGTCGCCGAGGTCAGCAACACACCCTGGGGCGAGCGGCACCTCTACGTGCTCGACGCCGATCACGCCTCGCGCGCGGGCCGCTCGCTGCGCTGGGACGAGCCGAAGGCCTTCCACGTGTCGCCTTTCATGCCGTTCGAGGTCGAGTATCGCTGGCGGACGACGGTGCCCGCCGAGCGGCTCGCCGTGCGCATCGACGTCCACGATCGCGACCGCGCCCTGCTCGAGGCCGCGCTGGTGCTGCGGCGGCGTCCCATCGACCGCAAGAACCTCGCCGCGGTGGTGGTTCGGCATCCCGCCGCGACCCTGGCCGTGCTGCCGCGCATCTACCGGAACGCGCTGCACCTCTGGCTGGCCGGGGCGCCCTTCCACCCGCACCCGGGCCGCCACGGTGAGTCGCCCGCCGCGCGGTGACGGGCCGATGGCCGTCTCGGAAACTTTTCGCGCCGCCGATCGGTACAATCCACGCGCTCGATGACCAGCCCTCTCCCCGCCACGTGCGCCGCCCACGACGCCTTCGCCCCGTCGGGCGACGCGTCCCACGCCCTCCTCCGCCCCGCCGCCGCGCTGGCCCGACGCCTCCTCTTCGCCGCGGGGCCGCGCCTCCGCGACGGCTCGCTCACGGTCGTCGAGGGCGCGTCGCGCCGCCGCTTCGGCGCGCCGTCGGACCTCGCCGCCACCCTGTACGTGCACGATCCCGCCTTCTGGATCGACGCGGCGCTCGGCGGCAGCATCGGGTTCGGCGAGTCGTACGTGCGCGGGCGCTGGAGCGCCGACGATCCCACCGCGCTGGTCCGCCTCTTCGTGCGCAACCTCGAGCTGCTCGACGCGGTGGAGGGCGGCGTGGCCGCCGCGCGGAGGGCGCTGGAGCGCGTCGCGAGCGCGCTGCGCCCCGCCACCCGCGCGCGGAGCCGGCGGGACATCGCCGCCCACTACGATCTGGGCAACGATTTCTTCGAGCGCGTGCTCGACCCGACGATGAGCTACTCGTGCGCGCGGTTCGACGCGCCGGGCCTGACCCTCGAAGAGGCCTCCCGCTCCAAGATGGAGGACATCTGCGACAAGCTCGCGCTCGGCCCCGGCGACCACCTGCTCGAGATCGGCACCGGGTGGGGCGGGCTGGCCGAGCACGCCGCGCGCCGCCGCGGCTGCCGGGTCACCACCACCACGATCTCCCGCGCGCAGCGCGAGGGCGCCCGCGCGCGGATCGAGCGCGCCGGCCTCTCGGACCGCGTCACGGTCCTCGATCGCGACTGGCGCGACCTCGAGGGGCAGCACGACGCGCTCGCGTGCGTCGAGATGATCGAGGCGGTCGGCTGGCGCCACCACGACGCCTTCTTCCGCGCGTGCCGCGAGCGGCTGCGCCCGGGCAAGAGGATGCTCCTGCAGGCGATCACGATCCGCGACGACCGCTTCGAGCGCGCCCGCGACGAGGTGGACTTCATCAAGAAGCACGTCTTCCCGGGGAGCTCGATCCCGTCGCGCGCCGCGCTGCGCGCGACGAGCGCCCGGGCGGGCCTGTGCGTCGTGGCCGAGGAGGACCGGACGGCGCACTACCCGCCCACGCTGCGGGCCTGGCGCCAGAACCTCGAGCGCAACGCCGCCGAGCTCGAGGCGCTCGGCTACTCCGAGGCGCTGCGGCGCACCTGGCAGTTCTATCTCTTCTACTGCGAAGCGGGCTTCCTCGAGGGGCACATCGGCGACGTGCAGCTCCTGCTGGAGCGCACCGGGTGAGCGCCATCGTCCCCGCCGGGCAGACGGCGCTGGCGAGCTTCCTCGAGCGGCACCCGTGGCCGGCCGAGATGGCCGAAGCCGGCCGCCCCATGGACCACCTCTGGGACTTCGATCTCGCCGTCGACGTCGCGACGCTCTGGGCGCGCGTGTCGGACACCTCGCGGATGAACCGCGCCATCGGCTTGTCGCGCATGGAGTTCGTGGAGAAGGACGGCGTTCTCTTCGGCTCGGGGCGAAACGCCGGCATCCGCCAGGAGTGGGTCGAGACCCCGTGGACCTGGGTCGACGAGCGCACGCTCACGTCGGTGCGCCGCTACAGCCGCGGCCTCGCCCGGTTCGTCCGGGCGATCTACGAGCTCGAGCCGCTGGGCGAGCGGCGAACGCGCTTCCGGGTGTACTTCGGGAGCGTGCCGCGCGGGCTGTGGCAGCGGCTGCTCCTCGGCGTGGGGATGGACTACGTGCGCAAGGGCTACGCCCGCGTGCTCGGCGAGATCGAGCGCGCGGGCCCGGACGTCGGCGCGCCCGCCCCCTACCGCGTTCCCGCGCCGCCGCTCGAGTCGGAGGCCGAGGCGCGCCTCGAGGCGCTCGGGCGGCGGCTGCGCCAGGAGATCGAGGATCCCGCCGACGAGCCGTTCGCCCAGAAGCTCATCGACTACGTGCGCGCCGGCGACGAGATGGATCTCCACCGGATCCAGGTCGTGCCGCTGGCGCGCCGCTGGGATCTGGATGAGGACCGCGCCCTCGCGCTCTTCCTCAGGGCGACGCGCGCGGGCATCCTGGCGCTGTCGTGGGACGTCATCTGCCCGCATTGCCGCGGCGTGCGCGAGCACGTGCACACCCTCGGCGAGGTGCCGCGCAAGAGCGCCTGCGCGGTGTGCGCGATCGACTTCGAGACGGGCGCCGATCACGCGATCGAGATCACCTTCCAGGTCCACCCGTCGATCCGCGACGTGCCGAAGCGCTACTACTGCAGCGCCGAGCCCGCCACCAAGCCGCACATCAAGGTCCAGCAGGTCGTCGGCGCGGGCGGGCGCGCCGAGGTCGCGACCGCGCTCGCGCCGGGTCGCTACCGCGCCCGGGTCCGGGGCAGCGAGGGCTTCACGATGTTCGACGTGCTCGAGGACCTCGAGCCCTGCTCGCGCGTCGAGTGGCCGTCGGACGGAGCGCCCGCGGCCGGCGGACCGCGGCCCATCCTGGCCCTCGAGAACCGCGCCGCCGAGGCCCGGACGTTCGTGATCGAGGAGGCGCGCTGGGCCGACGACGCGCTGCGGCCGGCGCGGCTCTTCAGCTTCCAGCAGTTCCGCGACCTCTTCACCGAGGAGTTCCTCGCGGCGGACATCCAGCTCTCGGTCGGGTGGCAGACGATCCTGTTCACCGACGTCGTCGGCTCGACCAAGCTCTACGCGACGCGCGGCGATCCCGGCGCGTTCGCCGACGTCAAGCGCCACTTCAACGAGATCTACGAGGAGGTGACGTCGCACGGGGGCGCGATCGTCAAGACCATCGGCGACGCCGCGATGGCCGCGTTCGTCGACCCGGTCAAGGCGCTGCAGACGGCCCAGGAGATCCACCGCCGCTTCCCCGAGGGCCGGGCGGACCTCGCGCTGCGGGTGCGGATCAGCCTCAACACCGGACCGTGCATCGCGGTGCGGCTGAACACGGCGATCGACTACTTCGGCAACACGGTGAACGTGGCGGCCAAGCTCCAGGCCCTCGCCGAGGCGGGGCAGATCGCCTTCACGCGCGAGATGCTCGATCGGCCCGGCGTGCGGGCCTTCCTCGAAGCCGAGGGCGCGGACACCGAGCACCTGACCCTCGACTCGAGCTCGCTCGTCGCGCCCGTCGCGGCCGTGCGCTGGACGGTGGCCTCGCGCGGGCGCTCGGGTGGCGTGGGATCGTGATCGGGGCGGCGCGGCGAGCGAGCTCGGGGCCTACCCGGTGCGGCGGGCGCCTCGGGCCGCCCTCGCCGCCTCGCGCTCCGGAGACCACACCGTCCCGTGCACCCAGTCGAACACCGGCACGGTGACGTTGAAGTTCCAGCGCTTCATCAGCCGAGGATCGTGGTGCCGGCGGTGGAGCTCGCGCAGGACGCGCACGAGCCGGAGCCGGCCGACGAAGCTCTCGGGCGGCAGGTGGTACGCGAGGTGGAGCCACTCGTACGAGAGGAAGAACGCCATCGACGACGCCGTCGTCAAGAGCGCGGCGTTGGCGCCGAAGAGCGCGTAGACGAGCCCCGCGATGGGCACGACCATGCCGAAGACGAGCCCGATCGCGTACGGCGGCATGAGGATCAGGAAGAGCTCGCGCCCGCTCCGCATGGCGAGGGCGTCGTACGTGTAGAGGACGTGGTGGGCGAGCTCGTGCCGCTCGTAGAGGAGCTCGAGCCCGCGCGTCCGCCGGTGCAAGATGGTCTTGTGCGCCCGCCACTCGAGGCCGAACGCGCCGAGGAACGTGAGCGGGACGGCGAGCAGGTCGACCCAGGTGACGGCGCGCAGGAGCGCGGCGGCCGCGATCATCACGCCGAGGCCGACCGACGTCGGGATGGCGAGGTGGATGGCCGGCCGGTAGCGCGCCGGGACGTGCTTGGCGACGATGGCCTCGCGGCGCGCGTCGTGGCGGGGAACGCTGGAACGGGCGCTCGTCCCGGTCTCCCCGACCGGCGCGATGCCCGCCCCGAGCTCGCCCATGACCGCCATGCGCTTACTATGCATTCTGCAAAAACAGAACGCAACCCCCTTGGAGCACGGCGGCCGCTCAGTTTCCCGGCTTGGGACCGGAGTCGTCGCGATCGCCGAAGCGCCTGCCGATCGCCTCGCCGATGCGCGGCACCTTCGGCGCGAGGAGCACGATCGCGAGCAGGAGGATCACGAACGCGATCTCGCGGGACGACGCCAGCCCGGCCACCCCGGCAGTCAAGCGGCCGCGCTCCCTCGGGTCAAGCGACGGAGCGCAAGCGGCCGCGGCCCGTCGGCCAAAGCGGCCGCGTCGGCCAGAGCGGCCGCGAACGCCGCCTGCGCCGCGGCCCGAGCGGCCTCGTACGCGGGGCCCCACGCCGGGGCAGCAAGTGCCTTCCGGCGCACGAATCTCCGAGTCGGCCGGCCACCTGCTAGAGTCGCGCGCTGGTGCCCGACTTCGAGCAGCCCCCGGATCTCGCGCCCCCCGCGGCCGCCGCGGAGGGAGGCTCCGGGTCCGCCCCGCCCCCGTCCGCGGACGACGCCGGCCCGAACTGGGAACGGCTTGGCGCCGGCACGCCGCTGGGGCGATCGGTCCTCCCCGAGGGGGATCACGGCGACGTCATCGTGATCGCGGATCCCTCGGCGGAGGGGGAGGCCATCACGTCGGCGCTGCGGGCGCGGGGCTACACCGTGGTCGACGCGCCCGTCGCGCTGCTCGAGTCGCGTGTCGCCGGGGAGTCGCCGCGCGTGCTCATCGTCGACGTCGATCAGCCGGGCGCGGTGCCGGCGCTCCAGCGCCTCCGCGCCACGAAGGAGGGCGCCGCCGCCGAGATCATCTGCGTGGGCGACCCCGCCCGCGCCGCCGACGTCGGGGCGACGCGCGACGCGATGCGCGCGTTCGAGCGGCCCGTCGAGATCGAGGCGATCCTCGCCCAGGTGATCCGGATCGCCGAGCCCTCGATGCTCGACCACCGGGCTCGTGGGACGACGCCGCCGCCCTCGTACGCGCCGCGGCGCGAGACCTCCCGGCCGTCGGCCGGTGACAGCGAGTCGCCGTCGGTCTCGGAGCTGCCCGCCATCGGCGATCCGCTCGACGTCGCGTCGATGCTGCCGGGCATGGACGACGCGACCGGCCTGCCGCGAATGCCGGCCGCGCAGCTCAGCCCGGAGCTCGAGGAGCTGCTCGTCGCGGCCGAGCGCCGCGTCGTCGGCCACGGGCACCCGTCGAGCATCCCGTCGCCCGACGAGGAGGTCGACCTCATTCTCTCGCCCGAGATGCTCTCGGCCCTCGACGACCCGCTCGAGCCCGAGGAGGACGACCTCGGCACCGGATCGGGCCTCGGGACCGGCGGCACGCCGCACCAGGGCACCACGGCGCCGAAGCCGGGGACGACGACGGGGCTCGGGACGACCGGGGGCGGCTTGCACGGGGCGACCACGGGCGCGGCGTTCGCCGCGGGCGCGACCGGCACCGGCGCGAGCGGCCCCGGATCGGGAACGGCCCCCGGCCCCGCGGTCGGCACCCACGCGGGCGCACGCACCACCGCCGAGCCGTTCGAGGCCGCCACCGGGCTCGTCGACTCGTCCACGTTCGCGCATGTCCCGCTGCGCGCGAGCGATCCCGGGGCGAGCGCGGACGACGAGACCGGCGAGCCCAGGCCCGTGGCCGCGGGCACGCCCGCGCCCTTCGATCCCATGGGCGCCGACAGGCCCCCCGGGCTCGACGTCCTGGAGAGCGCGGCGATGGCCGGCGCGGCCAGCCTCGCGGCGCCGACGGTGCCTCGGCCGGCGCCGCCCTCCGCGCTCGCGAGCCGCGGCGCGGCACCGCGCGAGGCGACGCCCTGGTCGAGCGCGCGCACGCCCGAGCCGCGCTTCGTCGACCGCGCGCCGGCGGCGGCGGGCTCGGCGCAAGCATGGAGCGCCGACGAGGCGCCGGTCATCCCGGCGGTGCTCGGCGAGGGCGACGCGGTGAAGGCGCTGGCGCGCTCGATCGCGGGCCGCGCCTCGGGCTCGCTCGCGCTCCACGGCGAGCACGGCATCCGGCGCATCGTCCTGCACGACGGCGACATCGTCACCGCGGGGTCGGGCATCGGCGACGAGACGCTCCTCGCGTTCCTGGTCGCGCGCGGCGACATCGAGCGCGAGGTGCTGGCGCGTCTCGCGGGCAAGCTCCCGCCCTTCGGGCGCCACGCCGGCGCGGCGCTCATCGCGCACGGGCACCTCGGGCAGGACGATCTCTGGCCGGTCCTCCGGGCGCACGCCGAGTGGACCATCGGCCGCGCGCTCACCAGCGACGGCGGCACCTGCGAGCTCGAGGAGGAGCCGCCGGGCCGCCTCAAGGCCGAGCCGAGCGTCTTCGGCGGCGCGACCGGCGCCGAGGTCTGCGTCGCGGCGAGCCGCCGCGGGCGGCCGCCCGCGCCCGCCCTGCCCCCCAGCGGCGGCGCCGGCGCGCGCCTCGACGAGGGCCGCCGCGCCACGATCCTCGGCGAGTGCGCGCTCCGGCCGGACGAGGTCGAGATCGTGCGCGCGGCGCGCGGCCGCACCGCGGGCGAGGTCGCCGCGCAGGGCGAGCCCGAGCTCGCCAACGTGATCTACGCCCTCGTCGCGCTCGGGGTGCTCGACGCGCTCGCCCCGGCCGCGCGCGAGGATGCGGCGCCGGGGGGCGCGCTCGATCCGTTCGACGAGGAGGCGCTCCGCCAGCGCGTCCGGGCGCGCCTGGCGCTGGTCGAGGACGGCGACTACTTCGCCGTCCTCGGGGTGCCGCGGAGCGCGACCGCGTACGAGATCCGGCGGGCCTACCTCGAGCTCCGCCGCGGGTTCGAGCCGTCGCGCCTGCTCACCGCGCAGACGGCCGATCTCGCCGAAGACGTGCGCCTCGTCGTCGAGGTGCTCGACGAGGCCTACGAGATCCTCCGCGACCGGCACCGGCGCGAGCGCTACCGCAAGGCGATCGAGGCCGGGCCCCCGGCCTGAAGCCGGGCAGGGGAGGCCCGCGCGAGCGTGTGGAGCCGGCCTCCGGCGTGAAGGGCTGATACGCTGGCGCGGCCATGCGAAGCGTCCTCGGCGCCGCGCTCGTCGTTCTCCTCGTGCTGCTGGCGCCGAGATCGGCGCCGGCGCAGGAGGTGCTCAAGATCGGCACGCTCGCCCCGGCCTCGAGCCCCTGGGGCCAGGTCTACCGGGTGTGGCAGGCAGCCGTGAAGGAGAAGAGCGGCGGAGCGCTCCAGCTCGACGTGTTCTACAGCGGGACGCAGGGCGACGAGGCCGCGATGATCGCGAAGATCAGGAGCGGGCAGCTCGACGGCGCCGCGGTCACGTCGGTCGGGCTCGCCAAGATCCATAGGCCCGTGCTGGCGCTCCAGATCCCGGGCCTGTTCCGCTCGTGGGACAAGCTCGACGCCGCGCGCGCGGCGCTCGGCCCCGAGCTCGAGAAGGGCATCGCGGCGGCGGGCTTCACCCTCGGAGGCTGGGGCGACGTGGGCCAGGTGCACGGGATGTCGAAGGGCCGGCCGGTGCGCGTCCCCGAGGACCTGCGCGGCAAGAAGCCGGCGACGTGGCGCGACGACGTCATCGGGCCGGTGGTGTTCCAGGTGATCGGCGGCGTCACGCCGGTGCCCGTGAGCGTGCCCGAGATCCTGCCGTGGCTCGGGACCGGCGCGATCGACGTGGTGAGCGCCCCGTCGCTCGCCGCCGAGCAGCTCCAGTGGGCCGCGCGCCTCGACGACATCAGCGCCGAGCCCACGCTGTGCGCGATCGGCGCGATGGTGCTCTCGACGCGCCGGCTCGACGCGCTCCCGGCGGACCTGCGCGCCATCCTCCAGGGCACCGGGAGGGTCGCCGGCAACGCGCTCTCGGCGCGCATCCGCAAAGAGGACGAGGCGGCGTTCGGGCGCCTCAAGAAGCGCATGAACGTGGTGTCGCTCTCGGACGCCGAGCGCGGCCGCTGGGCCGGCCTGTTCCGGCAGGTCGCCGAGCGGCTCGGTCAGGGCACCTTCCCGCCCGAGCTCCTGGCGCGGCTGGGAGAGCTGGCGCGCTGAGCCTGCGTCACCAGCCGCGCAGATCGACCGGCCAGCTCTCGAGGACCTGGTCGCCGTCCACGAGGTGCATGACCTCGTGGTAGGCGACGGTGGGATCGACGTGCGCCGGCGTGATGCGGACGCGGTCGCCCACGGCGAGCGGGGCGCGCGGCGTGAAGGTGACGTGCTCGTCCGACACGAAGAGGACGTCGCCGGCGTCCATCGAGGGCGGGCCGTGGTCCATCCCGAGCGCCTTGAGACCGCAGTCGGCGACGGCGTGCGTGGGCGAGACCGAGATCACCGTCGCGACGACGCCGAGCGCCTGGCGAAAGGGGAGGTCGAGGTGACCGTAGGCGGTGTCCATGAGCACGTACGAGCCCGCCTGGATCTCGTTCGCCCAGGTGTTGAGATCGTAGCTTCCGGTGCCGCCGGCCGAGACGAGCTCGCCCCCGACGTCGCGGTGGGCGCGGAGGAGCAGCTGCATGCTCTGCTCGACCAGCGCGGCGCGGAAGGCGCGGTCCGGCAGGCCCACCGCGTGGCCCTCGTAGCCCATGACGCCGCGCACGGCGAGGCCGCGGGCGCGCGCCGCGTCGGCCAGGCGCCCTGCGTCCTCCGGCGCGCAGCCGCAGCGAGGGAGGCCCACGTTGACGTCGATCACGACCTCGCGCACGCCGCCGTTCGCGGCCGCGGCGATCGTCGCCTCCGAGTCGACGGCGACCGTCACCCGCGCCTCGAGGGCGCCGAGGCGGCGCGCGTCGAGCACCTCGTTGGCGAGCAGGAGATCGGCGCCGAGACCGGCCGCCGCCATGCCGACGACCTCGCGCACGGTCGCGCAGGTGAACCCGGCGTGGCCCGCCTCCGCCTGACGCCGCGCCAGCGAGGTGCACTTGTGCGCCTTGACGTGCGGCCGGAGCCGCGCGCCGGGTAGCGCGGCCGACATGGTGACGAGGTTGTGCTCGAAGCAGGCTCGGTCCACGACGAGGGCGGGCGTCTGGAGCTCGCCGACCGACGTGGGAGACTGCGCTCCGCTCGACCTGGGGGCGCCGCCCCCGGAACCCGCCATCGCCATGGGCGGCGAAGTTACCACGCGAGCGCGGCCGGGGTCCCCGACGACGCTGGAAGGAGCGCCGACTTTACGTGCCGACCTCGACCTGTCATGACTGACGCGGGCCCGCGTCGGGGTCCGAGGAGCACTTGACCATGCGTCTTGCATTGGGCGCCGCGCTCGCGGCGCTGGGCGTGATGGGCGCGCAGCTCGCTGCGTGCGCCGCTGGGAACGAGACCGAGGACCCCGCCACCACGACCGGCGGCGAAGGCGGCTCGGCGACCACGACGGGCCAGGGCGGCGCCGGCGGCGACGGGGGCGGCGCGTGCGTGCCCGCGGACGAGGTCTGTGACGGCGCCGACAACGACTGCGACGGCGAGGTCGACGAAGGCTGCGAGTGCTTCGCCGGCGACACCCAACCCTGCTACTCCGGGCCGAACGGCACCAGCGGCGTCGGCGCCTGCAAGCCCGGGATGCAGGCCTGCGACACGCAAACGAACACCTTCGGCCCGTGCCAGGGCGAGGTGCTCCCCGCCGCGGGCGAGACCTGCAACGGCACCGACGACGACTGCAACGGCCTCGTCGACGACGCCATCCCGGATCTGACCTGCGGCGTCGGCGCCTGCGCGGCGACGGCCCCCGGCTGCGTCGGCGGCGCGCCCGCCGCCTGCACGCCCGGCAGCCCCTCGACCGAGGTGTGCGACGGCATCGACAACGACTGCGATCAGCTCACCGACGAGTCGTTCCCGGGCCAGGGCTCCGCCTGCGACTCGGGCATCCCCGGCGCGTGCGCCGCGGGCACGCTGGCGTGCATCACGGCGATGCCGACGTGCGTCCCGAACCTGATGCCCGCCCCCGAGACGTGCGACGGCATCGACAACGACTGCAACGGCCTCGTCGACGACGCCATCCCGGGCACCGGCGGGAGCTGCTCGACGGGCTCGCCGGGCGTCTGCTCCGCCGGCGCCATCCAGTGCCAGGGCGGATCGATCGACTGCTTCCCGATCGTCCCCTCGTCGCCCGAGGTCTGCGACGGGCTCGACAACGACTGCGACGGTACGGTGGACGACGGGAACCCCGGCGGCGGCGGCGCGTGCGCGACCGGGCAGCCGGGCGTCTGCGGACCGGGCACGCTCGCGTGCAGCGGCGGCTCGGTGCAGTGCCTCCCCAACGCGCTCGGCTCGCCCGAGGTCTGCGACGGCCTCGACAACAACTGCGACGGCCAGGTCGACGAGGGCAACCCGGGCGGCGGCGGCGCGTGCAGCTGCGGCGGCACGCTCAACTGCTCGGGCGGCGGGCTCGTCTGCCAGAACTGCACCATCGAGGTGCAGTGCAGCGGCGGCCTCGACGACGACAACGACGGCCCCGTCGACTGCGCCGACAACGACTGCGCCCTCGGCTGCGGGGCGAACGCCATGGTCTGCGGCGCGGGCCAGACGCTCCTCGTCTACAAGTCGACCGACCTGCCCAAATCGATCATCGACTACACGACCGCGACCAGCGTCCTCACGGTCAGCAACGTCGGCGCCATCAAGCGCGTCCGCGCCCAGGTGAACCTCACCCACACGTACGACGGCGATCTCACGATCGCGCTCGAGTCGCCGAACGGCCCGACGGTCGACCTCTCGAGCAGCAACGGCAGCTCGGGCGACAACTACACCAACACGATCTTCGACGGCACCTGCGCGACGCCGATCACCTCCGGCTCGGCGCCGTTCAACGGCTGCTACCAGCCCGAGGCGTCGCTCTCGGCGATGGACAACCTGCCTGCGAACGGGGTCTGGACGCTGACGGTCGCCGACGGCCTAGGCGGCGACAGCGGCACGCTCTCGGCCTGGTCGATCGCGCTCTGCGTGCAGTGAGGCGCGTGGCCCGCGCCTGAGCCCGCGCGACGAGCTCGGGCCGGGCTACGCCAGCGCCCGCGCCCGCGCCGGGACGGCGTCGACGACGACGACGCCCTCCTCGGCGCCGACCATCGCCACCGCGCCCTCGCATAGCTCGCCGCGCAGGATCATCTCGGCGAGCGGCGCCTCGACGAGCCGCGCGATCGCGCGCTTCATCGGGCGCGCCCCGAGCGTGAGATCGAAGCCGCCGTGGGCGAGGAGCGCGTCGATCGCCGGCGGATCGACCTCGAGCTTCACCCCGCGCCGCTCCAGCGCCTCGCCGAGGCCCACGAGCAGCCGCCGCGCGATCTCGGCCACGTCGTCGCGGGCGAGCGCGCGGAAGCAGAGCACCTCGTCGATGCGGTTGTAGAGCTCGGGCGGGAGCGCCTCGCGCGCCGCCTTGAGCATGGCGCCGGCGACCTTGCCCTCGCGCGCGGCGGCCGCGTCGCCGGCAGCGGCGCCGGCGAAGCCGACCGAGCGCTCGGCGCGCACCGCCCCGGCCTCGGCGGCGCCGAGGTTCGAGGTGAGCACGATCACGGTGTTGGTGAAGTCGACGCGGCGGCCGCGGCCGTCGGTGAGCCGGCCCTCGTCGAAGACCTGCAGGAACGCCTCGAGGACGTCGCGGTGGGCCTTCTCGATCTCGTCGAGGAGGAGCACCTGGTAGGGCCGGCGGCGCACGGCCTCGGTGAGCTGCCCGCCGGCCTCGTGACCGACGTAGCCGGGCGGCGCGCCGACGAGGCGCGCGACGGCGTGGGCCTCGGCGTACTCGGACATGTCGAGGCGCGTCATCGCGTCGGGAGAGTGGAAGAGCACCTCGGCGATGGCCTTGGCCGTCTCGGTCTTTCCCACGCCCGTCGGCCCGAGGAGCAGGAACGAGCCGATGGGCCGGCGCCCGCGCAGCCCCGCGGCGTTGCGGCGGAGGATGGTGGCGATGCGCGCGAGCGGCTCGGCGTGGCCGACGACGCGCTCGGCGAGGAGGCGCTCCATGCCGAGCATCCTCTCGCGATCGGTCTCGAGCAGGCGCTCGACCGGCAGATCGGCGAGCTCGGCGACGACGTGCGCCACCTCGGCGGGACCGACCTCGGCGGGCGCGGCCCGGGTCCCGGCGCTGCTCGCGCGCGCGAGCTTGCGGCGCAGGCGCGCGCCGGCCAGATCGAGGATCGAGATCGCCTTGTCGGGCAGGGCGCGGCCGGGCAGGTAGCGGATCGACCAGGTGATGGCGGCGGCGAGGGCGTCGTCGCCGTAGGCGAGATCGTGGTGGACGCCGAGCCCGTCGGCGACCGAGCGGAGCAGGAAGAAGGCCTCCTCCTCGGCGGGCTCCTCGATCTCGATCAACGTGAACCGGCGCGCCAGCGCCGAGTCGGGCTCGATGGTGCGGCGGAGCTCCTCGACGGTGGTGGCGCCGATGAGGCGCAGCTCGCCGCGCGCCAGGGCCAGCTTGATCTCGGCCACGGCCTCGTCGCCGGCGCCGCCGCCGAAGAGCTCGTGGATCTCGTCGACGAAGAGGATGACGCGTCCGCCGGCGTCGCGGAGCTCGGCGCGGAGGGCGGCGAAGCGCTCGGCGAGCGAGCCGCGCGCGCCGGTGCCGGCGCAGAGCTCCGACGCCGCGATCTCGACGAGGATGCGCGGCCCGGCGGCGGGGCTGCCGGGCTCGCCGCTCTCGGCGGCGAGGCGGTGGGCGATGCCGCGCGCCACGGCCGTCTTGCCGACGCCGGCGGGGCCGACGAGGCAGGGGCTGCTCGAGTGGCGCTTGCCGAGGACGTCGAGCGCGCGCTCGATCTCGTCCTCGCGCCCCACGACGGGCTCGAGCTTGCCGAGCGCCGCCGCGAGCGTGAGGTTCTTGCCGATCGACGACAGCACCGGGAAACGCCCGCGGTCGAGCTCGAGCGCGTCGCCCTCGGCGCCCTGGGCGTCGCGGCGCGAGGTGTGGCGGCGCAGCGTGACCGTCGATCCGCGGCCGGACGTGCGCCCCGAGCTCCCCGCCGCCGCGCGAGGCGTGGTCGGGATCGCGACGGCGGGCTTCTGGTGCGGCGGCGGCTCGCTCCGGCGCTCGCTGGCGGGCGGCGGCTCGGTCCTCGGCTTCGCCGCGGCGGGAGGCGCGTCGGCCCGCGGCTTCGCGAGCGGCGGCACCAGCGAGACGGTGACCCCGGCCGGACCGCGCGACGGCGGCGTCTGCGCGGGCGCGAGCTTGAGCGTAGGCGCCGGGCGACGGGCCTGCACCACGCCGAGCGCGAGCTGCATCGCGGCGGTGCGCAGGCGCGAGAGATCGACGCCGCACTGGAGGAGCGCGCGGCTCGCCGCCGATCGCCGGTCGGCGAGGAGCGCGAGCAACAGATGCAGCGCGCCGGGCTCGGGCGCGGGCGAGCGCTTGTGCAGCTCGCGCGCCGCGGCGATGGCGCGGCCGATCGGATCGGGCGCGTCCTCGTCGAACGAGCGGCTCGCCTTGAGGAGCGCCTCGGCGTCGAGCCGCCGCTCGCGCAAGAGCTCCGCGGCCGGACCGCCTCGCGACGCGATCGCGGCCAGCAGGTGGACGCTCGTCGTCCGCTCCTTGCGCTCCGACGCGAGCTCTTGCCCCAGCTTGCGGAGGGTGACGATCTCGGACTCCGAGCGGGCCTGGGTCATTGCTCTTCCTTCACGCGGCTCCGGTGATCTCCCGACGTTTCGGTTCGCACGGGCGGCCGGGCGTGGCCAACTTCGTGTCGCTCGCCGGCGGCACGCGCGCGGGCTTGACCCCGGCCGGCGGCGGCGCCACCCCCTTCGTCATGGCGGAGGAGCAGCGCGCGGAGGAGGAGGGCGAGCCGGAGGCGCGCCCGACGGGCGGGCTCGGCATCCTTTTCCTCGCGGCCGCGCTGGCGCTGGCGGCGCTGCTCTCGATCGTGGCCTTGATCGGCTACTACGCGCTCTCGCGGTCGGACGCGCCGGAAGGGACGACGCGGACGGCGCGCCTCTCGGCGCCGGTCAGCGGCCAGCGGTAGCGAAGGTCGGCGGCCACCGACCAGCCGGCGCGCGACGGCGGCTCGCCCTGCGCGAGCAGGACCCAGACCTCGCCCCGGGGCGCGAGCGCGGCGCCGAGCTCGAGCCAGGCGGGCGGCGGGAGCGTCGCGCGCGAGATCGCGGCGTCGAACCGGTCGCCCGCGCCGACGCGGTCCTCGCCGCGCCCGCGCACCACGCGCGGCGGAGGCGACGGGGAGGCCGGCCCGAGCGCGCCGATCGCCGTCCGCAGCAAGGCGACGCGCTTCTGGAGCGGCTCGACGAGCGTGAGGCGCAGATCCGGGCGGGCGATCGCGAGCGGCAGGCCCGGCGCGCCCGCGCCCGTGCCGACGTCGATCACCGAGAGCCCGCGGCCGAGCTCGCGCGCCAGCACCAGCGCGTCGGCGAGCATCAGATCGACGAGCTCGTCCTGGCTCCGCGCGGCGGTGAGATCGACGCGCCGGTTCCACGCCTCGACCTGGGCGATCCACGCGCCGATGGCCGCGGCGGCGGCGGGCTCGAGGGGCGAGCCGAGCGCCGCGGCGACTGCCTGGACCTTCGCGTCGATCGAGGTCGCCATCGCGGGCGCGCGAGTATACTTCGCCGCCATGACGGACGCCTCGCCCGGCGCGGCCGCGGGCGAGGCCGACGCCTCGCCCGGTGAGCTCGGCGCCGGCGCGCCCGGAGCGCGTCTGGCGGGCGACGCCGCGGCCTCGGCGCCGAACGGACACGCGCCGGCGCCGCGCTCGGAGCTGCGCGGCCTGCTCGTGCTCGCGGCGCCGCTCGCCGCGGGCTCGGCCGGCAACCAGCTCATGGCCTTCGTCGACACCGCGATGGTGGGGCGGCTCGGCTCGGTGCCGCTCGCCGCGGTCGGCATGGGCAACAGCCTCTTCTTCTCGATGACCACCATCGCGATGGGCTGCGTCATGGGCATGGACCCGCTCGTCGCGCAGGCGATCGGCGCCGGCGAGCACGCCCGCGCCCGCCAGGTCCTGCGCCGCGGCATCCGGCTGGCGCTGGTGATCGCGGTGCCGCTGCTCGCCGCGCTCGCGCTGACGCCGCTCGTCCTCGAGCCGATCGGGATCGAGCCCGCCACGGCGCGGATGACGGCGAGCTTCGTCTACAGCCGCCTCCCCAACGCGGTCCCGATCCTCCTCTTCGTCGCGGCGCGCGCCTACCTGCAGGCGCTGGGCAAGACGCGCGCGCTCATCCTCGGCGTCGTCGTCGCCAACGTCGCCAACGTGATCGGCAACGCGCTCCTCATCTACGGCGACGCCGCGCTCCTCCGCGTGGGGCTCCCCGCCGTCGGCTTGCCCGCGCTCGGCGTCGTCGGCTCCGGGCTCTCGTCGAGCCTCGCGTCGCTGCTCCAGCTCGCGCTGCTCGCGGCGGCGATCCGGTCGACCGCGGTGCCCGGCCCGCCCGCGCCGTCGGATCCGGCGCTCGGGCGCTCGATCCTCCGGCTCGGGCTCCCCATCGGGCTCCACATGTTCGCCGAGTTCGGCGCCTTCGCGCTCACCAGCCTCTTCGCCGGCAGGATGGGCGCGGTCGCGGTCGCGGGCCACCAGGTCGCGCTCACGCTCGCGAGCGTGAGCTTCACGGTCACGCTCGGTCTCGGATCGGCGACCGCGGTCCGCGTGGGCCACGCCGTCGGGCGCGGCGACGCGGCGGGCGCGCGGCGCGCGGGCTTCCTCGGCCTCGCCGTGTCGGGCGTGTTCATGGCGGCGTCGGCCGTCGTCTTCCTCGCGGCGCCGGCCGCGCTCGCGCGCATCCTCACCGACGATCCGCGTGTGCTCGCCGCCTCGCTGCCGCTGGTGATGATCGCGGCGGCCTTCCAGCTCTCGGACGGCGCCCAGGTCGTCGCCGCCGGCGCCGTCCGCGGCGCGGGCGAGACGCGCGCGACGCTCGTGTTGAACCTCGTCGGCCACTACGCGATCGGCATGCCGCTCGCGCTCGCCCTCGGCTTCGGCGCGGGGCTCGGCGCGCCGGGGCTGTGGTGGGGCCTCTCGGCGGGGCTCACCTTCGTGGCGATCGCGCTGACGCTGCGCTTCCACCGGATGTCGGCGGATCCGCGGCGCCTGCGGCGGGTGTGAGGCGGCGGCCCGCGCTCAGGGGACCAGCAGTCGGCGTGCAGTTGGCACGCCGACATGCTCTCAATTCGAGTCGATCACCTTCCGCCCGGCGCCGCCGCCCCAGAGGCAGCCGACCTCGGCGTCGCTGAGGCCCCGGCTCCAGATCGCCACCTCGTCGATGCGGCCGTCGACCGGAAAATCCCGGCCGTCCTGCGGGTTGCGGCGGCCGACGAGCAGCGGGTTCGTCGTGTCGGGGATGGGCGCGCCGTTCGCCATCCCGCCGAGCGAGACGCCGTCGTAGAACATGGCGAAGCTCGAGCCGGCGCGGCGCATGACGAGCTGGTGCCACTCCCCGGCGGTGAACGGCTGGGGCGACGAGTACATCACCACCGAGGGGTCCGCCCAGAAGTGCGCCCGCTGATCCGAGAGCTTGGTGAACGTCCAGCCCGGGCCGGTCTGCCCGAAGAACTTCTCGAGGAAGTTCTGCTCGCCGGTGTTGGTGTTGAGGTTGATCCAGGCCTGCACGGTGAAGTCGGCCGCGCCGAAGTCGAAGACCTGGTCGTCGCCGGGGCGAGCCGCGTACTGGGTCGCGTCGGCGTGGAGGTCGAGCGCCTGGCCGAAGAGCCCGGCCGCGAAGCCGACGCCTCCGAAGAGGGTGAGGTCCCGACCGCCGATCGACTCGGCGCCCGAGCCGTCGAGCGGCCAGTAGCCGAGCACTCCCTGGCCCGGATCGCCGGTGACCTCGCAGCCGTTGCTCGCGTCGCCGTCGCAGTCGGCGAAGCCCGCGTCGCAGACGATCGAGCACGCCGCGCCGGAGCAGGCGGGCGTGCCGTGCGTGCCGTTGCAGGGGGCGCCGCACGCGCCGCAGTGCAGCGGATCCGTGGCGGTGTCGATCTCGCAGCCGCTGTCCGGATCGCCGTCGCAGTCCGCGTACCCGGGGTCGCAGCTCGCGACCGTGCACAGCGAGGAGACGCACGCGGGCGTGCCGTTCGCGACCTGACACGGCGTGCCGCAGGCGCCGCAGTCGGTGAGCGAAGCCGTGACGTCGACGCACTGCGCCCCGCAGCATTGCTCCGGCGGCGCGCAGGCGCAGCCACCGCCCGCACCCGTCGTCGCCCCGCCGCCACCGCCCGCACCCGTCGTGGTCCCGCCGGCCCCGCTGCCGCCGCCCGCACCGGTCGTCGCGGCGCCGCCCTCTCCTCCCGCGCCCGTGGTGGCCCCGCCGCTGCCTCCCCCGCCCGTGCTGCCGGTGCTGCCTCCGCCCGTGCTGCTGGTGCCGGTGCCGGCGGTCCCGGTGCTGCTCGCCCCCCCGCCGGCGCTCGTGGTCGAGCTCGCCGAGGTGCCGCTCGTCTCGACGTTCGTGTCGCCCGAGCAAGCCAACCACGCGAGCGGCGCGAGCGGCACCGCCACCACCATCCAACGCATGTCACACCTCCCGCCCTACAAACGCGGCCCGCCGCCGGATCGTCACGCCGCGAGGTGAAGGGCTCGAATAGGCCATCGCGAGGCCGGCCGCTCGCCGACGGGACCGGCCCTCGGCGCGTTGGACTTCGGTCGCCTCCGCTGGGCACAATGCGCGCGTCGATGCGCGCACGCGCCCTGGTCGCCGCCCTCGCCGCCCTCGCCGGAGGATGCGCATCCCCGTACGTGGACGACCGCACGCCCGAGCCGGCGTCGGCGCGCGCCGCCGCCGCCCATCGCGCGCTCGTCGAGGCGCCGTCGCCGGGCGCGCCCGAGCCCGCGG
>CAYJPW010000168.1:0-23327 GCA_964372055.1 uncultured Polyangiaceae bacterium
CCGGCGGCCGAGCTCGTCCCGCCCGCCTCGACCGCCGGCCCCGCCGATGCGGGCGCGCCCGCGGACGCGGTCGCCGTCGCCGAGCCGGACCGAGGACCGGCGTCGCCCGCCGCATGCCCCGAGGACATGGTCCTCATCGACGGCGACTACTGCACCGAGCTCGAGCTCAAGTGCCTCTCCAGCCACTACGCCCCGCAGAACAAGAAGACCATCTGCCACGAGTTCGCCTCGCCTTCGAAGTGCGTCGGCGACAAGGTCCACAAGCGCTACTGCATCGACCGCTACGAGTACCCGAACAAGAAGGGCGAGCGGCCCGAGGTGATGAACAACTTCCCCCAGGCGCAGCACAAGTGCGCCGCCCTCGGGAAGCGGGTGTGCACCGAGACCGAGTGGACGATGGCGTGCGAGGGGCCGTCCTACAAGCCGTACCCGTACGGCTACGTGAGGGATCCCAAGAAGTGCCGCGGCGACCGGCCCTACCGGTTCCCGTCGGTCGAGAGGACGGTCTCGAAGGACAAGGCCGTCGCCGCCGCCGAGACCGAGCGGCTCTGGGACGGGACGGTCTCGGGCTCGCAGCCCGAGTGCGTGAGCGACTACGGCGTCTACGACATGCCCGGCAACGCCGACGAGCTCGCCTCGTCCGAGACCTCGGCACCGCGGAGCGAGTTCGACAACGTGACCACCGGCGGCCCCTGGCTCGACGGCGTCCGCAACCAGTGCCGGCCCAAGATCTACCAGCACAACGAAGGGTTCGCTTACTACTACCTGAGCTTCCGCTGCTGCTCCGAGACCGACGGCAAGCCGACCGACCCGCGCTCGCCGAAGCAGCTGAAGCGCGGCGAGCGCTGGCGGTGAGCTTCTTCGCCACCGCCGCCAAGGGCACCGAGCCGGCGCTACGCGACGAGCTGCGCGAGCTCGGCCTCCCCGGCGTGCGCGCCGATCGCGGCGGCGTCCACTTCGAGGGCGGCCTCGGGGAGGGCGCCCTCGCCTGCCTGGCCTCGCGGATCGCCGTGCGCGTGCTCTACGAGCTCGGCTCGTTCGACGCGGCCGACGGCGACGCGCTCTACGACGGCGTCCGCGGCGTCGACTGGCGCGCCTACCTCACCGCCGACCGGACGCTCGCGGTCCGCGCCTCGTGCCGATCGAGCGCGCTCACGCACACCCAGTTCATCGCCCAGCGGACCAAGGACGCGGTCGTCGACCAGCTCCGCGGGCGCACCGGCGAGCGGCCCTCGGTGGACCTCGCCGATCCCGACGTCGCGCTCTTCGTCCATCTGGTGCGCGATCGAGCGACGCTCTACGTCGACCTCGCCGGCGAGCCGCTGCACCGCCGCGGCTACCGGCGCAGGAACGTCACCGCGCCGCTGAAGGAGACGCTCGCCGCCGCCATCCTCCGCCTCTCCGGTTGGGACCGGCGGAGCCCGCTCCTCGATCCGATGTGCGGCTCGGGGACGATCGCGATCGAGGCGGCGCTCTGGGCCGCGGGCGTCGCGCCGGGCCTGGCGCGGCCCCGGCTGGGGCTCGAGCGCTGGGCGATGCACGACGAAGCCGGCGCGCGAGCCATGGCCGACCTGCGCGCGAGGCTCCGCGAGCCCGCGCGCCGCGAGGCGCCGTCGATCGTCGCCAGCGACCACGATCCGGCCGCGATCGAGGCCACGACCGAGAACGCCCGCGCCGCCGGCGTCTCGATCTCGGTCCTCCGGCGCTCGCTCGCCGATCTCCGCGAGCGCCAACCGGACGCGTGGCTCGTCACCAACCCGCCGTACGGCGAGCGCCTCCCCGTCACCGACGAGCTCGAGGGCGCGCTCGCCCGCGTCCAGCCGCGCGTGGCCGCGATCCTCGCCGGCGCCCCCGGCCTCGTGCGGCGGCGCCCGGCACGCACCTTCGAGCTCTACAACGGCCCCATCGAGTGCCGGCTCTTGATCCTGTCCGACGACGCGGCGCTCAGCGGCGCATCGCCGCCTCGATCCGATCCGGCTCCTTCGGCGCCGCGGCGGTCAGGACCTCGGGCTCGCCGCTCGTGACCAGGACGTCGTCCTCGATCCGGATCCCGCGGACGTCGGCGTAGCGGGCGAGGACGGCGCGATCGAGATCGGCGCCGACGGCCCCGGTGAACGCGGGGTCGTCGAGGATCGCGGGCACCTGGTAGAAGCCGGGCTCGATGGTCACCAGCATGCCCGGCGCGAGATCGCGATCGAGGCGCAGGTAGCAGTCGCCGAACCGGGTGGAGCGCGCCCGACCGGGGGCGTAGCCGGCGCGATCGCCGAGGTCCTCCATGTCGTGCACGTCGAGACCGAGCAGGTGGCCGACGCCGTGCGGGAAGAAGATCGCCGCCGCGCCGCGCTCGCAGAGGCCATCGACGTCGCCGCGGAAGATCCCGAGCGCGCGCAGGCCCTCGACGATGACCCGACCGGCGCGCTCGTGGGCGCCGCGGTACCGGCGCCCGGGCCGGACCTCGTCGATGGCCGCGCGCTGCGCCGCGAGGACCACCTCGTAGATGGCGCGCTGCGTCGGGGAGAACGCTCCGGAGACGGGCCAGACGCGGGTGATGTCGGCGGCCCAGCCCTCCGGCGTCTCGCCGCCGACGTCGGCGAGGAGGAGATCGCCCGCCGCGAGATCGCCGTCGTGGCGCTCGTTGTGGAGCACCTCGCCGTGGACGGTGACGATGGGGCCGTACGCGTCCTCGAGCCCGCGCCGCCGGAGCTCGCCGATCATCGCGCCGGCGACCTCGGCCTCGGTCCCGCCGGGCGCGGTGGCCGCCATGCCCGCGAGGTGCGCCGCGGCGCTGGCCTGGGCGGCGGCGCGGAGCTGCGTCAGCGCCGCCTCGTCGTGCTGGAGCCGGAGCGCGATCATCGCCTCGGCGAGCGCCGCGTCGGGCGATCCCTCGGCGAGCGCGTCGCCCTTGCCGGGCTCGACGCTCCGGCCGAGGCGCGCCGACAGCCACGCCGCCGTGGGGGCGTCGTCGGTGGGCAGCGTGGCCGCCGGAGCGCCGATCTCACGCATCGCGGCGTCGATCTCGGAGAGAGGACGCACCGCGTCGAAGCCGAGATCGGCGGCGAGCTCGGCGAGCGACGGCCGGGGTCCGTGCCAGAGCGCGTCGCTCGGCTCGGGCGGCTCGACGAAGAGGGTGGCCCGGCTCCGCGCCGGATCGAAGAGCAGCGCCGCCCCGGCGATCCCCGCGCCGGCGAAGTAGAGGAAGTGGCTGGCCGCGCGGAACGGGTAGAGGTTGGCGCGGTAGTTCCGGGCGCGCGGCCGGCCCGCCGCGAGCAGCGCCGGCGTGGAGAGGCGCTCGAGGAGCGCTCGCCGGCGCGAGGCGAGCGCCTCGGGCGAGGTGCGCGGCAGGCGCGGAGGGGGCAGGTGCGGGGTCGAGCTCATGGTCGCCAGTATAGGCGGCGCGCCGCGCGGCGGCCGAGGTGCGTAGGGCGCTGCGCGCGTAGCGTGCGTCGCGCGCGGAGCATTCGCCGTCGTTTCGAGGCGATTTCGATCGGAAATAGTGGCCCCGTTAATTGGCATTCGAGCGATCGCGAACGTATGCTTTATGCATAGAGGACTTGCGCCATGCTTCGAGGATCGCCGTTCGGGTCCATCGGTTGCTCGGGCGGGAGCGGCCGCCGCGTCACTGTCCGCCTGTTTAGCGCGGCGCTGCTCGCGCTCGCCGCGTCCTGCGCTCCTGCCGTGAATTCACCCGGCGCGGCCGTGCCCGGGGAGGCGCCGGAGCGGAGCGACGACGGTCCACCAGCCGTCGCCACCAGGGTCGCGAGCCAGACGACGCCCACCGTCGGCGCCGCCGCACCTGGACCCGAAGTGCCGGCCGTCACCGCCGTCGAGGGCTACGAGAAGATCCGGCAGAAGCCCTCGTGGACCGCGCCGGTCATCGGGCTCTTCCGCGCCGGCCAGTCGGTGCCGCTCAAGCAGCGCGATCCGCTGACCGGCCCCGGCGTCGAGGGCTGCGCGGGCGGCTGGTACGCGGTCGAGCCGCGCGGCTTCGTCTGCGTCGGCCCGGCCTCCACGCTCGCCACCAACGACGTCCGCGCCCTCGCCGCCGCCGAGGTGCTGCCCGACACCTCGTCGGCGTATCCGTTCCACTTCGGCGTCTCGGTGGGCGCGCCGCGCTACAACCGCATCCCCACCCGCGCCGAGCAGCGCGAGACCGAGAAGGGCCTCGACGCGTGGCTCGCCGGGCTCTCGAGCTTGCCCGGGGACCCGGCCGGCGCCGTCGATCCGCACCCCGCCGGCGTCGGTCCGAGCGCCGCGTTCCTCGCGTACCAGGGCTCGGCGAAGAAGCCGCTCGTCTCGGACGACGAGGCGTTCGCGGGGATGAAGGTCTCCTGGGCACGCGAGTTCGACGCCGAGGGCCGCACCTGGCTCCTCACGCCCGACATGACGCTCGTCCCCAAGGACAAGGTCC
This sequence comes from uncultured Polyangiaceae bacterium, assembly GCA_964372055.1. Lineage (GTDB taxonomy): Bacteria > Myxococcota_A > Polyangia > Polyangiales > Polyangiaceae > CAYJPW01. The sequence goes on from CAYJPW010000168.1 coordinate 4,409, forward strand.
GCGTCTCGAAGCAGCCGGACCTCGTGGGCGTCGATCTGCGCGCCGACAAAGACTTCCACCTGCCGCTGGCGTTCCTGTGGACGAGCGACGCGCCGAAGATGGTGAAGGACGACGCCGGCAAGCTGGTCGACAGCGGCGAGACGTGGCCGCGCCACGGGTTCGTGCCGGTCACGAGCAACGTGGTGAAGGGCAAGGGCGGCCTCTATCACGAGACGCGCGACGGGAAGTTCGTGCGGACCGATCTGGTGACGGTCATCAAGCCGCAGCGAGGCCGCCCCGTGGGCGTCGGCCCCAAGGACAAGTGGGTGAGCGTGAAGATCACGCGCGGCTACATGATCGCCTACGAGGGCGACACCCCCGTGTACGCCACCGCCGTCTCCCCCGGCATCGACGGCATCCTCCCGCGCCCGCACGCCACGACGCGGGGCCGCTTCGACGTCGGCTGGAAGATGCTCAGCACCGACATGTCCGGCGACGACGACGGCAAGGACTGGCTCGTCGACGAGGTGCCCTACGTCTCGTACTTCAAGGACAGCTACGCCCTCCACGGCGCCTGGTGGCACGACGAGTTCGGCCGGCCCAAGAGCCACGGCTGCGTGAACCTCGCCCCCGCCGACGCCCGCTTCCTCTTCAACTGGCTCGACCCGCAGCTCCCGCAGGGCTGGTACGCCGTGACCGCCTACTACCCTCAGGTGAAGGGCGCGGCGGTCGACATCCGGCAGTAGCTCAGTGGATGAGGAACCAGCGGATGCCGGTGCGCACTTCCATGTGGAAGTGATCCCGGTGGCCGTAGTCGTAGTTGGGCGTGAGCAGCAGGTTGAACGACCGCTTGTCGCCCACTTCGCAGGCGATCTCGCGCCAGAGCTTGGCGCCGGGCGTGTCGCGCGTCGGCTTCGCCGCCTTCTCGCCGCAGGTCTGGGCTCCGACGCGGCCGTGGAAGTCGTACTGGACCGAGTAGACCTTGCCGTCGCCGAGCTTGACGGTGGCGAGGTCGATGGCCAGCGCCGAGGGGTGCCGCCGGCCCGGCGGGATCAGGGCGCTCCGGCCGACCGGAGGCCGGTACATGGAGAGGTACGCCGCCTCGACCACGCCGTGACGGGCGAGGACGGCGGCCATGTCGTCGATGGCCAGCGCGAGGCGGCAATCGGCGATCGTCGCCGGGGCGGCCTGGTCCTCCTCCGGGCGGTAGGTCGGCCGGAAGGTGACGCCGCGGATGGGGCCGGTGAAGCGCAGCGGCGTCTCGACCTGCTTCGTGGGGCCGATCCGCTGGTACGGCACGCCGCGCGCATCGAGCTGGGCGAGGCACGCCTCCGACGAGAGCAGCGCATAGCGGAAGGCGCGGCTCTGCTCGGCGTCGGGCGGCTCGCAGAGGAACCGATCGCCGCCGGCGTCGACCGCGGCGGGCACCGACGCTGCGATCGCGAGGGCGATCCCGAGAAAACGGGCCCGAAGGGGGGTACGGCGCGCCATCGGAACGGCCGAAGGTGCACGAGCTCGGTGAGGAGCTCAACCAAAAACGCCCACCCACACGCACGCGTGTTCAGTCCAGGCGACGTTCGTGACGCCATGCGCGCCGACGCGCGGCCGCGCCGCCGCCGGGTTATGGCCGAGCATGATCGCGGCGAGCCCCTCCCTCGCCCTCCGGCCCGCGCGGCCCGCGGACGCGCGCGATTTCGCCGACCACGTCGCCGCGCACATGGCCGAGTCGGGCCGGGGCGGCTCGCACCATTTCGCGATCGCGCGCGCGATCGATCCCGAGGAGGTGCGCGAGAGCGCGAAGGCGCGCTGGTCGCGGCCCCTCGACGAGCCCCTGTGGGCGCGGGCGTGGCTGCTCTCGACCGAGCCCTCCGTGTTCGACCGCGCGCGGCCCGGCTGCGTCGTCGGTCACCTCGAGCTGCGCGGCGGCCGGGTCCCCGCCGAGCTCCACCGCGCCGTCCTGGCCATGGGGATCCAGCGGCCGTTCACCGGTCAGGGTCACGGGCGGCGCCTCATGGACGCCGCCATCGCCTGGGCGCGCGACGTGGCGCACCTGTCGTGGATCGATCTCGGCGTGTTCGCGAACAACGAGCCGGCGAGGAGGCTCTACGCGCGGGTGGGCTTCGTCGAGGTCGGCGTGCAGCGCGACGCCTTCCGCGTGGATGACGGCGTCTCGGTCGACGACGTCCACATGACGCTGCCGCTGTAGAGGCGATCGGGCGCGAAGGAGGACGACAACCTCGCGAGGCGCTGCGGCTACTTCCAGCCGCGGACGAAGGGCAGGACGGCGCTCACCAGCGGGGCGGTCACGGCGTCGATCTTCGGCGGATTGAACCACGCGAACGGGTCGAGGAGGCGCGAGGCGCGGAGGCCGAAGCCGCCGCGCGAGCACTCGACCAGGAGCGAGACGGCGCCGTGGCGGTCGTGGAACCAGTCGAGCTCGAGGCCGCTCGCGGTGAAGCCGAGCGCCCACCACGAGCACTGCACCGCGCGGTAGGCGCGCCGGTCGGCCTCGCGGGCGATGCGCCGCGCCCAGGCCCGGTGCTCGGCGGCGTCGGGGATGGGCCAGACGCTCGCCGCCGAGGGGAAGAGCACGGCGCCGCCGAAGCTGTGGAGAGAGAGCGCCCGGTCGATGCGACGAGGCGCGAGGTCGTGGGCGATGGCCTCGACCTCGGGCTCGCTCGCGGGGCGGCTCCCCGAGCTCCACAGGAACGGCATCAGGCGCTGGAGGATGCCGCGCCGGTACCAGCGGGCGTCGAAGTTGCGGTTGAGGTCGACCCCGCGCGCGTTGTGCCGGACGAAGCGGCGCCGGCCGGCGCGCAGGTTCATCTCCACCTTGAGGATGCCGTCGGGGTTGACGATCGGGAAGGAGACGATCGCGCGATCGCCGAGATCGGCGTCGACGAGGCGCTCGAGGAGGGCGAGGTGCGTCTCGACGCCGATCCACTCGTTGGGGTGGACCGCCGAGAGGACGACCGAGGTGCGGGTGCGCGCGTCGGCGGGGTGGGCGCCGAGCGCGAGCGCGAAGAGCGGCTCGCCCCCGATCGAGCGACCCACGAGCGAGAGCCGGGCGCCGCGATCGCAGAGCGTCTCGATGGCGCCGAGCATCTCGCCGTAGCCGCGGTACGGGCCGAGGCCTTTGCGGGTGAGCAGGCGCGCGAGCGGCGGGCGCTCGTGCATCGACCGCGCCGAGCGGAGGACCGCGAGGGCGTCGTCGGCGTCGTGGAGGGTGCCGGCGTCGGAGAGCTGCGAGGAGCGCGGCGGGACCATCGGCCTGTCCATCGTTTTATCCCACGAACGGCCGGCGCGCCCTATGTTCCCGCCATGCTCGACCTCGACGAGAACGGCTGGGCCGTCGGCCGGGTCGCGCCGCTCGACCCGCCCGCGGCCTGGTCGCTCTTCTCGCCCGAGGGCGACGCGCGCGTCGACGCCGCCCGGTGGGCGCATCAGGCACGGACGTTCTTCGGGGCGCGGCTCCAGCTCGTGCGCGAGAAGCGGTACCCCACCGGGGCGATCCCGATCGCGGACGCGCTCGAGCTCGATGTCCTCGCCCTGCGCGCGGGCGGTCGCGCCGAGCCTCCGTCGGCGCCCGAGCCGACGCGGGTGCTCGTCGTCACGGTGCCGCTCGACCGGGCGCCGGGCGCGATGGCCGCGGCCGAGGCCGGCGTGCGCGCGATCGGAGGGGCCGGCATGGACGCGGTCCTCGCCAGGGCGCGCAGGCTCTGGCAAGCCGCCGCGACGCCGGTGTCGGGATCGGATGCGCGCGCGCCCATCGTGGTGGCGGCGGTGATCGCGTCGGCGCTGCTCGCGCCCATCGTCCCCCCGGAGGGCGGCGCGATCTTCGGCGTGAAGGGCGCGCGGCTGCGGCTCGAGGCGCTCGGCTGGCGCACGTAGCCCGGCGGACCGGCGCCGGGTTTCGCGAGGGCGGGCGCATGCGTAGGATGCGACCCGTGGCGCGCAAAGATCCCCCCACGGTGAAGATGCAGTCGTCGGTGCCGCTGGTGCTGCTCGTCGGCGCGAGCGCCGAGCTCGCGGCGCGCTGCAAGCCGCTCGCCGCCTCGCACGGCGCCGTGCTCAAGGCCTGCGACGTGGCCTCGGCAGCGACCATGGCGGCGCGGTGGCGGCCGGAGGTGATCCTCGTCAGCGAGGCCGCGCACGCGTTCGATCCGGCGGAGTGGGAGGCGCTGGCGCGCGACGTCCGCGCCGCGCTGGTGTCGGTCGAGGCGGAGGGGATCGCCGACGCGGCGCTCGCGGCGCTGCTGCTCGAGGGGATCGCGACGGCCCAGGAGATCCGCAGCCGGTCCTGAGCGCCCGGCGTCAGCCCGCGAGATCGTTGCCGAGCGCCCTCGGCGCCGACGAGCGCGCGCCGGCGAAGGCGAGCACGGCGAGCGTCGCGACGTACGGCAGGAGCTGGACGAGATCGAGCACGCCGCCGCGGCGGCTCGCGTCCTGGAGCACGATCTGCAGCGCCTCGAGGGCGCCGAACACCAGGCACGCCGCCGCCGCCCGGCCGGCGCGCCAGCCGGACACCACGACGGCGGCGAGGGCGATGAAGCCGCGCCCGTTCGACATCCCCGACTCGAAGCGGTGCTGATCGAAGGCGAGGTGGACGCCGCCGAGCGCGCAGATCGCGCCCGAGATCGCGAGCGCCAGGTAGCGGACGCGCGGCACGTCGACGCCCGACGCCGCGGCGGCCTCGGGGTGCTCGCCCGAGGCGCGGACGCGGAGGCCGAGGCGGGTGCGCGCCAGGACCCACGGCGTGGCCGCGATCGCCGCGAGCCCGAGGAGCGTCACCGGATCCGAGAAGACGCGGCCGAGCAGCATCAGCCCGCCGGCGCCCCCGGGGCCGAAGCGGAAGCCCTCGATGGACGGCGAGTTCGACGAGCTGTCGTAGAGGCCGCGGAGCGCGAGGCGGGTGCCGGCGTAGGCGAGCAGGTTCAAGGCGATGCCGCTGACCACCGCGTCGATCCGGGCGCGCACGGTGAGGCCGGCGTGAACGAGAGAGAGGAGCACGCCCGAGGCGACGCCCGCCGCGAGGCCCAGCACCGCGCTGCCGCTGGCGTGCGCGACCGCGACCGAGGTGAAGGCGCTGGTGAGGAGCACGCCCTCGAGGCCGATCTGGATGACGCCGGCGCGCTCGGCCCACACGCCGCCCGCGGCGGCGCACGCGTAGGGCGCGGCGATCCGGAGCGACTCGGCGAGCATGGTCAGGGACAGGATCGAGCTCACGCGCGCGCCTCCTCGCCGCCGTCGCCAGCGACGGCCGGCGCGGCGCTCCCGGCGCCCGGCGCCGCCGCGCGCTTGGCGACGGCCACGAGCACGATCACCACCGCCTCGAGCACCAGCATCGCCTCCTTGGGGACGCGCGCGTTGATGGCGAGGCCGGCCTGCTGCAGCGTCCCGAAGAGCACGGCGGCGAGCACGATCCCGAGCGGCCGCCCGCGGCCGAGGGACGCGACCGCGATGCCGGTGAAGCCGGCGCCGGCGCCCAGGCCGAGCTCGAAGTAGCCCTTGTAGCCGAGCACGGTCGCGGTGATCGCGAGCCCCGCGAGCGCCCCCGAGAGCGCCATCGCCCCCGCGAGGCGGCGCGGCACGTCGATCCCCTCGGCGCGTGCCGCCTCGGCGTTCTGGCCGGTCCAGCGCATCTCGCGGCCCACGCGCGAGCGCCGGAGCCCGTAGTCGACCGCGAACGCGAGCGCCACCGCCGCGGGGAACGCCACGCTCGCCGCGCTGCCGGAGAGCGCGGGCAGGAAGCGCTCGAGGCGCGGCAGCGTCGCGCCGGGCGCCACGTCCGCGGTGCGGAGCGTCGACGATCCCACGAGCACGCCGACGACCCACGGCACCAGCACGTCGGCGATGCGGTTGAGCATGATGCCGCTGATGATCTCGTGGACCCCGAGGCGCGCGCGCATGATCCCGGAGACCAGCGCCCAGCCCGCCCCCACGGTCGCGGCGACGCCCACCGCGCAGAGGAGCGCAAGCGGCCACGGCGTCGCCGGCGCGATCGCCGACGCCGCCCAGGCGCCGAGGAGGCTGGCCATCGCCACCTGCCCGTCGGCGCCGATGTTGAACAGCCCGGCGCGGAGCGCGACCTCGAACGCCAGCCCGGTGAGGATCAGCGGCGTCGCCTTGAAGAGGACCTGGCCGATGCCGTACGGCGTGCCCCAGGTGCCGGCGAAGGCGCGGCCCAACGTCCCGAGCGGCGCCTCGCCGAAGGCGAACGCGACGAGGTTGAGCGCCACCAGCGCGCCGGCGAGCGCGAAGACGACCGAGAGGCTCCCGGGGCCGGTGAGGCGGGAGAGCGGTCCCCCGCGCGCCGCTCGTCCGGTCACGCGGCCTCCGTGCCCAGCATCAGCCGCCCGATCTCCTCGTCCGAGGCGCCCGCCGGGCGATCGGCGACGATGCGGCCGCGGTGCATGACGAGGATCCGGTGCGAGAGCCGCCGCAGCTCGCCGAGATCGGCGCTGACGACCAGGACCGCGAGCCCGGCGCGCGCCGCCTCGCCGATGGCCTCGTGGATGGTCGCGGCGGCGCCGACGTCGACCCCGCGCGTCGGCTGCGCGAGCACGAGCGCGGCCTCGGCGCCGCGGCCGGCGACGCGGTCGAGGGCGCGCGCCACCACGATCTTCTGCTGGTTGCCGCCCGAGAGCTCGCGCGCGAGGCGCGCCGGATCCGGCGGGTCGACGTGGAACCGCGCGATGCGGCGCGCCACCATCGCGCGCTCGTCGAGCGGTCCGTCGCGCGGGTCGCCCACGTCGCCGAGCACGAGGTTGTCCGCGACCGTCGCGTCGAGGAGCAGCCCCTCGGCGTGCCGGTCCTCGAGCACGACGGCGAGGTGCGCGCGGCGCGATCGCGCCGGGAGCGAGACGCCGTCGCGATCGAGCGCGCGCCCGGCGACGAGGACGGTGCCGGCCGCGCGCGGCTCGAGGCCGGCGAGGGCGCGCACGAGCTCGCGCTGGCCGTTGCCCTCGACGCCGGCCACGCCGACGATCTCGCCCGACCGCACCGTGAACGACACGCCGTCGAGGCGCGTGCGCCCGCCCGCGTCGACGAGACGGAGGTCCTCGACGTCGAGCACCGGCGGCGCGGCCTCGTCGCGCGCGGGCGGGTGGAAGGCCGGCGGGGGCTCGGCGCCCATGATCGCCCGCGTGAGCGCGTCCTCGTCCAGGTCGCGCCCCGAGAGCACGGCCTTGCCACGGCGCATCACGGTGACGCGGTCGGCGAAGCGGACCACCTCGTCGAGCCGGTGGGTGACCACGGCGATCGTCGCGCCCCCGTCGGCGAGGCGCCTCAGCGTGCCGTAGAGCTCGGTGGCCTCGATCGGCGAGAGCACCGCGGTGGGCTCGTCGAGGAGCAGGGCGCGCGCGCCCCGAAAGAGGACGCGCAGGATCTCGAGCCGCTGGCGCTCGCCCACGGTGAGCTCGTCGGTGATGCGGCCGAGCGGCACGAGGAGGCCCGCCTCCTCCATGAGGACGCGGGCGCGCGCCTCGGCGCGCGCGAGATCGAGGCGGCCCCCCGCGCGCGTGGGCTCGGCGCCGAGCACCAGGTTCTCGATGGCGCGGAAGGCGCCGACGAGCATGAAGTGCTGGTGCACCATCCCCACGCCGCGGCGGATCGCCTCGGCGGGCGTGGCCGGCTCGAGCGACCGGCCCTCGATGGCGACGCTGCCGGCCGTCGGCGCCAGCGAGCCGGCGGCGAGCTTCATCAGCGTCGACTTGCCGGCGCCGTTCTCGCCGATGACGGCGTGGATCTCGCCGGGCGCGAGGGTGATCGAGACGCCGTCGACCGCGAGCACCGCGTCGAACCGCCGCGACACCGACGTGAGCTCGATCCGCGGCCCCGGCGACGCGGTCGGATCGCTCGCGTGCGGTGCGGGGGCCGACGCCATCGGCGCGGAGGATACCCGAGAACCGGAGGAGAGGACGTCCCGGGCGACGCGCCCGCGAGGGTCTCCGCCGCGCCGCTGCCCGCCCCGACCGGACCGAGCGGTGCGGACGCGCACCCGGCGCGCGCATTCGCCCGGCCGCCGCATCCAAGCGGCGTGGCACCGAGAGCACGCGCGGCCGCGGCCGCCGCCCTGTTGACCGCGGTCACCCTCGCCGAGGGCGCGGGCGCGACCCCGCCCTCGGGGAGCGCCGCGCGACCCGCGCCCGTTCGCGTCCGGGCGCGACCCGCGCCCCCGCCGGATCGAGGCATGGCGTTCGCGCTCGCCACGGCGGCCGGCGTGGGGAGCCTGGCGATGACGGTCGGCGGCGCCTACGGGAGCCGCGCGGGGGCGCGCATCGACGAGTGGCTCTCGCGTTGCGGCGACCGCCGCTGCGACCCCGCGATGTCGGCCGCGCTCCGGAGCGACGCGCTCACGTCGGCCAACGTGTCGATGATCGCGCTCTGCGTCGGCTCGGTCGCGTTCCTCGGCGCCGCGGTGCTCTCGATCCGCGCGCCGCTCGGGCCGCCGCCGCCGACCGGCCTCTGGCCCCTCGTCGGCCCGGGCGGCTTCGGCGCCCGCTGGTGAGCCTCACGGGCTCGACGTCCCGGTGCTAGCCTTCGCTCATGGAGAGCGACCTGCGCCCCGTCCTCCAGAAGATCCTCGACAAGCTGGACGGCATGGTGGCGCGTCTCGACGCGATCGACGGCGACGTGAAGCTGGCGCGGGATGACGCCCGCGCGGCGCGCGAAGAGGCCCACGGGGCGCGGATGGGGACGGAGCAGCTGGCGCGCGTGACGACCGTGCTCGGGCAGGAGTTCAAGAACCTCTCGGGGATGGTCGGGGTCATCGCGAGCGCGCAGGCGGAGATGGCCAAGCAGCTCGGCGAGATGAACGAGCGGCTCGGCCGCTGACGCTCGCCCGGCGTACGCCGCACCGCGGCGGTGGTCTCACGGACTGGACGGCGCGAGCGGCTGCCCGTCGGCGAAGATCTGCACGAGCTTGAACCGCGACATGTCGAAGTGGAAGTGGTTCGCGTGGCCCGGATACCCGGGCCCGAGCAGGACGCGGAAGACGTCGGGCCGATCGACGAGCCGCTGCGCCAGCGTCTGCAGGAACCGGGCGTGGACGGCGGCGTGGCCGCTGGTCTTGCCCCAGTGCCGGCCGACGCGGACCTCGAAGCCGTTCGCGAAGACCTTGTCGAGCCCCGCCGGGAGCGCCGCGCCTTTCGGCAGGTGGCCGAAGTCGAACCCGGCGACGTCGATGGCGTTGCCGAGCGCGTGCTCGGAGAGCCACCCTTTGTAGATGCGCATGCGCCGGCAGTTGTAGGTGCCGAGCTGCACCACACGCACCGGAGCGCGCCCGTAGACCTCGGTCCCGACCTCGACGGCGACGCGCTCGAAGCGGAGGAGCCGCTCGCGGAAGTCGCGGTTCACCTTCCCCGCGGCCTGGTAGCGGACGACGTCGCCGCGATAGTCGACCAGATCGATCGTGGGGCACTCGATCGTCGCTTCGCTCGACACCTGGCGCTCGACGGCGTCGAGCGCGTACGCCTCCGGCGGCTTCGGATCGGGGCCGCTCGCCGACGCGGTCGGCGCGCCGAGCAGGATCGCGGCGGCGCCGAGCGCTCGCGCGATCCGCCGGCCGCGCGACGGGCGCCGGCGTTCGTCGGATCGAGCTCTCGGCTTGGAGGGAGGCACGCCCGCTTTCATTCAAGGTACTACGGTGCAACGGCGCGCGCCCGCCCACCGCACGAAAGCCACGCGGAGGGCGGGCCAATCTGCCCGCCGCCTGGCGGCCGGGCGGGCGGCGACACCGTGGCGAAGCCCCCGCGATCGAGATAGGGTGCGCGCCGCGTGCGCACCCGGTTCCCCCTCGTCGCTGCGCTCTTCCTCGTGTCGGGCGCGACCGGGCTGCTCTACGAGGTCGCGTTCTCGAAGCAGCTCGCGTACGTGTTCGGCGCGACCGCCTACGCGGTGAGCACCGTCCTCGCGGCGTTCATGGGCGGGCTGGCGCTCGGCGCGCACCTCGGCGGGCGGTTCGGGTCCCGCGCGCGCCGCCCGCTCGCCGCGTACGGCGGGCTCGAGATCGCGGTGGGGCTCATCTGCGCCGCGACGCCGGCGGCGTTCTCGGCGCTCACCGGCGCCTACGTGGCGCTGGCGAGGTCGGCCCCGCAGTCCTTGGCGCTCCTCACGGTCGCGCGCGCAGCCTTGACCGGGCTCGTCGTGGTGGTGCCGACGGTGGCGATGGGGGCGACGCTCCCCTTGCTCTCGCGCGTCGTCGCCGGCGCCGGGGCGCGCGAGCACGGCGCGCGCCGCCTCAGCGTCCTCTACGCCATCAACACCGTGGGCGGTGCGCTCGGGGCGCTCGCCGGCGCGTACGCGGTGCTCCCGGCGCTGGGCGTGCGCGGGACGATGTACGGCGCCGCGCTCACGAACATGGCGATCGGCGTCGTCGCCATCGCGATCGGCCTGCGCGCTCCCGCCGCCCCGAACGCCGCCGCGCCCGAGCGGGCGGCCGGCCGCGACGCCGCGGAGGGCGACGCCGCGAGCGCGCCCGACGATCACGCCGACGAGCCGCCGGACGAGCACGACGGCCGCGCGCTCCTGGCGCTCGCCCTGCTCTCCGGGTTCCTCGTCTTCGCGGCCGAGGTGGTCGAGACTCACCTGCTCGCGCTCCTCATCGGCAACAGCGCGTACGCGTTCGGGCTCATGCTCGCCGTCTTCCTCGTCTGCCTCGCGATCGGGGCGGCGCGGACGCCGGTGTTCGCCGGGCGTCACGGCGCCGCCGCCGTCGCGCGCGGCCTCTCGTGGAGCGCGCTCTGGCTCGCGCTCACCCTGCCGCTCTGGGATCAGCTCCCGCGCTTCTTCGTGTTTGCCGGGCTCCACGTCACCTCGTGGGGCGGGCGCGAGCTCTGCCGCGCCGTCGCCGCGATCGCGATCCTCGCCGTGCCGACGGTGTGGATGGGCTCGACGTTCCCGCTCTTGCTCCAGCGCGTCGCCGGGCGGCGCGACGTCGCCGCGCGCGTCGGCCGCCTCACCGTCGCGAACACGCTGGGCACCATCGTCGGCTCGATCGTGACCGGCTACGCCATCCTGCCCACCCTCGGATCGCAGCGCGCGCTCGGCGCCGTGGCCGCCGCGTTCGGCGCCGCCGCGATCTACGCCTCGCGCCTCCTCCCCACGACCTCGGATGCCGAGAAGGCCCGCCGCGAGCAGCGCCGCGCCCTCGCGCTGGGCGCGGTGGCCGCCGTCCTCGCCTTCGCGATGCCGCGCTGGGACCTCGCCCGCCTCACCAACGGCGCCAACGTCTACTTCACCCACGGCCCGCCGCCCGAGGCGATCGAGATGGTGCGCGAGGACGTGCACGGCGGGGTCACCACCGTGACCCGCCGCGGCGACGTCCGCACCATGTACACCAACGGCAAGTTCCAGGGCGACGACGGCGGCGAGATGACGGCGCAGCGGCGCTTCGCCCACTTCCCCTCCCTCTTCGTCGAGCGGCGCGATCGCGCCCTGGTCATCGGCCTCGGGACCGGGACGACGCTCGGCACCATCGCGTCCTACCCGTGGAAGCACGTCGACGTCGCCGAGATCTCGCCTGCGATCGTCGAGGCGGCGCGCACCTACTTCGCCGGGCCGAGCTTCTCGTCGCTCGACGATCCGCGCGTCCACCTCGACGTCAACGACGGCCGCAACCTGCTCCTGGTGTCGACCGAGCCGTACGACCTCATCACCATGGAGCTCTCGAGCGTCTGGTTCGCCGGCGCCTCGAGCCTCTACAGCCGCGAGTTCTACGAGCTCACCAAGGCGCGCCTCCGGCCCGACGGCGTGCTCCAGCAGTGGGTGCAGCTCCACCACATGCGCGAGCGCGAGCTCGCCGTCATCATCCACACGCTGCGCGCCGTGTACCCGCACGTGGCCCTCTTCGTCGGCGGCGGTCAGGGGATCCTCGTCGCCGCGAGCCGGCCGCTGGTCGCGTCGCGCGCGCGCCTCAGCGAGCTCGAGGTCCGGCCCGAGATCGCGCGCACCCTGAACGGCGCCACGCTCAACACGATGTTCGACGAGCTCCTCGCCTCGGAGGAGGACCTCGATCGCTTCATCGCGGCCGTCGAGCAGAAGAGCGGCCCCGTCCCGCCCTCGACCGACGACAACCTCTACCTCGAGTACGCGACGCCGAAGGCCAACGTCATGAACTACGACGCGTCGCTCCGCGAGATGCTCGGCACGCTCGAGCGCTTCCGGACGGCCGATCCGCGCGCGCGGCACCTCGGCCCCTGACCGCCCTTTACGCGCCGCCCCTCCCGGGCCAAAAGGCTGCCGTGCGCATCCTCTGCGTCGGCGGCGGCCCCGCGGGGCTCTACCTGGCCATCCTCGTCAAGAAGCAGCGTCCCGAGAGCCACGTCACGGTCCTCGAGCGCAACCGCGCGGACGACACCTTCGGCTTCGGCGTCGTCTTCTCCGACGCCACGCTCGACGGGCTCGCCCAGGCGGACCGCGAGACGTACGCCGAGATCACGCGGAGCTTCGCGCACTGGGACGACATCGACGTCCACTACCGCGGGCAGGTGCTGCGCTCGTCGGGGCACGGCTTCAGCGGCCTCTCGCGCAAGACGCTGCTGCGCATCCTCCAGGAGCGCGCCGCCGCGCTCGGCGTCGAGATCGTCTACCAGCGCGAGGTCGCGAGCACCGCGGCGCTCCCCCCCGCCGATCTGGTGGTGATCGCCGACGGGGTGAACAGCGCCCTCCGCGCCGAGCACGCCGAGCACTTCCAGCCGGCGATCGATTGGCGGCCCAACCGCTTCGTGTGGCTGGGGACGACGTTCCCCTTCGAGGCGTTCACCTTCTACTTCAACGAGAGCGAGCACGGCCTCTTCCAGGTGCACGCGTACCGCTACGAGGAGGGCCGCTCCACCTTCATCGTCGAGTGCTCGAACGAGACGTTCGAGCGCACCGGCCTCGACACGATGGACGAGGACGGGACCATCGCCTACTGCGAGCGCGTCTTCGCCAAACAGCTCGCCGGCCACCGCCTCCAGAAGAACCGGTCGCACTGGCGCCAGTTCCCCACGATCAAGAACGGGCGCTGGCACCACGGCAACATGGTCCTGCTCGGCGACGCCGCGCACACCGCCCACTTCTCCATCGGCTCGGGGACCAAGCTCGCGATGGAGGACGCCATCGCGCTCTCCGCCGCGCTCGCCGAGCACGACGCCGTCGAGCCGGCGCTCGCCGCGTACGAGAAGGCGCGCCGCCCGGCGGTCGACGCCATCCAGCGCGCCGCCCAGGTCAGCCTCGAGTGGTTCGAGAGCACGCCGCGCTACCTGGAGATGGAGCCGCTGCCCTTCGCCTTCAGCCTCCTCACGCGCAGCCTCCGGGTGACGCACGAGAACCTGAAGCGCCGCGATCCCGGCTTCGTCGCGCGCGTCGACGAGGGGTACGCGCGCGAGGCCGAGCGCCAGAGCGGCGTGCGCCTCGGCGGCACCCCGCCCCCTCCGCCGATGTTCACGCCCTTCCGGCTGCGCGATCTGGTGCTGCCCAACCGCGTCGTGGTCTCGCCGATGTGCCAGTACTCGGCCGACGAGGGGACGATCGACGACTGGCACCTCGTGCACCTCGGCAGCCGCGCCGTGGGCGGGGCGGGCCTGGTGATCACCGAGATGACCGACGTGAGCCGCGACAGCCGCATCACCCCGGGCTGCGCCGGGATGTACACGGGCGACCACGCGCGCGCCTGGCGGCGGGTGGTCGACTTCGTCCACAAGCACAGCGCGGCCAAGATCGGGATGCAGCTCGCCCACGCCGGGCGCAAGGGCTCGACGCGCGTGCTCTGGGAGGGGATGGACGAGCCGCTCGCCGAAGGTTGGCCGCTGATCGCCGCCTCGCCCCTGCCCTACCTCCCCCACAGCGCGGTCCCGAAGGCGATGGATCGCGCCGACATGGACCGCGTCAAAGCCGATTTCGTGCGCGCCGCGGGGTTCGCCGAGGAGGCGGGCTTCGATCTGCTCGAGCTGCACTTCGCGCACGGCTACCTGCTCGCCACCTTCATCTCCCCGCTCACCAACGCGCGCACCGACGAGTACGGCGGGCCCCTCGCGCGCCGGATGCGCTTCCCGCTCGAGGTGCTCGACGCGGTCCGGGCGGCGTGGCCGGCGCACAAGCCGATCTCGGTGCGCATCTCGGCGACCGACTGGGCGCCGGGCGGGCTCGTGGCGCGTGACGCCGTCGAGGTGGCGCGGATGCTGAAGGAGCACGGCTGCGACATCGTCGACGTCTCGACGGGGCAGACGGTGGCCGGCGCGCGCCCGGCCTTCGGGCGCCTCTTCCAGGTGCCGTTCAGCGATCGCATCCGCCACGAGGCGGGCATCCCGACGATGACCGTCGGGAACGTGAGCTCGTACTCCGACGTGAACTCGATCCTCGCCGCCGGCCGCGCCGATCTCTGCGCCCTGGCGCGCGGCCACCTCTTCGACCCCTACTGGACGCACCACGCCGCGCAGGCGCAAGGCTACGCGCTGGCCTGGCCGAACCAGTACGTGCTGGCGCGCAGCTTCACGCCGCGCTCCGATTGAATCGACCCGCCGCGGGTCGATTTCTCCGGGGGTTTGGGGGCAGAGCCCCCATCGTCGATTGAAGGAGGGGTGAGCGATGCGGATCTTGCACACGATGCTGCGGGTGGGCGACCTCGAGCGCTCGATCGCGTTCTACCGCGACGTGCTCGGGATGACCGAGCTCTCGCGCAAGGACTACCCCGACGGGCGCTTCACGCTGGCGTTCCTGGGCTACGCCAAGAACCCCGAGCAGGCCGAGATCGAGCTGACCTACAACTGGGGCGTGAGCTCGTACGAGCTCGGGACCGCGTTCGGCCACGTGGCGATCGGCGTCGACGACATCCACGCGGTGTGCGACCGCATCCGCGCGGCCGGCGGGAAGATCACGCGCGAGCCGGGGCCGATGAAGCACGGCACCACGGTGATCGCGTTCGTCGCCGATCCCGACGGGTACAAGATCGAGCTCATCGAGGAGTCGAGCCGCCGGCACTGAGGGTGACCGCCGGCGAGCGTGGATTGCGGTGCTGCTGCTCTCAGCGGTGCAAGATGGATTGAAAGTTGTCCGCGAGGATGCGCTCGCGCGACTTCGCGTCCAAGGGCATGCGCTCGATCCAGCGCTTGATCTCGCCGTAGTCGTAGGTGCCGTCGGGCTCGTGGAAGCCGTAGGGGGCGTCGGTGCCGTAGAGGCAGCGCTCGGGGCCCATGGCGGCGACGGCGGCGCGGGCGAGGGGCTCGTCGATGTAGGGGCTCGAGAGATCGACGTGCAGGTTCGGGCACGAGCGGCGGTGTCGCCAGAGACCGGCGTAGAAGGGGAAGCCGGCGTGGGCCGCGATGACGGTGAGGCGCGGGAAGCGGGCGCAGATGGCGCGGAAGTCGCCGCGGGCGCGGAATCCGAGGTGGATGAGCGCAGGCAGGCGCAGCTCCTGGGCGCGCGCGAGGATCGGGTCGAGCAAGTCGGTGCGGTAGTCGTGCCAGTGCGGGTGCAGCTTGATCCCGATCATGCCGGGCACGGCGCGCCAGCGCTCGAGCTCGTCGAGGACGGCGGGGTTGTTGCGCGGGTTGAGGAAGATCCACCCGAGGAAGCGATCGGGATGGCGCTCCACGAGGGCGGCCACCGCGGCGTTGTCGGGGCGGGCGTAGATCCCGAAGACCTTCCCGTCGAGGCGGAGATCGCCCTCGGGGGTGAGGAGCGCCCGGTGGGCGAGCTCGGCGAGCGGCCTCGTCAGGCGCGAGCCCATGAGGCGGCGCGCCACGGCGAGGAGGCGCTCGGGGGTGTGCGGGAGCGGATCGTTCATCGCGGGGATGAGCGCGATGCGGTCGACGCCGGCCGCGTCCATCTTGGCGATCACCGCGTCGGTCTCGAGCATCCGCGGCTCGAAGTGCGCGTGGCAGTCGATGATCACGCGAGCATCCTAGGCGATCCTGCCGCGGCAGCGCGGCCGCTTCGCGCGTGCGCGTCGGGGGCCGCGCCCGTGGCACGGGCACGCGCACGCGGTTTGCACGACCGCCGGCGATGACGCAGAAGCACGAAGAGAGCCGGCCGGGCGACCAGGGCCCGGTCTCGCAGGAGATCGATCGCACGCTCGGGGAGGGCGCCGAGGCGCGGGCGGCACGCCGCAAGCACCTCGCCCGCCTGCTCCACCGCGAGATCGACGACCTCTTGTCGTCCCGGAGGGCGCGGCAGGGCACGGCGCTCGCGCGCGTCGAGGACACGACCAAGCGCGCGGGCGCGAAGCTCTGGTCGGAGCTGAAGAAGCACCCCTCCGCCGCGAGCCTGGGCGCCGGCGGCGTCGGCCTCGCGATCGCCGAGGTCGTCGGCGTCGGCGAGCTGCTGCTCGGCGCGATCGCCGGCTACGCCGCGTACGAGGTGCTCAAGAGGGGCGTCCCGCTCTCGCAGGCGCTCGAGGAGGCCGAGAGGAAGATCGGCCGGCCGTAATGTGTCTCCGGGCGGTCGATGGCCGGCGGCGCGCTCCGGCGAGCGAGGGCGCCGCGACCGCCGTCACCGCAAGCAAAACTACCGCCGTTCACGACCTGCGCGTGCGGCGATGCCCGGGAGCTCGACGCTCTCGCCAACGTCGTAGACGGGACGGCCGCGCTCGTCGATGCGCGCGTCGGGGTTCGCCGGGTGCGCCTGCCGGTGATCGGCGTCGAGGAGATGGACGACCTCCGCGCCGCGCGCGGCGAGGGCGTCGGCGATGAGGCGGCGGTGGCAGCGCCACCAGAGCGTCTCGGCGCAGAGGATGGCGAGCGGCGGGCCGGCGGCGGCGTCGCGGAGGAGCGCCTCGAGCGCGGCCTGGAACGCCTCGCTGTCCATGTGATCGGCGTAGCCGCGGAACGCCTCGTTGCGGAGCGCGACGTGGCGCGACGCCGCGGAGGCGCGCCGGCGGCCGCCGAGCGCGCCGCCTCGCCAGTCGTAGCCGATGCCGGCGGCGGAGAGCGAGGCGGCGAGCGCGTCCCTGCCGAACTGGGGGCTGTGCCGCGAGCCGGGGTACCGGCGCACGTCGACGAGCCGGCGGACGCCGGCCGCGGAGAGGACCGCGATCAGCTCGCCGACGGCGCGGGCGCCGTGACCGACGGTGAAGAGTGTGGGCGAGGCCACGCCCGATCGTGCCGCGTCGGCACCGCCGAGGCACGCGCGCGCGGATCACGCGCGCGGCCGGGCTCGCGCGGCGCGGCGGCCGAGCGCGCGCTTCCGGCGTGACCCGCCCGCCCGCCGCGGGCTACCCTTCGCGCCCACAAGGAGCCATCGATGCATCGCCTCGCGATCACCTCCCTCGCTCTTGGTCTCGTGCTCGGATGCGGTGGTGAGCAGGCGGGACCGGCGGCGCCGGTCTCCGGCGATCTTCCCGCGGATGCGACGGCCGCCGTGGTGACGCCCGCGCCGACGGCGATCGCCTCGACCGCGCCCGCCGCGGCGGCGTCGGCGACACCGTCGGCCCCGCCGGCCGGCGGCGCCGAGGGCGCGAGCGGCAAGCGCGCGCCGGCGCACTGGACCGACTTCGCCGGCCCGAAGGTCAAGGCGACCGCGCTCTCGTCGAAGAAGGCCTGGGCCGTCGTCCCCGTCGGCCTCCAGGGCAAGTTCGACATCGTGAAGATCGCGCTCGAGGAGTACGGCAAGCCCGCCGGCGAGGAGCAGCTCCTCTACGAGTTCGACAAGTCCGAGATGTACGTGCCCGCCGGGCTCGTGAAGCCGACGGCGCCCGCCAAGGGCCTCGCGAAGGGCGACGCGCTGATGGTCAACGTCGCCGCCGCGAGCGGCTTCGGTCGCGTCACCAAGCTCGAGAAGGGCGAAGGCGACGAGGGCGAGCGCGTCACCTTCAAGTACGCGTGGGGCGGCAGCGTCAGCGAGGAGACGCTCCCCCTCGACGAGGTCGTCGAGCTCGAGGACAAGGTGGCCTTCGGCCATCCGGTCGCCCTGAAGGACGGAGACGACTGGGTTCACGCGCAGTGCATCTACACCGACGCGACGACGTCGTGGATCATCGCGTTCGGCGGCGCGCCCCGGCAGGTCGCGACCAAGGACCTCAAAGCGCTGAAGCTCGCCAAGCCGCTCGCGAAGGGCGCGAAGGTGTCCGCCTACGGCGGCGCCTTCAAGTTCGCGCCCGCGAAGATCGTGGAGGTCCTCGAAGGCGGGGCGCAGTACAAGGTGAAGTTCGACGGCGGCGACAAGGAAGAGACGCTCCCGCTCGAGCGGGTGAGCGCGCCGCTATGAGCTCACGCGAGGCGCGGCGGCTCGTCTTCGCATCGCTCGCCGGCGCGCTGACCGCGTCGTGCTCGGGCGGCAACCTCGCCTCGAACCTCGTGCAGCCGCCCACGTTCGAGCCCCAGGGGCAGGCGAAGTGCGGCGTGAGCAAGAGCCAGGCGCGACCGCTGATCGTCGAGTGGCCGTCCACGGATCGCGCGGACCTCGAGGCGCAGGCGCGCAGGGGCGTCGTCGTCGTGCACTACGAGGGCTGCGACATGGAAGTGCTGCGCCAGTGCCGCGCCCCCGGCGCGTACGGCTACGTGGGGCTGACGCGCAAAGACGACCGCATCACCATCCACGACGCCGACGAGCTCTACGAGAAGGTGCCGCTCGGCGCCGTCCAGCTCGAGGGCAAGCTCCAGAAGGCGGGAGCGCTCGACGTGAGCATGACCATCGTCGGCAAGTACGAGGCCGAACGGCCGGCGTTCCGCAAAGACGAGCTCGACGGCGACTGCGCGCGGGCGACGCACGTCGTCACGTCCCTCACGGCGGGCGCTTTCGAGTTCTTCGCCGGGGCCGACGCGGCGGTGGGCGGGAACGCGGGCGCGGCCGGCGCCGGCGTGGGCGCGGCGAGCGCGTCGAAGCGCGAGCTGCTCAACCGGGACGGCGACGCGAGCGCGTGCAAGTCGTCGAGCGACGACAAGAGGCCGCCGGACGGGTGCGGTGCGTTGCTTCGCCTCGAGGTGGTGCCGCTGGCGGCGAGCGCGCCGGCGCCCGCGGCTCC
>CAYJPW010000169.1:0-23326 GCA_964372055.1 uncultured Polyangiaceae bacterium
CCCCCCCCCCCCCCCCCCCCCCCCCCCGCGCCCCCCCCCCCCCCCCCCCCCCCCCTGGCGACGGAGAGCTCACTGGCTGCCGGGCAGGAACATGATCGGGTACGTCACCGTGACGATGCCCGACTCGGGCGGCGCGAACGAGAGGCCGTAGAAGCTCCGCGTCACGCAGGAGACGACGCTCGCGTCCGCGAGGTCCGAGCCGCCCGACGCCGCCGACGAGACCGCGCCGTCGCGGCCGATGACGAAGCGCACCGACACGCGGCCGGAGAGGGTCGGGTTGCCGCGCAGGCCGCTCTCGTAGCAGGCGCGGAACCGGCCGAAGTTCTGCCGCACCGTGCGCTGGATGAGCTCGGGCGCGAGGACGCCGGTGCCGCCGGTGCTCGGGGTCGTGAGCCGGACGATCGGCGACGACGCCGCGTGGTCCTTCATCGGGCGGCCCGGGCGGCGCGCGAAGAGATCGTGCGCGCCGCGGTTGCCGATGGTCTGCACGCCGGGCAGGCCGATGAAGGTGAAGTCGCCGTTCGAGCCGTCGCCCTCGCCGGTGAGCGAGAGCCCGCCCGGGCCCGCGCCCTCGCCCGCGTCCGCCGCCCAGAGGTTGCCGCGCGCCGAGAGCGCGTCGCGGCCGAGCGTGTCGTCGCCCCAGCGCGAGCTCGGCGCCGAGGCGTCGCCCGCCGCCGAGGCGAGGAGCCCGTTGATGCCGAAGTCGCGCGCCATCTTCAGCGCCTCGTTGCGGCCGAGGCGGGGCGCGTCGTTGTGCTCCGGGCCCGCCACCGCGGCGCGGCCGTTGGCCCGCGAGGTCTCGCTGCCGGCCGCGCCGGCCTTCCCGGGCGACGGCATGCTCGTCGCGGGCTGCCCCTCGCCGGCCGCTGCCGCCGCCTCGGTCTGCGCCGCGAGCTCCTTCATCTCGCGCTCGGCCGAGACGTCGAGCGCGTGCTGGATGAGGTAGCGCTGGTCCTCGGCCGTGGCCGCCTCGGCGGTCGCCGAGAGCGGAGGCATGAACATGGCGACCGCCGCGAGCAGCCCCGCGTGCACCACCGCCGAGACGCCGAGCGACGACGCGCCCTTGCCGTCGAGCTGCAGCCGGCCGACGAGATCGCGCGCGGCCTCGACCTCGGACTCGAGCTCCGCTTCCACGACCGCCGGCGCGCTCGGCACGAGCGCGTAGGTGTACGAGCCCTCGGGGGCGTCTTCCGGCACCTCGTCGGCGGCCGTCGCGATCGGGGAGATCGGCGCGAACGGGCTCTGCGACGAGGAGAGAAGCGCGAGCGGGGGGACGATGGTCGGAGCGTTCATGGTCGTGTGCCTTCCCTCCCCTTTCGGGGGGTCTGTGGGTTTGTCTCGGGTGGCGCGGCAGGCTTCGCCGCGACTCGCTACGGGGAACCGTCTGGACTCGAGCGGCCGCGAAGCGGACCGCGCTTGACTCGAGCGGCCGCGAAGCGGACCGCGCTTGACTCGAGCGGCCGCGAAGCGGACCGCGCTGGACTCGAGCAACGCTCGCGCCGGCGGAGGCCGGCGTGTCGTGGGCTTCAAGTCTCGGTCACGCAGGGAGAGACAGCGGCGCTCGGCCGCGGTTCCCAAGCTCTTCGCATTTGCCGAAAGCCGAGCGACGACGGGTGCTTGGCTCGGCTCTCGGCGCGGCCCGTGGGGCGCCGGTCACAAGCTGGACGAGATCGACCTACCCGAGGCGGCGGGGCTGCCGGTGGCAGCCGCGCTGGTGCCGGGCTTCGCCCCGCGTCCGCCCGGGCGCGGTCCGTCGCCGATCGCCGCCGACGGGGTCGTCGGAAGCGGCGGGCGGCGGTTGTCCGGGAGGTCGAACATGCCGACGACCTCGACCACCTTCTTGCCCAGGAACTCGTATTGCCCGGTGACGACGCCGCAGAACCGGCCCTGCGCCCTGGGCGCGAGCGATCCCACGCCGCGCACCGCGAGGAAGCGGAGCGTGCGGCCGTCGCGCGTGAGCGCGCCCGTCCACAGCTTGCCCTCCTGCTCGGCGTGGATCTCGAAGATCTCGCCCGTCTCGCAGAGGCGCTTGCCGCGCTCCGCCTCGGGCGCGCGCTCGACGAGCGCGAGCGAGCTCTCGGGGCGGGGCAGGTCGACGTCCTCCCACGAGAGGTTGCTCGCGCCCCACTGGGCGAGGAGGAGGCCGCCCTCGCTCGGCGTCTTGTCTCCGGTCATCTTCGCGCGCGCCGCCTCGACCGCGCTCGAGAGCGTGGGCGCCGAGAGCACGTCGCCCGTCGGCGCGGGGGCCTCCTGGCGGGGCGGAGCCTGCAGCGGGATCGCGATCGGGTCTTCCTTGTTCGACTTGCAGCCTGCGGCCGCGAGCACCAGCGCCGCCGCGGCCGCAAAGGCGAGCGCGGAACGCATCTGGGCGTGAGAGCGGGGCATGATCACGCCGGATTCTACGGGCGCACGGTCGAGCGCGCCAAACTTCATGGCGCGTCGTGCTCGTCGAGCCAGCGCTCGATGCGCGGGAAGACCTCGTCCCGCACCCGGCGGCCCATGAGGAGGTCGAAATGCCCGTAGTGATCGGCGTGGCCGTGATCCGGTCCGAAGACGGCGAGCTCCTTCCGGCTGGAGCCGAGCGCGTCGAGCGTGTGCTTGGCGGCGTCGGGCGGGCACTGCGCGTCGCGATCGCCGGCGATCGAGAGCACCGGGGCCGTGGCGCCGCCGAGGCCTGCGAGGTAGCGCACCGAGCCGTCGCGCGAGCGCAGCCCGCCGGGCCGCATCGCGCTGGCGAGCTGCGCCATCACCGGCGCCGACACCGGGTGGAACCCGGAGGCGGAGACGCGGCGCCACAGGCGGGGATCGACGTTCGAGGGCCAGACGTTGAACCGCTCGAAGGGGCTGCTCCACCTGCCGACGAGCGGCGCCATCGCGCGGCCGACGAGGCCGATGGGGACCGCCGGCACGAGGGTGAGCAGCCTCTCCAGCGCGAGCATGCCGTGGAAGCCGCTCCGCGAGATGCTGTAGTCGAGGCTCGAGCCCACCGCGATCCCCGAGCGCACCCGCGGCGAGCCGCCGCGCGCGAGGTGCGCGAAGAGGAGCAGGCCCCCCATGCTGTGGCCGATCCAGTGGACCTCGTCGGAGCCGGCGACGGAGGCGGCCTCGTGGATGGCGGCCGGCACGTCGCGCGTGAGGTAGTCGTCGAACGCCCAGCCGAAGCGACGCTCGCCGCCGAAGAGGCTCGGCCGATCGCTCCGGCCGTGGCCGCGGAGATCGAGCGAGAGCACCTCGTAGCCGCGGCCGGCGAGGTGGCGCGCCAGCGACGCGTCGGGATCGACGTCGAACGCGAGGTGGTTGGCGCCGAGGCCGTGGCAGCAGACGACGGCGTGCCGCCGGCGCGCGCCGCGGGCGCGGTAGCGGTGCAGCGCGAGCCGCCAGCCGTCGTCGGTGTGGGCGAATCGAAGCTCGTCGGCGGGGGTCGGGGCGGGCATCGGGTGGTTTCTACCACCTCGCCCAGCGCGAGATGCGCATCACGCGCGTGTAGGACGTGCCGTCGGTGGCGATCCCGAGGCCCGCGGCGACGCCGGATCCGACGTGCGGCCCCCAGCCGCCGTCGAGGTGGTCGGCGTCGGCGTCGGCGCCGAGGTTCATGTTCCAGCAGGCGCAGTAGTGCTGGGCCACGTTCGCGTAGTCGCTCGCGCAGTTCGAGGGATCCTGCGTGTCGCCGTCGTGATCGAGCGAGGACCAGCCCGCGGCGAAGTGGCAGCCGTACGCCTCGGAGAGGCCGGAGACGAGCACGGGCCCGCCGAAGGTCATGGTGGCGGCGTCGAACGAGGTCGCGGTCGCCTGGAAGACGTCGACGCGCGTGGCGGCGAGGTCGACGAGCTCGTCGCGCCACTCGAGGCCGGCGAGGTAGAGCCGGCCCGCGTAGAAGTTCTCGTCCGGCGACGGTGTGCCGCGCGTGGAGAGGCGATCGGCGTAGGCGAGCTGCCAGAACGCGGTGGTGACGCCGGCGTTCGAGCCCACGCTGCTGAGCACGAGCGCCCAGCCGCCGCCGGCGGTGACGGTGTCGCAGTAGACGTCGATCGCCCCGCCGCCGTCGGGATCGACCGGATAGACGCCGCTCGGCGAGCCGGCGGGGAGATCGGCGCACGAGCCGAGGACGCAGCCGCCGAGGCCCTGCCCGTCGCAGTCCTCGTCGGCGGGCGTCGAGCAATCCTCGGCCGAGGGGGTGACCTCGCCGGAGCAGGGACCCCAGGTCCCGTCGGGGGAGCAGGTGCGGGTGCCGCCCTTGCACGCGCCGACGTCGAGCGTGCCCGCGGGACCCGAGTAGCAGGCGCCGGACGCGCCGGGCGTGCACGTCCCGCCTTGCCCGCCGGTGCCGGTCGTGGCGCTCGCGCCGCCGGTGCCGCCGCCGCCTCCTCCCGCACCGGCACCGGTCGAGGCGCTGGGCGCGCAGGCGGCGGGATCGCGATCGCAGCGGCTCTCCCACTCGGTCGAGTGGAACAGGTCGGACGTGCAGGCTGCCGCCGCGACGGGGAGGACGAGCGCCGCGCCGCGCATCCACCGATGATCGACGATCCGACGCCGCGGGACAACCACCGCCCGCCCTCGGCTAAGCTCGGCCCCATGCTCCCGTGCCCGCGGTGCGCATCGCCGCTCTCCGAGGTCCGCGTCACGCCGCGGCAGGCCGAGGCCGCCGTCACCATCGACGTCTGCGACCGCTGCAACGGCGTCTGGCTCGATCAGGACGAGCTCGAGGGGCTCTGCCCTTCGGTGTCGGACCTGCCGGGCCGCCGCGACGAGGTCGCGCTCGTGGGCGAGCGCGGCGCCGGCATCGCCGCGTGCCCGCGCTGCGAGGCCCGGCCGATCCAGTTCGCGGTCGTCGACGTGCGCGTCGACCTCTGCGACCGCTGCGGCGGCGTCTGGCTCGACGGGCCCGAGGCCGAGGAGCTGATGCTGCCGCCGGAGGAGCAGGCGGCGCGCCCCGGGCGTTCGCGCGCGGGAGGGTATCGTGCCAGCGCGCTCCAGGCCGTCCGGCGCGGCGTCCTCGACTGCGCCGCGTGCCGGACCGCGACGGCGATCGAGCACGCCTACGTCCGTGACGACGGCCTCGTCTGCACGCCCTGCTACGTGGGCGCGTACGAGGCGCAGGCTGCGGAGCGCGCCGCGCCGCGGGCGTTCTGGCTCGTCCTCGTGGTGCGGGCGCTCGACCTGCTCACGCAGCGACCGGCGGTGCCGCCCACCTCGGGCGCGCCGGCCTGACCTGCTCGAGTCCCCCGGCCGGCCTCTCCACCGCCGACGACCCGATCGACGCGAGCGGGGCGACGCGCTAGGAAGCGCCATGCCGCTCAACGAAGCGCTCCGTCTCGAGCTCCAGCGGATCGTCGCCAGCGATCCGGTCGTGCTCTTCATGAAGGGCACCCGCGCGGCGCCCGCGTGCGGGTTCTCCGCCACGGTGGTGCGCATCCTCGACGAGCTCCTGCCCAAGTACCGCACCGTCGACGTGCTCGCCGATCCTGCGCTCCGCGACGGGATCAAGGAGTTCTCGAGCTGGCCCACGATCCCGCAGCTCTACATCCAGGGCGAGTTCAAGGGCGGCTGCGACATCGTCAAGGAGATGCACGCCTCGGGCGAGCTCGCCACCGCGCTCGGCGTCACGCCCGGGAAGGTGGAGCCGCCCTCGATCACGCTCTCGCCGGCGGCCAAGGCGGCGTTCGAGGCGGCGGCCGCCGACGCGGGGGGCGACGTGCTCCGCCTCGAGATCGGCCCGCGCTTCGAGTACGGCCTCTTCTTCGCCCAGCCCGAGAAGGGCGACGTGGTGACGACCGCGAGCGGCCTCGCCGTGCACCTCGATCCGGCGAGCGCCCGCCGCGCCGGCGGCACGTCGATCGACTACGTCGAGGGTCCCTCCGGCGCCGGCTTCAAGATCGTGAATCCGAACGAGCCCCAGCGGGTCAAGCAGATCACCGCGGCCGAGCTCCAAGCGATGATGAAGCGGGGCGACGCGATCGAGATCTTCGACGTCCGCACCCCCGGCGAGCGCGCCATCGCCAGCCTCCCCGGCACGCGTCTCCTCGATCAGGCCGGGCAGGACTACCTGCTCGGGCTCGACCGCGGCACGGCGCTCGTCTTCCACTGCCACCACGGCATGCGCAGCCAGGCCGCGGCCGAGCACTTCCTCGGCCAGGGCTTCAAGAACGTCATGAACCTCGAGGGCGGCATCGACGCGTGGTCCACGAAGGTGGACGCGTCGGTGCCGAGGTACTAGGAGCCGCGCCGATGTCGCACCACACGACCGACTTCCAGGGCTCCGTGACCGACGCGGTCAGGGACGCGATCACGGCCAAGATCCCCGGCGCCATCGTCGAGGTCACCGGCGGCGGCGGCCACTACGCGATCGTGGTCACGTCGTCCGTCTTCGAGGGCAAGGGCACCCTCGACAAGCAGCGCCTCGTCTACGGCGCCATCGCCCACCTGATGGCCGGCGACATGGCGCCGGTGCACGCCGTCGACAGCCTGGTCACCAAGACCGCCTGACCGCTGGCTCCGCTCGGGGCGCCTGCCGACACTCCGGACGCGCGATGGGGGCCGCCGTTCAGAAGCGGAGCTCGACGTCGGTGTTCACGAGCCCCGCCCACTCGCCGTAGTGCCCGCCCGGGTCGGGGACGCGGCTGTAGTCGTCCGGCGTGGTCGCGAGCTCGCTCTTGCCGGCGTTGTCGCGGGGCAGGTTGTAGAACTGCGTGTACGCGATCTCGACGGCGAGCCGGTCGGGGACGACCTCGTAGCGCGCGCCGAGCGCGGTCGCGAAGTCGTCGAAGTCGAGGAACGAGGGCTCGAGCGTCTCGTCCGGGATCGCGTTCGAGTCGTACCCGAGGCCGGTGAAGAGCTCCCAGCGCGGATCGGGCCAGACGCTCACGCCGAGTCGGAGGCCGAAGCCGTCGTTCCAGCTCCGCCGCATGTTCTGGAGCGGCGCCGGATCCGAGAGCGCGTGGCCTCTCGCGTCGACGTCGCAGGGCTCGGACGCGAGGGCGACGCACTGGTTCTCGAACAGGCTCCAGCGCGTCCAGTCGCCGTGGAGACGGAGCTCCGTCGTCGGGGTCGGCCGGTAGCGCACGCCGAGGCGCACGATGTCGGGGAGGTGCTGGTGGAGCTCGACGCCGAGCTCGTCGATCGAGCCGAAGTTGTTCTCGAGCGTGCCGGAGAGGCGCTGCCCGCCGGCGACGTCGGGGCTCGAGGTGTACGAGGCGCCGATCCAGAGCACGCCGTCGATCGCCTCGAGCGTCGCGCCGGCGCCGAAGCCGCCGCCCCACGAGGCGACGTCGATCAGCGACCGGCCCTCGTCGTCGAGATCGTTCGTGCCGATCGCGGTGCGCGCGTTGAGCGACTGGATCTCGGAGCGGATGAGGCTGGCCGAGGCGCCCAGGGTCAACCCGGTGCCGGGGATCTCGTACGCGACCGCGGCGGTCCAGTAGAAGACCTGGAACGTGCCGTCGAGCGCGTGCCAGCGCTGGGAGCCGCCCGACGCGCCCGGGTAGCTCGGGTTCCCTGCCAACCGGTCGTTCTTGTCCCAGACGCTGCCGCCGCCGAAGGGGACGTAGAAGGCGACGCCGAGCGCGAGGCCGCCGATGCCGTAGGTGCCGCCGAGCATCGGGACCACCGAGACGTTGGTGAGCGTCGCCGGATCGGTGTTCGCGCCACGGAGCCCGGCGGGCTCGGGCACGTCGGTCGGGTGCGGCTCGTGGATGTAGGAGTCGCCTCGCACGAAGACCATCGCGTCGAGCAGGACGCGCGCACCCTCGGTCCCGCCGATCGCCGCCGGGTTGTAGTAGATGGCCGCGGGGCCCGGCGAGATGGGCGTCCCGTGCTCGCCCCCGAACCTCGCCGTCGAGAAGCCCGACGCCAGCGCAGGCGCCGCCACGCACGCCGCGAGCAGGAGAGAGGCGGCCGCCGGCAGGCGATGGAGGCGCATCGCGGCATGGTACGATCGCTCGGTGCCGGTGGGTCGAGATCGTCGTCACGCGTCGGTCGGCGCGCTCCGCTCGGCGGGCGCGCTGCTGGCGCTGGTCGTGGCGCTCCCCGGCTGCCCCGATCCGGTCGGCGAGTTCGACGCGTTCGCCGACGATCTCGCGAAGAAGCCCGCCCCGCCCAAGGGCGACTGCGGCGCCGAGATCACCCGGGAGGTCGACGGCGTCTTCTTCGCGGCGCTCGCCACGCAGCTGGCCAAGGCGCAGCCCGCCGTGATGCGCGTCGACGTGACCACCGACGCCGCGGGCATGCACATGGTGCTTCAGCCGCTCGCGGTCGCCGATCGGGTGACGCCGGCGGGCGAGCCGATCGTGGCGGCGCCCGCTCCCATCGACGAAAACGGTGGCTTCGTCGTCACGCTCTCGGACGTGGTCCTGACCGGCGAAGCCAACCCGATCAACAGCGACGCGATCGTGGCGCCGAGCATCGTGCTCGCGGGGACGGCGTGCGAGGCGCGGCTCTGCGGGGACATGTCGGGCGCGATCGAGAAGCCGCTGCCGGTCACGCTGGTGGCGGGCAAGTCGCAGTTCGCGATGCAGCGCGTGGCCGACGGCGCCGGTTACCCGGAGCCGCCGCCGATCAACTGCGCCGGGGAGCTCGCCGACGCTCTGCCGTGACAGCAGGCGAGCTCAAGCGAAATTGCCGATCGTGCCTGTCGACCCGGAGGTGGATCTCGGGGGGGGGTTGGGGGAAGATCCCCCGTCGTCACCGCGCTACTCGGGGCAGCTGTACGTCTCGGGGCAGGCGGCTGCGGCGGCGCAGTCGTCGCCGCAGTCTTCGTAGCACTGGATGCAGGCGTCGTAGGCGGCCTGCGTGACGCAGGCGCTCTTGCCGACCTTCTCCTGGTCGCAGCGCAGGGTCGCGTCTTCCGTCGAGAGGCCGCTGCCGCAGCCGAGGGGCATCGCTGCCAGCGCCGCCGCGCCCAGGGCCATCACCGCGAAGAGCTTCCGGACAGAATCCACCATGATCGCATCTCCTACTGGCAGGTGTACTGCGCGGGGCAGCTCTCCTGGACGGAGCAGTCGATCCCGCACTCCTCGTAACAGGCGACGCACTCGTCGAACGACGCGCTCGTCGCGCACGGGTTGCCCGCGCGCGCCGAGTCGCACCGGTTGATCGCCTCCTCGCGGGTGAAATCGCCGCTCCCGCACCCCCAGAGCGTGGCGAGCAGAACGGCCGCGAGAGCGCCAGTGTTTCGTCCCATCCGGATGAGCCTCCCTCGAGCGCGCGAACATTACCCGAAGTCGCCGGAGCGGCGCTACGCCCTGTTTGCGCGACCGCGCCTACCCGTCGAGGCGGGCGAGCCCGTACGTCCCCGCACCCGTCACCTGGATCCACACTCGTCTGAGGCCGATCCTGCGCCCGGTCTTCGCGACCGCCAGGACGGCCTGCTCGAGGTCGCGCGCGCAGGCCGCGTGCACGTCGTCGGTGCTCTCGCGTGCGGCGGCGGCGCGCTTTCCCCAGACCGTGTTCGAGGGCATCGGATCGCCCTGGTAGCGGTCCTCCCAGCGGCGCCCGACGAGCTCGGCGCGGAGGAGCTTCCGCGCGTCGGGCTCGGTGTCGGGCGAGAGCTCGTACGCCATGGTGGCGATGAACGTCGACATCGCGCGCAGGCTAACGAACGCGCGTCCGCTTGAGGAGGTCCTCGAGGCGCGCCACCGCGGCCTCGACGCTGGGGCGCACCTTGAGCAGCGCCGCCATCGGGTCGCCGCGCTCGGCGACGCGCGCCGGCACGGTCTTGATCGTGAACGCCGAGGGATCGAGCCCGGGGGCGACCTCGTCCCACGTGAGCGGCGTCGAGACGGTGGCGCGCGGCACGGCCCGGACCGAGTAGGGCGCGACGATGGTGCGCGTCGGGCCCGTCTGCCCGGTGTCGAGGTAGATCCTCCCGGCCCGCTTGGCGACGACGCGCTCCATCGTCGCCAAATCGGGGTGGCGGTGCACGAGGACGCGCGCGAGCAGGTCGGCGAGCCCGCGCCCGGTGGCGAAGCCCACGCCCGGCCCGAGCGGGACGAGGACGTGCAGGCCCGTCTGCCCCGACGTCTTGGGGAAGCCGCTGAGCCCGATCTCGTCGAGCAGCTCGCGGAGCGTGAGCGCGAGGCGCACCGCGTTCGCGAGCGGCGCTCCCTTGAGATCGAAGTCGACGGTGAAGAAGTCGCACTGGTCGAGCGAGCTCCGCCGGCAGGCGAGGATGTGCATCGGGATGCAAGCGAGGTTCGCGACCCACAACAGGCCGTCGACATCGTTGACGATGAAGATCCGCTTCTCGCGCTTGTCGGCCGGATCGTCGTCGCCGGGCGGGATGGTGAGCGACTCCATCCACGAGGGCATGTGCGAGGGCACGTTCCACTGGAAGAAGTTCTTGCCGTGGATGCCGTCGGGGTAGCGGACGAGGATGAGCGGGCGCTCGCGGAGGATGGGCAGGAGCGCCGGCGCGATCGCCTCGTAGTACGTCCAGAGATCGATCTTGGCGTAGCCGTCCTCGGGCCAGAGGAGCTTCGACCGGTTGCTCAGGGTGGCGCGGTGACCCGGCGCAGGCGCGGCGAGCGAGGGGGGCGGCTCCTCCGCCGGCGCCTCCTCTCGTTTCGCGGGCTCGGCGTCGAGCGCGGCGGCGTGCGGCGCGGCGGTGCAGCTCTTCGGATCCCGATCGGCGAGCTCGCCGCGGTAGACCGGGAAGCGCACCGAGCCGTCGTCGCTCCAGCCGAGGAAGCGAACGCTCACCACGACCTCGGGGCGGACGAAGGTGCGCCCGCGAGGCGCCGCGCCGAGCTTGCCCTTGAGGCTCGGCTTGTCGATCTTGAGCGCCTCGAGCTTGGCGAGCATCCGGTCGAGCTCCTTCTGGTCGAAGCCGCTCCCGACCTTGCCGCGGACGACGAGGTCGTCGCCCTCGTAGGTGGCGATGTCGAGCGCGCCGAGCTCGCCGCGCCCGCGCTCGCCGCGCTTGTAGCCGACGACGACGAAGTCCTCGTCGCGCTCGCATTTCATCTTCACCCAGTCGCCGGTGCGCTTGGGACCCTGGCGGTACGGCGAGCCGGCGCGCTTGGCGACGACGCCCTCGAGGTGGCGCTGGCGGCAGAAGGCGAGGAGCGCCTCGCCGTCGCCCTCGAGGTGATCGAGCACGCGCATCACGCCCGCGGCGGGGACGAGGCGCCGGAGGAGCCGCTTGCGCTGGACGAGGGGCAGGGGCGAGAGGTCGCGGTCGCCGATGGCCACGAGATCGAAGAGCATGAAGACGACCGGGACCGCGAGCATGGCGCGCTGGACGTCGGCGGGGCGGGTGAGGTGGATGCGCTGGCCGAGCCGTTGGAAGTTCGGGTGGCCTTTGTCGTCGAACGCCACGATCTCGCCGTCGAGCACCGCGCGCGGGGTGGCGAGGGCGCGCACCGCGCGCGCGACCTCGGGGTATGCGGCGGTGGTGTCCCGCGCCGAGCGGTAGGTGAGCGTGACCTCGTCGCCCTCCTTGCCGGCGATGATGCGCACGCCGTCGAGCTTGAGCTCGTAGAGCCACCCCTCGGCCGACGTCGGCGCCCCGTCGCTGGCGCACAGCATCGGCGAGACCTTCGGGCCCTCGACGCGGCGGGTCGGGGCGCCGAGCCGCGCCGCCTCGGCCTCGATGTCGCGCGCGATCGCGGGCGCCTGCTCCAGCTCCTCCACCGTGAGCCCGGAGAGGATGGAGCGCGGCTGGCTCGCCTGGATGTCGATCTCCTTAGACGAGTGCGCGTCCTTCTTCTTGAAGAGGAGCCACTCGTTCTTCGAGCCCTTGAGGCGGACCAGCGCGAAGCGCCCGCGGAGCTTGTACCCCTGGAGGACGAAATCGAGCTTGCCGTCCGCGAGGCCCTGCTCGGCCGGCGCCTCGAGGTAGCGGATCTGCCCGCGGTCCCAGAGGATCATCGGCCCGGCGCCGTAGTTGCCCTTGGGGATGACCGCCTCGAAGTCGAGGTACTCGAGGGGGTGGGGCTCGGTCTGGACGGCGAGCTGCTTGGCGTCGGGATCGAGGCTCGGTCCGCGCGGAACGGCGAAGCTCATGAGGACGCCGCCGACCTCGACGCGGAGGTCGTAGTGTCGGCGCGTCGCGTCGTGGAGGTGCACGACGAACGCGCCGGAGAGCGTGGCCTGCGCCCGGCCCGCCGGCTCGGGGCCGAACGGCTCGTTCGTCGTCGCCGGATCGCGCTTCTTCTTGTACTCGTCGAGCTTCATCGGTCCGGGCTTCTCGGGCGCTCGGAGGGGGGCGCCCCGAATTTCGACACCATCAGGCCCCGGCTGCTAGCCTTCGCGCCATGGCCGCGCGCTCGATTGGCTCCGGGACCATCTCCTTCGGTCTCGTTTCCATCCCCATCAAGCTGTTCACCGCCACGTCCTCCCAGAACGTCTCATTTAACCTCCTGCACAAGAAGTGCGGCGGTCGAATGAAGCAGCAGATGTTCTGCCCGCTCGACAACGAGATCGTCGAGCGGACGGACATGGTCAAGGGGTACGAGCACTCGAAGGACCGCTACGTGCACTTCAGCGACGAGGAGCTCAAGAAGCTCGAGGCCGAGCGCAGCGATCGGCTCGACATCGTCGAGTTCGTCCCCGAGGAGACGGTCGACTTCATCTACATCGAGAAGACGTACTACCTCGGCCCCGACAAGGGCGGCGACCGCGCCTACAAGCTCCTCAGCGACGCGATGACGCGGATGAACAAGATCGCGGTCGGCCGCTTCTGGACGCGCGGCAAGGAGCAGCTCGTCCTGCTGCGGCCGCACAAGGGCGGCCTCGTCCTGCACCAGGTCTACTACGCCGACGAGGTGCGCAGCTTCGACGACGTCGACCGGCCCGGCGAGGTGGCCTTCAAGCCCGTCGAGGAGGACCTGGCCGACAAGCTCATCGAGCAGCTCTCGGTCGAGCGCTTCAAGCCCGACCAGTACCACGACGAGTACCGCGACCGGGTCATGTCCGCGGTCGAGCAGAAGGTCGCCGGCCAGGAGATCACCGTCGCGGCCGAGGCGCCGCAGGCGCAGATCATCGACCTGTTCGAGGCGCTGAAGCGGAGCCTCGGCTCGACCGCCAAGCCGGCCGCCGCCAACGCCGAGCCCGCCGCGCCCGCGGAGGTCATCCCGGCGCCTTCGGCCGATGGCGCCGAGGGCGAGGCCAAGCCGCTGAAGAAGGCGCCGGCGAAGAGGGCGCCGCGCGAGAAGAAGGGCGCCACCGGCTGAGGGCCCCCGCTCGCGACGGAAGAGGTGTCGGACATTCGTCCGACCAGGCCGCGGGGCCTCGCCGGGCATCCGGAGCGGCGGGTCGAAAAAAAGACGCAACTCTGCGCGCGCTCGCGTCGACACACGGGCATGGGCAGAACGCTGATGGGCCGGGGGCTCCGCCCCCGAGGGCACAACCTCTTCGCGCGCGCGTGGCTCGCCGGCGGAGCGCGCGCGCTGGCCGCGCTCGGGCTCGCCGCCGTCGCGGCTGCCGGCTGCGCCGAGGACGAGACGCCGTCGGTCGGCGTCGACGTCCACGAGTGCCCGTCGGCCGAGCCGCCGCGGATCCCCTGGCCCGCGGGGCGCGACCGCACCGCCTCGGCGGCCCCGAGCAGCCGCCCCGAGACGCACCGCGTGCCGCCGGCGCCCGTCCTGCTCTTCACCGACGCCGGCGAGATCGCGCTCGCCGATCCCTCGACCGGCGCGGTGCTCGCCGCCGCTCCGGGCGCGGGGCTCGAGGGGGTGCGCGACGTCAGCTTCGATCCGTGGGGATCGCGCGCCGTCGTCTACGAGGGCGACCTCTCCGACGAGTACGGCGAGATCGCGACGTACCCGCTCGGCGCCGGCGGGCTCGGCGCGCGGGCGCACCGGGCCTGGGTCGACGGTGACGCGCGCGTCCTCGCCGCACCGGCGGGGATCGTGGTCTTCGAGGAGAGCTACGGCGCGCGCTGGAAGCTCCTCGGCCCCGGCGACGGCCCCGCCCTCAGCGTGGTCGCCCCGCGACCCGCGTCGGTCTGGGGCGAGCCGGAGGGCGACGGGCTACGCGTGCACGCGCTCACCTACGGCGATCCATGGGACGACACCGGCCTCGATCGGCGCGAGGCGCTCGTGACCCCGGCGGGGATCCCCGTGCCCGAGGTCCACCCGCTCGACCTCGCGCCCGCGAGCTCGCCGCCCACGACGCGGCTGGCGCGCTGCGCCGAGCTCGGTGGCGCCGTGCTGGTGGACGTCGCCGAAGGCGCCATCGTCGTGGCGCTCGCCGGCTCCGCCGGCGTCGGCCCGGCCTGGCCGATCCCGCTCGGCAGCCCCGTCGCGCGGATCGAGCACGCCCTCGTTCTTCCGGGCACCACGGTGCTCGTGGCGCTCGCCTCTGCCCCTTCTCGCTTGGTCGCGGCCGAGCTCGGCCCCGACGGCGCGCCCCTCGCCGCCGCGGCGATCGATCTTCCGGGCGACGTGCGCGTCGAGGATCGCTTCGCGTCCCGCGATCTGCTGGCTGTCGGACCGGGGCGGGTGCTCGCCGCGACCGCCCAGGGCGTGCTCGCGGTCGCGGTGACGCGCGAGGCGGGCGAGGTGGTGCTCGCGCCCGACGAGGCCTTCGCCGGCGCCGCGCTCCGCGGCCCGCTCGAAGGGCCGGTGACCATCCCTTAGAGCCGCGCGCTCGCCGTCGCGGACCGGAGCGCGAGCCGATATAGTGGCTTCGTGCGCTTCACCAACGGCTTTGCTTGGTTCGCCCTCGCCGGCGCGGCGTTCTTGGCCTGCGGTGAGGGCACCGGCCTCTCCCCGAGTCACCCGCTCCCGTCCACCACCTCGTCGACGGGGGGCACCGGGACCGGAGGGCAAGGGGGCGCGGGCGGTGGCGGCGTCGGGGGCGCAGGCGGCGCCGGCGTCGGAGGGGGCGGCTCCGGGCAGGGCGGCAGCACCACGTCGACCACCACGAGCACGACGAGCGGCAGCGGCGGCAGCGGCGGCAACTGCGGCTCGGCGGCCGACGCGGTCATCGAGCAGCAGGGTCAGGCCGACAAGATCCTCCTCAAGGGCGTCATCGTCACGCCCGATCAGGTGATCGACGGAGAGCTCCTCATCGACGGCGACACGATCGCCTGCGTGGCCGCGAGCTGCGCCGCGCAGGCGGCCGGCGCCACCGTGGTGCAGACGAACGGGATCATCTTCCCGGGCCTCATCGACACCCACAACCACATCCTCTTCGACATCTTCGACGAGACCGACTGGGCCCCGCTGCAGGCCTACGGCGACCACGACGACTGGACCAACGAGGCGCGCTACAAGGCGGTCGTCGACGCCAAGCAGTACCTGAACGGCGAGGGATCGCCCGCCGACTTCGGGTGCGAGATGGACAAATACGGCGAGCTCAAGGGGCTCATCGCGGGCACCACCTCGATCGCCGGCGCGGCGAACCCCGGGAACAAGGTCTGCTTCGGCTCGCTGGCGAGGACGATCGATCAGACCCCGAACGACCTGCCCTCCGACGACGTGCAGGTGGCGACGCTCTTCCCCACGCAGGCGTCGGGCGACGGCGTCTGCAACAACTTCACGAACGGCAACACCCACGCGTACCTGGTCCACGTCGCCGAGGGCGTGAACCAGACGGCGCTCAACGAGTTCGGCGCGCTCGGCACGGTGACGACGACCGACGGCTGCCTCTACGACGCGAAGACGACCATCGTCCACGGGACCGCGCTCGGCGACGCCGAGCTCACCACGATGGCGCAGAACGGGATGAAGCTCACCTGGTCGCCGGCGTCGAACGTCTTCCTCTACGGCGCCGGCACCGATCTCACCAAGACGACCAACATCCCGCTCGCGCTCTCGAAGGGGATCAACGTCGCGCTCGCCCCGGACTGGTCGATGGGCGGCAGCCAGAACCTGCTCGACGAGCTGCGCTTCGCCGACAAGGTCGACAACACCGTGTGGGGCGACATCCTCACGCCGAAGATGCTCACCGAGATGGTCACCCTCAACGCCGCCCGGAACCTCGGCCTCGAGGCGGTCCTGGGGTCGCTCGAGGTCGGAAAGCGCGCCGACGTCATGGTCATCACCGGCGACACCGCGAACCCGTACGACGCCCTGCTCGCGGCGACGCCCGGCGAGGTGCGCCTCGTGATCGTCGACGGCGTGCCCCTCTACGGCGACGACGAGCTCCAGCCGCTGGGCCCCCAGAGCCCGGGCTGCGAGAGCATCGGCGTCTGCTGCGCGACCAAGTTCGTGTGCGTCGCCGAGGCGGGCGGCACCGCCGCCAACAAGCTCGGCCAGACGCTCGCCGAGATCACGAGCACGCTCGAGACGGCGCTCGGCGACTACGACGCCATGGACCTGACGCAGTGGGACTTCGCGCCTCTGACGCCGCTGGTGCGCTGCCCCTGATCGCGGGCCCGCCGCGCTCCCGACGAACGAAGCCGAAAGCGGCACGGACCGGATGGGCTATGCTTCCCGCATGATCCGCCTCGCTTCCATCCTTCGCGTCATCCCGGCGGCGACCTGCGCCGCCGCCTTCATGGCCGCCTGCGGCGGCGACGAGACGTCGGCGCCCGCGGGCGGCGGCCCCATCCCCATCGAGAGCGCCTCCGAGGAGCTGTCCAAGGCGCGCTGCGAGCAGCGCGTGCGCTGCGGCCTCTCCGAGGACGTCGCCACCTGCGTCGAGTACGACGTCGGCGGCGACCTGCTCCAGCTCGTGGCGGACGTCGGGTTCGGCACCGTCACCTACGATCCCGCCGCGGCGCGCGCCTGCGCCGATCACCTCCGCGGTGCGAGCTGCGACCTGCTCGAGTCGGTCGCCGCGGCCGAGGAGGCGGCGTGCGACGGCGTCTTCATCGGCAAGGCGAAGGTCGACGAGAGCTGCTACGTCGACGGCGAGTGCGAGGGCGAGCTCTTCTGCGATCGAGCCGCCTGCGCGCCCGACGCGGTCTGCTGCGCCGGCGCCTGCACCGAGCGGGTGCAGCCCGCGGCGCTCGGCGAGGACTGCTCGATGATCGCCTGCGACCCGACCACGTGGTGCGAGACGCAGATGGACTCCACCATGGTCTGCGCGGCCGAGGTCGGGAACGGCCTCGAGTGCACCAGCGCCGCCGCGTGCATGGACGGGAACCGCTGCGACATCAACCCGAACACGGGCACGGGCAAGTGCTACACGCTCTCGAAGGAGGGCCAGCCCTGCAACCCGGACCTCGCGTCCGGCTCGTGCGTCGCCGTGGGCGACTGGTGCCACCCCGCCGACAAGAAGTGCGTGCTCCGCGGCAGGGTGGGCGAGGCGTGCACGGACGTCCCGTGCCTCGACTTCGCGGTGTGCGACGGCATGACCTGCCAGGCCAAGCCGCGCGACGGCGAGGCCTGCAAAGAGGCGATGGGGATCGGCTGCCGCAGCGGCCTCGCCTGCGAGAACGATCTCTGTCCCGCGCGACCGGCGCGGATCATCTGCAACTGACCTGGTCCATCGGACAGCTTCCTTCGCGTGCGCGGCCGTCGGCGTCGCGCCGCGGAGTGCTCCGGGGGTCCGAGCGAGGTATCCTCCGCGCATGACGCTTGCTTCGAAGGTTCTCGGGTCGGCCCTCGTGGCCATCGGCGCCGTCGGCACCGTCCACTGTGGGTCGTCGGTCGAGGAGATGGGGGCCGGAGGCGGCGGAGGCGCGAGCTCCAGCAACACCGCCACCACGTCGGGCGCCGGCGGTGAAGCCCCCGATGGCGGCGGCGACGGCGGGCCTGCTTGCGCCGATCCCGCCTCGCCCGAGGTGTTCGAGCTCGGGACCGGCGAGAAATGTTTCGAGCGCATCGCGCCCGGGCAGGTGCTGCCCATGATGGCGGGCCCGCAGGGGGGATTCCACCTCTGGACCGCGATCGGCTGCGGCGATTGCGGCGGCGAGGTCCCGGTCGAGATCGGCGTGAAAGATCCCGCCACCGCCACCTGGTACGCCGGGACGGCCCCGCAGAAGCTCGTCATCCCGCTCGACCCCAGCGGCTGGCATCAGCTCGCCGGGCTCACCTCGTTCCTGCCCGGCACCACGTGGGACCCGGCGACCCAGCTCGTGAAGGGGACCCACGTCATCCTGGCCGCCAGCGTGCTCGACGCCAACGGCGCGGTCGTTCACTTCGCCGAGGTCGAGGTGGAGATCGGCGACATCGAATACTGGAACCCTCCGTGTGATCCCGATCCGGCGACCTGCGGGTTGCCGGGCGGGTCGCCCTGCTGCACCGGCTGACGAGGAGCCGGCGCGCGCGGGAAGGACGTTCGCGGTCCGGCCGCGGCTCCGGCGACGCGCCTCCCGGGGGCGGCGAACGCGGATCCACCGCTCGGCAAAGTCTGCGTTTCGCGCGCCGGCGCGCGGGCGTTTGCGTGGTGACCGCCATCAATGCCGATCGGCGCCGCCGTGGTACCGCGCGCGAGGAGGCGATGACATGAAGATTTGGATCGTCGCTGTCGGCGTGGCGCTCGCGACCTCCGCGAGCCTGGTGGCCAGCGCGCAGTCGCCCGCGGGCGACGACGTCGTGTACCTCGCGAACGGCGGGCGCCTGCGAGGCACCGTGATCGAGGAGGACCCGAGCCGCGGCGTCCGCATCCAGCTCGCCGACGGCACGGTGCAGACCGTGCCCGCCGCCGACGTCACCCGCGTCGCCTACGGCGGCGCAGGCGCAGCGCAGCCGACGGGGCCGGCACCGGCGGCGCCGCCGGCCGTCCCGCCAGGCGGCCCGGGCCCCGGCTACGGTGCGCCGGGCTACGGCCCCGGCGCGGGATGGGCTCGAGGCGACACGTACACGCGCGAGACGCGCGGCATCCCCGGTCTCTACATCGCCGGGCCCATCGTGCTGGGCGTCGCGTGGCTCACCACCATCGCCGTCACCACCGCGATCAACTCCGAAGGCGGCGTCGAGGACAGCGAGGCCAAGGCCATCGGCTACGCCTGCATCCCGATCGCCGGCCCCTGGGCGATGATGGCGGACAGCGACGTCGACACGCGGGACTACACCGCGCCGCTCGTGGTCTCGGGTGTCCTCCAGGGCGCCGGGCTGGCGATGACCATCCTCGGCCTGACGATCCGCCGCGAGGTGCGCGTCCCTTCGGCGATCCACCCCGCGCGCTCGCTCACGCTGTCGCTCCACCCGGTGCCGACGCCGAGCGGGGGCGGTCTCATGCTGTCGGCGTTCTGATCCCGATCGATCCCAGCCTCACCGGGTGTGTGCCGGCGACGTGCGCTGCGCCGCTCGGCGCGGAGGTCCCTCGCGCGGGAGCTCGAGCGTGAAGGTCGAGCCGGCGCCGACGCGGCTCGTGCACTCGAGCTTGCCGCCGTGCGCCTCGGCGATGGCG
This sequence comes from uncultured Polyangiaceae bacterium, assembly GCA_964372055.1. GTDB lineage: Bacteria > Myxococcota_A > Polyangia > Polyangiales > Polyangiaceae > CAYJPW01. The sequence continues at coordinate 19,240 of CAYJPW010000169.1, forward strand.
CGCGAGATGTAGAGGCCGAGCCCCAGCCCGGGGTAGCCCTCGCCCGACGCGCCGCGCTCGAACCGCTCGAAGATGCGCGCCGCGTTGGCCGCGGCGATGCCGACGCCATGATCGACGAGGGTCAGCGTCGCCCAGCCGTCCCGCTCGCCGCCGAGGATCTCGATCGGCCGCCCCGCGCCGTACCGCATGGCGTTGGTGAGCAGGTTGGTGATCACCTGATCGAGGCGCGAGCGGTCCCAGCGGCCGGTCACGCGTGAGCCACGGACCGACACCGCGCAGCCGGCGCGCTCCAGGTCGTTCGCGTGCCTCGTCGCGACGTCCTCCGCCACGCCGACGAGATCCACCTCTTCGAGGTCGAGATCGAGCCGGCCGCTCTCGATGCGCGAGACGTCGAGGAGCGTGTCCACCAGGCGGGCCAGCCGCTTCGTCTGGCGCTCGGGGACGTCGAGGAGCCGGCGTACGTCGGGCCGCTCGTCGCCCGGCCCAGCCGGCGCCACCCGCCTCAGGGCCTGCAACGAGAGCTGCAAGGACGCGAGCGGCGTGCGCAGCTCGTGGGACGCCAGCGCCAGGAACTCGGTCCGCAGCCGCACCGCCTCCTCGGTGCGCCGGTGGAGCAGGCCGAGGTCGATGGCGTTCGCGGCGCGGCGAGCCAGCTCGTTGGCGAGGGCGAGGTCCTCGTCGCCGTACGCCCGCCCCGGCGCCGCCGAGCAGAACATGAGCGCTCCGACCACCTGCCCCCGCGCCACCGCGGGCACCGCCAGGATCGAGCGCACCCCTCCGTCGGCGGCGAACTTCGCGAGCGCGTCGTCGGCGCTCGCGGCCAGGAGCACCCTCGGGTCCACCTGCGGGAGCAGCATCGGCCTGCCGGTGCGGAGGCTCTTCGCCGCCGGGTCATGGGGCCCGAGCTCGTGGCGCTTGCGGAGGTCGGTCAGGTAGAGGTCCTGGCCTCCGTCGTGATGGGCCGAGGCGACGATGCGCGGTCGCTCGTCCTCGACGACGACGAAGTAGCACCAGTCGGCCAGCCTTCGCTGGACGCACAGCTGGGCGAGCCGGTTCAGGTCGAGCTCGTAGTCGAGCGACTCGCTCATCGCCGCCGTGGCGGCCGCGACCAGCTCGGCCGTGCCTCGCGCCTTCTTCTCCCGCTCGAGGAGCGCGTCGCGCTCCCTCTCGGCGAGCCGCCGCCAGGTGACGTCGCGGAACGAGAACACGCGCCCGACGATCCGCCCGTCGAGCCGCTGCGGCTGCGTGTAGCACTCGACCGAGCGACCGTCGGCGAGCTCGAGCACGTCGAACTCCACCGCGTCGGGCCTCGCCCGCAGGGCCCTCAGCTTGGCGCGCGCCTGCTTCGGGTCGGCCGCTTGATCGCAGAAGAGCGCGACGGCCTCGGTCGCGGAGCGCGCGGCGAGCGCCACCTCGGGCATCTGCAGGATCTCGAGCAGCTTCTGGTTGTGCTTCGTGATCCGGTCCTCCAGATCGGCCACGAGGATGCCGTCGGCGGTCGCCTCGAGCGTGGCGCCGAGGAGCGCGAGCGCGGACCTCAGGTCCTGCTGCGTGCGCTTGCGGGCGTCGGCCTCGATTAGGGTCGCGACGAGGTCCGCCATCGACGCCGCGAAGGCCTGCTCGTCGCCGGTCCACGAGCGGCGCGGGCCGACGTGCTCGTGGCAGAGGATCCCCACCGCGCGCCCGCCCACACGGACGGGCACGTCCATCATCGAGGTGATCTTCGCCGGATCCAGGTACCCCTCGCAGTACTCGCGGGTGCGCGGGTCGTTGCGCGCGTCGCGTACGGCGAGGAACCGCGCCGCGTCGAGCGCCGCGAAGTAGCAGGGGTAGTCCTTCGCCTCGAGGACGACGCCGCTGTCGTGCCGCCCCTTGCTCTGCTCGAACAGATCGAAGCACGTGAACTTGGAGCGGTCCTCGGAGCACCACCACAGGCTCACGCGCTCCACCGCGAGCGCGCGGGCGGAGGCTTCGGTGAGCTTGCGGATCGCGAGGTCGAAATCCTCGGCGTAGAGCGCGACGTCCTTGGCGAGCTCGACCAGCGTCTCCTCGAGCTGCCGCGCCCTGCGGCCAAGCCTCGACGCGCCGAGATCCGGGTGCCTCGGAAGGCGGGCGAGCTCGGCCGCTTTCCGGACCGCCGCCGAGCGGGGCACGCCGAACCGGCTCGCGACGCCGGCGCGTCCGGCCCGCAAGCGGAGCCTCGCCGTGCCCGCGATCCGACTGATGCTGCTCCTCCGCCGGCGTCTCCGCCCGTCGCCCAACACGGGCAAGCCCTCGGGCCCGCGCCGGAGCCCGTCAAGCGAGGGGATCGCCGGCGGGACCGTGGCCGTGCTTCGGCGCGATCAGCCGGCCGGGCTCGGCGCCGTCGGGGCGTCGGCGGACCCGACGATGCGCGCCGCCTCGCCCCGGGCGTACGCGTCGAAGAGGCGGCCCCAGTGCGTGTCCTTCTTCCAGTCCTCGAAGGTCTTCCTGTCCTTCAACGGCCAGCGGTAATAGTCGTGGTACGCCTCGCTCCCGAAGATGAACACGTTCACCAGCGGCGTGTGGAAGAACAGCTTCTGGAAGCGCTTCATCGGGCCGAACCACATGAGGTCGCCGACCTTGCTGGCGCCGTTGTCGCCGACCTGGAAGCCCCAGCTCTCGTTCGACACGTCGGCGCCGACCACCTCGATGTCGCGCGGGTCGCCCACGCCGAGGCCGTCGTCGTGCGCGACCTTGATGAACTCGAGCGACATCGGGTCGAAGCCCATCATCTTGGCCGCGACCGCGTCGATCGCGACCTGGTCGGACGACGCGAGCATGTAGTCCTTCACGACGGGGAACATGGTGCGCGGCCCGGGGCCGTTGCCGGCGGTGGTGCCGTCCATGATCGCGAACAGCCCGGCGTGGATCTCCTTCTGGATCGCGAGCAGGTCGACGAGCGTGCGGTGGATCCAGCTGTGGGTGTAGTGCCGGTGCGTGGCGAGCAGCCCGCCGAACGCGTTCTTCATCGCGCCGGTCGTGGTCGTGTAGATGTGGCACTTCACCGTCGGCAGGTGGACGATGTTCTTGCCGAAGAAGTAGTCGGGGATCTTGATCCCCTCGGGGAAGATGCGATCGAGCACGTGCATCTTCGCCTTGGGCCGGTGCTCGATCCACCGCATGTCCTCCTCCTTGAAGTTGTAGAGGACCGGGATGCCGTACTTGCGGAAGAGCGGGACGTAGTGGTTGAGGTCCTCGCCCTTGAAGGCGTTGGTCACCACCGTCTTGTTCTGCACGCAGCTGATGTCGGACAGGCCCGCGTGCTGGAGGGCGAGGATCGTCCCTTCCATCTGCCAAGGCGTCGTGTTGGCCGCCGGGAACGGGTAGTGCCAGGAGATGTTGTCCTTGAGGATGGTGGTCGCGCCCTGGGCCAGCGCGCCCTTCATGTCGGCGAGGGAGCAGAGCCGCTCGATGTCCTGGAGGATCGTCTCGGGTTTGACCTTGAGGGCAGCGACCTTGGCCTTCGGCATGGCGCGGGTATGCCAAACGCCGTGTCCGGTCGCAACCGGGACGGCGACCCGCCACGAAGACTCCACCCGGCGGCCACGGGCGTGCAGGAGGCGTGGAGCCGGGCCGGTAGGCGGGCTTGCCAGAGGCTTGCGAAAGCCAGGGCAGGGCGCTAGCTTCGATCTCGCCTCTAGGCTTGGTTCGTCGTCGATCTCTGACTCGGCCCCCGCACGCATCCATGCGGACGCCCCGCAGACTTGGCCGACGGTCGCTCGTCTCAGTGGTCTTGAAGCGACCCGTCGCACGATCCGGGGCGCAACCGCAAGTGGTGGAGACCTGATCGTGCACGTGGTGAGAGAGAGAAGATGAGCAAGCGTCTTTACGTGGGAAACCTGGCGTTCCACTCGACCGAGGACTCCATCCGCAGCGCCTTCCAGAGCGCCGGGGTCGAGGTCATCAGCGTGCAGGTGATGACGGACCGGATGACGGGGCAGTCGCGCGGATTCGGGTTCGTCGACGTCCCGGGCGACCGTGAGGCTCAGGCGGCCATCGACGCCCTGCACGGGAAGGACCTCGACGGGCGCACCCTGACGGTGAACGAGGCTCGTGAGCGCACGCC
>CAYJPW010000170.1:0-23224 GCA_964372055.1 uncultured Polyangiaceae bacterium
GGCGCCTCGTTCGCGGGCGCCCCGTCCGCCGCCGTCGTCGCCGCGAGCGAGGCCGCCGCGTCGGGCGCGGCCGCCGGGTCGGGCGAGGCCGGCGCGGCGGCCGCGGCGTCCTCGGTGGCGGCCGCCGTCGGTCCGTCGGGCGTTTGGCGATCGTGCACCGTCTCGGGCCACTCCACGAGCGGCCGCGCCTCGCGCAGCTTGCTCACGAGCTTGCCGAGCGCGCCCTGCTTCTCGAAATGCCGCACGAGGTCCCGCGCGGCCTCCTGCACCCCGCGATCCACCGCCAGGTCCGGCGTCCCGAGCTCGCGCGCCAGATCGCGCAGCTCGGCGGCGCTGAAGCACACGACGATGCGGCGCCGCAGCTCGCCGGGATCCAGATCGTCCACGAGCGCGAGCCTAGCAATGTCGCGCCGCCCCCGCGACCCCGGGGCGAGGCCCGGAGCCGCGCTAAGCTCGCGCCATGGAGCGGCGCGCGAGGCTGCCGGTCGTGGGCGCCGGCATCGAGAGCATCCAGACCGAGCGCCGCGCCGCCCGCGAGCGCCTCGCCGCGGACCGATCGATCGCCGGCGCCGTCGGCGCGGTCGAAGAGGCCGCCTCCTGGGCCGAGGCCCTGGCCGCGCGCGCGCTCGCCGAGTCGCCGCCGGAACGACCCGTGGCCTGCGCCGCGGGGTGCGCCTTCTGCTGCCACGGCAAGGTCGTCGCCACCGCGCCCGAGGTGCTCCGCGTCGCCGCCCACCTCGAGGCGTCGCTCGAGGTCGAGGCGCTCGCGGCGATGCGTGCGCGGATCGCCGCGGCCGCCGCGCGGACGCGCGGGATGACGCGCGCCGAGCGCGCCGCGCTGCGGGCGCCCTGCCCGCTGCTCGAGGAGGGTCGCTGCTCGGTCTACGCGGTCCGCCCCCTCGCCTGCGCCGGCTGGATCTCGCTCGACGCGGCGGCGTGCGAGCGCGCGTTCGAGACCTCGCTGGCGACGGCCGAGGTCCCCATCCACCCGGCGCCGCACGCGATCGCGACGGCCACCGTGGCGGGGCTCACCCTGGGGCTCGGCGACGCCGGCACCGACGGCGCCTGGCTCGAGCTCGTCGACGGCCTCTCCATCGCGCTCGGCGAGCCCGGCGCGGGCGCGGCGTGGCTCGCCGGCGATCCGGTCTTCGCGCCGGCGCACGACGCCGAGTCGGCTCCGGCGCTCGCCGCGCTGGAGGCGCTGCGCGACGAGAGCTGACCCGCTTTCCGGCGTGAGGTGCCGGGTCCCGGCCCGGAGCCCGGCCGCCCCGCCGGGCTCTGGACGCGCACCTTTCGCTCCGGCGGCGCCTCCCTGGTAGGCTGCGCCCGATGAGCACCGACCAATCCACGTGGGGGCTCGTGCGCGACTCGCGCGCCCCCCTCGTCGGGCGCGACGCCGAGATGGCGACGCTCGACCAGGCGCTCGAGGCCGTCGAGAAGCGAGGCGAGACCCGTATCGTCACCCTCGTCGGGCCCACCGGGATCGGCAAGAGCCGCCTCGTCCAGGACTTCGTGATCAAGCACCGAGCCCTCGGCAGCGCGCTCGTCCCCCGCGTCTACCGAGGCAGCGCCCGCGACACGTCGGCCTCGTTCGGGCTGTTCGCGCGGCTCTTGCGCGCGCGCTTCGGCCTCGTCGAGGGCATGGACCCCGAGGCGGCCAAAGCCCAGGTCCGGACGCAGGTCGCCAAGGTCCTCGAGGACCGCAAGGTCGGCGACGTCATCTACTACCTCGGCCAGTTCCTCGGGCTCGCCTTCGAGGAGAGCCCGCTCACCCGCGCCGTCGGCGACGATCCCCAGCAGGCGGAGCTGCTCCGCCGCGCCGTCTTCAAGGCGTTCCTCGAGGCCGACGCCGCCAACAGCGCCGTGTGCCTGGTGTTCGAGGACCTGCACGCGGCGCACGACGACTCGCTCGCCCTGCTCCGCTACCTCCTCGAGTACCTGACCGGCCCCATCCTGGTCGTGTGCGCCGCCCGCACCGAGCTCATCACCCGCCACGAGGACTGGGGCCGGGTGGGCGAGCGCCGCCACACGCTCCTCGAGCTCGGCGCGCTCAAGGACGCCGACGCCACCGCCATGATGGAGGCGCTGCTCGCGCCCTGCTCCGGCGGCATCCCGGCCGAGCTCGTCGACGCGGCGTGCACCTTCGCGGGCGGCAACCCGCTGATGCTCGAGCAGATGGTGCGCATCTACCACGACAAGGGCGTGCTCGAGGAGGAGAGCGAGCTCGCCGAGGAGCCGCGCTGGCGCGTCGATCTCGAGAAGCTCCACGCGGCGCGCCTGCCGCTCACCATCGAGGACGCGGTCAACGCGCGCCTCGCCGCCCTCGACGCGCCCGAGAAGCAGCTCCTCGAGCACGCCGCCGCGATGGGATCGGTCTTCTGGAGCGACGGCTTCGTGGCCCTGGCGCGCATGGGCCGCGAGGCGCCGTCCCTCTGGGGCGAGTCGGCGGACGAGGACACGCGGACCATCGCGGCGCTGCTCGCCGAGCTCGTCGAGCGCGACTACATCCTCAAGCTGCCCGACTCCACCTTCCCCGGCTCGGACGAGTACATCTTCAAGCACAACAAGGAGCGCGAGACGATCCAGAAGCGGACGCCGACGGCGGCGGCGCGGCGCTACCACCAGGTGATCGCCGACTGGATGGACCACCAGGAGACGGTCCGGCAGAGCGAGGAGTACATCGCCATGCTCGCCGAGCACCGCGAGAAGGGCGGCGACACGCTGCGCGCCGGGCTCGCCTACCTCGAGGCGGGAGACCTCGCGCGCCGCCGCTACGCCAACACCAAGGCGAGCGAGTACTACCAGAAGGGCCTCACCCTGGTCGGCGACGCCATGACGGGCCGGCGCATCGACGCGCTCCACGACTACGGCGACGTCCTCCAGCTCATGGGCCGCATCGACGACGCGCTCGCGGCCTTCCGCGAGATGCTCACGCTCGCCTACCGGCTCGACCTGCGCCGCAAGGGCGGCGCCGCGCACAACCGCATCGGGCGCCTCTACCGCGACATCGGCTCGCTCGACGAGGCGCAGCGCCACCTCGCCACGGCGATGGCGCTCTTCCAGGGCGCCGGCGACGACCGCGGCGTGGCCTCGAGCATCGACGACCTCGGCAAGCTCCACTGGCTCAAGGGCGAATACGAGCAGGCGCTGGCCTCGCTCAAGGAGGGCCTCGGCCGTCGCCGCCGCCTCGGCGACCGCCGCTCCATCGCGCTCTCGCTCAACAACCTGGGCCTCGTCCTCCAGGACTCGGGCGAGTTCAAGCCGGCGCTCGAGGCGTTCGAGCAGTCGCTCGTGATCCGGCGCGAGATCGGCGATCTGCTCGGCGTGATGGCCACGCTCAACAACCTCGGGACCGTCGCCCAGGACCAGCGCGACTTCCCGCGCGCGCTGGCGCTCTTCCAGGAGGCGCTCGAGGTCGCCCAGCAGGTCGGCGATCGCAACCGCATCGCCCTGGTGCTCACCAACGTCGGCGAGGCGCACTACCGCAACGGCCAGCCCGGCAAGGCCATCGACGTGCTCAAGCAGGCCGAGGAGCTCTGCGACGAGCTCGGCGACAAGCTCGGGCTCGCCGAGGCGCTGCGCGGCCTGGGCAAGGCATACCTGCTCCAGGGCGACCTCGCCAAGGCGCGCGACTGCATCGGCCGCGCCGTCGATCTCTTCGCCTCGGTGCGCAGCAAGGTCCACCTCGGCGTGGCGCTCCGGACGCTGGGCGAGATCACCGCCGCCGGCGGCTGGGGCGCCGTGCACACCAAGAGCGCGCGCGAGTACTTCGCGCGCTCCGTGGCGATCTTCGAGCAGACCGGCAACGAGGTGGAGCTGGCGCGCACCTTCAAGGCGTTCGCCAAGTTCCTCATGAACGAGCGCGAGTACGCCAACGACGAGGCGGCTCGCAAGGACGCCCAGGAGATGGACGCCAAGGCGGAGAACATCTTCGGCCGCCTCAAGATCTCGGCCCTCGGCGGCGTGGAGTCCGAGGCCTTCTACGCCCGCCCGCCGCACCAGGGCTGACGGAGCGCCGTGGACGCGAAGCCCGTCGCCGACTCGGCGACCACCATGACCGAGTACGTGCTGCCGACGCACGCCAACGCGCTCGGCAACGTCTTCGGCGGCCAGATCCTGGCGTGGGTCGACCTCTGCGCCGCCATCTGCGCGCAGCGCCACACCCGCTCGTTCGCGATCACCGCCGGCATCGACGATCTCTCGTTCGAGCAGCCCATCAAGGTCGGCCAGATCGTCCGCCTCGCCGCCCGGATCACCGCGACGTTCCGCACCTCGCTCGAGATCCTGGTCGACGTCGAGGGCGAGGACGGCATCACCGGCCAGCGCTGGCCCTGCGTGACCGCGTTCGTGACCTACGTGGCCGTCGACGAGGACATGAAGCCGACGCCGGTGCCGCCGATCGCGATCGAGACCGAGCGCGACCGCGCCCTCGCCGAGGCCGCCGCCGAGCGCAGGACGAGGCGGCTGGCGCGGCGCCGCAAGGGCTGAAGTCGAAGACCTCACCCCTGGGGCCCTCTCCCGAAACGGAGAGGGCTGCGCGTCGTGATCAGGGATGCCAGGCGAAGGCGTCGACGAGCACCAGCGAGTCGACGTTGTGGTCGGTGCCGTCCCAGATCACGAGCTCGAGCTCGATGGTCTCGCCCGGAACGACCGGCGCCGAGGCGTCGAGCCACGCCGTGGCCGCGCCGTCGGCGAGGCTGCCGTTCCAGCCGCCCATCCCGGTGCCGAGCAGATCGGAAGCCCCGGCGGGGCAGGCGTCCGGCGGCGCGCCGCCCTTGGGGACGCAGACCTCGTAGAAGGCGTCGTTCGCCGAGATCGGGTGCTGCAGCGAGTCGAAGGCGATGTTGCCGTCCGCCGGGATGCAGCCGGCCGGCTTGCCCGGGCCGCAGGTGGGCGCGCCGCCCGAGAGCAGCGCGACGAAGCGATCGGGGCCGGGCAGGCAGGCGAAGTCGGGGTACTCGGCGGTGTAGAAGCGGTGCCGGAACGAGAGCGACGCCGCGTTCGTGGGCACGCGGACGCGGAGCTCGAGATCGACGCTGTCGTGCGCCTCGGTGCACCACACGCCGGTGCAGGGCGGGCAGCTCACCGGCGGCGGCTGTGTCCCGCCGTTCGCCGCGAGCCACGCCGGCGGCACGCCCGACGTCGTCCCTGCGTCGAAGTTGCCGAGCTGCCCGGGGACGCCGTTCTCCGGGTGAACGAACCCGGGATCGCCCTCGTCGCGCGCCGTCCCCGACGAGAGCGCCGCCATCGTGTTGCTCTGCTGGGGCACGACGACGGTGCCGTAGCGCTCGAGCACGCCCGCCTGCACGTCGGCCGGCGGCCCCTCGCTCCCGTCCGCGAGGAGCAGCGACGCGGTGATCAGGCCCCACCGGCGGTCGGCGAGGGGAGGATCTTCGGTCGTCGTCTGGCAGAGGTCCATCGCTCGCGCGAGAGCGAGCGCCCCGGTCGGCGCGGTGAGCGGCGCCGGATCGCAGCTCGCGGGGCCGCCGTCGCCGGTCGCCGGATCGCAGTCGTCGTCGACGCCGTTGCCGGGGATGTCGAACGCCCCCGGGTTGACGAGCGTGGGATCGGCGCCGCAGCCGCCCGGCTGGTCGCAGCAGTCGCCGTCGCAGGGCGTCCAGCCGTCGCCGTCGGCGTCGGTGAAATCGATCTGGCCGTCGCAGTCGTCGTCCTGCCCGTTGCACGCCTCGGGCGTGGGGACGATCTCGCCCTCGCAGGCCCCCCACGCCGCGCTCGGGGCGCAGGTGCGGACGCCGCCCTTGCAGGCGGCGACGCCGAGCGTCCCGGCGGGGCCGTCGTAGCAGGGCTCGGTCGCGCCCGGCGTGCACTCGCACGCGCCGGTCGGCGCTTCGATCTCGCAGCCGTCGGCCGGGCTCCCGTTGCAGTCGGCGTGGCCGGGCTCGCAGGCGCCCATCGCGCAGGCGCCCGCGGCGCAGACGGCCGCGGCGTGCGCGTACCCGGGGCAGGGCGCGTCGCAGGCGCCGCAGTGCGACGGGTCGGCGCGGAGATCGACGCACGCCGAGCCGCAGCACACGAGCGGCGCGGCGCAGATCGCCTCGGAGCAGGAATCTCCGCCGCCGGCCGATCGCTCGGTGGCGCGGAGGGGCGTGCGGCCGCACGACGCACCGCCGAGGAAGAGCGCCACCGCCACCCCGTAGGCACCCGGGCGCGCCGAACGCCGAAGACGACTCATCGCCGAGCCATGCACAGGCCGATGATACTGCGGGTCGCCGGCGCCGGGTGAGCTGCCTCGCCCGCGCCGCCAGGGTTCCAGGCGAGCGGCCCCGGTCGGTTTGGAGCGCGAGGAAGACCCGGAGAAGAGTCGCGCCCAACGCGCATCTTCTCCGGCCAGAGTACGTGCGCGCGGCAGGGCGGCGATCTAGAACAGGCGTCTGTGCGGCCCCTCGTCAAGACGATCCTCGATCAGCTCCTCGTTCGCCACCGCTCCGGCGGCCGGGTCGACCTCAACGACATCGCCGAGGTCATCGACGCGCGCGCCATCAGCTACGAGGAGGTCGAGCAGATCATCGTCTGCCTCGAGCAGGAGGGCCTCCGCGTCGGCGAGCCGCTCACCGGCCGCGACGTCGGCGTGCTGCGCAGCGTCATCGTGACCGCGCACCGCCTCACCGCCAAGCTCCGCCGCCGCCCCACGGTCGACGAGATCGCCAGCGAGTCGGGGCACCCGACCCACACGGTCCGCCGCGCCCTCGAGCACGGATCGAGCGCCGCCCGCCACGCCCGCAGCGGCAAGGCCTCGTAGTTCCCCTCGTCAGAAGTCCTGCGGACTTCTGACAGCGTCGCGGGGGGCGCCTCGCGCCCCCCGGAATCCCCGCGCAAGCGCGGCGATTCTCGACCCCCCGAGGGGCGCTTCGCGCCCGCTAGCGCCGCGCGACTGTCCGTCCGATTCTTGGCCACGCTTCTCACGCGCGGCGCTAGCCCGGCGGGGTCGCCCGCGCGGCCGGGCGGCTGCTACGATGGGGCATGCGCGCTCGCGCCCTCGTCCTGCCGCTCGCGGTGGCGCTCGTCGCCGGCGCCTCGCGCACGCTCGCGCAGGATCCGCTCGGCGCCGTCGGCGGCGAGGCGCTCGACATGCAGGCCGAGCGCCTCGACGTGGACGTCGAGGCGAAGACGGCGGTGCTCGAGGGCAGCGTCAAGCTCTCGAAGGGCGCGCTGCGCGTGAGCTGCCCCCGCGTCGACGTGCGCTACGACGAGGTCCCCCACGTCACCTGGGTCAAGGGCTCCGGCGGCGTCATCGCCGACGTGAAGGGCGTGCGCGCCGAGGCGCCCGAGGTCGAGCTCGATCTCGGCAAGCAGGTGCTCGAGCTGCGCGGCGGCGTCCGGCTCACGCGGGGCGGCGGGTGGCTGACGGCCGAGAGGGCGACCATCCACATCGGCACGGCCAAGGTGTCGATGACCGACGTGAAGGGCTCGATCCCGGTGAGCAAGCCGCGCTGACGCGGGCGTGATGGGCGCCGCCGAAGATGCCAGCGCGCGGGATGAGGGCCGCCCGGCCGTGACGCCCCGCCTCTCGGCCGAGGGGATCACCGTCCGCATCGCCGGCCGCGAGGTGGTGCGCTCGGTCTCGCTCGAGGTCGCGCCGGGCGAGGTGCTCGGCGTCTTCGGGCCGAGCGGCGCCGGCAAGAGCACCCTCTTCCGCGCGCTCGCGGGCGAGGAGCGCCCCGCGTCGGGCGTGGTGCGGATCGACGGCGAGGACGTCTCGCGCCGCCCGCTCTGGCAGCGCGCGCGCCGCGGCCTCGGCTACCTGCCCCAGACGCCGAGCGTCCTGCTCGACCTCACCGTCGCCGAGAACCTCGCGGTCTTCGGCCGCCTCGGCGGGCGGACCCTCGGCGCCGGCGATCTCGAGGCGCTCGGCCTCGCCGGGCGCCTCGACGTCGTCGCGGGATCCCTCTCGGGCGGCGAGCGCCGCCGGCTGGAGCTCGGCCGCGCCCTCTGCGCCTCCCCGCGCGTCCTGCTCTGCGACGAGCCCTTCGCCGCGATCGATCCGCTCGGCGCCTCGCGGGTGACCGAGCGCCTCCGCGCCGCCGCCGGCGAGGGACTCTCGGTCGTCATCGCCGATCACCACGTGGCCGAAGCGCTGCGCCTCTGCGATCGCGCCGCGCTGCTGTTGGAGGGCGAGATCGCCCTCATCGCCCCGCCCGGGGAGTTCTGCGATCACGAGCTCGTCCGCAAGCACTACGTCCTCGCCGAGCCCCTCCCGACGGCCGCAGCGAGTGGACCCGAAAGCTCGGATCGGCGCGCGTCGTCGTCGTCCGGCGGGGGCCCGCCTCCGTCCACGTGACGACGTGTCCCCCCCGTCCGGCGCTGCCGGCCGAGCTCGGCGCGTCGTCCCCGACGCGCCCTCCACGCACGAAATGCGCCGCGTGAGGCGGGTGGGGCGACTCCTCCGGAAATCCGAGGCTTTCCCTTGGCCCGTCACCCGGCGGTGTTACGATGATGCCGCGTGCGTCCGTCGCGCGCTTGGCCACGAGGCGCGACGCAAGACAAGGCGGCCCCGACCGCGGCCGCGATTCGAAAGGTGGTTTCGATGAACATCACGATCACGTTCCGGCACATGGTGGGAACTGATGCGGTGAAAAACTACGCTCACGAGAAGATGGCCAAGCTTCAGAAGTTTCTCCGGCAACCGATGACCGTCCAGGTGACCCTCTCCGTCGAGGGGCTCGATCACATCGCCGAGGCGCGGATCTCGTCCGGCGCCGTCCACTTCCAGGGCCACGAGCGCAGCGAGGACATGTACGCCTCGATCGACATGATGCACGACAAGCTCGAGCGCCAGATCCGCAGCGAGAAGGGCGCCAGCGTCGCGAAGAAGCGCGGCGGCCCGAGCGCCGGCGAGTTCGCCGTCGAGCCCGACAAGGCGGTCGGCTCCTCGCGCACGCGAGAGTGACGTTCGGCGATCCTCCGATCGCGCGCCCGTCCCCCGTGTCGAGACGACGTGGTGAGCCTCGGGTTCATCGGGGCTCGCCACGCGACGGGCCATGTTGATCAGGCGAGTTTTGCTGGAGCCTGCTAGAAACGACGGCAGTAGCCTCACGGCGCTACCCCATGCGAGTCCTCGACATCCTCCACGCCACCCGCGTCTCGGTCGCCAGCGAGGCCGAGGGCCTCGTTCGATCGAAGCCCGAGGCGCTCGGGCGCCTCGCCGCCCTGCTCGCGACCGGGCAGGGCGTCGTCACCGCCGACGAGATCGAGCGCGTCCTCACCGATCGCGAGCGCCTGCAGTCGACGGGCGTGGGCGGCGGCGTCGCCATCCCCCACGGCGCGATCGACCGGCTCGATCACATCGTCGGCGCGGTCCTGCTCTGTCCGCAGCCCATCGATTTCGAGGCGATCGACGGCGAGCCCGTGTCGATCCTCTTCGCCGTGATCGGCCCGAAGCGAGCGACCGGCGAGCACCTCAAGACCCTGGCGCGCGTCTCGCGGCTGCTCCGCGACGACGGCTTCCGCGCGCGCCTGCTCGCCGCGCCGGCCGGCGTCGAGGCGTTCGGGATGATCGCCACCGAGGAAGGGCGGGCCTCGGGGCCATGACCGGGGAGCCGGCCGCGCCCTCCGCGGTCCCGAGGGGGCCGTCGATCTCGGTCCGCGATCTGCTCGACGATCCGGGGCTCGGCGTGGAGGTCACGCTCGTCGCCGGCGAGTCGGGCACGGGACGCCGCATCGAGCACGCGCGCATCCAGAAGTCGGGGCTGGCGCTCGCCGGCCATTTCCACGGCATCGTCTCCTCGCGCATCCAGATCCTCGGGCAGACCGAGCTCTCGTACCTCCAGCGCCTCTCGCCGGCGGATCGACACCACTCGCTCCTCGGGTTCTTCGGCCGAGACCTCTGCTGCGTGGTGCTCACCCTGGGCTCGCGCGCCTACGAGAGCGACGCGTCGGGCGACGGCGCCATCCCGGTGCCCGAGCTGCGCGAGGCGGCCGAGGCGACCGGCACGCCGCTCGTGCTCTCGACCGAGCGCTCGAGCGTGACCATCACCGCCCTCCACGCGCTCCTCGACGACCGCCTGGCGCCGCGGGTGCGGCTGCACGGCGTGCTCATCGACGTCTTCGGCGTCGGTCTGCTCCTCATCGGCGCGAGCGCCATCGGCAAGAGCGAGTGCGCGCTCGACCTGGTCATGCGCGGCCACCGCCTCGTCGCCGACGACGCCGTCGAGTGCGACTACCGCCCGCCCGGCATGGTCTTCGGCGCGCCGGCCGACCTCTTGCGCCACCACCTCGAGGTGCGAGGCCTCGGCATCCTCAACATCAAGGACCTCTTCGGCGTCACCGCGATCCGCGAGCGCAAGCGGATCGACGTGGTGGTCAAGCTCGTCGAGTGGTCGAAGGACGTCGAGTACGACCGCCTCGGCCTCGACGACCGCTTCCACCAGATCCTCGGCGTCGACATCCGCGAGCTCGTCATCCCGGTGCGCCCGGGACGCGACATGGCGTCCATCCTCGAGGTGGCCGCGCGCAACGAGCTCCTCCGGAGCGCCGGCCACGACTCGGCCAAGGACTTCTTCGGCCAGCTCGAGGGCACGCTCGTCAACGAGGCGGGGCAGGCGGCGATGCCTCCCTCCTCGGCGGCGCCGTCGCCGGGCCCGCTTGTGAGGCGCGCGGCGCCGGCGCCCCTGCCGCGCCGCGACGTGGCGCCCCCGTTCAACGAGTCGGCCTCGCCTCCGCCGGTCCACGACGCGCGGCGCGACGTGCCGCTCCAGACGGGGCCGGTGCACGCCCCGCCGACGCACCGGGCCAACGAGTCGTCGGCGAGCTTCCCGCGGGTCCGGCCGGACCTCGACAAGCCGAGGCGCGGCGGATGAGCGACGCCGGCGACAGCTCGCCCCCGACGTCGCGGCAGCAGAGCCGCGTCGTCGTCGTCACCGGCCTCTCCGGCGCCGGCAAGTCCACGGCGCTGCACGCGCTCGAGGACCTCGGCTACTTCTGCATCGACAACCTCCCCACGTCGCTCATCCGCCCCAGCATCGACGTGTGCGAGGCGGGCGGCATCGCCCGCGTCGGGCTCGGCATCGACGCGCGCGTCGGCTCGTTCCTCGACGGCGCCACCGAGGCGCTCAACGGGATCCGCGAGGGGCGCGACGTGTCGGTCCTCTTCGTCGACGCGAGCGACGAGGCGCTCCTCCGTCGCTTCAACGAGACGCGCCGGCCGCATCCGCTCTCGACGCCGTCACCGGTCCGGCGCGGGCGCGCCTCGACGCCGGGCGCCATCGCCGTGCTCGACGGGATCCACCTCGAGCGCGAGCGCCTCGCGCCGCTGCGCGCCGCCGCGACCGTCGAGCTCGACACCACCCGCCTCTCGGTCCACGAGCTCCGCGCCCAGGTCATCGCCCACCTCGGCCCCGGCAAGGCCGAGCAGCCGCGCATGGCCACGCGCTTCGTCTCGTTCGGCTTCAAGTACGGCATCCCGGTCGACGCCGATCTCCTCTTCGACGTGCGCTTCCTCGAAAACCCGTTCTTCGTGCCCGAGCTCAAGAACCTGCCGGGGAGCGATCCGGCCGTCCGCGAGTTCTTGATGAGCAAGCCCGAGGTGACCGAGTTTCTCGCGAAGATCGAGGAGCTGCTCGCGTTCTGCCTGCCGCGCTACGAGCGCGAGGGGAAGAGCTACCTCACCGTCGCGTTCGGCTGCACCGGGGGCAGGCACCGATCCGTCGCCCTCGCCGGCGTCCTCGCCGACGCCCTCGGCCCGAGGACGGATCTCCCGATCACCGTCGTTCACCGGGACGTCGGCAGAACGGATACCCTGGCAGCTTCGGGCGGTGCGGGCCAACGCGGGGGGCCGGCGTGAGCGACGAGATCGCGGAGCAGAGGTTCGAGATCATCAACGCCAGGGGCTTGCACGCCCGGGCGGCGACGAAGCTCGTCCAGCTCGCGAGCAAGTTCCCCTGCGAGATCTCGGTCGCCGGCCCCGACGGGCAGGCCGCGAACGCGAAGAGCGTGATGGGCGTGCTCCTGCTCTGCGGGGCGCAGGGAACCGTGATCGCGGTCAAGGCCAAGGGCAGCGGCGCGCGCGCGGCGGTGGCCGCCATCGGCGAGCTCGTCGCCGGCCGCTTCGGAGAGCCCGAATGACGGCCGAGGTCTCCGGCCCCGGCGTCCACCCCGAGGTCCTGCGCGGGATCGCGGGATCGCCCGGCGTGGTCATCGGCACCGCGGTGGTGATCGGCTCGACGCGGGGCAGCCACCCGCGGCGGCTCATCTCGCTCGGCGAGGTGCCGGGCGAGCTCGCGCGCTTCCGCGAGGCCGTCGAGCGCGCCCAGAAGGACCTGCGCGAGATGGCGTCGCGCGTCGGCGACAAGCTCGCCGAGGTCTCGATCCTCGAGGCCTACGTGCTCATGGTCGGCGACGAGTCGCTGGCCGAGGCGGTGCGCGCCCAGATCACCGACGGCAAGCGCTGCGCCGAGTGGGCGGTCGCGCTCTCGATCGACAGCATCGCCTCGCGCCTCGGCGCCGTCGACGACGCCTACCTGCGCGAGCGCAGCCACGACGTCGAGTTCGCCGGCGAGCGGCTCCTGCGCGCGCTGGGCGGCTCGGTCGGCGAGGTCGGGATCCCCACGCTCACCGGCCCGTCGATCATCATCGCGCACGATCTCTCGCCGGCCGACACGGCCGCGATGGTCGATCAGCCGGTCATCGGCTTCGTGACCGAGGTGGGGACGCGGACGAGCCACACCTCGATCATGGCGCGCGCGCTCGAGATCCCCGCCGCCGTCGGGGTGCACGACGTGATGAAGGAGGTCTCCACCGGCGACCTCATCATCGTCGACGGCCTCCGCGGGATGGTGTTCGTGCGCCCGGGGGAGGCCGACATCGAGGAGGCGCGCGTCCGCGCCGACCGCTACGTCGCCCTCGCCAAGGGCCTGCACGAGACCCGCGATCTCGCCGCCGAGACCAAGGACGGCACGCCCGTCGTCCTCAAGGCCAACGTCGAGCTGCCCGCCGAGGCCATCCTCGCGCGCGACCACGGCGCCGACGGGATCGGCCTCTACCGCACCGAGTTCCTCTACATCGACCGCGCCCACCCCCCGACCGAGGAGCAGCAGTTCGAGATCTTCCGCGCCGTCGTCGAGGCGATGCGGCCCAAGCCGGTGACGCTCCGCACCTTCGACATCGGCGGCGACAAGTTCGTCTCCACGTTCCAGGTGCCCGCCGAGATGAACCCGATGCTCGGCCTGCGCGCGGTGCGGCTCGCGCTCTCGCGGCCCGACGTGTTCCTCGAGCACCTCCGGGCCATGGTGCGGGCCACGGCGCACGGCGACGTGCGCATCATGGTCCCGATGATCGCGAGCTTGACCGAGCTCCGCCAGGTCCGAAAGCTCCTCGAGCAGGCGCACGCCGAGGTCCGCGCCCGAGGCCAGGCCTGCGCCGACGAGATCCCGCTCGGCGTCATGATCGAGGTGCCCGCGGCGGCGGTGATGGTCGACGTCTTCGCCCAGGAGGCCGCGTTCCTGAGCCTCGGAACCAACGACCTCATCCAGTACTCGCTGGCGATCGACCGCACCAGCCGCTCGCTCGCCTACCTCGCCTCGCCGTTCGATCCGTCGATCGTGCGCCTCATCGCCGGCGTGGTGCGCGCCGGCGACGAGTGGCAGTGCCCGGTCTCGGTGTGCGGCGCGATGGCGAGCGATCCGCTCGCCGCCGTGCTCCTGCTCGGCCTCGGCGTCCGCGAGTTCTCGATGGAGGCCGCCGCCATCCCCGAGATCAAGGAGACGCTCCGCCGCGTGACCCGCGGCGAGGCCGAGGCGGTCGCCGCCGAGGCGCTGGTGTGCCGCACGGCCGAGGACGTCGAGCACTGCGTCGCCGAGGCCTTCGCGCCGCGGCTGTTCGATCTGCTGACGGGCGAGGGCTCGTCGCACTGAAGCCGAGCAACGCCGCTCGGCGCCCCGAGGTCCCACGCTTCCGCGTGCGGGCGTCGATCGCGGCCGGCTGTGGGCTCGCGCTGGCGGCGGGCGCGAGCCCCGTCCTCGCCAACGGCGCCTTCCCCTCGGCCGGGCAGCTCGTCGTCGATCCGGGGGATCCCGCGCACCTCGTCCTCCGCACCAACTTCGGCCTCGTCCTCAGCCGCGACGCCGGCGCGACGTGGGATTGGGTCTGCGAGAGCGCCGTCGGGTACCTGAACTACGAGCCGCCGATCGCGGTGACCGGCGACGGCTCGGTGCTCGCGGCGCTCTTCGACGGCGTCGGCGCGGCCCACGGGGACCTCTGCGGGTGGCAGCGCGCCGCCGGGACGGCGCAGACGGTCGTCGCCGACGTCTCGGTCCGGCGCGACGACCCTTCGGTGGCGGTCGCGCTCGGCGGAGACGGAGCCACGTACCGGATCCTCGAGTCGACCGATCAGGGCGCGAGCTTCGCCCCGACGGGCGCGCCGCTGCCGGCCGGCTTCCTCGGCCTCACCCTCGACGTCGCGCCGTCGGATCCGGACCGTATCTACGCCAGCGGGCTCAGGCAGAGCGGCGGCGTCTACTTCGGCGTGGTGGCGCGCTCGATCGATCACGGCGCGAGCTGGACGATGGTCGACGTGCCGGGGAGCGACGCCGTCGCCGCGCCGTACCTCGGCGCCGTCGATCCTGTCGATCCCGACCGGGTCTACCTCCGCCTCGACGGCGCGCCGGGGCGTCTCCTGGCCTCGAGCGACGGCGCCGAGACGTGGGCCGAGGCGTTCGCCGGGCAGGGCTTCCTCCGCGGGCTCGCGCTCTCGCCGGACGGCGCCGAGCTGCTCGTCGGCGGGGAGACCGACGGCGTGTGGAGGGCGCCGGCGGCCACGCTCGCGTTCGAGCAGGTCTCGACCGCGAAGGTGCGGTGCCTCACCTGGGCCGCCGCGGCGGTGTACGCGTGCGGCGACGGCGCGATCGCGCCCCTCGCGAGCGTCTCGACCGATGAAGGCGCGACCTTCGCCCCGCTGCTCCCGCTCGCCTGCGTGCGCGGCCCGCTCGCGTGCCCGGCCGACAGCAGCGTCGGCGTCGCGTGCCCGCCGGAGTGGCCCGCGCTCGCGGCGACGATCGGCGCCGACGGCTGCCCCGACGGCGCCGGAGGCGCGGGCGGCGGCGCGGCGGGCGGAGGCGGCGCGGGCGACGGCGGCGCGGGCGGGGAGGGCGGCTCGACGACGAGCGTCACCGGCGCGGGCGGCGGGGCGACGCCGGCCCGAGGACCTGGCGCCGATGCCGGATGCGGTTGCCGCGTCGTCACCCCGGCGCGCGCGGATCGCGCCGTCGCCGTCGCGCTCGCGATCGCCGCGCTCGCGATGAGGCGGAGACGCGCGCGGTCCGCTCCCTGACACGCGGTCGTTGCGCAATTCGCTTGAGCCTGCGGCGCCGGCTCCCTAGCGTGAGGGCGCCGCTCCATGGATCTCCGCCGCTTCCTGAGCCCCGGGCCGCTCGCGCTCGCCACCACCTTCGGCGGCGCCTTGGCCGTCGCGGGAGCGCTCGGGACCGGGTCGGGCTGCGCCGCCGAGGCCCCGCCCACCCAGCTCCACGGCCAGGTCCACCTCACGCTCATCCACACGTCCGACATCCACTCGCGCCTCTACCCGTACAACCTCCAGCTCGGGCAGGTCGACTCGGGCCTCGGCCTCGGCGAGGCCGGCGCGGTCGCCAACGTCGGCGGCGCCGCGCGCATCTCGCACATCGTCGGCCGCGAGCGGGCCCGCTCGGCGCGCGTGCTCCACCTCGACGGCGGCGACTGCTTCCAGGGCGCGCCGGTCTTCAACTTCTACTCGGGCGAGGCCGAGATCCGGGCCCTGTCGGCGATGGGCGCCGACGCGATGATCATCGCCAACCACGAGTTCGACCGCGGCGCGCTCAACCTCGCCACCCAGCTGCAGAACTGGGCCAATTTCCCCGTCCTCGCCGCCAACTACATGTTCGAGGACCCGGAGGAGCCCGGGGCCTCGCCGCTCGGCACCGTCGTCGATCCCTTCACCGTCTTCACCGTCGACGGGCTCCGCGTCGCGGTCGTCGGCATGGGCAACCTCTCGAGCCTGACGTCGATCTACGACCAGCCCAACCGGCTCGGCATCACCCCGCTCAACACCACCGAGGTCGCGCAGTTCTACGTCGACCTGCTCCGCCCCAATGTCGACGTGATCGTCTTCGTCACGCACCTCGGGCTCGACTACGACCAGCGGATGATCGAGACGACGACGGGCATCGACGTCGTCCTCGGCGGGCACAACCACATCGTCCTGCAGCCCCCCAAGAGGGTGGAGGACTGCTCGCGCTACTACGACGAGGCGGCGAAGAGCTATTACATCGAGCTCAACAGCGGCAACTCGGCGAACGGCGGCTGCGAGACCGACGCCGACTGCACCGACGGCGCCTACTGCTCGCCCACGAAGCACCTCTGCAAGCTGAAGCGCTACTGCAAGCCGCGCCCGGTGACGCTCGCGCACTCGGGCGCCTTCGCCAAGTACGTCGGCCGGCTCGACCTCGTCCTCTCGGACGACAAGGACGATCTTCTCGACCCCGCGTCGTACGACGAGGTGAACGGGTTCGAGGTCGTCTCGCAGAGCTACGAGCTCTTCCCGGTGACCGAGCAGGTGCCGGCGGATCCGATCGTCGCCACCGTGCTCGAGCCGTACGAGCAGGGGCTCGACGCGCTCGCCAACCTCGAGCTCATGGTCGGCTACGCCCTCGACGGCTCGCGGCGCTTCTCGACGAGCGGGGGCGACTCGCCGCTCGGCAACATGATCGCCACCGCGATGTGGCTCCGCCTCGGCATCCAGACCGACTTCTCGCTCACCAACACCACCGGCATCCGCGCCGATCTGGTGCCGGGGCCGGTCACGGTCGAGCAGATGTACAACATCTTCCCGTTCGACAACTCGATCTCGAAGATGCAGCTCTCCGGCCTCGAGGTGCAGGACCTCTTCAACTTCGTGGCCCGGCGCTCCGCGGGGCGCGGCTGCGTCTCGCAGGTGCAGATCGCCGGCGCGCGCGTGGTCATCGACTGCGGCGTCAAGCTCACCCCGGACTCGTCCCCCGGCGTCGCCACCAACGTCTACATCGGCCCGCTCCTCGACGGGTCGAACAACCCCGTCGCCTGCAACAGCGACGCCGACTGCCCAGGCGCGAGCGCGGCGGCGAAGGTCGGCGCCTGCGACGTCGAGCACAAGATCTGCTGGGCGCCGATCCAGGAGACCGCCAGCTACGAGCTCGCCACCTCGAACTACCTCGCCCAGGGCGGCAGCGGCTTCCGCGTCCTGCAGCGGAACACGACGCAGTTCGACACGCTCGTGCAGCAGCGCGACGCGCTCGTCGACTACATCCGCGCCGGCGCGCCCTGCGGCGCCGGCGACGACGGCGAGCTCCGCACCTGCCAGAAGGACGGCGACTGCGCCACGGTGGGCGAGGGCTACGTCTGCGCCTGCCCCGAGGCGACGATCGAGGGATCGACCTGCTCCACCGATCCGACCAAGACCTGCGGCAACGGGAAGTGCGTGCTGGCGCAGTGCCGCGACGACGTCGCCGCGTTCCAGCGCGCCACCTGCGCCAACGCGAGCTCGCCGGCGGTGAAGAAGAGCTGCGAGGAGTCGATCGCGCCGTGCAGCTCGGGGGGCGAGCAGTGCAAGTTCCTCGCGTGCGTCAACAAGGCGCTGGGCAACGCCTCCGACGGCCGGCTCAGGATGGTGGGCCAATGAGAGCGCCGAGGCTCCGCCTGGCGCCGCTGGTCCTCCTGATCGGCGCGTGCACCTACCAGGGCGAGGGCCCGGTGGGCGCCTCGACGTTCAAGATCGTCGTCACCCGCGTGAACGGCGCCGATCCTCCCGCGCCCGAGAGCCCGCTCCCGGCCAACCGCGGCGACGTCGAGGAGGTCTGGGAGTTCACCGTCGAGGCGCGCTCGGCGACCGGCGAGCTCGAGCCGTTCGACGGCGAGGTGCGCCTCTCGGTCGAGCCGGGCGCGGTGATGGGCGTGAGCGGCGACGGCGCGGTCGGGCGCAACATCCGCCTCCAGGGCGGCAAGGCGACCGGCTCGGTCCGGGTCACCGCGGTCTACGGGGCCGCGCGCCTCTGGGCCGAGGACGTGGGCTACGTCCCCGCGGCGCCCGGCGCGATCCCCGCGTGCGCCAACGGCATCAACGACGACGAGGGCGACGACGTCCTCATCGACTTCCCGAACGATCCCGGCTGCGCCTACGCCGACGACGACACCGAGGAGGCCGGCACCTTCGCCGCCGGCGTCTCGCGGCCGGTCGCGTACGCGTTGCCGCGCCTCTCCGACATCCAGGGCGGCGGCGCGACGACGCCGTACCCCTTCGAGGGGATCGAGGTGAACACCTCGGCGCCGCAGCAGGTGATCGTGACGCGCGTGGCGAGCGACGGCTTCTACATCACCGATCTCGCCGATCAGACCAAGGGCTATAACAGCCTCTTCGCCTTCAACTTCTCCACGCCCGCCGGGATGCGCGTCTGCGACCGGCTCGTCTACCTCGCCGGCACGGTGAACGAGTTCTTCGGCTTCACCGAGCTCTCGTTCCCCTCGTACCGCGTCGAGCC
The DNA here is from genome assembly GCA_964372055.1 of uncultured Polyangiaceae bacterium. Taxonomy (GTDB): domain Bacteria; phylum Myxococcota_A; class Polyangia; order Polyangiales; family Polyangiaceae; genus CAYJPW01. The sequence goes on from CAYJPW010000170.1 coordinate 18,501, forward strand.
GGTGTTCGAGGGCCAGCCGTGCCCGGTGCCGGAGCCCACGCTCCTCGACGCGACGATCATCAGCGACCCGGTCGCGATGGAGAAGCTCGAGAGCAGCCTGGTCCGGATCGAGGGGTACGCCATCGCCAAGAACTTCGGCTCGGGCACCGTGGTGAACAACAAGTTCGAGCCCGACGCCTCGAGCTGCGACCTCAACGGCGACGGCCGGGTCGACTTCGAGAGCGAGGCCGAGGCCTCGTGCGGCAACGCCTGCTCCGACGATCCTGCGGGCGAGTGCAGCGAGTGGACCGGGTTCGTCGCCCGCGGCAACTACCTCGTCCACAAGGGCGCCTCCAAGATCCAGATCAACACCGGCACTGCCGCCGGCTTCGATCCCCAGGCGCACAAGGGCGAGGTGCTCGTCTCCGTCACCGGGACGCTCCGCAACTTCTCCGGCGGCTCGCTCAACTGGACCATCGAGACGCGCTGCGAGGACGACCTCGTCTGCGCGGGCGACGGGTGCGTGCCCGCCGCGCTCCCCTCCGACAAGGCCTGCGTGCGGCTGCGCACCGTCGACGACAACGATCAGGGAACGAACTGAGCCCGACGCTCCCCCGAGACAACTCCCGAGCCCTCATGCGAAACCGCGCGATCGCCGTCGCCTCTCTCCTCCTCGTCACCTGGGCGCTCCCGGCGTCCGCACAGGAATCGCAGGGCGCCGCCGAGCTGCGCGACAAGGCCCGGGCCGCGCTCTCGTCGGGCGACGTGCCCGGCGCGTGCGCCCTCTTCGAGCAGAGCTACCAGGCGGCGGTGAAGGCGGCGCCCGGCACCGCGCCCGCGCCGGACGAGGTCCTCTTCGATCTCGCCGACTGCCACGAGAAGCAGGGCAAGGCGACGATCGCCGGGGCCGAGTTCGATCAGGTCGCTGCCGGCGCGAGCGCCAAGGCGGCCGAGGCCAAGCAGCGCGCCGCGGCGATGCGCGCGCCCCCGCCGGCGCCGCCCGGCCCGCCGCAGCCGGTGCCGCCGCCGATCCCGCCGACGGCGCCCGCCGCGCCCGAGCCGCCCGCGATCGTGATGACGGCGAAGGAAGAGGCGCCGACCCGCATCGGCGACTTCATGGACACGCGCCTCACCTGGACGTTCGGCGACGACGACATCCTCCACGAGACGGGGCAGGCCTTCCCGCTCTCGCCCGACGCGAGCATCGGCGACCGCAAGCAGTACCGCCTCTTCTTCGACAACCTGAACTCGCGCTTCGGCGGACGCGAGAACCTCACCCACCTCGCGCTCTACAAGAAGATGCCCGGGTTCATCAAGAACCTGGACACCGAGGCGTCGCTCGTCCTCCGCTTCGACATCGGCGCGCTCTCGAAGAACAGCGGCAACCTGAACCAGGTCCTCTACGACGCCGGCTCGTTCATCCGCGCCTTCTATCACACGTCCGGCGGGCCCGACGGCAAGGAGGGCCTCGGCCTCACCTTCTGGCCCATCGACACCGATCGCTTCCGGCTCGGCTACCTCTACGACATCTCCTGGGGCGGCACGAACGCGTCGATCAACCAGTCGATCTTCCCGCGCATCCAGGGCTCGTCGCCCGGCATGAAGGTGGGCTACGACCACAAGTACTTCAGCGTCTACGCCGGCTTCAAGACGGCGACGATCGTCCAGGTGGAGCAGACGCTCACGCCCGGCACGAGCGAGGTCGAGGAGATCCGCGTCGGCCAGACGAACTACGGCTTCCTCGGCGGCGCGAGCGCCGACCTCGGCGACAACATCCACCTCGACGCGGGCGGCGGCTACTTCCAGCAGGGCAAGTTCGACCTGCCCGACGTCGCCGGGCAGCGCATCTACACCTTCGGCGGCTCGGCGCGCGTGGTCGCGCACCACAAGGACATGCCCGTCGGGCAGTCGGTCGACTTCCTCCTCTACAGGAACGATCCCAACAAGCCCCAGATCATCTTCAAGCCCGAGAAGTACGAGCGCGGGAAGTTCACCTGGTCGGCGAGCCTCGAGGGGTCGAACCTGGTCCAGAACCTCAAGGAGTTCGGCGCCGCCGGCGCGACCGGGTTGCAGGCGGCCCGCGCCGCCGCGCTCCAGGGCAACATCAAGAACGGCTTCCTGCGCGCGAGCCTCACCGGCATCTACCGCGACCTGCCCTTCGTGCTCCGCAACCAGCCGAGCTACATCCCCTTCCAGACGATCCCCAAGAACGCCTCCACCCGGAACGAGCTCTTCTTCGCGGCCGCCGTCGACTACTACCTCGAGTCGGTCCACCTCACGCCCGGCCTCGGCGCGGGCCTGCAGCTCCCGGCCACGTTCAAGACCGAGAGCAGCGACAACTCGAGCGCGCCGATCGAGCGCACCGTCGTCGTCCGCGAGCAGGGCAACATCGCCATCCTCCCGGTGAACAAGGACGCGGTCCCCATCTTCCAGGCGCGCGTGAGCCTGAAGTGGGACGTCTCGCCGATCCTCTCGGCGCTGCTCTGGGCCCAGTTCGTGCGCGACAACAACGGCACCTTCGTCGAGCGCGATCCCAACGAGGGCACCGTGGCGCTGCGGACGTTCATCTCGCCCAACTTCTTCGGCTTAGGGACGAGCGTCCAGGCGCGGTTCTGAGCCAACGACGGGCGCGACCCAAGCCGTCCGAGCTCCTGGTTTCCAAGGCGCCATGCGACGCGCTTGGATGCTGATCACCCTCGGTCTCGCCCTCTCCTCCATCGTCGGCTGTGCGAGCGCGCCGGCCACGACACCGGCCGTGCCGCCGCGGCCCGGCGATCCGCCGCCGCCGGTGCCGGTCGAGGCGCGGCGGCGGTTCGACGAGGGGCTCGCCGCGATGGCGCGGCACGACGCGGCGGGCGACTGGACGCCGGCGACGTGCCGCGCGACGGCGGCGCTCTTCGCGGCGGCCGCCGCCGAGGCCAAGGGCCACGCCGAGCCGAGCTACGACGCCGCGCTCGCGCTGGGCCGGTGCGGGCTCGCGGCCGAGGCCAAGCCGCATTTGGAGGCGGCGCTCGCCACGAGCCCCGGCTTCCACCGCGCGCGGGCGCTCCTCGGGCTCTACCGCGCGGCGGCCGGCGGGGAGGGGGCGCTCGACGCCGCCATCGCCGAGCTCGAGCGCGCGGCGCGCGACTCGCGCTTCCAGAACGTCGAGGCGCTCGTCGTCCTGGCGACGCTCCAGATGCGGCGCGGCGGGACGAGGGCCGACGACGACGGCGCGAGCGATCTCGATCGAGCGCGCAAGAACCTGCAGCGCGCCCTGGCGATCGACGACGGCTGCATGCCGGCCCTGAATCAGCTCGCGCTCCATCAGATCGAGGTCGCCCGGCGGGTCGGCCGGGCCCACCGCAAGAACGCCGACGCGCAGGCGCTCGAGCTCGCGCTCCTGGTCGCCTCGCAGGGGCTCCGCAAGGCGCCGGCGTACGCCCCGCTCCACAACACGGCGGGGCTGCTCCACGTCGAGCTCGGCGATCTCTCCCGCGCCGTCGCCGAGTTCAACGAGGCGCGACGCCTCGATGCCGGCTTCTTCGAGGCCCACATGAACGCCGCGGCGGTGAACCTCGGGTTCCGCGGGTTCGCCGAGGCGGAGCGCGCCTACCGCGCCGCGCTCACCGTGCGGCCGCGCGACTACGAGGCCCACCTCGGGCTGGCCCTCGCGATCCGCGGGCAGATCGACGACGGCTCGGCGTCGAAGGGCTACGAGCTGGCCGCGCACGAGATCGAGGCGGCGCGCGCGCTCGCGCCCGATCGGCCCGAGGCGTACTTCAACGCGGCCCTGTTGACGCTCGGCTTCAAGGCGAGAGCGACCGGCCAGGAGGACACGCGAGCCCTCGGCGAGGCGCGCTCGCTGTTCGGCGAGTTCATCGCGCGCGCCGAGAAGACGCCCGAGCTCGCCGGGCGCGTCGCCGATGCCAGGGCGCGCCTGGGCGAGATCGACACGATCATGGGCTTCGCCGCCGCAGGCGCCGGCCCCGCCGGCGCGCAGCCCGCGGTCCCGGTCGGCGCCTCGTCGCCCCCGACCGCCGGCGGGAGCGCTCCGCCCGCCGGCGCGAGCCCGCCTGCCGAGTGATCTCCGCCGGTCGCCGGCCTACTTCGTGGCAAGGCGGTAGCGGAGCTTGGCGATCGCGCCTTCGATCATCGCGTTGTTGTGGAAGCAGCACTGCCCCACGCGCGCGTTGCACTGCGGCGAGCGCAGGAGCTCGAGGATGCTGAGGGCGCGGGCGTCGCCCACCGTGCCGGCGCGCCCGAAGAGGGTGCCCTTCGTCCGGCAGGGCGCGTCGCGCAGGTCGAGCGCCACCTTGAGCGCGGGCGTCGCGCGGGCGAGGGCGGCAGGGCGGTGGAGCTCGTCGGCGGCGCGCTGCGCGCCCTTGGTGCCGCCGTAGCCGCTGAGCACCTGGTAGAGCACGTCGAGGCCCGGCGTGCCGAGCTTCTGCGCGAGCGCGCCGAAGAGCTGATCGGTGCGCGCGTCGCCGCGGAACGCGCTCTTCACGGCGACCGCGGCCGCCGCCGCGCCGACGGCGTCGTCCTCGAGCGCGGTCGGGTCCGATTCGATCAGGGCGAAGAGCGCGGCCTCGCCGTCGTCCCAGCTCCTGCTCTTGGCCGCGTCGACGAGCCGCTGGCGCGGCGATCCTTCGGGCGCGCCGGAGCCGGCGCTGGCCGCCGCGGCGGGGCCGGCGCTCGCCGCGCCCGAGGCCGCGCTCGACGCGGCGCTCGCGACGGGATCGATCGGCGGCGGCGCCGCGCCGCCC
>CAYJPW010000171.1:0-23114 GCA_964372055.1 uncultured Polyangiaceae bacterium
GGGGGGCCCCCCGGGGGCGGGGGGGCCCGGGGGGGGCGCGCGGGGCGCCCCCCCCCCGCGGGGGCCCGCCGCCGCCGAGGCGCGGGTGCTCGGCCTCGGCGTCGCCGTGGGGCTCTGCTGCGCGGCCGCGTTCGTCGCCGCGGGCTCGCTCCGCCTCGTCACCCGAAGCGATCGCGTCCCGGTCGCGTCGCTCACCGCGTTCTTCCTGCTCGCCTGCTGGCCCCTGCTCGCGCGCGTCGGCCGCTGGGTCGGATCGCCGCGTGCCCAAGCGGTCGCCGCGGTCGGCGCCTCGGCGATCGCGCCGCTCCTCTGGATGGGCGCGGCCTACGCGGCGAGCGATCCGCTGGTCGCCTCCCACTGGCGCTGCGGCACCGGCGACGTCGGCTTCGTCATCCTGTTCCCGGCGGCGCTCGGCATCTTCGGGGCGCTCGGGACGCTTCTCGCGGTCGCGACCGTGGGGCGCGAGCGCCGGCTCCTCGACGGAGCGCTCCACCTGCTCGGCCTGCTCGCAGCGGCGGCGCTGGGCGCGCTGGTGACCGCGTCGCTCGTCGCCGCATCCCGCCGGCCCGACGTCGACACCTGGGTCGGCTCGCTGCCGGTCGTCCTCGAGGCGCCGGTGGTCGGCGCGGTGCCCGCGAGCGGCTACGACGTCGCCGCGAACCACGGCAACGAAGCGCTGCACGTGACCGTCTTCGAGGACGCGGTGACCCCCGACGCGTCGCTGGTCCGGCGCTGCGCCGGCAACGGCTACTGCGAGTGCGTCGTCGCTCCTCTCGGCGCGCCCCGCCCCACGGCGCGGCCCGGATCCGGCGCCGGCCTCGGCGTGGCGGAGGGCCAGCGCGTCCTCGTCCGCGCCGACGCGGCGCGCGATCTCTGGATCCTGGAGCAGGGCGCGTCGCGCATGGCCTTCCGCGGCGCCGACGGCGCTCCGGTCGACATCGGCGTGCGCGACGTGGCCGGGGCGGCGTCGCCCCCGCGCGGGTGGATCGCCGGCGGCGCGTTCGGCCTCCTCGCGTTCGGCGTCCTCTGGCTGAGCCGCCGTCGCGCGGGACGTCGCCTCGTCGAGCTCGGCGCGGCGGCGAGCGGCGCGACCGCTCGGGGCTGGATCGCGCTCGACGGCGGCGGCCCCCCGTTCCGCGCCCCGCCCGAGCTCGCGCTCGACGACGGCCCCGTCACGGTGATCGCTCCGTCGCCTGCGCGGCGCGTCGAGGTGTACCGCGCCGACGCCCCGCTCACCGCCGCATGCATCCTCGCCGGGCGCAAGGAGGACCTCCTCGCGGTCGAGCGGGCCCGCGCGGCCACGCTCGACGCGTGGGGCCTCGCCGCGGTGCTGCTCACCGCGCCGCCGCTCGTCGTCGCGCTGGGGCTCGGGTTGCTCCAGGCCTGATGGGCGGCGGAGCGCCCGCGATCGCTCAGCGCGCGTCGAGCCAGACGGGCTGCGTCCACGCGCGCCGGCCGCCGGCGTCGGTGACGCGGACGCGCACGTAGCGCACCGCTCCGGCGGGGACGAGCGGCCGCGGATCGACCTCGAGCGTCCACGCCGCGTCGTCGCGGAGCACCGCCCCGCCCGGGCCGACGAGCTCGATGCGAGGGGCCGCGCCGGCTCCGCGCTGGACCTCGACGGCGAGGCGATCGGTCGTGAGCTCGAGCCGATCGAGGAGGATCCCCGTCGTCGCGTAGAAGTCGCCGCGCTGGAGCGCCTCCCGGATCGAGGGCTCGCGCGGCTCGGCGCGCACCATCACGAAGCCGAGGTCGCCGACGTACGCCGTCTCGCCGCGCGCGCGCACGGCGGCGGCGTCGCCGTAGTGGTGCGCGTCGTCCGTCGCCGTCGCGAACACCCGCGCGCCGCGCGCCAGCGCCGCGTCCCAGAGGGCCTCGGTCGACGGGTGGGTCGCGTCGCCCTCGTTCGCCGAGTCGAGCGCCATGTTGGCGACCTCGAGCAGCACGAGGCCGCGTCCGGCGAGCGCGAGGAGCACCTCGAGATCCGCGGCGTAGTGGAAGTTCGGGTGGTTGAGCTGCGCGATCCCGTCGAGCTCGCGCGCCGCGTCGAGGGCCCGAGCGTAGCGATCGATCCGGCGCGGCGCGGCCTCGGGCCGCGGCAGCGCGAGCGGGACGTCGCGCCGGACGAGCAGCGCGTCGACGTGGAGCAGGCAGTGGAGCCCAGGTAGGGGAGGCGGATCGCAGTCGCGGAGGTTCTGGGTGATCTCGACGCCGGGGAGCGTGAGCATCCCGGGTGGGTCGGGCGTGTCGGTCACGCGGTTGTGATCGGTGAAGACGATGAAGTCGTAGCCTCGCGCCGCGTACCACGCGGTCACCTCCTCGGGCGGCGTGTCGCTGTCCCCCGAGCGATCGCTGTGGAGGTGGAGCTGCCCCTTGAGGAAGCGCGCCCCGCCCGCCGCGGGCGGGCCGCTCGTCGCCCGAGGCCCGGCGCTCGCCTGCGGCTTCGGAGGCTCGCTCGGGCCTCCGGGTGACGCGCACCGGCAGCCGGCGATCAGGAGCAGCGCGGCGAGGCTCGCGCGCGCAGGCGTCGGGGCGATCGCTCTCGGCGGCACGCTTCATTATCGCCGATCATGGGCGCGCCGGCGGGCGGCCGCCGACCGGTGCGCGGCGGCGCCGCTTCGTGGTAACCCCAGTCCATGCGGCTTCGACTTCTTCCCCTGGTCCTCGCCGGCGCCGTCGCTGCTTCTTCGCCGGCGCTCGCCGATCCGATCCTCCCGCCGCCCGGAGCGGCCGGCTTCGATCCGGCGCTCGAGGCCCTGGCCGCGGGCTATCAGCGGCAGCAAGACGTCTTCGCCACGCTCGAGAACGGCCTCTCGCTCGATCCCATCTTCAACCCGGGCGACGTCCAGTCGGTGAAGGACTTCTTCGCCCAGTCGGCGACGGACGACTTCCAGGCGTTCTCGGGCAAGCACCCGTTCGAGGCGCTCGCCGTCTACGACGAGCACGGCGACGAGGGGAACTTCGCCGGCATCGCCTCGGTCGGCGTGGCCGCGCGGCTCATGTCGCTGCGCGCCTCGGGCGCGCCCGCGGCCGAGATCCAGCGCGCGCGCGACGCCGCGGTCCGGACGGCGCGCGCCTGGCTGGTGTACGGCACCATCGGCGGTCCCGGGGTGGTCGCGCGCGGCGTTCGCCGCGTGACCCCGTGGAACGCCGGCGATCCTCCATTCCCCGGGCCGACGCCGGACGTCGTTCCCCTCGACGACGGCAACGGCAACCCGCTGCCCGAAGGCAAGCAGGCCACCTGGCGCGCCCCCGTCGCGCCCGGCTTCGACGGCTGGATCTGGTTCGACGACACGAGCAAGGACCAGGTCTCCGGCTATGCGCTCGCGACCGCCTGGCTCTGGGACGCGCTCCACGACGATCCCGAGGTGCCGGCCGACGTCATCGCCGGCATGGCCGACGGGCTCGCCGCCTTCGCGCGGTCGCTCATGGAGGTCGCCCCCGAGCTAGGCATCGATCTCTGCATCCGCGACGCCGACGGGCGCCTCACCTCGTTCCACGACCTCAACGCCCGCCAGCTCTCGCCCGACGGCGTCCTCCCCGAGGACATCGGCCTCAAGAACGGGTTCAACGCCGCCCTCGCGCTCGGCGTCATCCGCGCGGCCTATCACGTGAGCGGCGATCCCGCGATCGGCGCCTTCTACTACGAGGACCTGGTCGGCACCCGCGACTACCCGGCGCTCGTCGCCGCGAACTCCGGCATCATCTTCCTCGGGTCGTCGACCAACTACTCGAACGTCAACATGCTCACCATCGCGCTCGCGACGCTGGGCCGCTTCGAGACCGACCCCTACGTGCGCAGCCGCCTCGGCGAGACGCTCGAGACGCAGTATTGGGCGCAGGGAAGCGACCGCGACGTGTCGCACGTGCGCCAGGCTTGGTACGACACGGTCTACGCCGCGAGCGCGGCGGCGGCGCCCGCCGAGATCCGGCAGCGGGTCGCCGAGAACCTCGGCGGCTTCCAGGTGCCGCCGGCGTTCGAGCGCGATCGGGTCAACTGCGACGACGCCGAGCTCGCCGCCAAGCTCTGCCTCGCCATCGACGGCGTGACGCAGATCGAGATCATGGACGGCGAGGGCCACGGCGGCGGGCCGGTGGCCAAGGACATCCTCCCGATGTCGATCCGCCCCGACTCCGATTTCGCGTGGCGCAGCGATCCGCACCAGGTCAACGGCAGCGCGACCACGCGCATGGACCCGGGCGGCGACTTCCTCGCGGCGTACTGGCTCGCGCGCGTGACCGATCTCTAGGACGACACCAAGAACGTCTCGCCCTTCGCGCGCCCGCGGTTGCCCTACACCCTCGGCGCCGGCGGCGCCGGCGGCGCCGGCGGCGGCGGGGGCGCGGGCGGCGCCCCGGCGGCGGGAGGAGGCGACGAGACCAGCGACGACGGCGGCTGCTCCTGCGAGGTGCCGCGCGGACGAGCGACGTCCGCCGCCTCGCTCGGCGCGCTGGCGCGCGCGCTCGCGGCGGCGCGCCGGCGCCCGCGCCGCCGCGCCCCTCCGATCTGAAGAGGTGTCGGACATTCGTCCGAGCAACGCCGGGCAAGTCGGCGGGCGCGACCGCGCGCGAACGCCAGCGCGAGCAGCGCCGCGCCGGCCGCTTTCAGCGTGCCGGCCGCGCCGTCGGGCGCACCGAGGTGATCGCACACGCATCGCCCGGCAGGCGCGATCGGGACGGTCGGCGTCGCTGCGGCGGGCGCGCCGGGGGCCGGGGCCGCCCCGGAGGGCCGCTCCCCGCCGTCGGTCGCGCCCAGGGCTCGGTCGTCCGGCTCGGCCACCGGATCGTCCGCCGCGTCGGCGGGCGCGGCGATCGGCGCGCCGGCGTCGCTTGCCGCGCAAGCGTTCGGATGGGCGGTGAGCCAGGCGAGGATCGCCTTCGCGCGCGCCGGCGCCGCGTAGGCCGTGAGCTCGGCGGCGTGGCTCGCCCCGGGCAGGAGGTCCCACGCCACCTCGTGGCCGCACGCGCGGAAGTAGTCGCGCGTCGACTCGGCCAGCCCGAAGTACGGGTTGCGATCGCCCATCAGGTACGCGACCGGCGCGCGGCAGGGCGCGCACGCGGAGGCGTCCGACGGCGGCAAGCCGCCGCCCGCGAGCGAGAGCGCCGCGAAGCGCGGCGACCAGCGCGCGCCGAACAGGCCAAGGTAGCTCGCGCCTCCCGACCACCCCGCCAGGTACTCGCGGGCGACGTCGATGGGGTAGCGCGCCTCGAGCGCGTCGACCTGTCGCAGCAGCCACGCGGGATCGCCGCGCCACCGCCAGAAGCTGCCGGCGCAGCCCTCGCTCTTCGGGCAGGCGGGGGCGAAGAGGAGGAAGCCGGCGTCGGCGGCGGGCGCCGACCAGATCTCGAGCATCCGCCGCGTCGTGCCCTCGTCGCCGTGGAGGACGACCAGCAGCGGCCAGCGCGGATGCGGCGAGCGCGCCGGAGGCCGCACCACGCATCCGGGGCACGGCCAGCCGGCGAGCGGCCCGGTCGCGCTCGGCGCCGCGCTCGAAGACGGCGTCGCGCTCGCCGCCGCCGACTGCGCCCGCGCGTGGAGCGGCGCGGCCGCGAGCGCGCCCCAGGCCATCGCGGCGGCCATGCAAGCCCTCGCGCTCACGCGCCGTTCCTCAACGGAGCAGGAGCACCGCGGCGGTCACCGCCACCGCCAGCGCGGCGAGCACGATCGGAGCCTTCGTCGCGGCGGTCCCCAGCGCGGCGGAGAGCGGCGCGCGTCCGTCGGGCGCCGCCGGCGCGGTGGCGGGGTCACGCCCGATCGCGTCCGGTCCACGGCGCTCGCCGGTCGCCGAGGGGCCGTCTCCCTCAACGCGTGAGCGGAGCGTGCTGCTCAGCCCTCGTCCGGCGGCCGCGCCCGCGCTCGCCGAGCTCCAGGCGCGCGCGACGTCCGCCGAGATCGGCGCCGCGCTCCCCGACGCGGACCCCGCGGCCGGGGTCTCGGCTCCCGGCGCGCCGACGATCGACCGCCCGAGGTCCTCACCGGCGGGGCGCGGCGGCGCCAGGCCGACGCTCGGCGTGTCGAGGGTGCCCAGCGGGATCGGCAGCGTCGGGAACGGCGCGGCAGCGATCGCCGCCGCCGCGAACCCGAGCGCGTCGGCCGACTCGCCGAACGCGAGCGCCGACGGGGGCACCACCGGCCGAGCCGGCGTACGCACCAGCGGCGGCGGCGGTCGGAGGCTCACCAGCGGCTCGACCGCGAGCCCGGGCAAGAGCTCGGCGAGATCCTCCTTGAGCTCGGCCGCGGTCTGCTGGCGATCCGAGGGCTGCTTCGCGAGCGCCTTCATCACGACGGCCTCGAGCCTCGAGCTCACCCGCGGCACGAGCGTCGAGAGCGGCCGCGGCTTCTCGTGCACGTGGCGCATCACCACCTGGAGCGGCGTCTCGCCGTCGAACGGCGGCTGCCCGGCGAGGAGCTGGTAGAGCAGGACGCCGCACGCGTACACGTCGCTGCGCCCGTCGATCGGCTCGGCGCGGCCGAGCTCGGGCGAGACGTAGTGCGGCGTGCCCATCACCATCCCGACCTTGCTGATCGCCGACGGCGAGCTCGACGGCCCTTCTTCGGCGTCCACCGACGGCGCGGGGGGAGGCGGCGGGTCGCGGTCGAGGATCTTGGCGATGCCGAAGTCGAGCACCTTGACCTGCTCGAGCGCGGGGTCCGTCGGATCGCCGACCAGCATGATGTTCTCGGGCTTGAGATCGCGGTGGACGATGCCCAAGGCGTGCGCGGCCGTGAGGGCGTCGCACACCTGCATCACGATGCGCGCGGCGCGCGCCTCGGCGACGCGGCGATCGCGGGCGAGCGCCTCGAACAGATCGTAGCCGCCGAGGAGCTCCATCACGATGTAGGCGACGTCGCCGTCCACGCCGTGATCGAGGATCCTCACGATGTTCGGGTGATCGAGCGACGCCGCCGCCTCGGCCTCGCGGCGGAAGCGGCGGAGGATATTTCGGTTACCCGCGTGGCGCGGGTCCATGATCTTGAGCGCGACCTCGCGCGGCTCGCCGACCTGCGTGCCTCGATGAACGGACGCGAACCCGCCGGTGCCGATGGTCTCGGTCACCGTGAAGCGCCCGCCCACGGTCCTCCCGACGAGCGAGGCGCCGCTCACCTCGTCCTCCGAGGCCGGGCCGCACAGAGGCGAGGCTCCGCCATGATCGGAGGCTAACACGCGACGTGCGTGTGGTCAGGCGGGTGACCGCCCGCTTGTCGAGGTGAGTGGAGGTAGCAGACGATGGGCGAGCGAGCTCCCGGTCACGCCCGCCACAACGCGATCAGCCAGAGCAGAACGCCGCCGCCCGCGACGACGAGCCAGGGGCTCGCCCTCTGCCAAGCGACGTGGCCGGTCGCGCTCACGGCCCGCCGCGCCGCCATCCCGGAGCCCACCGCCCAGCCCAGGAACGAGAGCGAGAGCGCGATCACCCACGGGACGCGCGGCGCCTCGTCGCGGGCGAGCGCCTCGAGCTGGGCGCGCTCGATCGCGGACGCCGGCTCGGTGCGCGTGCCCGGCGGTCGCGGCGCCGCGGCCGAGAGGCGCGCGATGGCCGCATCGGCGCGCGCGAGATCCTCGGCGTGCGGCGTCACGATCCAGCGCGTCTCGGTGGCGGCGGTTCGCACCGAGCGCCACGCGGACAGGGCGGTGTCGCGATCGCCGAGCCCCTCGGCCGCGACCGCCAGCGCGATCATGCGCTCGTAGGCGACGCGGACGTGCGGTGCGCCGGGCGCGTACCAGCCCGCCGCGCGCCGGGCCCGGACCGTCGCCTCCTTCGCGTCCGCCGCGCGGAGCGCCTCGGTGCTCGCGGCGATCTCGCGCTCGCCCGCGACCACCACGCGCAGCGTCGCCGCGCCGAGCACCACGGCGACGACGAGCGCCGCCTTCAGCGCCCGGAGCGCGAGCGCCGGCCGGACGCCGGCCGCGCCGCCCCCTCCCTCGTCGTCTCGCGGCTCGCGGGGGCGCGCGCGCGCGGTCACAGGAAGTCGCGCTTCTTGAAGATGAGGCTCGCCGCCGTCAAGAGGCCGATCGACCAGGCGACCGCGGCGATCGCCGCCATCCCGAGGTACGACGAGAGGCGCACGTCGGCCTCGCCGGTGAGGAGCGGACGGGGCGGGACGTACACCTGGAGGTTCGGGACGATCTTCGAGAGGAAGACGCCCGCGTCGTGGACCGACTGCCCGAAGTACTTCACCGGCAAACGCGCGAGGGAGTCGGCGCTGCGTCCGATGATGAAGAGCCAAATGGTGAGCAGCGCCGAGAGGAACGGCGTCGAGAACGAGGAGAACAGCGTGGCGATGGCGGTGATGATCCCCACCTCGAGCAGGGAGAGCAGGCTCGAGCCCAGCACGACGCGCCGCTCGTCCGGCGCGTTGCCCGACAGGACCGCGCCGAGGATGCAGAGCGCGAGCGCCCACGGGATCGGGCCGAAGGTGCGCGCCGCGGGCCACCTCCAGGCGGCCGCGCCCAGCAGCGCGACCGATGCCGTGCCGAGCCCGAGCACGAGCGACGGGCTCCGGCCGCCGAGGGCCGCGCCGATGAGCAGCACCAGCCCGGCGTCGGCCATGATGAAGACGAGGATGGTGAGCAGCGTCCCGAGGTACTTGCCGACGAGGTACTCGCTCCGCGAGATCGGCCGGGCCAGGATGGGGAAGATCGTCTTCTGCTCGAGCTCCCGGTACAGGGAGGTCGCGCCGATGATGACCGCGACGGCGATGCTGAAGACGGAGATCGAGGCGGCGCCGAGATCGCTGACCACGCGCGGCGCGTTGTTGAGGGTGAAGGCCCCGACCACGATCGAGTAGAACGCGACCGCGAACGCCACCCCTGCGAGGCCGAGGAGGATGCGGGCCCGCACCGACTCGCGGTAGGTGTTGAGGGCGATCGCCAGCACGCGGGCGAGCATGTCGCGCCGACCTTAGCACTACCGTGGCGACGGAGCGCTACCGGGCTGCCGATCGGGTCAGCCTGCTCCCGGGGTCAGCGAGAGAGCGAGGCGGAAGGGTCCGTAGCTGTAGGAGCCGCCGTCGTACCCGTCGACGAAGAGCCAGTAAGGCTTGCCGGCCTCGACCTTCAGCTCGACGCGCTCGGGCGTGTCCCAGTTGACGTCGCTGCACGCGACCTCGCTGGACGCCGCGCCGCAGTCGGTGCGCACGTAGAGCGCGCGATCCCAGCACGCCGGCGCGTGGTGGTCGAGGTCGCACGTCGACGTGTTCCCGTCGGCCTCGAGCCCGATCGCGGCGCGCAGCGTGCCGGCGACGCTGGGGACGATGCGGTAGACGCGGTCGAGCCCGCCCTCTTCCGGGACGCACGAGCCGCGCGCGTCGTCGGCGTAACCCGTCGTGTTCCCTTCGAGGACCGCGCCCGCGGGCGTGAGCGAGACGGTCTCGCCCGGGCAGCGATCCTGGCCCGCCGGCTGCGGCTCGAACTTGCAGGCCGCGCAGCCGTCGCCGGCCGCCTCGTTGCCGTCGTCGCACTGCTCGCCGGGGCTCATCACCCCGTCCCCGCAGCGCGGCGCCGACAAGCTCGCGGTGATCTTGAACTCGCCCGCCACGCTCGACGCTCCGTCGACGAACAGGTAGCGCATGCCCTTGTCGAGGTGGGCCTGGATCGGCGCGTCGCGGACGAGGACGCAGTAGCTGTTCGCCGTGTCCGCCGCGCAGGTGTCGCGGAGCAGCATCACCGGATCGAGCGCCGAGCCCGCCGCCGGATCGACGCGCACCGTGAGCACGCCGGCCTCCTTGAGGGTCAACGCGTAGACGACGTCCGGGCCGGAGGCGCCCTCGACGCAGAACGGCTGCTCGTCGTCGTTCGCCCCGGCGGTCGTCCCGAGCACCTCGAGCTTGCGGCCGATCGAGAGCGAGAGAGGGTCGCCCGGGCAGGCGTCGGAGGAGGTCGGCGCGGCGCCGCCGGTCGTCCCCGCGCCGCCGGTCGTCCCCGCGCCGCCGGTCGTCCCGGACGTGGATCCGCGCCCGCTCGGCTCCTCGTCGCTGCACGTCGCGGCCGAGATCACGATCACGAACGTCGCCGTCCACTGGTGTGCGCGCATGGCTCCCCCCAACGACGGCGAAGCAGCGCCCGTGCCCCTCCGGCGCGGCCGCCCCGCGCGGATTCCGTCAGCCGCGCGACCGGTCCTCGACGAACGCGCGGATGAGGCCGGGGGTCCCGAGCGCGTGCTCGCGCACCTTCTCCTCGAAGAGCAGCCGCGTCAGCCCGAAGCCGAGGTTGACCAGCGCGGCGTAGGTCACGAGCGTCCCCCGCGCGCCGAGCGGGGTGACGCGGAAGTAGCCCCACGCGTCGTCGAAGTCGTGCGGGAAGCTCGGGTCGAGCCAGAACCGCACGAGGCGCGGCGACTCGCGCCGGACGTGCGCGACGTACGCCGCCGTCCCGAGGCGGCCGCCGTGGCGGAAGAAGACGAGGCTGTCGCGGCCGCGCCGCCGCAGCTGCCGCGCCTCCAGCGTCAGCGGGAGGATGGTGCGGTAGGTGGCGACGTCGGAGAGCGCGGCCATCACCACGGCGGTCGGCGCCTCGACGATCGCGTAGGAGACGCCGCCCACGTAACGCCCGCGCTCGAGCTCGACGGTGGTGTGGCGCCGCACCACCTCGCCGCGCGCGAGCCTCCGCTGCTCGTCCGCGGTCAGCCCCGAGGCGGCGGCGCGCCGCGCCGCGAGCAGGGCGAGCGCGAACGCCATGACGATGAGCACGCGCCGCATCCGATCGACCGTAGACACCGCCCGCTGCAGGCGACAAGCCGCGCGGGGGTGTGCGCCGGAAAGCGCGGGGGCTATCCTGTTGGATCGATGCCGAGCACGACGACCGCCGACCTGGTGCGCGTGCTCCTGTCGCTCCAGCGCGACCGGGCCACGGCCGCCGTCGAGGTCGCGGCCGAGGGCATCCGCACCTTCATCTACGTCCGCAAGGGCAAGGCCGTGTTCGCCGAGCAGGGCACGCTCGGCGAGACGCTCGGCCGCCTCCTCGTGGACCAGGGGCGCCTCTCCCCGGCGGAGTACTCGCGGGTCATCGAGCGCATGACCCAGCGGCTCATCGAGAGCGAGCAGCTCCGGCTCGGCGAGGTCGTCGTCGAGCTCGGCTTCATGACCATCGAGCAGGTGCAGGAGGCGCTCGCCGACCAGGTCCGGCGCAAGATCGCCCGGTGCTTCTCGTGGGAGGTGGTCGACGTCGACGTGCGCCTCGACCCGGAGCTCCTGGCCGGCGCGGGCCAGTTCCCCTGCTCGATCGAGCCGCTCGTGCTCGAGGGGGTCCGCCGCTTCTTCGACGCGCGCAGGATCGACGGCCTGCTCGGCCCGATCGACGCGTGGTACCTCGTCCCCGCCGAGGATCCGATCCACGTCGGGGAGCGCTTCGGCCTCCGCGGGCCCGAGCTCCGCTGGATCGAGCGCCTCGACGGGTCCCGCACCACGAGCGAGATGATCGCCGGCGCCAAGGGGCTGGAGCCGGCGCCGATCCTCG
Source organism: uncultured Polyangiaceae bacterium (assembly GCA_964372055.1). Lineage (GTDB taxonomy): Bacteria > Myxococcota_A > Polyangia > Polyangiales > Polyangiaceae > CAYJPW01. The sequence continues at coordinate 11,457 of CAYJPW010000171.1, forward strand.
CCGCGCTGCTGCTCGCCGACCTCGTCGCGCCGTCGCTGGAGGCGGCGCCGCGGCGCTCCGTCCCCGAGGCGGCGACCCCGCCGGTCCGGATCGCGAGCCCCGCCGAGGCGCGCGCGGTCGCGCCCGCGCCGGCTCCGCGGCGCGAGCCCGAGCCGAAGACCGCCTCGCGCGTGGAGCCGGCGACGGCGGCGAGCGCGCGCCCCGTGTCGCAGCCGCCGGACAGCCGTCGCGCCCGGATCGAGGCCGAGCAGGCGTTCCAGAAGGGCCTGGCCGACCTCCGCGCCAACCACCTCGCGCGCGCCGCGAAGGAGCTCTCCGAGGCCTCGCGGCTCTTCCCCGAAGCCGCGGAGTACAAGCTCTACGCCGCGTGGGCCGCGTTCCGCGCGACCGACGACGCCGAGGCGCTCCAGCGCAAGCGCCCCGCCCTGCGCACCATCGCCACCAGCGCGCTCCGCCAGGATCGCGGCCTCGCCGTGGGCCACTACATCCTCGGCCACCTCGCGCTGCTCGACGACGACGAGCCCTCCGCCGAGCGGTTCTTCAAGAACGCGCTCAAGCTCGATCCGACGAACGTCGACGCCGAGCGCCACGTGCGCTTGCTGGCGCGGCGATCACGCCCGCGGTGACCGGCGCCGCCTGCGAGCGCGACCCCCGCTCCGGCCGCGCGGTCCCGGACTCGGGGCAGTCACTTCCCCGAAAGCCACTTCAAGATCTCAGTCGCGAGCGGGGGCTCTGCCCCGGCGCCCCCGGAGCTGAAGAGGCGTCGGACCTCGGGCCTGGAGAGGCGTTGCTCGGACGAATGTCCGACACCTCTTCAGCCGCCTGGTTCTTCTGGGAGGCGAACAGCGCGTTGGCCTCTTGCCCGTTCCCCATCAGCTTCAGCGCGATGACTCGCTGCTCGTCGTTCGTCGGCGTTAGCCCGAGCGCGACGGCCTCGATCGACCCGCGCTCCGCGAACCAGGGGATCACGTAGCTCTCGAACACCCGCGCCAGCGACTCCGTCAGCCCCTCGAGATCGTGCTCCGGGCCCACCTCGAACCAGCTGTCGCGCTGCGGCACGAGCTCCTTCGGCCACCACTCCTCGCGCTTCTTCGGCACCAGGTCATCGATCCGCAGGTTGAAGTGGCATTGGTGCGGAGACAGCTTCTCCGGGTCGTCTCCCGCATCCCACCGCTTCATCTGCTTCAACGCGCGGCTCAGCGGCGGAAACCACACGCCCAGGTTGACGCAGAACCGCCCGGTCGCGCCGAAGTTGCCCTGGCTGCCCTGCAGGTTGAAGCACTGCGCGGCGTCGATCGCCTCGCCGGACCGGAGCACCCGGTTGTACTTGCGCCCTCTGCGCTTGAAGCCGTGCGGCTTCATCAGCTGGCCGAGCCGCTTGGCGATGGAGTCGATCCGCTTGGACGCGGGCACGTACATCGGTGGGGCGGAGCTCACGGATCGACGACGCGGACGTCGAGGAACCAGGGGCCGCTCTCCTGGTTGAACCCGTCGATCTGGAGGTAGTACGTCCCGGCGCCGAGCAGCAGATCGAGGTAGCTCCGGTACGGCGCGTAGCCGACGGCGCACCCGCTCGGGACCTCCTGGCCGGGGCAGGCCGGCCCTTCGCGCACGTCGAGCAGCGTCGTGTAGCCCGAGCCCGCCATGTCGAGCACGACGCGCTTGGGGACGACGAGGTCGAGCTTGAGCAGCTGCTCCTTGGCGCCGCCCTGCGGCACGCCGCCGAGGTCGCAGCCGGCGTTGTAGTTGGCGCTCGCGTTGGCGGTGGACCCCTGGAAGAGGCCTCCGGTCGGCGGGATCGTGAAGACGTCGGCGCAGCCGTCGGCGAAGGGGACGAGCACCGGCGCGACGGCCGGGCGCACGAAGGCGGTGACCTTGACCGCCTGCGCCTGCGTGCTCTCGGCGACGACGCGGTACTGGCCGGCGGGAACGTTGTGCTTGGCGGCGCGCACCGGCGACTGCACGCCCGTGCCGCAGGTGACGAGGTCTTGCGGACCTGCGCAGGCCGGCTGCGAGAGCTCGATCGCGCCGGCGTCGCCCGCGGCGATGCGCTCGACCAGGAGCACGTCCGAGGCGACCGGCACGTCGAGGACCATCGCCGCGTCGGCCGCGCCGGGGAAGCAGCCGAGGTTGATGTCGTCCTGGTGGCCCGCGAGCGCGACGTCGATCGTCTCGTTGGGAGGCAGGGCGACCACGCCGGTGCAGTCGTCGTCGGGCGGCGCCGGTGTCGGCGCCGAGAGCTCGACGGTGACGAGCGCGTCGGTCGGGGCCGTCGCGGCGGCGCGCACCCAGTAGGTCCCCGGCGGGAGCGACTGGCGGAACACGTGCGCCGACGCCGACGTCTGGCAGGTGAGCTCGTCCTCGGGCAGCGCGCAGCCCGCGCCCCGGAGCGAGATCGAAGGGACGCCGTCGCCGTCGACCGAGGTCGCGTACACGTCGACGTTCTGCGTGGCCCCGAGCGTGAGCTCGTACACCAGATCGCCCGTCGCCGACGGGCAGGCGCTCGCCAGATCGACCACCGTCCCGACGAGCGGCGCGACCACGGGCACGGCCGGCGCGATCGGCGCCGCGGTGCCGCACGTCTCGTTCGTCGGCGCCGGCTCGGGCGGGAGGATCTGCACGTCGACGACGAGGGGCGTCCCCTGATCGGTCGTGACGTAGAGCGGTAGCGCCGTCTCCTGCGAAGGGCTGCCGAGCGCGCGCCCGCGCAGCTTCGCCAGCTTGCCGCCCTGCGTGGAGGGGAACGGCAGGCCGCAGGCGATCTCGGTCGCGGCGTCGCCGCACTGACCCGCGAGGGTCACCGCCACGTCGGGGAAGGGCGAGCGCGCGGTGACCTCGACGTCGACGGGCGGCCCCGCTGGGAGCATCACCGCGGCGACGACGTCGCGGAGCGCGGCCTGGTTCGGGAGGCCGCACGAGGTGGCGTAGTCGAAGGCGGCGGCCGTCGTGTCCATCGCGTAGGAGCCGGACGCCGAGATCAGGAGCGCGTCGAGGCAGGTGTCGTGCTGCGGCGCGGAGCAGTCCGCCTCGTCGACGACGCCGTCGCAGTCGTCGTCTTTCAGGTTCGCGCACACCTCGGCGTGCGTCGAGGCGATCGTCGGATCGGCGTCGTCGCAGTCGCCGCCGCCGGGGCAGTGGACGTCGGGATCGCCGTCGAGATCGGCGTCGCGCGGCGCGTGGCTGCACGCGTCGGTCGCCTCGTCGCAGGCGTCGATGGTGCACACGCTGGTGTCGCTGCACGAGACGGGCTCGCCGGCGCGGCAGCCGAGCTTGTTGTCGCAGACCTCGACGCCGTCGCAGTAGAGCTCGTTCTGGCACGCGGCGTCGTCGGGCGAGAAGCGGCAGCGCTCGATCTCGAGGTCGCAGTGATCGAGCGTACAGGCGAGCATGTCGTCGCACTGCGCGTCGTCGTTGCACGGACCGCCCAGCGTCGGATCCACGGGGCCGGCGTCGCCGGCGCCGCCGCCCGCGCCGGTGGGGCCGCCGTCGAAGAGGATGCCCGCGTCCTCGGCGAACGGGTTCGGCGCGCTGGGCGTGCCGCAGCCGGAAAGAAAGGCGACGGCGATCACGACCCTCGATCGCGCGGAGAGGCAAGAGGTCATCGAAGAGCGATCAGCGTAGCAGGGTGGCGCCCGCTCTGGCATGATCGCCGGACGTGACCGGCGATCGACTGACCAAGACCGAGCTGTCCTGGCTGCTCACGCAGGAGGCGCGGAGCGCCGCGCACAAGCTCCGGCAGGGCGTGGGCATGTCGCTCCCGTCCGACGCCATCGCCCCGCCCGCGCCGAGCATCTCGATCCTCGAGGAGGGCAGCGGCGGCGTCGAGAGCACGCTGAACCGCCTGGACGAGGCGGTGAGCGCGCTCGCGTCGCTGCACGGCGGCGCCGTCGCGCGGGGCCGCCGCGGCAAGATCGACGTCGCCGCGCTGCTCTGGGAGGTCGCCCCCGAGGCGCGCGTCCAGATCGAGATGGGCGAGGGGACCACGGTCTTCGGCGACGAGAACGAGCTCCGCCGCATGCTCCACGTGCTCGTCGCCCAGAGCGGCGATCCCGCGAGCACGAAGGGCAGCACGCCCGAGGCGTCGGTCCGCCGCGAGGGCGAGGAGGTGCGCATCGGCGTCAACCTCGGCCCCGACACCCCGACGACGTTCGAGACCGAGCGCGCCTGGCTCTCGCGCATGGCGACGCGGTACGGCGGCCGCCTCGAGCTCGACGGATCGATGCAGACGTTGATCCTGCCGGCCGACGTCGACACCCACCGCCTCGAGGTCGAGACGCTGAAGAAGGAGCTCGCCGCCGCCCAGGCGCAGGGCGAGGCCTACGCCCGCGAGCTCGCGGCCGTCTTCGCCCGCCACGAGGTCCCGGTCGCCGGCGGATCGAGCCGCCCCGGCGCGACCAGCAACATCTCGCACCTGCCCCCCAGCGCCGACGGCCTGGCCGTGCTCGTCGCCGGTGTCCGCGGGCTCGGCACGGGGCTGCGCGGCATCCTCTCCTCCATCGGCCGCGACATCGCGCCGCTCCGCGATCGCCCCGGCGACGTGGGCGAGATCGCCGCGTCCGTGGGGCGCCACGTCACCGCCGCCTCCGAGATCGTCGCCGATCTGGCCCGCATCGGCTCCTGCCCGCTGGGCGAGCTCCCGCGCCACTGCGACATCGCCGATCTCCTGCGCGACGTGGTCCGGCAGGACGCCGTCCGCGCGCTCCGCCACGACGTGCGCGTCGCCGTCGAGTCGCCCGAGGACGTCGCCGAGATCGTGCCGGTGGGCTCGCTCACCGTGCTCTTCCAGGCGCTGCTCGACCACGCCATCGTCGCGTCGCCGCCCGGCAGCCAGGTGACGATCACGCTGACCGACCACATGGACGGCGCCGTCGTGGCGTTCGACGACGCCGGCGCGCCCATGCCGCCGCGCGCCCGCAGCGAGGTCCTGAGCCGCGAGTTCGAGGCCGTCGCCGTCGGTCGCCCCGCCGGCATCTCGCTGATCGCGGCCCACGCCGTCGCCGCCCACATCCGCGTGCCGCTCGCCCTCGGCGAGGCGCCGGGGGGCGGCACGCGCGTCGAGGTCACGATCCCGCGCACGGGATGAGGGCGGCGAGCCCCGAGGCGGCCGGATGAAGCTCGGAGCGCTCCTCGTCCCGGGAGGCGATCGCCTCGAAGCGGTCGGGCTCGCGATCGCCCGCGTCGCCACCGGCCTCCTCCTCGCGCCCCACGGGTGGATGAAGGTCACCGGCGGCGTCTCGGGGCTCGCCGGCGGTCTCGCCGCCAAGGGCCTGCCTGCCCCCACGCTCCTCGCCTGGTGCGCCGCGCTCGCAGAGCTCGTGGGCGGTCTCCTCCTGGCGCTCGGCCTCTTCGCGCGCCCCGCCGCGATCGCCGTCGCGGCCACGATGACCGTCGCGTGGCTCACGATGCACACCGGCGACATCGCCAACATCGGGACCGGGAAGGGCCCCGCCTTCGAGTACCCGTTCCTGCTCTCGCTCATCGCGATCGCGATCGCGATCGCCGGGCCGGGGCGGTGGTCGCTCGACGCGCGCCTCTTCGGCGCGCGGCGCTGATCGTCACGCCGGCGCGTCCACGGCGACCTCCCGGGTCATCTCGATCATCGTCCTCCGGAAGCCGTGCCGGTCGAAGAAGGCCTGCGCCTCGGCGTTCTGCGACGCCGTCGCGAGCACCACGCGCGGCGCCCCGAGCGCGCCGAGGCGCGCGACCATCGCCTCGAGCAACGCGGTGGCGAGGCCGCCGCGCCGCGCCGGCTCGTCGACGTAGATGTCGTGGAGCGCCCCGTGCGCGTCGAGCAGCGCGTTCCAGTCGCGCGGCTCGAGCGTTCCGTACGCGTACCCCTCGACGCGGCCGTCGCGCTCGGCGACGAGCACCACCGCCTCGGCCCGGCCCAGCTCGCGCCCCAGGAACCCCGCGTAGCCGCGCTCGACGGGCTCCACGAGGAAGAAGCGCCGCGGGTCGAACGCGTGGTGGAGCCGGACGAGGCGCGCCGCGAGCTCGGCCACGCGGGAAAGGTCGGCGGCGGTGGCGTCACGGACGATGGGGCGGAGCGAAGCCGGGGTCACCGGGGGCGCGTAGCACGGCGCGCCTTGCGCTGGATTGCCCGGTGGGCGACAATCCGAAGCCCCTGGTGGCGCGTAGGGGATTCCGCGCGCCGCCCGGCGACCTTCTTAATTCTCGACGACGAGGGAGCACCCCCATGGATCGTTCGCAGCATGGCGAGACCAGTGTGGAATCCGAGCGACCTGGCACCCGCCGGCGCCGCGGGATCGGCGCGACGCTCGCGCTGATCGCAGTCGTCGTCGGGGCGCCGCTCCTGGCGATCGCCTGCGGAACCAACGACGCCGAGAACGGCTTCAGCACCGGCACCGGCGCGACCGGCACCGGTGCGACGGGCACCGGCGGCGGCGGCACGGGCGGCAGCGGCGAGGGGGGCACGCTCTTCGACGGAGGCGTGGGCGCGACCCTCGCCATCACGCCGCAGAACCCGATCCTCAAGCTCGAGCTGCCGCTCAACGGCCAGTCGGTCCAGTTCCAGTGCCTCAACAAGGCCACCCAGGAGCCCGTCCAGGCGAGCTGGAAGCTCTCGAACCTCGAGGTCGGAGCGATCGACGGCTCGGGCCTGTTCACGCCGAACGGCGAGCGCGCCGGCGAGGTGCAGGTCACCTGCTCGCTCGACGGCGAGGTCGCATCCACGAACCTCACCGTCATCATCCACGCGGTCGACAACCAGGGCGGCCTCACCCAGGCGCAGCAGGACACCCTCAAGGGCCCGCCCGGGCTGTCCGATCCGCAGTGGCAGTTCCTCTACCCCTACCAGGGCACCGTGTTCCCGCGCGGCATCCTCGCGCCCGAGATCCACCTGACCACCGGCGCGAACGCGAGCAACGCGTACTACGTGCACATCGTCACGCCGACGTACGAGTACGAGGGCTTCTTCAACAACGCGCCCAACAACACCCAGCTGCAGATGTCGCAGGCGGCGTGGGACGCGCTCACCAACTCGGCCAAGGGCGCGACGGTCGACGTCCAGGTGTCGAAGATCTTCAACGGCCAGAAGTACGGCCCGATCTTCCGCTCGTGGACGCTCGCGAACGGCACCCTCCACGGCACGATCTACTACAACACCTACGACTCGCCGCTCGCGGGCGACGGCGCCATGATGCGCATCAAGGGCAACTCGCCCACGCCCGAGGTCCTCGTCGGCGGCTGCACCGTCTGCCACTCGATCTCGAGCGACGGCTCCACCGCCGCCGCCGCGAACCACGCCGGCCCCGGCGGCACCTTCGATCTCTCCGGCGGCAACGTGAACCCGCCGCTCGTCTGGACCGATCCCGAGCGCGCCTCGTTCGCCGGGCTCTATCCGAAGAACGGCGAGGTGCTCGTCATCAACGGCGCCCCCGGCGGGAGCTGGCCGCCGAACACGCCCGGCACCAGCGGCAACTGGGCGAGCGAGCTGCGCACCAAGAACGGCACCATCATCCCCAACAGCGGGATCGAGGGCTACTACGCGCAGTCGCCGGTGTTCTCGCACGACGGGACGATGCTGGCGTTCACCGATCGCTCGCCGGTCTCGCCGTACCCGAGCACGCTCTCGCTGCTCAGCTACGACGCCGCGACGCAGAAGTTCACCAACTACCAGGTGCTCAACACGCCGACCCCGGGCCGGCACCACGCCTGGCCGGCGTTCACGCCCGACAACAAGTTCGTCGTCTACCAGGACGGCACGGGCGACGACCTCGCCACCTGGAGCGGCAACACCGGGAAGATCTTCGCGGTCGACGTCCAGACCAAGCAGGTCGTCTTCCTCGCCAACCTCAACGGCGACGGCTACATGCCGGCAGGCGCCCGCGACGAGAACAAGAACTACGAGCCCACCATCGCCCCGATCGCGTCGGGCGGGTACTTCTGGATCATGTTCACCTCGCGCCGCACCTACGGCAACAAGCTCACCGGCAGCGAGTACGAGACGAAGCGCCTCTGGGTCGCCGCGTTCGATCCCAATGCCCCCGCCGGCACCGATCCGACGCACCCGGGCTTCTACATCGCCGGGCAGGAGCTCACCTCGGGCAACAGCCGCGGGTTCTGGGCGCTCGATCCCTGCAAGCAGGACGGCAACTCCTGCGAGACGGGCGACGAGTGCTGCAACGGGTTCTGCAATCCGACCGGCGATCCGCCCGTCTACAAGTGCGGGCCGCCCGATGGCTCGTGCTCCGACGAGTTCGAGACCTGCACGACCGCGGCCGACTGCTGCAACCCCGAGCTCGATTGCATCGGCGGGAAGTGCTCGCAGCTGCCGCCGCAGTGAGGCAGGGCGACCGTCATGGGGAGTGAAGGATCGCGGGCGGGGGGGCGACGCTCTCCCAAGCTCCACGACGCGGGCCGGCTCGCCGCGTCCGCCCTCGCCGCCGCGGGCGCCTCGGCGCTGATCGCGGCGGCGTTGGGGGCCGGGTGCGCGGCCGGCGTCGACACCGGCGGCGGCACGACGAGCGGGGCCGGAGCGGGCGGCGGCGGTGCGACGGGCACGGGCGGGGGCGGCGGGGGCGAGGTCGACGCGGGGCCCGACGTCACGCCCGACGTCGGTCCCGTCGATTGCTCGAACGCGAGCGACTGCGCCGCCTTCAACGGCCAGTGCGCGCAGGGCGCGTGCGTCAACGGGCAGTGCGTCTCGATCCCGGCGAACGATCTCGGCTCCTGCGACGACGGGGTCTACTGCACCGAGAACGACTCCTGCCAGAACGGCGTCTGCGTCGGCGGCACGACCAAGTTCTGCCCATCGCAGGACAGCTGCCACCTCGGCGTGTGCGACGAGGCGCTCCACACCTGCAAGAACATCGCGGGCAACGACGGCGGCCAGTGCGACGACGACAACCCCTGCACGACGAGCGGCGTCTGCAACGGCGGCGTCTGCACGCAGGGGCCGCCCGTCGACTGCACCGTCTTCACCGGCCAGTGCACCGTCGGCGTCTGCGATCCGAACGTCGGCTGCAAATCGCAGCCGGCGAACCAGGGCGGCCCCTGCGACGACGGGCAGGGCAGCCCGTGCACCACGGGCCAGTGCCAGGCCGGCTCGTGCACCTCGATCGCCACGAACGAGGGCGGCGTCTGCGACGACCTCCTCTTCTGCACGATCAACGACCACTGCCAGGCGGGCAGCTGCGTCTCCGGCGCGCCGAACCCATGCGCGCCCCCCGGCGGCTGCTTCATCGCCTCGTGCGACGAGGCCAACGACTCGTGCACCGCGGTCCCCGGCAACGACGGCGCCCCGTGCGACGACTTCAGCGCGTGCACCGCGAGCACCACGTGCCTCGCCGGCGCGTGCATCGGCGGCGTCCCCGCCAACGAGGGCGCGCCCTGCGACGACGGCACGGGCTGCACCAGCGGCGAGTTCTGCACCGGCGGCGTCTGCGGCGGAGGCGTGGGCCCGGCGGTCTACTTCTCCGACGACTTCTCGGACAACGCGCAAGGCTGGGTGCTCGGACCCGAGTGGCAGATCGGCCCCGCCCAGGTCTCGATGGGCGGCGCCATGGGCGCCGATCCCGGCACCGACCACAGCCCCTCGGCCGACAACGGCGTCGCCGGCGTGGTGATCGGCGGCAACGCCAGCACCAACCTGCACCCGTTCTATTACATCGAGAGCCCGCCCTTCAACACGGCGAACGCGGTGGGCCCGGTGATCCTCGGGTTCTATCGCTGGCTCAACAGCGACTACGATCCGTACATGCACAACAACATCCAGGTCTGGAACGGCTCGCAGTGGGTCCAGATCTGGGTCAGCGGTCCGTCGCCCGGCATCCAGGACAACGCCTGGACGTTCATCTCGCACGACATCACCCAGTACAAGAACGCGGGGATGCGCGTCCGCTTCGGCTTCGACATCACGAGCGGCGGCGTCTACACGATCGGCTCCTGGAACATCGACGACGTGCTGGTGGCGAGCGCAGCCTGCCCGTGACGGGCGAAATGGGCAGACCCGTCAGGTAGCGCCGTCCTGCGGCATCGAAAAAGTCTCGCAGCAATGCGGCCGTGGCACGGGCGCGGCGGCTCACCATGGCGCATCGGCCATCGCCGAGCGGGCGAATCCCTTGGACTTGGCGCTGGCATGGCGCGTGCTCGCGATCACGACCCACCTGGCTTCCGGTGCGAGCGACATCGTGTCTCGGGGGTCGGTGCCCACGGAGAGCGCAAGGCCGGTGCAGGGCGAACAAAACGACGCTGCCGCGAAACCGGGGAGCGATTGGCCCGTAGCGTCGAATCGGAGGGGTGCCACCGCGGGGCGGCGCTCGAATGGTGGAGGCCAAGGGTGGGGGACCGGCGCCAGAACGCACCCGAATCGGATGACGAAGTGCTCTCCGACCTCCCGCTGGGCGAATCGTGCTGCCGCGCGACGCAGGTGCTCGCGTTCCGCTCCGCCGCGTTCGCTCTCTATGGCCAGCTCGGGTGGTCCGAGATCCTCGGCCTGCTCCCCCCGGACGTGCGCTCGCGGATCGAGGGCGCGGTGCTCCCGGTGGGGTGGGTGCCGGAGCGCGACTTGATGGCGCTCGCCGAGGCGGTGCTCGCTGGGCCGGCGCAGCACCTCGAGTGCTCCTACGTCACCTTCGTGCACCGGGTGATCGATCACGGCTTCGGCCGGATCCGGCGCTTCATGGTCGCGCTCGCGGCCCCCGCCGCCTTCCTGAAGCGCGCGCCGGCGCTCTGGAGACACGACCACACCCACGGCCACCTCGAGATCGAGATCGACGATCGCGCGGCCAAAGTGCTCCTCGTCGATCACGTTCACACCACGACGCCGCTCTCGCGGCTCACCGCCGCCGAAATGTTCCGGTACATCCTCGCCTCCACCAGGGCGAGGAACGTCCGCGCGACCCACTCGCTCGCAGGCCCGTCGCTGGAGGTGCGGCTGACGTGGGAATGACTGGCCGCGATCAGGGCGCGCGGTCGCGCGCCGTCGAGCCTGACCCCGCGCTCGAAGTCGAGCCGCACGCCGCCCTCCTCCTCGAGGCATCGACGGCGGCGGTGCTGCTCCTCGAGATCGCGGCCAGCGGCGCGCTCGTGTGCATGGCGGCGAACCGCGTCGCCCTCGAGCTGGGCGTCGTCGGTCCCGACCACGCGGGCAAATCGCTCGGCGAGGCGTGCACGCCCGAGCTCGTGCCGGCGATCGAGCACGGCTACGAGGCCGCGCTGGCGGCCGGACATCCCGCGATGTTCGAGGCCATCGCGACGATCGGGGGCGTGGAGCGCTGGTGGCTCGTGAAGACGGCCGTGTCGCTCGACCCCGCCGGGCGGCCGCTGCACCTCGCGGCCTCGCTCCTCGATCTCGAGCTCCTCCGCGAGACCGAGCTCGCCCTGCGCCGCACCGAGGCGGCGCGACGCGACATGGTCCGGCGGGTGACCGAGGCGCTCGGCAGGATCCAGGGGGCGCTCGCCGAGCTGCGCGGCGCGCTGGCGCCTTCGGGTCAGGATGCGCTGGAGCGCGCCGCGAGGGAGCTCGAGGAGATCACCGGGCGGGGCGGCGGTCGGTCGGGCTAGACCGGTAGTGCCGCCTGCCGAAAGTGCTGCGCACTTTCGCGCCGCTTCGCGGCGGCGCCCTCCGGGCGCGCGGCACTATCGTTCCGGTGGGGCTTCGCCCCACACCCCAGCGCCGCTGCGCGGCGCGCTAGT
>CAYJPW010000172.1:0-20555 GCA_964372055.1 uncultured Polyangiaceae bacterium
GGCGCGCGGCACTATCGTTCCGGTGGGGCTTCGCCCCACACCCCAGCGCCGCTGCCCGGCGCGCTAGTTCCGCCGGAGAAGCGTCGCTGTGTTGGCGAGACTTCGGAAAGGCGGAACTAGCAGCCCCCGAGGCCGTCGTAGCAGACGCCGTACTCCGTCCCGCCGACATAAACCGGGGTGAGGAGGAACTCGCACGTCGAGCCGCCCGGGCAGTCGGCGACGCTCGTGCACCAGGTGAGGCAGCACGGGCTCGCGAAGATGTCGCCGGTGTCGATGCAGTTGAGCGCGGCCTGGCAGTCGCTGGGGCTGGCGCAGGCGCTGTAGTTCCCGCCGGGCCCCACCGGCCCCTGGCAGAGCGGAATGCCGTCGGGCTCGGGGAAGCAGTGCTGGCTCGCCCCGCAGACCGGCCCCGGGTTCATCGGATCGCAGTCGCTCGGCCCACCCGAGGACGACGAGACGTTGCCGCTCGAGCTCGTCGAGCCCGACGATGAGCTCGAGCTGGGACCGGAGGTCGAGCTCGTCGAGCCCGAGCCGGTGGTCGTCGAGCCGGATCCGGTGGTCGACGTGCCCGAGCCGGTCGTCGTCGCGCCCGACGTGTCGCCGCTCGTCGTCCCACCGTTGCTCGTGGTGCCGGTCACGCCGGTCGGACCCGCTCCGCCGTTGCCGCCGGTCACGCTGCCGCCCTCGCCCCCCGCCGTGTCGCCTACGAAATCGGAGCCCTTCGCGCAGTGGACGACCGCGAAGGCCGCGGCGGCGGCGAGCAAGAGGTGAGCGTTGAAGCGCATCCGAAAAGGATACCCGAGGGCGCCGCGCCGCCAAACGAAACCCGCCGTGTCCGCGCGTACGAGGCCCGTTTGCGCTTCAAGCGCGAGCGCACCGGGACGGTCGCTCAGCCGATCAACCGCGTCCTGCGAGGCGCGCCCGGGCGGCGACCACTGTGTTCTCGAGGAGGCAGGCGATGGTCATCGGACCGACGCCGCCCGGAACCGGGGTGATCCACGCGGCGCGCTCCGCGGCGGCCTGCGTGTCGACGTCGCCGCAGAGCTTGCCCTCGGGCGTCCGGTTCATGCCCACGTCGATCACCGTGGCGCCTTCCTTCACCCAGTCGCCCTGGATCATCCGCGCGCGCCCGATGGCCACGACCAGGACGTCGGCCTCGCGGCACACCGCGCCGAGGTCCTTCGTCCGCGAGTGCGCGATGGTCACGGTGGCGTGCGCCGCGAGCAGGAGCTGCGCCATCGGCTTGCCGACGATGTTGCTGCGCCCGACCACGACCGCGCGCGCACCGGTGAGCGGCGTCCCCGCCTCGGCGAGCAGGCGCATCGACCCGCGCGGCGTGCAGGGCACGAGGCCGGGGCGGCCGCTCGCGAGCAGCCCCGCGTTCACGGGGTGGAAGCCGTCGACGTCCTTCTTCGGATCGACGGCGTCGAGGACGCGGTGCTCCGAGATCTGCTTGGGGAGCGGCAGCTGCACCAGGATGCCGTCGACCGTGTCGTCGGCGTTGAGCCGGGCGATGACCTCGAGCAGCTGCGCCTCGGTCGTCTCGGCCGGGAGCCGGTGGAGCTTGCCCCGGATGCCGACCTCGTTCGACGCCTTCTCCTTGTTTCGGGTGTAGACGACGCTCGCGGGGTCCTCACCCACGAGCACCACCTCGAGCCCGGGCGGCCGCCCGTGCTCGCGGGTGAAGCGCTCGACCTCGCCTCGCACCTCGCCCCTGACCTTCTCCGCGATCGCCTTCCCGTCCAGGATCCGCGCGCTCATGGCGCCGGAGCTTATCGCGCCCGGGCCCGGCGCGCTCTGCCCGAGAGGGCGGCCGAGATGGACGTGGCCGCGTGCCCGAGGGCGGCGCGTTGACCCTCGGGGGCAACGCCGTTACCACGCGAGGGTGGATGCCCTGCACACCGACCTCTACCAGCTCACCATGGCTGCCGGGTATTTCCACCGCGGCATGGCCGGCGCGGTGGCCACCTGCGAGCTCTTCGTGCGGCGCCTCCCGCGCCACCGCCGCTACCTCGTGGCGATGGGCATCGAGCGCGTCCTCGGGTTCGTCGAGCGGCTGCGCTTCACCGACGAGCAGATCGAGTACCTGACCGAGGTCCCCGCGCTCCGAGACGCGATGACCCCCGAGTTCCAGCGGTACCTCGCGGCGTTCCGCTTCACCGGCGAGATCCACGCCGTCCGCGAGGGCACCGCCGTCTTCCAGAACGAGCCCATCCTGCGGGTGCGGGCGCCGATCATCGAAGCGCAGGTCCTCGAGACGTTCGCGCTGTCCGCGGTCAACCACGCGACCATGATCGCCTCCAAGGCCGCGCGGATCGTGGTCGCGGCCGGGGACGCCGGCGTCATCGAGTTCGGCACCCGCCGAACCCACCCCGACGCCGCCGTCGACGCGGCGCGCGCCGCGTGCGCGGCGGGCTGCGTGGGCACGTCGAACGTCGAGGCGGGGATGCGCTACGGCCTGCCGGTCATGGGCACGGCGGCGCACATGTGGACCATGGCGCACCCGAGCGAGGAGGCGTCGTTCGAAGGCTACGTCGCGGTGTTTCCGAACGCGTCGATCCTGCTCATCGACACCTACGACACGCTCCGCGGCGCCGCGCGCGCCGCCGAGATCGCGCGCGAGCGCCTCAAGGGCGTCCGCCTCGACTCGGGCGACCTGCTCGCGCTGAGCCGCGGCGTTCGTCGCATCCTCGACGACGCCGGCTGCCGCGCCGCCCGCATCGTCGCGTCGGGCGATCTCAACGAGCACACCATCGCCGCGCTCCGCCGCGCCGGCGCCCCCATCGATCTCTACGGCGTCGGCACCGAGCTCGTGACCTCGGTCGACGCTCCCGCGCTCGGCGGCGTCTACAAGCTCGTCGAGGTCGAGCGGGACGGCGTCCGCTCTCCCATCGCCAAGTTCTCCGAGGGGAAGGTCACGCTGCCGGGCCCCCACCAGGTGCTGCGGTTCAAGGACGACGCCGGCACGCTCCTCCACGACGTGATCGCGCTCGCGGACGAGCCGGTGCCCGCCGGCGCCCGCCCGCTCCTCCGGCCGGCGCTCCGGGGCGGCAAGCGCCTCGATCCCGCCGAGAGCATCCCCTCGATCCAGGCGAGGGTGCGCGCCGAGATCGCCTCGCTCCCGAAGCACCTGCTCGGGCTCGATGACGAGGGCGAGGCGTATCCGGTCGAGCCGTCTCCGGGCGTGCTCGCGCTCCTCGAGCGGTTGCGCGCAGAGCTCGGGCCTGCGCAGGCGGCGCCGATCCCGGCCGCCGAGGAGGCGTGACGTGGCGGCCGAGCCCAAGCGCGGTCCGCGTTCGCGGCCGCTCGAGGCCAAGCGCGGTCCGCGTTCGCGGCCGCTCGAGGCCAAGCGCGGTCCGCGTTCGCGGCCGCTCGAGCCCAAGCGCGGTCCGCGTTCGCGGCCGCTCGAGCAGGTGCTCATCGACGTCGACGTCCAGCGCGACTTCTGCGAGGCGGGCGGTGCGCTCGTCGTCCCCGGCTCGCCGAACGGCGTCTTCCGCCGCCTCACCGCGTGGGCGGTCTCGCGTGGCGTCCCCATCGTCGGGTCGGTCGACTCGCACGCGTGGGACGCGTGGGAGTTCGCCTCGAGCGGCCGCAAGGGCCCGGCGGGCGAGCAGCCGAATTTCCCCGACCACTGCGTGAAGGGCACCGAGGGCTGGCTCAAGGTCCTTGGCACCCTGCCGCCGCGCTTCCGGTTCGTGCCCAACGTGGCGTCGGAGCCGCGCCCGGGTTGGCTCGAGGAGCTCGCCCGCGAGGTGCTCTCGGGGGCGACCCAGGGCGTGTACTTCGAGAAGGAGGTCTACTCGCTCTTCGCCAACCCGCTGGCCGAGGCGTTCCTCCGCGCGCTGATCGGCGCTGCCGGGACCGCGCCCGAGCTCCTCGTGTACGGCGTCGCGACCGACTACTGCGTGCGGGCGGCGGCGCTCGGGTTGGCCGAGCGCGGCTACCGAGTCACCGTGCTGACCGACGCGATCGCCGGCATCACGCCCGAGGGCTCGCGCGCCGCGCTCGCCGAGGCCGAGGCGGCGGGCGTGGCCCTCGCGACCGCCGCGGCGCGGATGGCGAGCTCGCAGCGCGAGCCCGCCGAGGCGATCGGTCGATGACGGTGCACGTCTTCGGCCTCACCGGCGGGCTCGCCTCGGGCAAGAGCCTCGTCGCCTCCCGCTTCCGCGCCCGCGGCCTGCCCGTCATCGACGCCGATCAGCTCGCGCGCGAGGTCGTCGCGCCGGGCACCGAGGGCCTCGCGGCGGTGGCCGCGGCCTTCGGTGCCGACGTCCTCCGGCCCGACGGCACGCTCGATCGCCCGAAGGTCGCCGCGCGGGTCTTCAAGGACGAAGACGAGCGGCGCAAGCTCAACGCCATCCTCCACCCGCGCATCGCGGCGCTCACGGCGCAGCGCATCGCCGAGCTGGACGCGCGCGGCGAGCCGCTCGCCTGCTACGAGGCGGCGCTCCTGGTCGAGAACGGCCTCGCCGACGCCTTCCGGCCGCTCGTCGTCGTGGCCGCTCCCGAGGAGACGCAGGTCGCGCGCGCGGTCGTGCGCGACGCCTGCAGCGAGGCGGATGCGCGCGCGCGGATCGCCGCCCAGCTCCCGCTCGCCGAGAAGGTCGCCGTCGCCGACCACGTCATCGACAACCGCGGCGATCGCGCCGAAACCGAGGCCCAGGCCGACGCCGTCCTCGACCGGATCCGCTCCGCTCACGGCCAGACACGCTGATCGTTTGGCTCCTGCGCCGATGTGCAGTAGAATCGAGCGGGCGGGCATGTCGTCGCTCAAGGTCAAGCTCGGTCGCCTGCCGTCTCCGGCGGGGGGGCTCTCCCTCGCCGCCGCCGGATCGGTCGGGTCCGAGCGAGCAGGGGCTGCTCGGCCCGGCCTCTCCCTCGACCGCGCCGCGCCCCGTCCCTCGCTCGACGAGCTGCGCGAGCGAATCGCCCGCATCCTGGGCAAGGAGGCGCAGGGGGCGCGGCGCGCCGATCCCACGCGCGGCGAGCTGCCCTTCCAGCGCGAGCTCACCGCCTCCGGTCCGCTCTACGTCCGCCGCGTCCGCTCGCCGCCGGGCGCGCGCGTCGGTCGGTTCCCGCTCGTCGCCGCGCGCGACGCCGAGCCGGCGATGCTCGCGCTCCTCGCCCTCGACCCGAGGCTCGCCGCCTGCGATCCCCGGGCCGCGCTGTTCGTCGACACCGAGACGACGGGGCTCGCGGGCGGCACGGGGACGGTGCCGTTCCTCCTCGGGCTCTCCTGGTTCGACCGGGACGAGGGCGTGTTCGTGCTCGAGCAGGCGCTGCTCCGCCGCCTCGGTGAAGAGGCGCCCATCCTCGAGCTCTTCGCCGCGCGGGTCGCGGGCGCGTCGATGCTGGTGAGCTACAACGGCAAGGCCTTCGACCTGCCGCTGCTGCGCACCCGCTACGTGATGAACCGCCTCGCCGCCCCCGCCGAGCCGCCCCACCTCGATCTGGTGCACGTGGCCCGGCGCATCCACGCGGCGCGCCTGCCGAGCCGCACGCTGGCGGCGATCGAGAGCGAGGTGCTGGGGCGCGCGCGGGTCGACGACGTCGCCGGCGGCGACATCGTCGCCTGCTACGCCCACTTCCTCCGCACCGGCGACGACGAGGCGCTGCTCGGCGTGGTCGAGCACAACGCGGCGGACGTGCTGGCGATGGTCGCGCTCGTCGGCCTGTACGGCGAGCCCATCGGGGGCCTCGACGGGGCCGATCTCGCCGGCGCGGCGAACACGCTCCGCCGCGCCCGCGCGCTCGATCGCGCCGCCGAGCTGGCCGACGTCGCCTGGCTGCGCGGGGGCGGCCACGAGGCGCTGCGCGCCCGCGGCGACATCGCCAAGGCGCGCGGAGACAAGGCGCGCGCCCTCGTCGAGTACGAGGCGCTCGCGGCCGCCGTCGACGATCCCGCCGTCCGCCTCGAGCTCGCCAAGCTGTACGAGCACCACGCCGGCGCCTTCGAGCGGGCGCTCGCCCTCGTCACCCAGGGGACCGGCGAGGCGGGCGACGCGCTCGCGCGCCGCCGCGAGCGGCTCGAGCGCAAGGCGCGCCGGGCCGAGGTGCGCGCGAACGGCGGGGATACGGGCAGCTCGGGCGCGGCGTCGCTCGGGGCTTCGGGCGACGCTTCGGGCAGGGTCGCGGGAGACGCGGCGGCGAGCGCGGGCGCGGCCCGGCGCGGATCGAGGGCTCGGCGCTGATGCGCGCACGCTGCGCGAGCCGCGGCGGCGATCCGGCGCGCCTCCGGATCGCGCTCCGGGCCGCCGCGATGGGCGTGGCCGTGGCGCTCTCGACGCCCGGGTGCGGTTACGGGCCACCGCGCGCCGCGACCGATCCGCTCGGCCCGTTCGCGGTCGCGGGAGGGCGGGCGCGGACCCCGCACGCGGCCGCGATGGCGGCCGCCGAGGCCGGGGCGCGCGACGAGCTCTCGCGCGCCGGCCAGCTCTCGACCTGCGGATGGGCCGCCGGCGGCAAGGGTCCACCCTGCACGGTCGTCGTGGTCGACATCCTCCGCGTGGACGTGTCGAGCGCCGGCGTCGCCCTCGAGCCCAGCCCGACCTCGCTCGGGCCGGGCGTGGTGACGTCCGAGCCGCGCGCGCGCGGCCTCTCGGTGACGGTGCTCGGTCGCGCGACGCTTCACCGAGGACCCGCCGAGCCGCCGCTCCGCGATACCGGCGACGTGCTGGCCGAGGAGGTCGTGGCAACCCCGCCCGGAGCGCCGGTGAGCGATCCGGCGCTCTCCACGCTCGCCCGCGACGAGGCGACGCGGCGGGCCGCGCGGCGCCTCGGCGAGCGCATGGTCCGCCGCCTGCTCGGCCGCCCCGAGCCGTGACGAAGCCGCCCGTCCGTTGGAGCGCGGCCCGAATGCCCCCCCGAGCGCCCGGCGCTTTTCGGGTTGGGGCCGGCACGAAGGTGGACTAAGGTGCGGACGATGATAACCGTCGGCTGCGCCGGTTTCCCCGTCCCAGCGACGCGCTA
The DNA here is from genome assembly GCA_964372055.1 of uncultured Polyangiaceae bacterium. Lineage (GTDB taxonomy): Bacteria > Myxococcota_A > Polyangia > Polyangiales > Polyangiaceae > CAYJPW01. The sequence goes on from CAYJPW010000172.1 coordinate 6,973, forward strand.
CTTCAAGGAGTTCGCGTTCGTGGAGGTGCAGGAGACGCACGTCTCGCTGCCCGGCCCGGGGACGATCCGCCGCTGGCGGCGCGAGGCGCCCGGCGGCTTCCGGTTCGCGCTCCTCGGCCCCCGCGAGATCGGCCAGGAGGGCTTCCGCGACGGCAAGGTCATCGAGACGGCGCTCAAGAGCATCGAGGCGATCGCCGACGAGCTCGAGGCGAAGGTCGCGGTGTTCGTCGGTCCGCCCGAGTTCCAGCCGAGCCGCACCAACAAGGGCGCCCTCCGCGAGTTCCTCGTCGGCGTGCGCAAGCGCTTCGATCGCATCGTCTTCGAGCCGCCCCCGGGCTGGGATCCGGACGAGTGCGATCTCCTGACGAAGGACGTCGGCGCCATCGCCGCGCGCGATCCGCTCACCGCGGGCCTCTCCAAGCTCTCGGTCGCGTACTACCGGCTCCACGGCCCCGCCGGCCACAAGTCGCGCTACGAGGACCCGGCGATCGAACGCCTCGCCGAGATCGCCCGCGACGCCAAGCACGAGGACGCGACCTACGTGTTCACCAACGTCGACATGTTCGCCGACGCGAAGCGCTTCAAGAAGGCCCTGAAGCTCTGACGATCACTCGTCGCTTCCGCTCGCGCGCCGCTTGGGCCGCGAGACCACGCCCATCACCCCGATCGCGAGCGTGGCGAGCCACCAGGGCACGTCGCCGATCACCTCGAACGGCGTCCGCTGCCGCATGAACTTGGCCGGGGCGAGGAGCGTCTCCTCGCGGAACGTGCCGCTGTGCGCGACGACGCGGCCGTTCGCGTCGATGACCACCGACACGCCGCTGTTGGTGGCGCGCACCAGGTAGCGCCGGTGCTCCACGGCGCGCAGCTTCGCGAGCGCCATGTGGATCCAGGGCTCGGTCGAGTCGCCGAACCAGGCGTCGTTGGTGAGGTTGACGAGCAGGTCGGGGTCGGCGTGGTTGACGACCCCGTTCACGAACGTCGGCAGGATGTCCTCGTAGCAGATGAGCGCCGAGATCCGGTAATCGCCGAGGACGAGCGGCTCGATCGAGGTCCCCTTGGTGAAGCGCCCCGAGTTCGGCGACCATTTGTAGAGCACCGGGAACGTCTCGCCGAAGGGCAGGTACTCGCCGAACGCGAGGAGGAACTGCTTGTCGTAGCGGCCCAGGATCTTGCCGCGATCGCCGGCGAGCAGCGCGGTGTTGAAGAACTTGGAGCCCGAGCGCCCGCCGCCGGGCGGCCGCCGCACCAGCACGGTCCCGACGATCGTCGGCACCTTGAGGTCCTTGGTGAGGATGTTCGGGATCTCTTCCTCGTACCGCTCCTCGACGAAGCTGCGGGTCACCGCCGCCTCGCTCCAGACGACCAGGCCCGCTCCCTTGCGGCGGAGCTCCTCGGTGAGCCGGAGGTGCACGGCGATGCTCTTCCTGCGGTCGAAGAGCGGCATGTTGCCCTGCGCCACGCCGATGGTGACGCTCTCGGCGCGCTCCATCGCGGCGTCGACGGAGCGGATCCGGATCGCGCCGTAGACGGCCGCGAGCGCGGGCGTGGCGACGCCGAACGCGACCAGCCGCCGATCGACCGGCCGCTTCTCGAGCCGGGCGAGGAGGAGCTCGGCGAGCGCCAGGTTGCCCGCGGCGAGCACGAGGCCGACGAGGATCGGCCCGCCGATGTCGGCGACCTGCATCAGCGCCGGCGCGTTGTGCACCGTGGCGCCGTAGTACCAGGGGAAGAGCAGGGGGTAGACGAGCTCGCTCACCGCGAAGGCGAGGAGGAAGACGACCGGAGCGGGCCAGCCGCGCTTCTGCGCGCGGCCGTAGAGGAAGCCCGCGAGCGCGATGCGCCCGCCCTGGTAGGCGCACAGGATCGCCATGAAGAGGATGCAGAGCGGCGCCGGGAAGCCGCTGAACACCTTGAGCATCTCGTAGAGCCAGTAGAAACCGGTCATCGTCATGGTGAAGCCGGCCATCCAGCCGAGCCCCGCCGCGCGCCGCGTCGGCTGGCGCCGGAGCGCGACGAGCAGCGGCACGAGCGCCACGAACGAGAGCGGCCAGAGATCGACGCCCGGGAAGGCGAGGAAGTAGAGCAGCCCGGTGAGCGTCGCGAGCGCGTAGGCCGGGCCCGCGGCGAGCGCTCCCGACGGCGTCCACGTGGGCTTCGCGGCCGGCCGATCGGACGCATCCGCCGGCGGGGTGGTCGCTTCGGCGCCGCCGCCCCTCGACGGCCGCGCGCGCTTGCGCTTGGGACCGCGGTCGTCGCGACCGTCCTTGGTCGCGGCCTTCGCGTCGGCCGGCGCCGCCTCGCCTTCACCCGCCGTCGCCGCCTTCTCGTCGCCGGCCGCCGTGGCGCCGTCGTCGCCGGCCGCCTTGTCGTCGCCGGCCGCCGTGGCGCCGTCGTCGCCGGCCGCCTCGGGCGCGGGGGAAGGGGACTCGCCGGCTTCGTCGTCGTCTCGGTCGGGGCTCTGCACGCGCGGGGACACTCGGGATTCGAAAGTCGAGAGTCAAGCGACTTCTAGCGCCTCCGGCGATCCGTCGCTACCGCCCGGCGTGCCCGCGAAGTATGTTCGCGGGGCTCCCGATGCCCAGGATCCTGCACATCGAGGACGACCCGGCGAACCGCCTGCTCGTCCGCAAGCTCCTGCAGAACGCCGGCTTCGAGGTCGTCGAGGCCGCCGACGGGCTCGAAGGCGTGCGCCTCGCCTGCGCGCAGCGCCCGGATCTGGTGCTCGTCGATCTCAACATCCCGGGGCTCGACGGCTTCGAGGTCACCCTGCGGCTCCGCGGCGAGGCCTCGCTCGCCGGCGTCCCCATCGTGGCGATCACCGCCGAGGGCGATCGCGAGACGAGCCTCGCGGTCGGCTGCGACGGATTCCTCCAGAAGCCGATCGACGCCCGCTCGTTCGCGCCGCTCATCAGCCGCTACCTCAAGGGCGCGCGCGAGGTGGCGCCCGCCGCGGCGAACTCGCAGCGCCTCCGCCAGCAGAGCCAGCGCATCGTCGGCCACCTCGAGGAGAAGGTGGCCGAGCTCTCGCGCGCCAACGCGAGGCTGCGCGAGCTCGACGCCGCCCGGACCGAGTTCTACCGCAACATCTCGCACGAGCTGGCCACGCCGATGACGCCCATCGTCGGGTACGTGAAGCTCCTCATGGACGAAGAGCTCGGCCCGCTCGACAAGCCGCAGCAGAAGGCGCTCCGCGCCGTGGACGAGTGCGTGCGCCGGCTGCGCGCCATCATCGACAACCTCCTCGACGTCACCGGCCTCGAGACGGGGCGGATGCGCTTCTCGCACAAGGACTACGACTTCCTGGACACCACGCGACGCTCGATCGCCGCGGTCGCCGATCGGCTCGCCGAGTCCAAGGTCCAGCTCGTCGAGGACCTCCCGCGCGGCCCGCTCAGCGCCTGGGGCGACGCCGACCGGCTGCAGCGCGCCATCATCCACCTGCTCGAGAACGCGGCGAAGTTCACGCCCTCGGGCGGCGCCGTCGGGGTGCGGGTCGCGCGCCTGCCCTCGGGGCACTACGAGGTGTGCGTCGCCGACTCCGGGCCGGGGGTGCCGCCCGAGCGGGTCCACCGCATCTTCGATCCGTTCTACCAGGTCGACGGCTCGGTCACGCGGGAGCACGGCGGCGTCGGGGTCGGCCTCGCCATCGCCCGCAGGACGGCGCGGGGCCTCGGCGGCGATCTCCGGGTCGTGTCGCCCAGCCCCGAGGTCATCGAGGGCGTCGCCCTGGGCGGCTCGGCGTTCTACCTGAGCGTGGCGCAGCGGGCGCCGAACGAGGTGCCGAGCTCGCCGGGCTCCGGGCCCGGCCGTGGAAACGAGGGCAGTCACCCGGTGGGCGACGCCGGCGCGTGATCGCGAGCCTCTACCTCGACTGGAACGCCACCACCCCGCCGCACCCCGACGTGCTCGCGACGATGCGCGCCGCCGCGGAGGACGCGTGGGCCAACCCGGCCTCGGTCCACGGGCCGGGGCGGGCGGCGCGGCGACACCTCGAGGACGCCCGCGACGCGGTCGCTGCGCTCGTCGGCCTCGATGCCCGCGACGTGGTCCTCACCTCCGGAGGGACGGAGGCCAACAACCTCGCCCTCCAGCTCGCGGCCGGCGCCGAGGGCGGGGCGCTGCTCGTGGCGCGCATCGAGCACCCGTCGGTCGTGCGCACCGCCGAGGCGCTCGCCGCCGCCGGAGCGCCCGTGGTCTGGATGGGGGTGAGCCCCCAGGGCGTGGTTTCGCCCGACGCCGTCGCCGAGGCCCTCGAGCAGGCTGCCGGCCTCGGGCGGGTCGCGCTCGTCTCGCTCCAGGCCGTCAACCACGAGACCGGCGTCATCCAGCCCATCGCCGCCGCCGCCGAGCTCGCGCACCGCGCCGGGGCGCGGCTCCACGTCGACGCGGTGCAGGCCGCGGGGCGGCTCGACCCCGGCGCGTGGGCAGGGGCGGACCTGGTCTCGATCGCCGCCCACAAGATGCGCGGTCCCAAGGGCATCGGCGCGCTCGCGACGCGCGCCGACGTGCGCCTCCGGCCGGTCCTCCGCGGGGGAGCCCAGGAGAGAGGCGTGCGCCCCGGCACGCAGGACGGGGTGGGGGCCGCCGGCTTCGCGGTCGCGGCCGATCGGGCGCGCAGGACCCCGCCACGCTACGCCGCGCTCGCGCCGCTGCGCGATCGCCTCGAGGAGGCGCTCGTCGAGCTGGGCCGAGCGCGCGGCCGGGCTCCCTCGCGGAACGGCGAGGCTCCGCGCGCCCCTCACGTGACCAACCTCTCGTGGCCGGGGTGGCTGGGCCCCGAGCTCTGCGCCGCGCTCGACCTCGAGGGCGTCGCCGTCTCCAGCGGCTCGGCGTGCAGCGCCGGGACCGCCGAGCCGTCGCCGGGGATCGAGGCGATGCTCGGCCGCGAGCGCGCCGCGTCGGCGGTGAGGATCTCGCTCGGCGAGGACACCTCACCTGACGCGATCCTCGAAGCGATAACCAAATGGGAACGCGTGCTTAGCCGCGGGACCCCGGTTTCTTGAGGAGATCCTTCAACCTTGGGCGAGATCTTTGATCACGACCTTCGAGGTCGAGGGCCAAGGTCTCTGAATCGATCGGCTTTTCCGGGGCGTCCGAGCCGTAACCCCGCGATCCATTGAATGGAATCGACAGGCCGGCGCGCTGGCCCTCCGTTCAGGGGCCCTCGGATATCTGAGGTATTGCCTTCAAGGAGAGCTTCATGCGCTCGAAATAGAATTGGATTTCAGCGCACGATCCCCGGTAGACACAGCGCTCCGCCGCCGGCCCATAGGGCCCGACGCCGGCCGCGTCGAGCGGCTCGTCCCCGGAGCTCCAGCCATGCAGCCGCGCCGTCGGATCGGTCGCAGGCGCGAGGCGGAGGAAGGGGCGGAGGGTGTGGCCCGCGGCGATCACGGTCGGCGCGAGGACGAGCGCCAGCATCGCAAGTCGGCGGCGGCGGGGCAAATCGCCTGCAGTGCTCGCGGCGACGACGACGACCACCGCGGCGGGGGCCCACCAGTTCGGCTCGGGAGGGACGGCGCGAACGAGCGCCGAGACGGCGCAGAGGATCGTCATCGCGAGGACGACGGCGCGGTCGGCGCGCGGCATCGCGCGCAGCGACGCCAGGCCCCGTGCCACGAGCCAAGGGGACCAGAGCAGGAGCTGCGCGCCGACGGCGGCGGCGAGCGCTCCCACCGCGTCTGCCGCGGTCCAGGCGACCGGGGCCGCGTTCCCCGCCGCCGGCGGTCCGTGCTGCGATCCGTAGGCGTGCTCGAGCTGGAAGCGCAGGCTCGGCAGGAGGAGGGGCGCGACGAGCGCGAGCGGCACGAGCCAGGCGGCGCGCGCGAGCCGTCGCCCCGGCGCGGACGCCGCGAGCACCAACGCGAGGGGGAGGAGCACCACCTTCGCGAGCGCGCCCGCCGCGACGGCGAGGCTGCCGCCGAGCGCGGCCGCGCTCGAGCGCAGGCGGGATCGGCGTTCGCGGTCGCTCGAGCCCAGGCGCGAGGCGCCTTCGCGGTCGCTCGCGGTGTCCGGTGGCCGGGGCTCGCGCGTCCACCAGAGCAGCGCGAGGCAGAAGGCCAGGAGCGCCGGGCCGTCGGGCGTCGCCACGAACCCTCCGGCCATCGGCAGGAGCGCCCAGCCCGCCGCCCAGGCCGCGATCACCTGCCCCTCCGGCCGCGCACCGCGGGCGCGCGCGAGCGCCACCACCGCGAAGCCGAGCGCGAGCGAGAGCGCCATCGGCCAGAGACGCACCCTGAGCTCGACCGGCACCCAAGTGAGCCGATCGGAAAGGCGCAGCATCCAGATCAAGAGCGGCGGGTGATCGGCGATGGGCCCGGGGCGCAGCCAGCCGCCACGTGCCGCCTGCTCGCGCGCGGCGCAGAGGTAGTACGCCTCGTCGGGGCTGAGATCGGTGCCGAGCGCGAGGGCGAGCCTCACCGGAACCGCCGAGAGCAACGCGACGGCGACGGCCGCGCCGCTCGCCGCGGTCGCCGCGCTCTCCGGCGGCCCTCCCTCGAGCGGCCGCGAACGCGGTTCGCCGCCGGGCTCGAGCGACCGCGAAGGCGGATCGCGCCAGGGCTCGAGCGGCGCGTCGGCCACGCTCAGCCGCGGCGCGCGCGGCGCTGGCGGACGACCTCGTAGAGCGCGACCGCGCCCGCGACCGATGCGTTCAGCGACGCGATCGGCCCCGCCATCGGCAGGCGCGCGACGTGGTGGCAAGCGCGGCGGACCGGCCGGCGCACGCCCTTGTCCTCGGCCCCGATCACGATCGCCACCGGCCCGGTGAGATCGAGGTCCCCGAGCTCGACCGGGCCCTGCGCGTCGAGGGCGACGGCGGTGACGCCCCGCTCGGCGAGCGCGTCGAGCGCCTCGGGCAACGCGGCCACCCGGCAGAGCGCGGCGTGCTCGATCGCGCCTGCCGAGGCGCGGAACGTCGCGGGCGAGAGCGGGGCCGAGGAGTGCTCGGGCCAGACGATGGCGCCGGCGCCGAGCGCCACCGAGCTGCGGATCACCGCGCCGAAGTTCTGCGGGTCCATGACGCCGTCGAGCGCGACCACAATCGACGTCGGGGTGATCTCGATCTCGTCGAGCGGGAGCAGCTTGAGCTCGGGCGCGACGACGATGACGCCCTGGTGGCGCGCGCCGCCGGCGCGCCGATCGAGCTCGTGACGCGGCAGCGGCTCGACCGGGATCCCCCGCGCCTCGGCGAAGCGGGCGAGCGCGTCGAGCTTCGGCCCGCCCCGCTCCTCGATGTAGAGGCGCTCGACGCCGCCGCCGAGGACGCGGATGGCCTCGCGGGCCGGCTGGATGCCGAGGACCTGGCGGGGCATGCCTCAGGCACCCTGGATCTCGGCGACGACGGCGCGCGCGGCGTCGAGCGGATCGGCCGCGTCGCGGATGGGGCGACCGACGACGAGCAGATCGGCGCCGTCGGCGATGGCCTGCGTCGGCGTGGCGATGCGCTTCTGATCGCCGGCGATCGTGCTCGACGGGCGGATGCCCGGCGTCACCAGGAACGCCTCGGGCCCGAGCGCGCGGCGGAGCGCCGCCGCCTCGGCCGCCGACGAGACGAAGCCGCGAATTCCGGCGTCCCACGCGAGCCGCGCCACCCGGAGGACGTGCTCGGCCGGCGTCTCGCCGATCCCCTGCGCGGCGAGATCGTCGGCGTCGAGGGACGTCAGCACCGTGACCGCGAGCAGCGTCAGGGGCCGCGGTGCCTCGGAGGCCGCGATCGCGGCGCGGGACAGCATCGCCCGGCCACCGGCCGCGTGGACCGTGAGGTAGCGGACGCCGAGCGCCGAGGCCGAGCGTACGGCACGCTCGACCGTCTCGGGGATGTCGTGGAGCTTCAGGTCGAGGAAGACGTCGAGCCCGAGGTCGGCGCCGATGCCGACCGCGGCTGGACCCTCGCGCACGAAGAGCTCGAGGCCGACCTTGAGCACGCCGACCGCCGAGGCGACGCGCGCCGCGCCGGCGCGCGCCTCGGTGGCGGACGGAAAATCGAGTGGGAACGCGAGGCGCCGGCGGGCCTCTTCGAACGTGGCCATCGGCGCTGGAGGGTAACGCGGATCAGAGATCGCTGCAGAGCGGATCGCCGGGCGGGCACGACTTCTTCGGGGCGCCGGCGCCGGCCGCCGGGCGGGCACCACCGCCGCCGATGCCCTTCTTCATCGCCTCCTGCTTGACGCGCTCCTCGTCGAGCTGCTTCTGGAGGGCAATGCGGGTGGCCTCGTCCTTGGCGCTCGACAGCTGGGAGAGCAGGCCGTCGACCTTGGACTGCTGCTCGCGCATCTGCGCCTCGAGCTTGCGCTTCTCCTCCTCGAGCTGGGCAGCTTGCGCCTGCTGCGCGGCGATCTGCGCCTTGTTCTCCTGGATGCTGCGGTAGATGAGGAAGCCCGCGGTGCCGCCGATGATCGGGACCGCGATGGCGACCGCGAGGAGGATCTTGCGGAGCTTCTTCTTCGACTCGTCGCCGTGGATGGCGGCGAGGGAGCGCTCGTGATGCTGCTGCGCGGCCATCGCCTCGAGGCGGGCGCGCTGCTCGGCCTCGACGCGGGCCTTCTCGACCTCGGCGACGCGGATCGCCTCGAGGCGGGCGGTCTCCTCGCGGGAGCGCTGGTCTTCCAGGCGGCGGCGCTCCTCCTCGGCGCGGATTCGCGCCTCCTCCGCCTCGCGGGCGGCGCGCTCGGCGTCGAGCCGCGCCTTCTCGGCGGCGGCTGCGGCAGCGGCCTTCTCGGCCTCCTCGCCCCTGATGCGGTCCTCCTCGAGGCTCATCAGCTCCTTCAGCGAGAACAGGACCGAGCTTTCCTTCTGTTCGGACATCCTTGTGGCTCCTTCGCGCGGCGTGCTCAGAGGCGATGGTAGACGTTGCGCTGCGGCGAGGCGAAAACCTTTCAGCGCTCCCGCAAGCCTGCGCTCCAGATTACCGTGCTCTGCCGTGGTCGCAAGATCCTCCCGTCACTCGAACGCCTTTCGAATCGCTTTCGAGGGTGCGCCCGAAGGTGGAACGACGTGACGAGGCTCGCTGGGGCCCGCCCGCGACCGCGAGGAAAGCGCGCACGGGCCGACGAGCTATCCCACACTGTCCTCCCTGCGCGATGCGTCGCAGCGCAGGACGGTGGATTGGCGGGGCGCGGTCCGGTAGGTTCGCGCGCGCATGGCAAAGGTCATCAAGGCACACATCACGGGCACGGTCTGGAAGATCGAGGTCAAGGTCGGCGACGCGGTGGGCGAGGGCACCGTCGTGGCCATCCTCGAGTCAATGAAGATGGAGATGCCGGTCGAGAGCGAGGACGAAGGCGTGGTCGACACCGTCCACGTCAAGGAAGGCCAGCCCGTGAACGAGGGCGAGCCCATCGTCACACTGTCCTAACGACCCGCGCGGCACGACGATGTTGGGAGCTACTCGCGCCAGAGGAACTTCCAGGGGTTGTGCTTGAGGTCGCGGACGAGCTCCTGCAGATCGTCGTAGAGCTGTTCGTCCATCACCACGGCGCCCACCGTCCCCTTGCCGCGCTTGACGTGGGCGAGGATCGCCTGGGCGTCGGCGGTCGCGATGCGCGCGCCCTTGGTGATCTCGGTGACGTCGTTGACCGCCTGCTTGATCTTGGCCTGCTCGGCCTCGCCGCCGACGGTCTCGCTGAGGCGCTTGGCGTTGGCGAGCGTCACCTTGGCGTCGGCCATGAGCGGCGGGACGTCGCGCGCCGCGGCGCCCGAGACGCTGTCGACGTTGTTGAGGATGCGGTCGATTTGCGGGTTCTCGACGTACTTCTGCTTGGCCCCTTTGATCATGTCGTCGCCGTCGACGGTGATCTGCTCGACGTTGGCGGCGATGCGGTCGAGGCGGCCGCCGTTCTTGTCCATGAACTCGCCGGTGCCCTTGAGCGTCTTGCGCAAGCCGTCGAACGCCTCGGCGATCTCCTCCTTGTTCTCGCGGAGGCCGGTGACCGACGAGTGGAGCAGCTCGTAGCCCTCGGCGAGGAGCATGTCGAGGCGCGGCGGATCGAGCCCGCGGACGATCGCCCCCTCGGCGAGCACCGGCCGGTCGTTCGATCCGGGCTCGATGGCGAGGAACTGCTCGCCGAGGACGCCCTGGGTCGTCACGTAAAAGATCGAGTTCTCCTTGACCGACTTCTGGTAGCGCTTCTCGATCCTGGCCTTGATCCGGACCAGCGGATCGCGCTTGCCCGTCGCCGGGTCGAGCTCGCCTCCTCGGAACTGGATCTCGTCGATCTTGCCGACCTTCACGCCGGCGATCTTGACGGGCGCGCCGCTCTGGAGGCCGCCGGGGTTGTCGAAGTCGACGAAGAGCGAGTAGGTCGGCTGGAAGTTGACGCCGCCCATCACCAGGACGAACGCCGCGAGCAGCCCCACCGCGGTGAGGATGAGGATGCCGACCTTGACCTCGATCGAACGCGGGCTAGCCATGGCGGGCATGATAGTCGACAGTAGCGGGGCGCGTGTGCGGAGTTCGGCCTGCTAATCTCCCGGCTCTCCAAGGTCGCCCCTCGACGCCAGGATGATCTCCTTCCGCCACCTCCAGAAGTCGTTCGGCCCGAAGAAGGTGATCGAGGACGTCAGCTTCGACGTCCACGACGGCGAAGTGTTCTTCATCATCGGGCAGAGCGGCGTCGGCAAGAGCGTGCTCATCAAGCACCTCATCGGCCTGCTCTACCCGGACGCGGGGGAGATCTGGCTCGACGGCGAGGAGGTCAGCCGCTTCGACGAGCAGCAGATGTACCCGGTGCGGATGAAGTGCGCGATGGTCTTCCAGCACTCGACGCTGTTCGACAGCATGACGTGCGCCGAGAACGTCGCCCTGCCGCTCCGCAAGCACAAGGCGCTCAAGGAGCGCGAGGCGCTCGCCGAGGCGCGGCGGCGGCTCCAGCAGGTGCACATGCAGGACTTCGCCGACCGGTTCCCGCCCGAGCTCGGCGACGGGATGCGCAAGCGCGTGGCCATCGCCCGCGCGCTGACGCTCGACCCGCGCTACGTGCTCTTCGACGAGCCGACGACCAGCCTCGATCCGGTGAGCGCGCGCCGCGTCGACAAGCTCATCCGCGAGCTCTCCGATACGCTCGGGGTGACGAGCATCGTGGTGAGCCACGACCTGGTGTCGATCTTCACGATCGCGGACCGAATCGTCATGCTCTACAAAGGGTTCGTCCGCCTCATCGGCACGCGCGAGGAGTTCCGGCGGTGCGACGACGCGATCGTCCAGCAGTTCATCACCGGGAGGGCCGAGGGGCCCATCGAGTAATCGGTCCGCAGGGTCGATCCGTCGTTCAACCGGCTGGCGCGACCGGACGTCGGAACAACCGGTCAGCCGGTCGACCGGCGACCGGTGATCATGGACAAACAGGCGACCGGCCGCCGGCGACCGGCGTCGGAGGGATCCGTGGCTAGGGGAACACGAGGAAACCCGCCGCCGAAATGAACATGTTCAGCACGATGACGGTGAGCGAGCTGTTCACGACCGCGCGCGTCGTCGCCCAGCCCACGCCCTCGGATCCGCCGAAGGTCGAGAGGCCCGAGTGCGCCGACACGATGGGGATGGCCGCGCCGTAGGCGATGCACTTGGCGAGGCCGATGGTCAGGTCGCCGGCGTCGACCAGGCTCACGTTCATGAACGTCTCGGGGCTGAGCCCGAACATCGCGTAGGCCGTCAGCATGCCGGCGGCGAAGGCCACGGCCGCGCTCCAGATGATGAGGCACGTGGTCATGAAGAGGCTGGCGATGAAGCGCGGCTTGATGAGGTAGTCGATGGGATCGGCCGCGCACATGCGCAGGGCGTCGACCTGCTCGGTGACGACCATCGAGCCGATCTCGGCGGCGATGCCCGCGCCGACGCGCGTGGCCAGCATGAGCGCCCCGATCGAGGCGGCGAGATCGCGCACCAGGAGCTCGAGAAACGTCGCGCCGAGCAGGGTCAGATCCGGCAGCACGCGCTTCGTCTGGAGACCCGCCTGGTAGACGAGGATCATCCCGATGAAGCCCATGACGACGGTGAGGAAGAAGATCGACTTGTTGCCGATCTCGTACATCTGCGCGAGCACGGCGCCGGGCTCGCGCCGCCCGTTGGCGCAGTAATAGAGGGTGCGGACGAAGATCGAGTAGAGGTCCCGGCCGACGCGGGCGAGATCCATGGCGCGCGCGCCGATCGCGGTCACGGGCCCCGGGGCGGGCGGCGCGGGCCGCAGCTCGTGCTCGCTCGGCGGCGCGACGTCGGCGCTGTGCCTGGTCGCCATCGTCCTAGTCGAGGGTGAACGAGACGAAGTAGTCGAGCACGAAGATCCCGGCCGCCGAGGCGACGACGGTGGCGTTGACCGCGCGGCCGACGCCGGGGGCGCCGCCCTTGACGCCGAGGCCGTACTGGCAGCTGGCGAGCGCCATCACGATGCCGAAGACGAAGCTCTTCACGAGCCCGTTGACCACGTCGCCGATGCCGAGCAGCCCGCTGGTGAGCCCGTTGAAGAAGACCGCGGGCGCGACGCCGAGCAGGCCGTAGCCCGAGTAGGCGGCGCCGAGCAGCGCCAGCGCGTCGGCGAAGATCGTGGAGAGGAAGAGCGTGGTCACGATCGCGACGAAGCGCGGCGCAATGAGGAAGCTCACCGGATCGATCGCGAGCACGCGGAGGGCGTCGATCTGCTCGGTCACGACCATCGTGCCGAGCTCGGCCGTGTTGTTGGCGCCGACGCGGCCGTTGATCATGAGCGCCGTGAGGAGGGGAGCGATCTCGCGCAGCGTCCCGAACCCGGCGCCCCAGCCGAGCAGGCCGTGGGCGCCGTAGCGCTCCACCAGCGGCGCCGCCTGGATGACCATGATGGCGCCGGTGAAGAGGGCGGTGACGATGACGATCGGCACCGACTTGACGCCCATCTTGTAGAGGTTGCGCTTGAGCTCGGCGAAGTCGACGCGGAGCGTCGCCAGCCGGATGAGGATCCGGAACGCCAAGAGGCCCATGGCCCCCACCGTCGACGCGATCTCGAGGAAGCCTTCGCCGAGGGCGCGGGCGAAGCCGGGCTCGGGCTCGAACCGCCGCGACGGCGGGGCGGCCTTGCTCTTTCGGGAGCCCGCGGGGCGTGTGGCGATCGCGGCGCTCATCGCGACGCGAGCTTAGTCGAGAGGGGCGACGCGCGTCGACCTCGCCGCACGCCCGCGGCCGGGGGCGGTCTCGGCGGCCTCGCGGGTCCGCGCGCCGGCCTCGACGCCGGCCCCGAGCGCTCGGGCGAGCAAGGCCGCGCTCGCGTGCCACGAGGGCGGCGCGGCGGCGACCAGGGTCGCCTCGTCCCACGGGCGGGCGAGCGCGTCCCAGAGCGCCGCCGCGAGCGCGGCGGGATCGCGCGGCGGGACGAGCAGCCCGTCGATCCCGTGCCGCACCACGTCGGGGATCCCGCCCACCGCCGAGGCGACGACGGGGCGGCCCGAGGCCAGCGCCTCCAGGACGACGTTGGGGGTTCCCTCGGCCCAGCTCGGCAGCGCGAGGACGTCGGCGGCCGCGAGCCATTCGGCGACCTCGCGGAGAGGACGGCCGCCGGGCGCGAGGATCCGACCGGCGCCGCCGCCGGGCGCGGCGGCGGGGGCCCGCCCCAACCCCC
>CAYJPW010000172.1:20565-23010 GCA_964372055.1 uncultured Polyangiaceae bacterium
CCGCCGCGGAGCGCGTCGTCGCGGACGCTCCCATCGCCGACGAGCGCGAGCCGCGGCGGCGCGAGGCCGGCGGCGGCGCGGCGCGAGGCCAGGGCCTGGGTGGCTGCCACGAGCTCGCGCACGCCCTTCTCCGGCTCGAGCCGGCCGACGAAGAGGATGACGGGCACGTCGAGCGGCAGGCCGAGCGCGCCCCGTGCGGCGGCGCGATCGCCGGGCCGGAAGAGGTCCCGGTCGACGCCGTTGGGCACGAGCACCGTCCGCTCGCGCGGGGCGCCGAGCTCGACGAGGCGCTCGGCGATGGGGCGGCTGACGCCGATCGCGGCGACGGCGCCGCCGAGCACGCGGCGGAGGATCGGCGCGATCGACCGCCAAGAGGCGACGACGTTGACGTCGGTGCCATGCGTCTTCACCGCGTAGGGCAGCCCGAGCAAGCGGGCCAGCATCGCGGCCCCGCACGCGTCCGGATAGAGGAACGATCCGAGGACGACGTCGAAGCGCCCGCGCAGCGCGGCGAGATGCGGCGCCAGCCCGGCGAGGTAGAGGGGCGCGTTGAGCGGGGCGAGGAGCGCGCCTCCGCCGGGCACGTACGGCAGGCGCGGGTGCACGACCGGCAGGCCCGCGATGAGGTCCTCTCGGGGGACGCGCCGGAGCCGCCCCGGCCGGGTGCGGTCGCCGAGGAGGGCCGCGCCGGGGAGGTACGGAACGCCCGCCATGACCTCGACGTCGCACAGGCGCGCCAGGGCGGAGAGCTGCTGCCGCGCGAAGGCGCAGGCGAGGGGCTCGGCGCGGTTCGGGAAGATGCGCGTGACGACGAGGACGCGAAGCCGGCCGTGGACGGACGCCGCCGGGCGGGGGGCGCGCAGTTCGAGCAAAGTGTGCGGTTTCGTACGCAACCACCGGGCCGGGCGAGAACTGCACAGCCGCCCGCGCCTTTCAGGCATCATGCTGCGCGGTGAAGATCTGCCCGGTCTGCTCCCGGGAATACCCGGCGGAGCGCGCTCGGTGCTCCGAGGACGGCGCGGGGCTCGTCGCGCTCGTCACGGGGGCCGGGGCGCCGCCGGAGGACCTCGTCGGCCACACGGTCGACGGGCGCTACCGCATCGAGCGCGTCATCGGCAAGGGCGGGATGGGCACCGTGTACGCGTGCCGCCACGTCGTCGTCGGCAAGGCATTCGCGATGAAGGTGCTCCGCCCCGGCGTGGAGCGGTCCGAGGAGGTGCTGACCCGCTTCATCCGCGAGGCGAAGACCGCGAACGCGATCCGGAGCCGCCACATCGCGGAGACGAGCGACTTCGGGCAGCTGCCGAGCGGCAGCTTCTACGTGGTCATGGAGCTGCTCGAGGGCGAGGACCTGACGCGGGCGATGCGATCCGGGCGCCTCGGCGCGCCGGCGCTCGCGTACATCTTCGTCCAAATCGCCGAGACGCTCGGCCTCGCGCACGCGCAGGGCATCGTCCACCGCGATCTCAAGCCGGACAACGTCTTCCTGGTGAGCGAGGCCGGCGACCCGCTCTTCGTGAAGCTGCTCGACTTCGGCATCGCCAAGGTGCTGCACGCCGGCGGCGATCTCCACCTCACCGAGACCGGCGTGATCCTCGGGACGCCGTACTACATGTCCCCGGAGCAGGCGCGCGCCGAGCACGTGGACCACCGCACCGACATCTATTCGCTCGGCGTGATGATGTACCGCGCCTTCACCGGCCGGCTGCCGTTCGCCGGGGACTCGGCCATGGGCGTTCTCACCCAGCACCTCCACCAGGCGCCCGAGCTGCCCAGCCGCATCAGCGGCGTGCCGGCCCCGCTCGAGCGGGTGATCCTGCGCTGCATGGAGAAGCAGCCGTTCGCGCGCTTCCAGTCGATGCACGAGGTCGCGGCGGCGCTCCGGATGCTCGATCTCTCGCCCGGCGCGCGCGTGCCGAACGAAGATCCCACGGTGCAGGAGGGCAGGGGCGCCATCACGGCCACCGACGGCGGGCGCCTCGCCGGCGCCGGCGGCGCTCCGGACGCCGGCGCCTCGGGTCGGTTCGGCCCGCTCTCGGCGCCGCCGCTCTCCGCGCCGTTCGCGGCCGCCGCCCCGAGCGCGACGGGCGCGGACGGCACGGGCGCCGGGCGGGCTCCGATCGGCGGCGAGCTCCAGACCTCGCGCGGCCTCGTCACCTCCAGCACCGGACGCGTGGCGCCGGTCGCGCCCAGCCGCGGGCCGATGTTCGTCGCGATCGCCGCGGTCACGATGATCGCGGTCGGGAGCACGCTGGCGCTGGGGCTCTTCGGGAGGAGGGCGGCGCCCGCAGCCGCTGCGAGCACCGCCGCGTCGGCCGCGATCGCGGTAGCGGCGCCGCCGGAGGCCACCGCCGTCGCAGCCGCTCCGCCGAGCGCGGCGCCGGAGCCGAGGGTCGCCGCGAGCGGGGCACCGCCGGGCGCGGCTTCGGTCGCGCCGGACGGCGG
>CAYJPW010000173.1:0-10913 GCA_964372055.1 uncultured Polyangiaceae bacterium
CGACTATTCACCGGCGAGAAGGTGTGGTCGTACAGCAACGACCCGGCCACCGCGAAGTGCGACCAGGGCACCCCGACCAGGAACAGGATCGTCGCGAGCACCGCCGCGTAGACGAGCGACGTCCCGAGGTCCGGCTGCAGGAACACGACCGCGGCGGGCACGCCCGCGATCCCGCCCGCCGCGCCGCCGCCCGCGCCCGAGCCGGAGGTCGACGAGCCGGTGGACGAGGCCGCGGCCGAGCGGCACCGCGAGCGCGCGCCCGACGCGCGCGCCGAGCTCGAGACGCTCGACGCGGTTCCGCACGCCGTGGCCCAGGCCGAAGCCGAAGCCGAAGCCGCCGACGAGGACGAGGACGAGGAGTACGAGCACGTCCACGGCGACGAGCTCCACGAGACGCACGACGCGCCTCCCCAGCCGCTCTCGCTGCCGCCGATGCCATCGAAGGCTCCGCCCGCCGGGGCGTTCTCGGACGAGCGCGAGGCCGCCACCTACCTGGTCGAGTCCGGGGCCCGTCAGGCCTGGGCGGCGCGCGCCGAGTGGCTCCGCGCCGAGGCGCAGGCCATCGACGACGCCACCAAGCGGGCTCGCGCGCTCCTCACGGTCTCGGAGCTCTACGCGATGGCCGGCGACGACGAGACATCCCGCGTCGTCGCCCACGAAGCGCGCGAGCTCGCGCCGACCTCGCCGCTCGCGCACCGCCAGCTGCGCGGCTCGCTCGCGCGCGACGGCGACTGGCAGGGCGCGCTCGCCGCCCTCGACGCCGAGACCCGCGTCGCCCCCACCGCCGCCGCGCGCTGCCACGGGCTCTGGCTCGGGAGCGAGATCGCGCGGCTGCGGCTCGGCGATCGCGAGGCCGCGAGGAAGCGCGCCGAGCACGCCGTGCGCGCCGCGCCGGCCGACCCGCGCGGCCACCTCCAGCGCTTCGCCGAGGGGCTCGCCGATCCGTCGGGCGACGCCGAGATCGTCAAGATCAAGCTGCCCCCCGAGCCGGCCGAGCTCGCGCCGCTCGCCTCGGCCTTCGCCGACGTGCTCGCGCATCGCGGCCTCGGCAAGGGCGACCGCCAGGCGGCGACCTCGTACGAGGCGCTGCTCCAGGCGCGCGCCTCGCTCGGCGCCGGCGACGTCGCCTCCGCCGTCGCCCAGCTCGCCCGGGTCGGCCGCGGCGACGTCGTCGAGCACGGCGCCGCGTGGCTCGCGGGCGTGCTCGCCGCGCCCCACAAGGAGACGCGAGCGCGAGCGGTCGCCTCTCTGCGCACCGCGGCGGAAGGGTCGCACGGGCCGGCGGCGCGCCGCGCCATCGCGTCGCGCGCGATCGAGCTCGGCGACGCCGCCGCTTCGCGCGCCGCGACCGAGTCGGCCGACGGCGCCGCGTTCACCGCGGCGGATCGCGTGGCGCTGGCGGCGCTCACGGGCGGATCGCGCGCCGACGTCGACCCGTGGATCGAGGCCACCGTCAACGACGGCGATCTCGCCCCGATCAGCGCCGCGACGACCGCCGCGCTCACCGATCCCGCGAACGCCGACAGGCGCCTCCTCCACGTCGGCACGCCGCGCGGCCGCGCGGGCGCCGCGCTCGGGCGCAGCCTGGCCGCGGCCGCGGGCGCGTCCGATCCCGCCGCCGCCGCCGCCGCGCACGAGGCGCTCCTTCGCGAGCTCGAGGGCTTCAACGACGCGGCCCAAGGCTCGGGGATCGCCAAGGCGCTCGAGCTCGAGCTCGACGCCGAGGCCGGCGCCGGCGGCAAGGTGGCACGCGCGCTCTCGACGTGGTCGACCGATCCGGACGGCGAGCGCGACCGCGCCCTCGCCGGCGCGCTCCTCGCCGAGATCAGCGGCGAGGCCGAGCGAGCGCTCACCGATCTCGACCGCGCTCGCCTCGTCGATCCGGCCCACGAGGGCGCCGCCCGCGCCCGCGCGGCGCACGCCGACCCGACCATGGCCGCGCGCATCCTCGCCGAGCACGCCCGCGCCCTCGAGCCCGGGACGCGCGGGGCCGTCCTCCTCACCGAGGCCGCGGTGCGGCTCACCGACAACGACGCCGGCGACGAGGCGGAGCCGCTGCTCCAGAAGGCGGCCTCGCTCGACCCGAAGCTTCCGTTCGCCATCCACCTGGGCGAGCGGTCGGCGCGCGCGCGCGGGGATCGCGAGGGCCTGATCGAGTGGCTCCACACCCGCCGCGAGGGCAGCGACGACGCCGTCGAGCAGGCGCACGATCTGGTGCGCGAGGCGCTCCTCGTGAGCGACGGCGAGGGCACCGCCTCCGCCGCGCTCCTCGAGCAGGCGCTCCGCGCCCGCCCCGAGGACATCGGCCTCCGCGAGCTCTTCGAGCGCCTCGCCTCCGAGCCTCCCGCCGACCGCGCCGAGTGGCGCGCCGAGCGCGCCGCCCAGACCCAAGGGCCCGACGGCGCGCGCCTCGCGCTCGAGGCGGCCCTCGATCTCGAGCGCGCCGGCGACATGGCGCGCGCCTCCAGGCTCGCCGCCCAGGCGATCGCCGGAGGCGAGAAGTGGCTCGCCCCCATCTGCGCCTACCGCTGCGCCATCGCCGGCCACGGCGCCGGCGATCTCATCGACGCCATGCTCCCGCGCGCGCGCGAGACGAGCGACGCCATCGAGCGGCTCGAGATCTACGAGCGTCTGGCCGACCTCGACGAGCTCGGGCGCAACGACGCCGCGAGCGGCCTGCTCTGGCGGCGTTCGATCCTCGAGGAGACGCCGGCGCACCTGCCCACGCTGCGGCGGATGGCGAGCTTCCTCGTCGGGTCTGGTCGCGACGACGAGCTCGAGCCGGTCGCGCTCGAGATCGCCAAGGCGCTCGAGGGTCCGGAGGCCATCGCGCACGCGGCGCTGTGCGCGCGCCTGCGGCTGCGCATCACCGGCTGGGACGAGACCGCCGAGCCGGTCGCCGTGGCCTACAAGAACGAGCCGCGCGGCATCTGGGCGCTGCGGCAGGCGGCGGCGCACGCCCGGGCGCAAGGCAAGCACTCGCTCGCCGTCGAAGCGGACCGCCAGCTCGCCGAGCGCACGGATCGGCCGAGCGAGCTGGCGACGATCTGCCTGCGCGCCGCGCAGTCGGCGGCGGCGGGCGGCGATCTCGCGGCGGCGCGCGAGCTGCTCGAGCGCGCGACCTCGGTCGTACCGCAGTACCTCTTCGCGCAGCTCGAGCGCGCGCGCGTGCTCGACGAAGCCGGCGAGAAGGCGCTCGCCGCCGAGGCGTTCGAGGCGGCCGCCGCCGCCAGCGCCGGGGCCCCCGAGAAGGTCGCGCACCTCCACCGCGCCGCGGTCCTCTGGGCCGACCACGCCAAGGACGGCGCGCGCGCGCGCCGCGCCCTCGAGGAGGTGGCCGAGACCGATCCGTCGTACGCCGACGTCTTCGAGCGGCTCCAAGCGATCTACGTCGCCGAGGGCGCCCGCGGCGAGCTCGCCGCCCTCCTCGAGCGCCGCCTCGACGCCGTCAGCGATCCCAAGGAGCGGGTCGAGATGGAGGTGCTCCGCGGCCGCGCCCTCGCCGACGTCGGCGACAGCGAGGCCGCGAAGCGCGCGCTCGCCGCCGCCCTCGACGCGAACCCCGATCACGCCGACGCGCTCGCCGCCTTCGCCGACCTCTGCGCACGCGAGGAGGACTGGAGCGGCGCGGAGCAGGCCTGGATCCGCCTCGCCCGCCTCGTCCCCGACGCCGCCCGCCAGTCGGCGATCTACCTCCGGCTCGGCGGGCTCTACGACGAGCACCTGCCCAACCCCGAGCGCGCCGAGCTCGCCTACCAGGAGATCCTCAAGCGCTCGCCCGCCGACGAGCCTGCGCGGGAGCGCCTCGTCGCGCTCTACAAGCGCGCCGGCGACGTGGTCCGCGCCATCGAGCAGCAGACGGTGCTGATCACCGCCGCCGAGTCGCCCGAGGCGAAGTGCAAGCGCACCTGCGAGCTCGCCGAGATCTACGAGGCCACCGGCGACACCAAGAAGGCCGAGGCGACGCTGAACCAGGCCCGCAAGACCTGGCCGAAGGACGACGTCGCGCTCGGTTACCTGTGCCGCTTCTTCCAGCGCACGGGACAGGCCCCCGCCGCGCAGGTGCTGCTCGACCGCGCCGTCGCCGATGCCCGGCGCGCTCTCGGCACGGGCCGCTTCGAGCCGCACCTGTTCCACACGGTCGCGACGGTCGCCGATCTCCGCGGTCGCCCCGACGCGGCCCGGATCGCGCACGCGACCGTCTCGGCGCTCGAGGGCGAGGCGACCGAGGTCGACGGCGCCGGTCCCACCGGCGGCGACGCGAGGCTCGACGACGTGCTCGCGCCCGAGCTGCTCACGCCGGCGTTCCGCGAGCTGCTCCAGCGCACCGGCCCGCTCCTCGACGCGGCCGTCCCCTTCGACCTCGCCGCGGTGCGCGCCACGCCCCTGCCTCCCCAGCAGGGCGAGCTCGGCGAGCAGATCCGCGCCATCGCGGCGGGCTACGGCCTCTCCGGCGTCGCCGTCCACGTCTCGAGCGTGCTCGGCCAGGTGTGCGTGCCGGCGAGCGCGCACCCGCCCACGCTCGTCCTCGGCCAGGCGCTGGTCGCCGCGCCCAACGAGGCGGCCCGCACGTTCCTCGTCCATCGCGCGCTCAAGGTCATCCAGAGCAACTCCGGCGCCTTCTCGCGCACCGCCCCGATCGATCTCTGGCCGCTCCTCGCGGCCTACCTCAAGGCCTTCAGCCCCAACTGGCAGCCGCAGGGCGTCGACGCCGCCCGGCTCACCGACGCCTACGGCCGGATCACGCGGGCCACGCCGGCGCGCGTCGATCCCCAGGTCGGGCTGCTCGCCGCCGACGTCATCGGGACCATCGGCAACCGCGCCTCCACGCTGGGCACCGCCGTCAACGGCTGGGGCAACCGGACGGGGCTGCTCGCGCTCGGCGATCCGAACGTCGCGCTCACCGGCATCGCCTGGGCGAATGGCCAGGCCAACATGCCGCCGCCCTCCGGCAAGGATCGCCTCACCTGGATCGGCCGCAACACCGAGGCGCGCGAGCTGATCGTGTTCTCGGTGAGCGACGCCTACGCCGACGCCCGCGCACGGCTCGGCCTCGGCCGCCGCTGACCGCGCCTGCTGGCGCCGCGCGTCAGAGCGTTGGCCAAGGATCGGAGCGGTCATCCGGGGGGGGGGGGCGGGCCCGCCGCGCCCGGCGGCGGGGGGCGGCGCGCCGCGCTGCCGCGCCGCCCCGGGGGGGCCGAGGAGCCCCCCGAGACGCTGTCGGAAGTCGGCAGGACTTCGGACGAGGGGAACTACGTCACGCTCCAGCGGACCTCGTAGCTGCAGAGCGCGTCGCCGGCGGCGACGCACGCCAGCCGCCGGGCCACCACGTTCTTGCAGCCGAGGGCGCGGTACACCGGGTCGCTCGTGTAGAGGAGCACGTCGCAGAGGAGCGGGTGGTGGCCCGTCCAGTCGCGGATCTCGGTGACGTGGACGTTCGGCGCCGCCTTCACCTTCGTCATCTCGCCGGTGTCGTAGAAGCGGCTGAAGAGCTTCTGCGCCCGCGCCGCGTAGCGGTCCGGGTTCATCATCGTCTCGAAGAGGAACTTGTAGACCCCGCGCAGCGTCGCCTCGATCGTCGCGCGCGCCGCCTGCTTCGCGAAAGCCTGCCGCTCCACCTCGGTGTAGTCGGCGAGGAGCACGTCGATGAGCGCGTGGAAGGAGGCGACCGGGTACCAGGACGAGGCGACGATCCCGAGGTTCGGCTGGCGGAGGTCGAACGCCGCGCTCGCCGCCGGGTCCATCCCGGCCACCCGCTGCGCGAGCCGCTCCGCCCCGAAGGTCTGGGTGTACCACTCGATGAACTGGCGCACGCCCTCGCCCTTGACCTGCGCCGGCGGAGAGGGACGGGGCGGGCTCATCGGAGCCCCATGCTACCAGGACCGTCAGACCTGATCGGCGCGCTCCACGATCCGCCCGACGAGGCCGTACTCCTTGGCCTCGGCAGCCGTCATCCAGAAATTGCGCTCGGTCTCCTCGACGATGCGCTCGTAGGTCTGACCGGTCTCCTTCGCGAAGATGCGGTTCAAGCGCTCGCGCATCCGGAGCATCTGCCGCGTCTCGATCTCGATGTCGGACGCCTGGCCGCCGACGCCGCCCATCGGCTGATGGAGGAGGAAGCGGGTGTTCGGCAGGCAGACCCGGTTCTCGCGCTTGGCGGCGACGTAGATGAGGGCGCCGGCGCTCGCGACCCACCCCGTCCCCACGACCTTCACCTCGGGCTTGATGAAGCGGATCATGTCGTGGATCGTGTCGCCCGACTCCACGTGACCGCCCTGCGAGTTGATGAAGAGGCGGATGGGGTCGTCGCTCTCCACCGCGAGGGCGAGGAGCTGCGCCGTCACCGCCTGGGCGAGCTTGCTGTCGACCTCGCCGAAGACGAGGACGGTGCGCGACTTGAAGAGGTTTGCCGCGACGGGTGAGGGAGCCTGGTTCTTGTCGTCGTCGCGCCGGTCGTCCTTGGGCATGTCGATGGCCTCCGTTTCGGCTCGTAGCACACCCGAAGCGGCCGCGCTGCCGATAGCGATGGCGCGCCGGCGCCCCCGGCGGCGCGCCTCCCCGCCCCCGGCGCGTCACGCGCCGGGCGACGAAGGCGCGGCGTCCTCGACGGTCGCGCCGACGTGCCGATCGCTCTCGCGGAGCCACTGCTCCGGTCGATCCGCGGGGTAGACGCGGAGCGAGCCGTCGGCGGGGCCGAGCAGGTCCTCGAGGCTCGCGGCGCCGAGCATGCGCTGCGCGGCCATGAGCCCCGACGTGGCCGCGCCCGCGACCCCGTGGCTGAGCGTGCTCGAGCCGCACATCCACAGGCCCTCGACCGGCGCGCGCGTCGCGAACGAGAACGGGCCGAGCTGCCACGGCGTCTTGGCCGTGCCGTACGACGCACCCCGGAAGCTCTCGCAGTAGAAGTCGTTGGTGAGCGGCGTCCCCACGGCGGAGAAGCGGAGGTGCTCGCGGAGGCCCGGGATGACGTTCTCCGCGGCGGCGAGCATGCGCGCCTCGAGGTCGCGCTTCTTCGCCTGGTAGCTCGGGTCGCGCTCGCGGTCGGCGACGCCCGCCCACCGCGCGAACGGCGCGTAGGGCACGAAGGTGAACATCTCGAGCGTGTGGTGGCCGTTGCGCGCGTGACCCGGGTCCTTGAGCGTGGTGATCGTCAGGAAGAGGCCGTCGATGTCGCCGTCCGGCATCTCGCGCTCCATCCGCTCGTACAGCCCGTTGACGTCGGCGTCGCGGTAGAACCAGTAGTTGCCCGAGTCGTACCCCATGGCGCCGAGATCCATGTCCACGGCGCAGAAGATGGAGATGAGGCTCACCGAGTACTCCATGCGCCGCGCCTTCGCGACCTCCCGCCGGCAGTAGCGCGACGGCAGGAGCTTGCCGTAGGTGACGGCCGGATCGGCGTTGCACACCACGGCGCCGGCCCGGATCGTCTCGCCGGCCTCGGTGACGACGCCGCACGCTCGCCCGCCCTCGACCCGGATCTCGCGGACGCGCGTGCGCATGCGGATCTCGCCGCCGCGGCGGCGGAGCTCCTTCAGGTAGGCGCCCGGGATCCGCTTGGCGCCGCCGCGCGGGTAGTAGCCGCCGTCGTAGTAGTGCGCCGTCATCGACGCGTGCAGCGGCAGCGACACGCGCGACGGCGCCAGGCCGTGATCCCCCGCCTGCGCGCCGAGCACGCCGCGGAGGAGCGGGTCCTTGACGCACGAGTCGAGCAGGCTCGCCAGCGTCGAGAAGCCCCAGCGCACCAGCGTCGGCGCGCGGAACGGCACGGTGAGGACCGAGGGGAAGCCGAGCAGCGTCTCGCACCGGCGCACGTCGGCGACGATGCGATCGAGCGTGTCGAAGTAGCGGACGATGCCCTGGCGCTCGTGCGGGAAGCGCGCGACGAGCCGCTCGATCCAGCGGGCCCTGCCCTTGGGTTGATCGAAGCGCTCGCCCGCGATCAGGAAGTGATCGAAGCCGTCGGGGTTGAGCTCGCAGAACTCGAGATCGCGGCCCAGACCGAGCCCCTCCCACATGCGCCGCACGCCGCCGCCGGGCCCGAGATCGCCGATGTAATGCACGCCGGGGCTGAACCGGTAGCCCTCGAGCGAGAAGCTGTGGGTCCAGCCCCCCGGGAGGTAATGCTGCTCGAGCACGAGCACCTTCTGGCCGGCGCGCGCGAGCGCGACGGCGGCGGTGAGGCCTCCGGGCCCCGATCCGATCACCACGGTGTCCCAGGTCATTCCGTTCCCCCCGGCGGCCGCGCGCCGCGGGGCCGAGAAGCAAGAAGCGGTGCGCCGCCGAGAGGTCGCTCCGTGCACGGTCGGCGCCGCCGCGCCGCCCGCGCCGGGCTCGAGGCCGGCGCGCGTTCCGCGGCGGACGTCAGCGCTCGAGGAGGTCGGTCTTCTCGGCGTTGGTGAGCGGATCGGGGCAGACGACGGGGCGCTCGCGCGACTGCTCGCGCGTGCCCTCGCGCATGCAGGTCATCCCGGCGAGGCGGATGCGCTCGCCCACGAGCAGGTCCGGCGGGCAAGGCGTGGGCAAAGGCTCGGAGACCGCGTCGCCGTCGACCGAGTAGACCTCGCAGCGCTCGCGGTTGCGACCGAGGTAGTAGCGCCGCGTCGGGCGGCGCACCCCGGCGTCGGGCTCGACGACCGGGGCAGACGCAGCCGTCGCACCCGCGTCCTCGCCCGCGGGGGCCGAGGGCCGGCATCCTCCGACGGCGAGCGCCGCGGCCCCAGCGACGACGAGCGACGCGCGCGCCCGCTCCCGCCGCTCCCGCTTCGCCACCTCGCTCACCGCCCGGGGAAGATGAGGATCGAGATGCGGGTGAGGATGAAGTCCGCGATCAGGATCGCGATCGAGATCGCCACCACGGTCCGCGTCGTCGCCTGCCCCACGCCCTCGGTTCCGCCGCGCGTGTGCAGCCCGAAGTGGCACCCGATGATCGCGATGATCGCGCCGAAGAAGGGGCACTTGAACATGCCGCTGAAGTAATCCATGAAGTTGACCGATCCGAGCGCGGTCCGCAGGAAGAAGCCCGGCGGGATGTCGAACTCGACGGCGCAGATCAGCATCGCCCCGCCGAAGCCGAGCACCAGCGCGAACGCGCCGAGCACCGGCATGGTGATGATCGACGCGAGCAGGCGCGGCACCACCAGCTTCTTCACGGGATCGGCGCCCAGCGCGCGGATGGCGTCGATCTGCTCGGTGACCGCCATCGATCCGACCTCGGCCGCGATGCCCGACCCGATCCGGCCGCCGACGATGATCGCGGTGAGCGTGGGCGCGAGCTCGCGCGAGAACGACAGGCCGATGATCCTGCCCGTGTACTCCATCCCGCCGAACTTCTGCAGGCCGAAGGCGAACTGGACGGCCATGACCATGCCCACGAAGAGGGCGGTGACCGAGGCGATCCCCACCGAGCGCACGCCGAGCGACTCCATCTGGTAGACCGTGGCGCCGATCTCGAGCGGGCGGCGGAACATCGCCGCGAACGCCTGGCCCGTCATCCGCCCGATCTGGCCGAGCTGGACGACGAACTCGCCGTACTGCTCGCCGAGCTGCGCGACGAGCGGCTTGGGCGGCGGCTCGACGTGCGGCACGAACGAGGGGCGCCCGGACGGCGGCCCGTCGGCCGGGAAGCGCGAGCTCGGAGGGGCTTCAGTCGGCATCGGCGGGCACCGTCGCGAAGCCCGAGACGAAGCGGTGGAAGCGCTCGAGGCCCTCCTCGTAGCGCTCGGGGCGGGCCACGTAGAGGAGATCGTAGACGCAGCCGTCCTTCTTGAGCACCCAGATGTCGAAGCGCTTGGGTACGCCGTCGAGCTTGGCGGTGAGCTCGGTGTGCAGCGCCTCGCGCCCGTCGAAGGGCACGACCTCGTCCTTTAGCACCTCGCGCTCGGTGAACTGGAGAAAGAGGTGCTGCGTGAGCGCGGCGAGGGGCACGTCCTCGCCGTCGACGCCGCAGCGCGCGTTCACCGCGACGGTGCCGCCGGCCTCGGCGTCGCGGTAGGCGAGCGCCGCCTGGCTCACGTCGAGCCGCGTCCAGGCCGGGGGGACCGCCGGCACGCGGAACGAGAACCCCTCGCCGCGGTAGGTCGACCCGTCGAACGACGCCGCGCCGCACCCCGCCACCAAGCAGGCGACCGCCATGGCCAGCCGACGACCCATCGAGGGCCGGAAGCTACCACCGATCGGCCGCCGGGGGCGGCGCGCAGAAAGTCCACATCGGTTCTGCCGAAGGGAAACCGGGGTCACCAATCCCACGGCCCGCCGCGTCTCCCGCCCTGACGCGGGCCCGCGGCCGGCCCGGTGTAGCCGGGGCCGCGAGGCCGCCGCCAACCCTTCCAGCGCTCGTGCGCCTGGGCCGTCTTGCCGATCATGAAGATCCGGACGAGCGCGAGCCCGGCCACGAACCCGCCCAGGTGGGCGAAGAACGCGACCCCGCCGCCGCGCGCGCCGAGCGAGGAGAGCCCGCTCATCAAGTTCACCACGAAGAACTCGAGGATCACGATCCACGCCGGCAGCTCGAGGAACACGCCGAAGACGAACCAGAGCGGCAGGAGCGGGTTGAGGATGGTGATCGGCGAGCGCGGGTAGAGCGAGCCATAGGCGGCGAGCACGCCGGCGATGGCGCCCGAGGCGCCGACCATGGGCACGGTCGAGCCCGGGTCGATGAAGATCTGCGCGGCGGCGGCGCAGACGCCGGCGAGCAGGTAGAAGGCCGCGTAGCGGAGGCTCCCGAGCGCGTCTTCGACGTTGTCGCCGAAGATCCACAGGAAGAGCATGTTGCCCCCGATGTGGAAGAAGCCGCTCGGGTCGTGCATGAACATGCTGCTCAGCACCGTCACCGCCTCGTCGGCCCCCGCGGGGGGGGACCCCCCCCCCCCCCCGCCCCCCACCCCCCCCCCCCCCGGCGGGGGGGGGGCCCGGCC
>CAYJPW010000173.1:10923-22882 GCA_964372055.1 uncultured Polyangiaceae bacterium
GGTGGTGCATCAACAGGGGGCCCCCCACCGCCCCCGCCGGGGGGGCGGGGGGGGGGAGGAACCGCGCCGGCACGAGGCCCCACTCGGCCACGACGCGCTGCGGGTGGGCGCCGAGGCCGATGAGCATCCGCTCGCCGATGAAGACGAGGACGTTGAGGGCGATGATCAGGTAGTTGACGACCGGGATGCTGCGGGTCGGCAGGCGGTCGCGGAGCGGGAGCACGGCGGTTAGGGAAAGAGCGCCGGGGTGGTGGGGTCAAGCGTCCCGTGCAGGCGCGACCGCCGGGCGCGCGGGCGCGTCGCACCGGCTGGCGGGCCCGGGGCGCGGGGCGTGGTCGACCGCATCGGTCGAGTCTGAGGCCTTTGGGACGGAGGGGCCAGGTGTCCCGTGACCCCCGGCTGGTGTAGGCTTCGACGGCCGAGATGCCCGAATTGCGCCTGCGCCTCTACGACACCTTGACGGCCAAGCTGTGCCCGGTCGTCCCGCGGCGGCCCGACGAGCTGCGCATGTACTGCTGCGGGCCGACCACGTACGACGTCGCGCACGTCGGCCACGCGCGGGCGGCGCTCGCCCCCGACATCCTCGCGAGGCACGCGCGAGGCCAGGGCCTCACGGTGAGGTACGTCCGCAACATCACGGACGTGGACGACAAGATCCTCAAGCGCGCCGCCGAGAGCGGCGAGGAGCCGATGGCCCTCTCGGCTCGGATGGCGGAGCTCTACCAGGAGGACATCAAGAAGCTCGGCTGCCTCGAGCCCGACGTGCAGCCGCGCGTCTCGGAGAGCATCGGCGACATCGTCGCGATCATCGAGGAGCTCATCGCCCGAGGCGCCGCCTACGTGGTCGACGTCCCCGACGCGCCCGGCGTGCGCGACGTCTACTACGCCGTCCGCGCCTTCCCCGGCTACGGCAAGCTCTCCAAGCGCAACCCGGACGACCTCCGCGTCGGCGCCCGCGTCGAGGCCAACGAGGCGAAGCGCGATCCGCTCGACTTCGCGCTCTGGAAGGGCTGCCGCGCCGAGGCGTGGGGCTGGGACAGCCCGTGGGGCAAGGGCCGCCCCGGCTGGCACATCGAGTGCTCGGCCATGGCGACGCGCTACCTCGGCCACGGCTTCGACGTCCACTGCGGCGGGATGGACCTCATCTTCCCCCACCACGAGAACGAGATCGCGCAGAGCGAGGCGGCGCACCCCGACAAGGGCGCCTTCGCCTCGATCTGGATCCACAACGGCTTCGTCAACGTCGACAAAGAGAAGATGGCGAAGTCGCTGGGCAACTTCGTCACCATCCGCGACGTCTACGCGCGCAACGATCCCGAGGCCCTGCGCTACTTCCTCCTCACGGTGCACTACCGCGGCCCGATCGCGTTCGAGACCGAGAAGCTCGAGAGCGGGCGCGTCGTCTTCCCCGGCGTGGTCGAGGCGGAGAAGCGCGTCGACTACCTCTACCTGACGCTCGACCGGCTCCGCGAGATCGCGAACCGCGCCGTGGTCGGCACGCTCGTCACCATGCCCAAGGAGCTGGTGCCCTTCACCAAGCTCGCGCACGACGCCCGCGCCCGCGTCGACGAGGCGCTCGACGACGATCTGAACACCTCGGTGGCGCTGGCGGTGCTCAACGAGCTCGCCAAGGCCGCGAACGAGCTCGCCGACATGGTCGAGAAGAAGCGCAAGGACCGCGAGATCAGCGAGAACGCGCCCATCGTCGCCGGCCAGCTCAACCGCGCCCTGCGCGAGGCGATGCTCCCGCTCGGCCTGCTCCAGACGCCGTCCGACGAGTACTGGCGCCGGACGCGCGTGCGGCGGCTCGAGATCCTGGGCCTCGGGCCCGAGGCCATCGAGGCGAAGCTCGCCGAGCGGGCCCAGGCCCGCAAGGACAAGGACTTCGCACGGAGCGACGCGATCCGGAAAGCCCTGGCGGACCAGGGCATCGAGGTGGCCGACTCCCCGGCCGGGACCACCTGGCGCATCGGCCCGTAGGTGGTTAGCTTCCCGCCGATTCCACACCCACCATGGCGCGCGATCTCTACTCGGTCCTCGGGGTGTCCAAGGATGCCGACGAGGAGACGATCAAAAAGGCGTACCGCAAGCTCGCCCAGAAGCACCACCCCGACCGTGCGCCGGGGAAGGCGAACGAGGCGCAGTTCAAGGAGATCAACCGCGCCTACGAGGTCCTCAGCGACAAGCAGAAGCGCTCGCTCTACGACGAGTTCGGCGAGGAGAGCTTGTCCCAGAACTTCGACGCCGAGCGGGCGCGCGTCATCCGCCAGTACGGCGGGGCCGGGCGGCGGGGCGCGCCGGGCGGCTTCGGCGGCCAGCCGGGCGTCGACATCGGCGAGATCTTCGGCGGCCAGGCCGACCTGGGCGATCTCTTCGGCGACATCTTCTCCCGTGGGCGCGGCGGCGCGGGCGGGCGGGCGGCGCGGCCGGCGCGCGGCCCCGACCTCGAGTCGGCGATCACCATCGACTTCAACGCCGCGGTGAAGGGCACGACGCTCAGCCTTCAGCCCCGCGGCGGGGGCGGCGAGCCCGTCACCGTCCGCGTCCCCCCGGGAGCGACCGAGGGCAGCCGCCTGCGCATCCCCGGGCAGGGCGGCGAGGGGCGCGCCGGCGGCCCGCGCGGCGATCTCCTCCTCGAGATCCACGTCACGCCGCACCCGTTCTTCAAGCGCGAGGGCGACGACCTCCACCTCGACGTCCCGGTGACGATCGGCGAGGCGTTCCGCGGCGAGAAGATCCGCGTCCCCACCCCCGACGGAGAGGTCACGCTCAAGGTCCCCAAGCACGCGCAGAGCGGCCAGGTGATGCGCCTCCGCGGCAAGGGCGTGGCCCGCAAGGGCAAGGAGCCGGGCGATCTCTACGTGCGCTTCCTCGTGCACATCCCGCGGTCGGACGAGCCCGAGGTCGAGAAGGCCGTCGAGGCGCTCGACAAGCACGTCGCCGATCCGCGCAAGGGCCTCGTGTTCTGAGCCTTGGTCGCGGCGCCACGCCGCCGCGAGCTCTCAGCCGCCGTCCTTCTTGGCCTCCGCGTCGCGGGCGGCCGCCGCTTGCTTCGCCTGCTCCTCGGCCTCCTTCTTCGCCCGACGCGCCGCCATCTCGGCCTCGCGGCGCTCGCGCTCGTCGGCGGCGTCGTGCGCCGCGCGAATGGCCGCCAGCGCCGCCCGCGCCTTGCTCCGCGTCTCCTGCGCCTCGGCGGCGGGATCGCTGGCCTCGACGATGCCGGCGCCGGCGGTGACGTGGAGCTGCCCGCGGCGGCAGACGACGGTCCGGATCGCGATGGCGAGGTCGATGTCGCCGTCGGGGGCGAAGTAGCCGATCGCGCCTCCGTAGACGCCGCGCGGCCCCGTCTCGAGCTCGCGGATGATCTCGGTGGCGCGCACCTTGGGCGCGCCGGTGAGGGTGCCGGCGGGGAACGCGGAGCGGACCACGTCGACGGGCGCCACGTCGTCGCGCGCCCAGCCGACGATCTCGCTCACGATGTGCATCACGTGCGAGTAGCGCTCGACGACCATCTCGGCGGTGAGCGCCACGGTGCCGGGCGTGCACACGCGGCCGGCGTCGTTTCGAGCGAGGTCGATCAGCATCACGTGCTCGGCGCGCTCCTTGGGATCGGCGAGCAGCTCGGCGGCGAGGCGCTCGTCCTCCTCGACCGAGGCTCCGCGGCGGCGGGTGCCGGCGATGGGGCGCAGGGTGACGCGCCCGCCCTCGAGGCGCACCATCGTCTCGGGCGAGGCGCCCGCGATCTGCAGCCCCTCGGCCATGGGCGTCTCGGCGAAGTCGAGGAAGTAGAGGTACGGCGAGGGCGAGAGCACGCGCATCGCGCGGTAGACGTCGAAGGGATCGGCGTTGCGCAGCGGCGAGGTGAAGGTGCGCGCGAGCACGACCTGGAACGCGTCCCCGGCGCGGATGTACTCCTTGGCGCGCTCGACTTTGGTCATGTACGCGGCGTCGTCCATCGAGAGATCGACGTACTCCGGCGCCGCGTCCGGATCCGGCGCGGCGATGGCCGCGAGCTCGGGGCCGTGGTTCATCTCCCACTCGCAGCGGTCGAGCGCGTTCTTGGTCCGGCCCGCGATGGTGAGCGTCTGCCGCAGGTTGTCGAACACGACCACGGTCGCGTCGCTCATCATCCGCGCCAGGTCGCCCTCGTTGGGCCAGGGCTCGACCTGGTGCAGCGGGTGGACGGCATCGTAGGCGACGTAGCCGACGATCGCCTGCGAGAGGCGCGCCGCCAGCCCCTCGACCGGCTCGAGCTTGGCCACGTCGCTCTTGATGAGGCGGAGCGCGTCGCCGCCGGCGGGGTAGAGCGCCTCGGTCCGGGCGCGGTAGCCGATGATCGAGTAGCGCCCCCAGCGCTCGCCGGGCACGACCGACTCGAAGAGGAAGGAGGAGCGCCCCTGCGACTGGGCCCGGAGCGCGGCGTACGCGCGCACCGGCGTGAGGTGATCGGCGGAGAGCGTGCGCGTCACGATGTCGGTCACGCGTGGAGCGTACACCACCCCGCCGCGAGGGCCCGTCCAGCCCGCGCTTGCGCTCCGGTCGGAAGGAAGCCATAGGGCAAACATGACCCGACGCGCGCTGCTCTTGCTGGGGCTCACGGCGTGGCTCGCGGCCTGCGGCGGCTCGCAGATCCCGCCCGACGCGAGGACGACCGTGGTCTCGCTCCGCAAGATCGATTGCGCCGACTGCGGCGACGCCATCGTCCAGGACCTGCGCAAGCGGCCGGGCGTCTACGACGCCGGCTTCAACCGCAAGAAGGCGGAGATCCGGGTGGTCGCGTCGCCGAGCTTCGACGTGTTCACGACGGTGAAGATGCTCGCCGCGAACGAGGGCTTCGAGGCGATGCTCGGCGCGGGCCAGGGCAAGTACCTCGACGGCGCGACCTACCCCGAGGGCGCCGACGTGAAGACGATCGTCACCGACGGCAGCGACGTGCCGGATCTCGTGCCCGTCGTGGTCAAGGGCAAGGTCACCGTCGTCGACTTCTCGGCCCTGTGGTGCGCGCCCTGCCGCAAGGTCGACGATCACATGGCGAAGCTGCTCGCCACGCGGACCGACGTGGCCTATCGCCGGCTCGAGATCGGCGACTGGGACACGCCCCTCGCGCAGCGCTACCTGAAGGACGCGCCGCAGCTGCCGTACGTGATCGTGTACGGCGCGTCGGGCGCGAAGGTGAAGACCATCGCTGGCCTCGACCTCCACGCCCTCGACGCCGCCATCGCCGACGGCGCGTCGCGTTAGGCCCCTCCTCTAGTATTGGCCGAACAGATCCTGGATGCGCGACTCGAGCGCGACCGCGATCTTGTAGAGCGAGGAGATCGACGCGGACGACTCGGCGCGCTCGATCTGCGAGAGCAACGAGACCGAGAGGCCCGTCCGGCGCGCCATCTGCTTGAGGGTGAGGTCCTTGTCCTTGCGCAGGGTGCGGATGGTGTCGCCGATGACGCGGTGCAGCTGCTCCTCCGGCGTCCGGGCCAGGCCCTTCTTCCGCATGACGCGCGCCAGCACCTCGCGGAACTCGTCCACGTTGAAGGGCTTCTTGATGTAGTCGACCGCGTCGAGCTTCATCGAGGCGACGGCGCTCTCGAGGTTGGGGAAGCCGGTGAAGATGACGACGGCGATGTCGTTGTCGATCTTGCGGATCCGCTTGAGCAGCTCGATGCCGTCGAGCTTGGGCATCATCAGGTCGAGGATGATGAGGTGGTACCCGCCGACGCGGACCTCCTCCTCGACCTGCAACGGATCCGAGAGCGTCTTGACCTGGTAGCCGTCGCGCTCCAGCAGGGTCTGCATGTAGTCGCAAATGGCGCGGTCATCGTCGACGATCAGGATGCGAACTGCGGGAAGCTCGATTGCCACCTTGTCCTCCTTCGCGGCCGTCGCCTCGGCAGGTCCCCCCCACCCCAGCTGCCGCACTTTGCCGCTGGATCCCCAGCGCCCGAATTCCAGTGACACTTTACACCGGTCGAAGAGAACCGGAACCGAAAGATTGTCCTTGCCTTCTGAAAAATTTCTTCCGGCATCGTTCTGGGCGTACGCCGCCGTCCCCACGCTCTCCACGGTCGAGGGATAGTCGCTTGACAAGACTGGTCGCGCCGTCCATCGTGCGCGGCCGCGTTGCCCGACAGCGGTCAGCGTGCGGGGCGTAGCGCAGCCTGGTAGCGCACTCGGTTCGGGACCGAGGAGTCGGAGGTTCAAATCCTCTCGCCCCGACTACTGCTCGTAGTCACTCGCGAAGCTCGCTACTTCACCTCGGTGGACTCCGCTTCGCTCCGTCCACCTCGGGGCAAATCCTCTCGCCCCGACTACTGCTCGTAGTCACTCGCGAAGCTCGCTACTTCACCTCGGTGGACTTCGCTTCGCTCCGTCCACCTCGGGGCAAATCCTGTCCGAAGCGTCGATCCTGCTTCGCTCGAGCCAAGCCTGGGGGCCGGGGTGATCGCCGGAGGGTCCCGCGGGGGGCCCGCGGCGATTCATCGAGCACGGGTCGAGCTGGGCGCCGGATGAGCTCGTCGAGGCGGGCGGCGCGACTCGTGCTGCCCGAGCGGGGCGCGCGTTCGCCCGAACGGTCCCCGGTTGGCGTCGCGCCGGGCGCGCCCATGTTCTCGGTCAGTCGAGGTGACCCATGCCCAGCGCCCATCGCTCTCCTGCCCCCCGCCTGCTTCGCCGGGCGGCGCCGCTCCTGATCCTCCCGCTGCTCGTCGGCGCGTGCGCGTCGGCGCGCTACGCCGCGACGGGCGTGCGATCCCTGGCGAAGGAGGGCGTCGAACGGGTCGACGAGGCGTCCCGGAATCCGTCGCTCGGGTTCGCCATCAAGAGCCAGATGATCGACGACGACCGCGTGCGCGCGCGCGACATCGACATCGCCGTGGACGAGGGGGTGGTGACCCTGACCGGCACGCAGCCGTCGCGCGAAGCGCGGGACCGGGCCGAGCAGATCGCCTGGAGCACGCCCGGGGTGCGCAAGGTGATCAACCGGATCGTGGTGAAGCCCGCGGGCAAGTGACGTCCGCCGCGAGGAGCGGGCAGCTCACGCCTGGTCCGTGGGCGCGATCTCGCGTCCGGTGCGGTCGGCTCTTGTACGATCCGCGCCGATGCGACCGGGGACAGGCGCTGCCCAGCTCCTCGTGCGCCACGCGCGCGCGGCCACGGCCGCCGGCGCGCTGCTGCTGCTCGTGGCAGCGGCGTCGGTCCCGCTCGCGCCGGCGCGCCTCTGGGAGCGGCCCGCGGCGCCGGTCGAGCGCGTGCTCGGCTGCGGCGACGCCGCCGCGGCGAGCGCGCGCGCGCAGGCCGGGGCACCGCAGCGCGGCCCAGAGGAGCCCGCCGAGGTCGTCACGGTGCGGTCCGACCGGCTCCTGCTCCGCGTGTCCTCCGGCGAGGCGCCGTTCGAGCTCGCGTGCGAGGGCGAGCGACTCCGAGTGGCCTCGAGCGTCGTCTTCGACACGGGTGGCGCGCCGATGGCCTTCCCTGCCGGGTCGAACGTGCGGCTGGTGCTCCGAAGCGACGGCTCCGCCGACGTCGCCCAGGTCTGCCTCGGCTGCTCCTTCGAGCCGGAGCGCCCCGCGCCCGTGGGGGTGATGATCACGGCGCTCGCGCTCCTCGGTGCGCTCCTCGGGGCGGCGCCGTTCCTGCTGGCGCTCCTGCGGCGCGATCACGCGCGCGCCTGGCTCCGTGGTCGGCAGGCGCCGAGCGCGACGGAGCCGGCGCACGCTCCTCCAGGCACCGAGGCGCTCACGTTCGCGCCGGCGCGCGGCGGCGATGCCTTCAGCGTGAGCGGTCGCCTGGTGGGCATGCGCGCCGGCGCTCCCGCGGCGCTCGACGAGCCGGACGGGCCGCACCTGCGCCTCGCCGGCGTCACGGGCGCGCCCTTCCGCGCCGGGCCGGGCGGCTGGCACGCGCTCGTCGGGCCCGGACGCGTCAACGGGCTCAGGGTCGCCGCCGGAGCGAGCGCGGCGATCGCCGAGGGCGACGTGGTGCGGCTCGGTCGCAGCCGGCCCCTCCGCATCGTGCGGCTCGGCGGGGGCGAGCTGCCGATGCGTTATCGCCTCATCGCGCCCGGCATGTACCGCGTCGGCGTCGCCGCGCGCGCAGGCCGGGCGCTCTGGCTCGCGCTCGCGCCGCTTCCGCTGGTCGGGGCCGCGATCCTGCTGCTGGGCGCGCCCTCCGCCGATCGAGTCGCGCTCGCCCGCGCCGCCTGGGCGCCGGCCCTCGCGTTCCTCTTCGGCGCGGTGCGGACGGCGCCGCTCTGGGCGCTGCCCCGCGGAGCGGGCCGCCTGCGCTGCATCGACGGGGGCCGAGCGGTCCTCGAGCTGGGCGCCGATCCCGCGGTCGAGCTCGCGTCGATCGAGCGCCGCGCGGACGCCGTCGTGGGGGTGACGCCGAGCGGCGCCGAGCTCGTGCTCGAGGCCGCGTCGCCAGGGCCGCTGGGGTCTTCGGAAGATCGCGCCCTCGACGCGGCGCTCGAGGCCGAGCTCGATCGGATCGCGGCCGCCGTCGCGGAGGCTGGGGGCCGGTCCTCCGCGCCCTGAAGGGACGCTCGCGAGCGGGGCTTTCGGTCGATCCGCGCCCACGCCCGGGGGCGCGCACGCGGATCGACGGAATGAAAACTCCCCGTCTCCCCGTCTCCCTGTGAAATCTCCGGATCGACGGCCGGCGCCCCGATCCGCTACGGAAGCGGCGAGATCGCGCACTCGGTCTCGCAAGCCTCTTCGGTGTGCGCGACGCAAGCGGCGTCCCAGTCCCCGCAGCAGAACGGGTCCAGATCGCAGATCGACTCCACGCACGCGTCGCACGCCGTGCGCTCCGCCGGAGCCTCCGCGGCGATCGCCTCGTGGTCGTCGTGGTCGGTCTCGACGGCGATCCCTCCCGGCGCCGCCTCCGTCAGCCCGTCGAGCCCCGGCGCCTGCTCCATGGCGACGTCGACGTCCTCGTCGTTCGGGCTCGAGCCGCACTGCGCGCCCTTGGCGAACCCGGCGGCGGGAGCCTTCTTCATGCGCGCCTCGGTCTGCGGGCCCCAGTCGCCGTCGACCGCGATCTTGTCGCCGGGGTGGTTCCTGTTCCAGAGCCGCTGGAAGGCGCGCACGTCGAGGCCCTTGTGGCTGACGGCGCCGGTGCCGACGTAGTCGAAGTGGACCGGATCGCCGCTGCCGAACCACTTGAACCCGCGCGCCGCGAGCGCGCTCTTCCACGAGGACGCCTGGCTGGTGTCGAGGGCGAGGCCCGTCTCGTGGTTGCTGTTGCCCGGCGCGGCGGCGAGCCCGATGCCGCAGCGACCCGTCTGGTACCAGCGGTAGAGCAGGTACTGCTGCGCGATCGTGCGCAGCATGGAGTTGATCGTCAGCGACTTGCCCGGGTTCGCGTCGAGCGCCAGGACGAGCCGATCGCGGGCGGGCTTCTCGAGGTAGCGGAACACGTTCGGCCCGAAGCTGATGTTCGGCCGCGCCGGCACCTTGGCGAACGCGCCCTCCTGGATGCAGTTGCCTTCCTGGATGATCTGGATCGAGAGCGCCTTGACGCTCCCGGTGCTGCAGCTCGTCGCCGCGGCCTGCGCCACCGTGCCCGTGCTCTGGGCGTCGGAGCGGTTGTCGGTGGGCTCGGGCCCGTCGACGAGCTCGTCGCCTTCGGGCGCCGCGGCGCACCCCGCGGTGAGCGCGGCGAGGAGCATGAACGAGGCGGAGGTCACGCGGACGGCCGCGCGGCTCGAGGACGGGGAGGAGGCATGGTGTCGTTTCATGGGGTGCACCGGGCGGTCCTTTCGGGGCAGGCTCGAAGCAGCGCCCGTGCCACGCGCGCAGCCGACCTCCCTCCCGCGGATTTCGCAGCGCGCGCGCCGGCGATGTCGACCCGACAACCAACGCTGCCAACCGGCGCTTGGCGCCCGACGGAGGCGGGCACTCGACACGCTCGAAGCGAGCAGCGCGGGTGCCCGTCGGAAAAGCCGGCGGCGAATGGCCGGGGTCGAGACATTTCCTGGCGCAACGCACGTGCGGCCCGCGCCGACCCTGTGTAGACCTGAGGACCAGCCCCTTGACCATCGCCGTCGTCGCCGAGAAGCCCAGCGTCGCCCGCGATCTCGCCGCCGTGCTCGGCGCGACGCGGCGGGGCGAGGGCTACCTCCACGGCGGCGGCTACGTCGTCACCTGGGCCATCGGTCACCTCGTCGCGATCGCCGAGCCGCACCAGATGGATCCGGCGTGGCGCGTGTGGCGCCGCGAGTCGCTGCCGATGCTCCCCGAGCGCTGGCCGCTCACGGTGCTCGAGGGTACGCGCGCGCAGTTCGAGATCGTGCGCAAGATCCTCTGCTCCCGCAAGGTGTCGTCGGTGATCGCGGCGACCGACGCGGGCCGCGAGGGGGAGCTCATCTTCCGGCTCGTCTACGAGGCCGCCGAGTGCGACAAGCCCGTCCGGCGCCTCTGGATCTCGTCGCTCACCCCGGACGCCATCCAGCGCGGGCTGGCCCGGCTCGAGGACGCCTCGCGCTACGACCGGCTGGCGCTCGCGGCGCGCGCCCGCAGCCGGGCCGATTGGCTCGTGGGTATGAACCTCTCGCGCGCCTACAGCCTCGGGCTCGGCGAGGTCTACTCGATCGGCCGCGTGCAGACGCCGACGCTCGCCATGCTCGTCGAGCGCGAGCTCGCCATCCGCGCCTTCGTCCCGGAGGACTACCTCGAGGTCGTCGCCACGTTCTCGCCGCGCCAGGGTGCGAGCTACACGGGCACCTGGGAGTCCGGCCCTCCGGACGACACCCAGCCGCGCGGCAAGCGTCGCGAGGTGACCAGGCTACCCGCCGACGGCGAGGCGGCGCGCGAGATCGTGGCCCGCGCGCGGGCGGGCGAGGCGCGCATCGAGGCGCTCGACGCCGCCGAGCGGCGGATGCCCGCGCCGCTGCTCTACGATCTCACCGAGCTCCAGCGCCACGCGCACCGCCTCTTCGGCTTCACCGCGCAGCACACGCTCGACGTCGCGCAGGCGCTGTACGAGCGGCACAAGCTCCTCAGCTACCCGCGCACCGACAGCCGTCACCTCTCCACCGACGCCGCCGCCACGCTCCCCGAGATCGTGCGCGCCATCGCCGCGCCCTACCGGGAGCTCCTGGCGCCCGGCACCGGCGTCGCGCCGCTCGGGTCGCGCTTCGTCGACGACGCCAAGGTCGGCGATCATCACGCCATCCTCCCGACGGCCGTCTCGCCCGAGGGCAAGCGGCTCTCCGAGGACGAGCGCCGGCTTCACGACCTCGTCTGCCGCCGCCTCCTCGCCGCCTGGCACGGTCCTCACGTCACCTCGGTGACCACCGTGATCACGGCGATTGGCCAGCCCTCCGCGGGGCCGCTCTGCGATCGCTACCGCACCGTCGGGACCGAGGTGCGGGAGGTCGGCTGGAAGGTGCTCGACCTCCGCGGCCGCCGCCCGGCCGACGACGAGCCCTCGCTCCCCGCGGGGCTCTCGCGCGGCGGCGCACAGCAGGTGCTCGAGGCCAAGGCCGTCGCCAAGAAGACCGAGCCGCCCGCCCGCCACACCGAGGCCACCCTGCTCACGGCGATGGAGACGGCGGGCAGGACGCTCGGGGACAAGGAGCTCTCCGAGGCGATGCGCGACGTCGGCCTGGGGACGCCGGCGACGCGCGCTGCGACCATCGAGACCTTGCTCGCGCGCGAGTACGTCATCCGGCGCGGCAAGGCACTGGAGGCGACCGACAAGGGGATCGCGCTCGTCGAGATCGTGCACCCCGCGGTGAAGACGCCCGCGATGACCGGGGAGTGGGAGGCCAAGCTTCGTCGCATCGAGCGCGGCCAGGGCGACTTCGAGGCGTTCATGCGCGGCATCGAGGCCTACGTGCGCGAGGTCGTCGGGAGCGCGCCGGCGGGCGGCGGCGCAGGACCGGGCCCCTCCGCGCGTGCGACGACCGAGGCAGCGCGCGCGGCGAACGCGCGAGCGGCGTCGGCGCGAGCGCGTCCGGCGG
>CAYJPW010000174.1:0-3963 GCA_964372055.1 uncultured Polyangiaceae bacterium
GCCCGCGGGCCCGCGGGTGCGCGCGGGGGCGGGGGGCGCGGCGGGCGGGGCCGGGGGGGCGGGCGCGGGCGCGGCGGCGCGCGCGGGCGCGACCGGCACGGCCGGCGGCGCCGCGGCGGCGCCGGGCGGCGGGAGCAGCGCGGGCGTGGGCGCCGAGGGCGCCGGGCCCGGGACCGGCGCCGCGTGGGACGAACAGGCGGACAGCGCGAGCAGCGCCAGGGCGCGGCGGAAGAGCGGGGAGGGCACGACGGGTGCCGTGATGGTAGCGTGCTCGCCATGCCGCGCGGACACGTCCTCGTGCTCGACGATGAGCCCTCGATCCTCACCACCCTGCAGAAGGCGCTGGCCCTCGAGGGCTACACGGTGGACGTGGCCGGTGGCATCGCGATCGCCGAGGAGAAGCTCCAGAAGCGGAGCTACGACATCGCCCTCTTCGACGTCTCGCTGCCGGATGGCGACGGGGTCGCCCTGCTCCAGCGCCTGCGCGCGTCGGGCCTGGACATCCCCATCGTGATGATGAGCGGGCACGCCACGGTCGACGCGGCGGTGCGCGCCACGCGGCTCGGCGCCATCGACTTCCTCGAGAAGCCGCTCTCGACCGATCGGCTGCTCTTGGTGCTCGACAACACGCTGCGGCTGGTGCGCGCCGAGGCGGAGGCCAGCGCGCTGCGCACCCAGACGGGGCAGATCGGCGAGCTCATCGGCGAGAGCCGCGCGATGCTCGCCCTCCGCGAGCAGATCGGCCGAGCCGCCAAGGCCACCGCCACCGTCTTCGTCACCGGCGAGCGCGGGACCGGCAAGGAGCTCGTCGCTCGCGCCATCCACCAGGCCTCGAAGCGCGCGCGCGGCCCGCTGGAGAAGATGAACTGCGCCGCCGTGCCCAGCGAGCTCATCGAGAGCGAGATGTTCGGCCACGAGGCCGGCGCCTTCACCGGGGCGACGAAGCAGCGTCGGGGCAAGTTCGAGCGCGCCAGCGGCGGCACGCTCTTCCTCGACGAGGTCGGCGACATGCCGCTCGGGATGCAG
Organism: uncultured Polyangiaceae bacterium; assembly: GCA_964372055.1. Taxonomy (GTDB): domain Bacteria; phylum Myxococcota_A; class Polyangia; order Polyangiales; family Polyangiaceae; genus CAYJPW01. The sequence continues at coordinate 1,027 of CAYJPW010000174.1, forward strand.
GCCAAGCTGCTGCGCGTCCTCCAGGAGCGCGAGATCGAGCGCGTCGGGGGGCACGAGACGATCAAGGTCGACGTCCGCGTGGTGGCGGCGACGAACCGCGACATCGAGGCCGCGTGCAAGGAGGGGCAGTTCCGCCCGGACCTCTACGACCGGCTCAACGTCGTGCCGCTCCACCTGCCGCCGCTCCGCGCCCGGCGCGACGACATCCCCCTCTTGTCGCGGCACTTCCTCGCGCTCGCCACCCAGGCGAACGACCGGCCCGGGATGAGCCTCACCGACGCCGGCCTCGAGGCGCTCTGCGCCTACAGCTTCCCCGGCAACGTCCGCGAGCTGCGCAACGTCATCGAGCGGCTGGTGATCCTCACCCCCGACGACGCCATCGACGCCGACGACGTCCGGCTCTGCCTGGGCGAGACGGGGACCACGGCCCCGACCGGCCTGTTCCGGCCCGGGGTCCCGTTCAAGGTGCTCGCCGAGGAGGCGGAGCGCGCCATCATCGAGGGCGCGCTCGGCCACTTCGGGGGCCAGATGGCGGCGACGGCGCGCGGGCTCGGCCTCGAGCGGAGCCACCTCTACAAGAAGTGCAAGAGCCTCGGCCTGCGAGGCGACAAGGGCGAAGGCGACGACGAGGGCTGAGCCCCGCCGTCGCCGCCTCGACGTCCGATCGTTCCGAGAAAGCCGGCGCGCACGGCGGGCGTCGACACCTCGCGCTCGGCTCGAGCGCACCGCGTGGGCGGGGCCCGTGGGACCGCGGTGGCGCGCGCCCCGTGCCGATCGTCTCGAGAAGGCCGGCGCGCACGGCGAGGCACCGACACCTCGCGCTCGGCTCGAGCGCCTCGCGTGGGGGTGGGGCCCCACCCGCTTTGCTGGTGGGGCGGGGGGGGGGGGGGGGCCGCCCCCGGGGGGGGGTGGGGGCGGGGGGCCGCGCGGCGCGTGCGCCGGGGGGGGGGGGGGGCCCCCCCCCGGTTTGGGGGTGGGGGGGGGGCGGCGCGGGCCACCCCCGGGGCGCTTGAGGCGGCGCGTGCCGCCCGCGTGGGACTAGGTCAGCGCCTTGAGCTTGTCCCGGTCGAGCAGCACGATCCGGCGCCGGTCGATCTCGACGATGCCCTTGCGGCGGAAGTCGCCGAGGGTGAGCGTGACCGTCTCGCGCGTCGAGCCGATCATGCTGGCCATCTCCTGGTGGGTGAAGGGGGCGGCGATGAGGACGCCGCGGGGATCGGGGATGCCCCAGCGGGTCGCGGCCTTGAGGAGGAAGTCGGCGAGCCGGCCCTCGACGTCGCGGAACAGCATCGACGCGAGACGCTCCTCGGTGTCGGTGTGGCGGTCGAGGAGCGAGGTGACCATCGCCGAGCAGAAGGCCGCGTCGCTCACCAGCACCTGGCGCAGCAGCGGCACCGGCACGAGCAGGGCGTCGACGTCCTCGGTCGCGACGGCGGTGTCGCGGTGCGCGGTCGCGCCGCCCAGAGACGCCTCGCCGACCATGTCCCCGGCGCCGCGGTAGCCGACGAGGAGGTTCTTGCCGTCCGTCGTCGCGCGCACGAGCCGGATTCGGCCGAGGCCGAGCAGCGCGATGGCGGCGGCGCCGTCCCCCTGGGTGAAGAGCACGCGCCCCTTCTCGACGCGCTGCACGTTGCTGCCGTCCGCCAGCGCGGCCTGCGACGCCGGCGAGGCCACCTTCGCGACGGTGCTGCGGGCGACGATGCGGCGCTTGCGTGCGTCGAGATCGGCGAGGGCGTCGTTGCCCCCGCTGCCCGGCCTAGCCCACACGTTGCGCGCCACGTTTCCGATCGTCATCTGAAAGCCTCCTCGACTGCTCTATCCTTATTCTCAAACGAGGCGGCCCTTGCCCCAGCGCTCGCACCGCCCGAAGCAAACTCACGAGAGCGAGACGGCCGCTCCCGGCTGCGTCGGTTGGTACGGAGCGTTGTCTGCGACGCTTAAGCAGGAAACGCCTGCGCACCGACCGGAAAGCCGGGACACTCCGCCCAACCACGGAGAGAAAATGCGTCCGCCTCGCCGCGGGCCATCGAAGGAGCGGTCGCGCCGCGCGGATCGTCGTCGCGCGAGCCCGCGCTCGCCGTCCGTCGGCGACGGGCCGCCTACGTCGGGGCGCTCACGCGCGGCGGCGCTTGGGCCCGTCAGTGGAAGCGCACGCCGATGCCCACGGGCACGGCGATGACGAAGCCCTTCAGACCCTGCATGAACGTCGGCCACGTGCTCAGGCGCACCGAGCCGCCGCCGAGCGGCGCGAACTCCGTGAGCACGTAGCAGAGCTCGATCGATCCACCGAACGCGATCGACGAGGTGACCGGCGAGTCGACCGGCGTCTCTTCCTGGGTCGGCACCTCGACCGTCTCGCTGCCGTCGATGGCCACGACGCCGCCGGGTCCCCTGCCACGCACGTCCTTCAAGTCCGCGGTCTGCTCCATGGCGCCGACGAGGCCCGCGAGCCCGATCCACACCGGGCCGGTGAGCTTCATCGAGAAGGCGGGGCCGCCCGCGAGGAAGAACCCGCTCGGGAGGCGCGCGCCGCCGAGCGCGCGGCCGCCGAGGTGGAACGTCTCGCTGAGCGCCCAGCCGACGAAGAGGCTGCCGCCCGCGCCGAGGCCGGGGTCGGGCGAGAACTCGGCCTCGCAGTTCTCGGCGCCGCAGGTCTGGTCGTAGACCGCGTCCTTCGCCTGGAAGTGGTAGGTCAGGTTCTGGATGCCGTCGACGCTGGTGGCGGCGACGCCGCCGTAGAGGAACGCCGCCGCGCCGTCGAGCTCGACGACGAGGCGACTCGCGTCGTGCTGGCCCGCGACGCGCGCAGGCTTCTCGGGCTCGGCGGGCGCGGCTGCGGGCGGAGGCTCGCCGGCAGCCGCCGCCCCCGCCGGGGCGGCGGGCGTGGGCCCGGCGGCGGCGGCGGCGCCACCCGGCGCGGGGACGGCGGCCGGCTTT
>CAYJPW010000174.1:3973-8943 GCA_964372055.1 uncultured Polyangiaceae bacterium
GGGGGCGGCGGGGGGGGGCGGCGCGCGGGCCGCCGCCGCCGCGGCTGGGGCGGGGGGCTTGGCGCGGCGGCGGCGCCGGCGCCTCCGGGCGCGGGGACGGCGACCGTCTTGCGCTCGCCGACGGCGACGCTGACCTTGGTGTCCCAGCCGCTGCGCCCCGGGGCGAGGGCCGCGACCGAGTGCTCGCCCGCCTCGACCGGGATCCCCGTCCCCCACACGCTCTTGTCGACCGGCTTGCCGTCGAGCGTGATCACCAGGCCCTCGACGGCCATCGCGTCCGCCGCGACCGAGAGGGTCACCTTGGGGAGCTTGGGCTCGACCGCCTTCTTCTTCTGGGTCGCGGTCTTCTCGCGGTCCCAGCGGCGCTCCTTGTGCGCGAGCTCGGCGGCCTCGCCGAACTCGGCCATCGCCTTGGCCGGCTTGCCGTTCTGCTCGTGGCAATCCGCCAGCTCGAGGAGCGTGCCGGAGCTCGGCTTGTCCTTGTGAGCCTGCTCGAGCTTCGCGCAGGGGTCATCGGCCCCCTGCGCCGCGGCGAGGCGGGGCAGGAGCGATGCGGAGGCCAACACCAGGGCGCCGACCAGGGCGGCGCCGACTCGGGGTTCGGGGTAGCGCAAGGCTCGTGCATAGTCGGGGATGAGCCCGGCCCGGCGCAAGTGTTCCGCGCCGGCGAGCCCGGAGCGAGGCGCGCCTCACGCGATCATGGTTCGACGAGGCTCTCCGGCGCCGGGTGCGGGGCCGGATCGGCTGCATCGGGCGGTGGCTCCGCGACGACCTGGAGGGCGGGTGCGTCCACGTCGGAGCCCTCGTCGCCGGAGCTTCGCCTCGTGCCCACGAAGTGCACGGCGGCGAGATCATCGTCGGACGCTGCCGGGCGGGCGATCCCCTGGTAAGGCAGCGGCGCCCCGACGCACAGCTCGGGCCCGAGCGAGACCCAGGCAGGCACGAGATCGCGCCCGGCCGTGCGCGCCGAGAAGGCGGTCCCGCAGGTGGTGGCGCCGTCGCCCGCGAGATCGAGGCGCACGAGATCCCCTAACCCCTCGGCGCCCGGAGCAGGCGACAGCCAATCGCACACCCCGGCCGCGCACACCCCGACGCGCAGCATCACCTCTTCGGCGTCCGCGGCGGGCGCGCCCGGCCCGGCGCCGTCGCCGCGATCCGCGGGGCGCTTGGACCGGCAGACGGCGATCGACGTCTCGCCGACCGCACCGAGGCCCGCCGCGGCGCGCAAGCAGCCCTCGCCGGGCGAGCGCGCGCCGGCGGCGACCGCCGTCTCCCAGCGCGCCGAGCCGGTGTGATCCTCGAGGTACGCGAACACGCGCTCGCGCTCGCCCGCGGGCAGGAGCGCCGCGCGCGTCCCGGGCTCGCGGAGCACCGACGGATCGATCCCGGGCCCAAGCGCGCGCAGCGGCTGCGACGGTCCGTGGTCGTCCGCCTGGGTCCAGGGGAAGTCGGTCTGGAGCAGCTGCGCGCCGAGGTCGGAGCGCGCCGACTGATCGGCGGGGGTGAACGCGCCGTCGATCCGCACCACGCCCCCGCGCCCGAGGAACCCCGGGAGCCGCGGATCGGCGACGTCCTCGACCTGGAGCATCGCGCTCTGCGAGAGCGCCGCGTCGAGCTCCTCCTGCGTGACGAGAGGCTGGATCGCCGGCGGCAGCGACGCCCACTCGAGCTTCCACGAGGACGCCATCGGGAACGCGGAGCGGTCGCGGGCGGGGCCGCGGAGCGCGTACGACGCCCAGTCCCGGGTCGCCTGCCCGCCGATGGCGTCCCAGTTCCCGAGCAGCGCCACCACGAAACGGCCGCGGAGCTCGTCGATCGGCGGCCAGCCGCGCGCCGCGGCGCACGTGCCCAGCGTTTCGGCGCAGCCGCCTCGGGCTTCGCAGCGCGCGAGCAGATCGCCCGGCCGGTAGAGGAGAACCCCCAGCTCGTCGGAGAGGACGCGGTCGAGATCCTCGATGGTGTGCTCGTCGTCGAAGTTCGGCTCGGTGATCTCCTTGAGCTCGAGGACGACGGTGATCGCCTCGTGGAGCGGCAGGGCTTGGTGGATGGCGCGGAGCTCGGCGAGGCACCCGTCGAGCGTGGAGCAGAGCGAGTTGCCCGGCGTCGTGTGGTGGACGGTGAAGGCGTGCGGCCTCTGGGGATCCTTGTGGATGTCGATCTCGAGGGCGCGCACGTGATCGACGAGCACCTGATCGACGAGCCGCTCCTGCGTCCCGCTGGCGAGGGCGTCGCCGGGCGCGCCGCGGTCCACCCAGTACGAGTTGTGGGTCGCGATCTGCCAGACCTCGTCGTAGCGCGGCGAATCGCCCGGCGGCGAGGGCGCGAGCTCGCCGGCCGCCGGCGCGCAGGCGATCGGCGACGGCACGCTCGCGTCGGAGCAGCCGGCGAGCGCCCCGCCGAGCGCGATCCGCGCGGCGGCGCGGGCGCCGGTCAGCGATACGCCCACACCGGCGCCTCCGGCTCGCCGGTCTCGCGCAACGTCTGGAGGGGCTCGTCGTCGTCGCCGCCGCCGCCGCGGCCGGGCCGGTCGCCCTTGTCGTCCGGCGGCGCCGGCACCGACTGGATCTGGCGCTGGAACTCGCGCGCCTGCGCGGCGTGCTCGGCGTGCTTGAGCTTGTCGTACGCCTTGGCGAGCTCGCCGTAGATCTCGGCGAGGTCCTTCGCCTTCGGCTTGCAGACGATCGCGCTGTTGAGCTCGTAGATCGCCGAGACGAAGAGGCCCCGGCGGGCCAGCGCCCGCGCGTAGAGGCGGTGCACGGCCGGGTTGGCGACGTCGATGAACATCGCGCTCTCGCCGACCTGGCGCGCCTCCTCCCACGCGCCCCGGGCGACGAGGAGCTCGAGCAGCCGGCGCCACACCCTCCGATCGTGCTGGTCGAGCTTCGAGAGGCGGCGCAAGGCCGAGAGCTCGCCGGCGGTGTCCTTCTGCTTGTGCGCCAGATCGTAGAGGCCCTGGAGCGGCTCGGCCTGGGAGGGATCGAGCTTGCTCGCCGCCTCGAGGTTCTGCTTCATCCGGGCGACGTCCTTCTTGAGCTCGGCGAGATCGGCCGCCTTCATGCGGACGGAGTAGCCGTCGTGCCCGTCGGCGATCATCTTGTCGACGAGTCGCCCGGCCTCGTCGAGCTTCTTCTCGGCGAACGCCATCCGGAGCTTGACGTAGTGGGCGTCGGGCTGCTTGGGATCGATCCGGAGCGCCTCGCTCAAGGTGGCCTCGGCCTCGGGCTTCTGCCCCTCGGACAGGAACGCGAGCGCGAGCTCGACCTGCTTCTTCGCGTTCTTCGGATCGGCGAGCACCGCCTTGCGGGCGTCGTCGATCGGCGGCGCGTGCAGGTCGGGGACGTACTGCTTGGCGTAGCGATCGAGGCGGGGCCCGAGCCAGGCGCGGTAGCGCCGGTCGAGCTCCTGGCTCGTGATCCCGAGCGAGGCCTGGACCACCTCGGGCGTGCGCTGCCCCGCGGCCCAGCGCGGGAGCATGGAGACCACCTTGTCGAAGCCGAACTCCTTCGCCATGAAGACGATGATCTGGCTCGCGGCGAAGTAGGCCATCGTGACCTCCTCGGCGCTGTCGACGTGGGTGAAGGCGCGGTTGAACCCGTCGACCGCCGGGATGCGGCCGCCCTTGAACGCGGCGAAGAGCGCCGGGTCCTCCTCGCGCTGCCACTCGGGGCGGCGGATGATGGTCTCGTACTCGCTCAGCCCCTCGGTGAACCAGCGCGGGACGTGGTTCTTCGACTGCTGGATGGCGAAGACGTGACCGAGCTCGTGCCAGAGGACGTTGCCCCAGTTGAACGGCGCCGCGCCGGGGCTCAGCGCCGCGAGCGTCTGGCCGAAGCAGACGCCCTGGATGCCCACGTTGGGCAGGCCGCTGGTGCGCACGCTGAACTTCTCGGGATCGGAGTAGAGCTCGATCGTCACCGGCGTCTTCGGCGTGAACCGGTAGCGGCCCACCATCGACTGCCACGCCTCGTTCAGCATCCGCGGCACGTAGCGCTCGAGGATCGGCTTCTCGCGCTTGTCGTAGCGGATCTGGAAGGGCTGGCCCTCGACCGTGACGTAGTCGGTGGCGATGTCCTTCTCGAAGAGGTTGAGCGTGTTGTAGACGCGGACGTTGAACTTGTCCTTGTCCCAAGCCTTGCGCAGCGCGGCGACGCCGGCCTTGTCGTCTCCGGCGCGGATGAGGTTCAGCCCCAGGGTCGCGTAGGCCTTGCCGTCCTGCTTGTCGACCACCGTCGCCTCGCCCATCATCTTGACGATGTCGTCGTAGCGATGCTCCCACTCGGCGAACTCGCCGACGATCTGGAAGAAGCTCGAGAACTCGGCGTTCTGCGCGAACACCTGCTTCTTGGCCGCCTCGAAGCCGGGCGCGTCGTCGGCGAGGAAGCGGATCGCGGCCTTCATCGAGAGCAGCTCGAGATCGGTCGGGTCGACCTTGAGCCCGCGGTCGCACGCGGCGTCGGCGGCGGCGATGTCCATGTCGCGGAGGGCGAGCCCCGCCCGGACGAAGTACGCCTCGGCGAGGTTCGGGTTGACCTCGAGGGCTTGCTTGATCTCGCTCTCGGCGCCCTCGAAGTCCATCGTCGACTCGAGCTTGACGCGCGCCATCGCCACGCGGGCGAACGGATCGCGCGGGGCGAGCTTGAGGGCCGCCTTGACGACGGCGCCGGCGTGCCCGGGGTCGTACTTGTCGAGGAAGAGCTCGGCGCGCCAGAGCAGCGTCTCGACGCGCTCCTTGGCGCCGGCCTTCTCCGCGTCGTTGTAGGCCTCGTTGGCGTCCTTCGCGCTCCGGAGCAGGTGGGCGGCGCGACCGACGAGGGACAGACCTTCCGGATCCGTCGGCGTGATCTTGTCGTCGTTGTAGTCGTCGATCAGCGTCATCAGCGGCGCGGGCCCCCCCCCCCCCCCCCCCCCGGCGGCGCCCCCCCCCCCCCGCCCCCCCCCCCCCCGGCCGGCGGGGGTGGGGGCCGCGCCCC
>CAYJPW010000174.1:8953-22797 GCA_964372055.1 uncultured Polyangiaceae bacterium
ACCTTCCGTATCCGTCGGCTTTATCTTGTCGTCGTTTTAGCATTTCGCCCGCGTCATCCGCGCCGCGCGCGCCGCGCCGCGCCGCCCGCTGCGGATGAGCAGCTCCCCGAGCACCACGCGCGCGCGGCGGGCGTGCTCGTCGCGCTCGACCTCCTTGAGGACGTCGATGGCGTCGGCGGTCAGGCCCTGGCGCGCCAGCGCCTCGGCGCGCACCGCCGCGGCCTCGGCCTTGTGCGCCGCGCCGAGGCCCGCGACCGTCTTCGCGGTGGCGGCCGCGTCGGCGTACCGCCCGGTCGTCATCTCGAGCTTCGCCCTGAGGAGCAGGGCCCGCGCCCGCTCGGCGCCGCCGCCCTTGAACGCGTCGAGCTCCTTCTGCGCGGTCGCGTAGTCGCCGCGCAGCATCGCCACCGTGGCCCGCTCGATCGCCGGCGTCGGCTTCTGCGCGAGGGCGCCGCCGGTGAGAGTGAGGGTCGAGGCGAGGACCGTCGCGAGGAGGATGGGCGAGCGCATCGGGGCCATCAAGCTTTACCGACAGGCTGGTTTCGCGCCAAGGGCGGCTGGCTTTCGAGGCCCGACGGTCAGCCGGTCCACAGGAACGCCGGGAACCGGTGATCATGACGAAGAGGCCAAGGCCACCCGGCGACCGGCGGATTGTCGGGTGTCGTTTCTGCGCGCTAGGCGCCCAGCTCCCGCCGGACCACGGCCTCCAGCGCGTCGATGAACCGCGGGCGTGCGTTCATCGCCGGAGCGCGCGCGAGGCGGGCGACGCCGGCCTCGGCGGCGATCTTCGGCGCCTCGACGTCGAGGTCGTACAGCGTCTCCACGTGATCGGCGACGAAGCCGATCGGCGAGACCAGGACCTCGCGCACGCCGGCCGCGACGAGCTCGGCGAAGGTGGCGGAGAGATCCGGCCCGAGCCAGCCTTCGGTGGCGCGCGGCGCCGCGCCGGGCCGCCCGCCCGGCGGCGGATCGTTCATGCCCTGGCTCTGGAACGCGATGCGCACCGGGTTGCCGCGAGCGCTCACGCGGTCGGCCACGAGCGACGCCATCTCGCGGAACTGACGCTCGTACGGATCGCCGGCGAGGATCACCCGGTTCGGCAGGCTGTGCGCCGTCAGCACGACGCCCACCGACGCGCGGCGCTCGATCGGGAACGACGCCGCGAGCGTCTCGTCGATGGCCTCCGCGAACGCGTCGACGAGCGCGGGCTCGGTGCCCCACGCCGGCACGCAGCGGAGCTCGAGCCCCGGGTGGGCGGCGGCGGCCTCGCGGACCGGCCCGTGATAGACGTCGACCGACTGGGGCGCGAGCGGCAGCGACACGACCGTGCGGACGCCCGCGCCCACGAGCGCCGGCAGGACCTCGTTCGGGTAGGGCCCCCAGAGCCGCCCGGCGACGTGCACGGGCAACCCGACGCGCTGCGCAAGCGCCTCGGCCTGCGCCCGGGTGATGCGCATCAGCGGCGAGCCGCCGATGTGGTCGAGGCGCCGCGTCACCTCCTCGATCATCGCCGGCGGCGTGGGGCGGCCGCGCCGGATGTTGGCGAGGAACGCCGGCACGTCCTCGGCGCGCTCGACGGTCCCGTGGCAGGTGAGCAGGATCGCGGTGGTCACGGCGCGAGCATCACGGCGCCCGCGGCCGCGGGTCAAGCCGCGATCAGCCCTCGGCGTCCCAGGCGACCATCACCCGGTCGTGCTCGATGCGGCCATTGCGCTTGCGCATGATGTGCTGGGCCACCGCTTGATCGCCGGCCTCGTAGGTGCGGACCTCGGCGAACGCGAGCGCGTCGTCGGTCTCGAGCCCCTCCACCACGGCCGTCCCCGTGACGCTGCGCTGCCAGCCCGAGACCGGGTCGCGCGTCACCTCGTCGCGCAGGTGCTTGAGGATCGCCTCCCGCCCGCGCGCGACGGCGGGGTGGGCAGGCGGGTTGAGCGCGCTCACCTCCTCGAGCACGGCGTCCTCGGCGAACAGGGCGGCGAGCGCGTCGAAGTCCCGCTTCTCCAGGGCGGCTCGGACCTCCGGGAGCAGCGGGGCGTGCGGGTCCGGTCGGGTCTGTCGCGTCGCGTGCATGCCTGCCTCATGGGACGCGGCGCGGCCGGCGTCGAGCCCGGCGCCGAGGCGCGAATCGCGACCTCGAACGGGCGATCGAGCCCCCGCGCGCTCGGCTGCTCCGAGCCTCGCTTGCCAGACGCGCCCAGCCGTGGTGAAACCGGCCGAGGCGATGGCGTCGGCGCGCACCCTGGTCCTCGGCGATCTCCACCTCACCCGGAACACGCCCGACCGGGTGACGGTCGACCTCGCCCGCCTGCTGGGCGCGCACGGCGGCGCTCGGGTCATCGTCGCCGGCGATCTCTTCGATCTCTCCGCCGACTCGCCCACCACGCCGAGCGAGCGGGCGGTCCGCGAGGCGCTCGGCGCGCATCGGCCCGCCGCCGAGGCGCTCGGCCGGCACCTCGAGACGGGCGGCGAGCTCTGGCTCGTCGGCGGCAACCACGACGCCGATCTCGCGCTCGACGGCTTCCGCTCCGCGATCGCCGACGCGCTCGCGCTCTCCGCCGAGGCGCGCCCGCGCCTGCGCGCGACGCCCTGGTTCTTCCGCGACGGCGCGGTGCACGTCGAGCACGGCCACCTCTACGATCCCGACAACGCGCCCGCGCACCCGCTCGTCCTCGGCGAGAACAGCCTCGGCGTGCACTTCGTCGAGGAGTTCATCGCGACCACGGGCGCGCACGCCTACCTCAACGCGAACGATCAGACGCCGCTCAAGCTCTTCCTCTCCTCGTTCCGGTGGTACGGGCCCCGCGCGCCGCACGTCATCTACCGCTACTTCCACGCCGCGATCGCGGCGATGCTCAAGTCGGGGCCGCTCTACCGCGCGCACGACGAGTTCGCGCTCGGCCAGGCGCGCGCCGCCCGCTTCGCCGAGGTCGCGGGGGTGCCGGAGGAGGTGGTCGAGGCGGTCCTCGCGCTCCGCGCCCGCCCCACGCTCGAGAGCATGTCGCGCACCTTCACGCGCCTCTACTTCGACCGCGTGCTCGCGACGATCTCGCTCGGCGGAGGCCTAGGGGCGCTCGCGGCCGGAAAGCCCCGCGCCGGCGCCGCCGCGCTCGCGTTCGGCGCGGCGGTCATGGGGACGAGCTGGGCCGCCGGGCACGACCGCTACCAGGGGACGGTCGCGGAGCGGCTCGCCGAGAGCGGCGCGCGGATCGCCGAGACCACCGGCGCCAAGCTGGTCGTCTTCGGGCACACGCACCGCGAGGGCCAGAGCGGCGCCTACGCGAACACCGGCAGCTTCGCGTTTCCGGGCGGCTCGCCGGGGCGGCCGTTCCTCGAGATCGAGGGCGGGAGCGAGGAGCCGCGGGTGGTCAGGCGCTATCTGGCGGCGTGAACGGCGCCGGATGGGTGGGTGGGAGCAGCGCCACGGTGCGCGTTGGGCGGGCCGTCCGTCTGGACTGCTCAGTTGATCGTCTTGCAGGTGTACGTCATGCCGTTGTCGTCGGTGTCGCAGTAGCTGCCCGTCTCGCAGCAGACGTTGACCGGATCGCAGGCGTCGCCGAGGCCCAGGATCTCGGTGCAGCCCGGGTCCGAGCCGCCGGCGCCGCCTTGGCCGCCGCCGCCAGTCCCCTCGCCGATGTCGAGCGTCCAGAAAGCGCGGTGGTTGTTCTCGTCGAGCCCCTGGAAGGGCACGCGGAACGCCGGGTAGCTCGGGTCGTCGCCGTTCTTCGCCTTCTCGACGTCGATCGCGGCCACCCAGATCTGCTGCATCCCCTCGGGGCGCACCACGCCGTACTCGCGCTTGGTGTTGAACGCGACCCAGTCGTAGTCGCCGTGCGGCGCCCACGTCGGCTGGCTGTTCTGGTAGAGGCCGTCGGTCATCTGGTTGGAGGTGACGCGGTTGGCCGCGATGAGCTCGATGGGCTGGGCGCCCGCGGTCTCGGCGTCGATGACCATGAGCTGCGCGAGATCGTCGCCGTGACCGCCCTTGCCCTGCGCGTAGGCGATCCAGCCGGCGTCGGGCGAGAACATCGGGAAGAGGTTGCTCATCCCCGCGGGCGGCGCGAGGAAGACCGAGGGCTGACCCCACGCCGTGCCGTCGAAGGGGATGCGCGCCAGCGACGAGCCGCCGGGCGCGTCGCCGTTGCCGGTGGCGAAGACGGCCTCGCCCCCGAGCGGCGACCAGTCCGGCTGCGTCCCGCCGAGCGCGCCGGTGACGAGATCCGACTCGAAGGCGCCCGTCTCGCGCGAGACCATCCACATCTTGCCCTTGAACGCGGCGACGACGTGCTCGTCGTCGGGCGAGATCGTGGCGAACCCGTGACCGCCGGTGTTGGCGATGTCCTTGACGAGCGGCAGCGGAGGCGCGTCGGCGGTGACCTCGAGCACCCAGAGGCTGTCGCCGGAGTCGGCTTGCACCGGCGCTGCCATGTACTTGCCGTCGCGCGAGACCACGTGGCACGCGACGCATTTCACCGCGTCGGCGTCGGGGTCGGGGTACGTCGTCGAGGGCTTGCCGGTGATGTAGTCGTCCGGGTCCTGCTTGGAGATGCGGCCTCGCCGCACGCCGGCCGAGGTCGTCGACCAGTAGAAGATCGCGCCCTTGACGTCCTGCTTCGAGAAGCCGATCTCGATCGGGTCCGAGCGACGCACCGTCGGCGGATCGGTCGAGGGATCGAGCGCGTCGACGGTCCACGTCGCGGTGGCGCCGGCGTTCGAGCCGGCGATGAAGCCCCACGCGAGCTCGTTGACCTCCCAGCAGCCGGCGGCGGGGTTGGCTCCGGCGCAGAGGCCGTGGACGCCGTCGGTGTACACGGTCACCGTCGAGCTCGGCCCCTCGAAGGTCAGCCGGAACTCGGTGAACCCTTGGCTGTGCCACTGGAAGAGCGTGCGGTAGAGGTTGCGCGGGAAGCGCGTCTGATCGCTCGGGTAGACGATCGCCGGCGCCGGAGCCCCGGTGACGGGCATCCCATCCCAGTCGGTCGGATCGCCGGGCGTGCCGATGGTGACGTCGAGGAGGAAGGTCACCGTGGTCTGGCCGGTGATGCAGGTGTCGGTCGCCTCGACGGTGACCACGCCGCCCGCGAGCGGGTACGGCTGCATCACGCCGGAGGCGATCGTGCCCGGCGGCGTGTCGTCCTGGCGGGAGACGCTCCAGGCGAGCTTCGCGGCGTCGATCGGCTGCGAGGTGCCGTCGCCGAAGCTGCCCGTCGCCGTGAACGGGATCGGCGCCGCCGAGACGCCGTCGAGCATCACCGTCGAGTCGGCGGGCGTGAGCGCGATCGACTTCAGGCCGGGAACGCAGGAGACCTGTTGCCCTCCGCCCGCGCCCGTCGCCGTTCCGGCGCCGGCGCCGCCGGCTCCGGTCGTGGTTCCGCCCGGGTGCGTCGCGTCGTCGTTGTCGCTGCCGCAGGAGCAACCCGCGACGACACCGAATCCAAGGCTCAAAGCGCCGAGCACGATCGCAGCTCGCATGGGGCCTCCTCGTCGCGGCGTCCGACACCGCTCGCGCGATCGTATGCGGTTCCCTGTGCGAATTGGGCCTGTTTCGTAGGCTGGGAAGCATCCCACCTGGTCACACGTGTTACCGCCGTCGATGCGGCGAGCGCTGCACGACCTGCGATCCCTCGCGTCGCAGGCCCTCGACGAGCGCCGCATCGAGGCGGGTCGGCGATTTCCGCACGATGCGCCGTGTAGGTTCGACGCGTGACGTTCCACACCTCGCGGGCGACGGCGCGCTCGTCTAGACTGCCGCTCCATGGCGGACGCCGCGACCCGTGTCGACGATCCGCAGAGCCGCGGGAGGCGCGTGGCGGGCGGCGAGGCGCCGACCCGGCGCTGCCCGATGTGTGGGGCGCAGTACCCGCTCGACTTCAAGGTCTGTCCCAAGGACGCGACCTCGCTCGACATGCCCGCCTCCTCGGGGGAGGACCCGCTCATCGGCGAGGTGCTCGCCGGCAGCTTCTGCATCACCGGCGTCCTCGGGTCGGGCGGGATGGGCCGAGTGTACGAGGCCGAGCACGTGCGCCTGCCGCGCCGGTTCGCCGTCAAGATCATGCACGAGCAGCTCGCCAGCTACCCCGAGGCGGTCGCGCGCTTCGAGCGCGAGGCGCAGGCGGTCGCGCGGGTCGTCAGCGAGAACGTGTTCGACGTCGTCGACGTGGTGCGCGCCAAGGACGGGCGGCCCTGCATCGTCTCCGAGCTGCTCGAGGGCGAGGAGCTCGGCGACCTGCTCGACCGCCAGGGCAAGCTCCCGCTGATCACCGGGATCGCCATCGCTCGCCAGGTCTGCCGCGGGCTCGCGGCGGCGCACGCCGTCGGCGTCGTCCATCGCGACCTCAAGCCGTCGAACCTGTTCGTCCAGAAGCGCGACAACGGCGGCCTCAACGTCAAGATCCTCGATTTCGGCGTCGCCAAGGTGACCGACGGCGCCGCGCTGACGCACACCGGGATGGTGGTGGGCACGCCCGCGTACATGGCACCGGAGCAGGCCCGCGGCTCGTCGAACGTCGACGCCCGCGTCGACATCTACGCCGTCGGGGCGCTCCTTTACCGGATGCTGACGGGCGCGCCGCCGTTCCCCGAGGAGGACGCGGCGCACACGTTGACGCGCCTGCTCACCGAGGACCCGCCCCGGCCGCGCGACATCGACCGGAGCATCCCCGAGGGCGTCGAGGCGCTGATCCAGCGCGCCATGGCGCGGGCCCCCGAGGACCGGCCCGCCACGGTGCAGGACCTCGATCGGCTCCTCTCCTCGTTCGACGAGCCGGGGCGCGCCGAGGGCCGCCCGCCGCTGCCGACGGTGCCTCGCGCCGAGGCGCTCGGCACGATGGACACGCTCGCGGTCGCGCTCGACGCGCCCGCGCGCGACGCCGAGGACGTGACCCGCAGGGCGCGGCGGGCGCGACCGGCGGCTCTCGTGCTCGCGATCGCGGTGAGCGTCTTCGGCGGCGCCGCGGTGCTCACGACCGCGGCGACCGCGATCCGGACCCTCTCCGGGCGCACCGCGCTCACCGACACCGAGTCGGTGCTCATCGCCGTGCTCGCGGCGGTCGCGACGCTGCTCACGCTGCTCGGCTCGATGCGCGTGCTCGTGGCGCGCTGGCGCAGCGGGCCCGCGGTGCAGCGCCTCGGCGAGGGCCTGCGCGCGGCGCTGCTCTGGCTCCTGGTCGGGGTCGGCGCGCTGGGGCTCGTCTGGCGCGGCTTCACCTCGCTCGCGCCGGTGCCGGTCGCGGCGCAGGCGCTCCCCGTCGAGCTCGGGCTGGTGCTGTTGCCGACGCTCCTCGGCGCGGTGCTGCTCACGCTCGGGCTGCGCCGGGCTTCCAAGATCTCGTGAGGCGAGGAGGGACGTGAGGGGCCACGGGACATGGATCGAGGTCGGTCGCGGCGCGGCGTCGCTCGCGGCGGTCGCGCTCGCGTTCGCGATGCCCGCCGCCTGCGGCGGCGACGACGACGGCGGCGGCGCCACCGGCGCGGCCACCACGTCGACGGCGAGCACGGGCTCGGGCGGGGGATCGACCGGCAGCATGTCGACCGGCGCGGGCGGCGCGACCACCGGCGCCGGCGGCGGGTCGACCGGCAGCACCTCGACGGCGACCGGGACGACGGGCAGCGGGATGGGCACCCCTTGCACCGGCAGCGTCTGCGACCTCCATTTCGCCGGCACCGGCTTCGCCGAGCACGACGGGCAGACCCTCCACGCCGGGCTCGTCGAGCAGGGCGTGATGGGCCTCGCCTGGGAGGGCTCGGCGGTGGTTCAGAACGGCAGCTTCACCATCGACGGCCCCGGCGCGCTGAAGAAGGGCGTCGGCTACCTCCTCAACTACTACGCCGACGTGAACGGCAACCAGGCCTGCGAGCCGACGCCGACCGATCACGTCTGGCGCACGAGCCTGTCGCCGGTGAGCGATCACGTGTTCCTCGTCGCCACGCACGACGCGCCGATGTCGAACCTCGGCTGCAGCGGGTTCCCGTAGCGGCGATCGGGTCTCGACGATCGGCGTCGGGGCGCTGATTGGGATGGCGCCCGACGCGGCTACCCCTGCGGCTCGATGCCGGCGTGCGCCGCGAGCGCATCCTCGACGATCGCCAGCGCCTGAGCCGCGTCCTCGTCGGTCAGGGCGACCACCTGGGCCGCCTGCGCGGCGGCGAGCCGCGCCCGCCGTTCGCCGCGGAGGACGATGCGCGCGCCGCCGCAGGCGCGACAGACGAGGCCGCCCTGCCCCGGATCGAGGCAGGCCGCGGCGGCGGGCTCGCAAGCGCGGCCGCAGCGCACGCAGCGCTCGAGCTCGAGACCCCACCCGATCGCCGCCAGCATCCGGAGCCCCGCGGCGGCGAGCAGTCCCTCGTGCGCGGGGCGCTCGAGCAGCCGCGAACGCGGTCCGCGATGGGGCTCGGCCGCGGCGGCGGCCCTCGCGTCGCGCCCCGCCGCGTCGAGGGCGTCGAGGAGCTCGCCGACGACTTGCCAGAGCGCCGGCTCGGGCGTGTGCGGCGGCGCGGCGCGGCGCACCCAGCGCAGCGCCCTCCCCGCCGCCTCGAGGGCGCCGAGCTCGCCGGCGAGCCCCATCCGCGGGCGCGCCAGCGAGGCCTCGACCAGCGTGCCGAGCTCCGCCCCCGCGCGGTGGTCGACGGTGACCTCGAGCAGGTGCATGGGCTCGAGCGCCGGGAACCGCTTGGCCGAGCGCCGCGCCGACCGCGCCACCGCGGAGACGAGGCCGCGCCGCTCGGTGAAGAGCGTCACCACCAGGTCCGCCTCGGCGTAGGGCACGCGACGGACGAGCAGCGCCTCGGTCCGGAGGCGCTCGGCTCTCGGTCGCGCGGTCATGCCGCGCGATTGTGGCCTGGAGCTACGCCGAGCGCGAGGACGACGCGACGCCGAGCGCGCTGAGCTCGGAGGGCATGTCGTGGCCGCGAGGCCGGAGCACGATGCTGAGCGCGAGCGTGAAGAGGATGAGGAGCAGCACGAACGCGATGGCGACGCCGAACCGCTTCGTCGGCGAGCGGCGCACCGGCGAGGCCATGGGGAGCGGCGTCACCCAGGCGACGCGCCGGCTGGCGGTGTAGCGGGCGAGCACGTCCTCGGCCGGGAGCGACACCGCGCGCGCGTACGCCTTGAGGAAGCCGCGCACGAACACCTCGCCGGGGAGATCGTCGAAGTGGTCGCCCTCGATCCGCTCGATGGACGGCACGGGGATGCGCGTAGCGCGGGAGATCTCCTCCACGCTCATCGCACGAGCCTCGCGCGTTCGTCTCAGGTAGCGGCCGATCGAGTCCATCCCATCATCCTCGATGCATTCATCTCCAACGGCGGGTGCAACGTTCGGGACCTCGGGGGGGTGGGGACCGGGAGACGACCGCTCCCCCGCCGGCGGGGAGCCTCCGCGGGTCACTGCATGGTTTGAAGCTGAGCTGCGCAGCGCTGCCCGAGCGCGGTCGTGGCGGCGATGTCGCGACACTTCTCCAGATCGGCCCGCGCCTCTTGGCGAAGGCCCTGCTTCTCCGACACGCGCGCGCGCGCGCCGAAGGCCTCCTGCAATCGCTTGCACTCGGGGCGGTCGGTCTCGACGGCCTTGGTGAAGGCGTCGCGGGCGGCGCCGAGCTCTCCTTTCTTCTCGTAGGCGAGGCCGAGCCGGAACTGTCCGGCGCAGAAGAGCGGTTGAGCGGCGACCGCGCGGCTGAGGCTGTCGACCGCTTCGTCCGTGCTGCCGCGCTCGAGCTGCGCCCAGCCGAGGTTGCCCCAGGCGAGCTCGGGCGAGCCGTAGAGGATGTCGTTGGCGAGCGGCTTGAGGACGGCGATGGCCTCGTCGTACTTCTTCTCGTGGATGAGGATGACGCCGAGGGTGTTCTTGGCGTCGCGGTGCTCGGGGTTGTTCTCGAGCGTCTTCTTGGCGTACGCCTCGGCCTCGCCGAGGTGGCAATCGCCCGACGACTCGTTGCCGTTGCAGAAGGCGAGCAGGATGCTGGCGCCGAGGAAGGCCGCGTCGGCGTTGGCGTCGTCGATCTTGAGGGCCTTCTCGACGTGATCGAGCGCCTCGCGCAGGCGGCCGCGCTTGAAGTCGTCGGCCGCGAGATCGTGCTCGGCGATCGAGCGCTGGTCCGGGTTCTGGGCCGAGCCGCTCCCGGCCGCGCACCCGCTCGCCGCGACGCAGCAGGCGGCAAAGCCGAGCGCCCTGCGCCGAACGCGGCCGGCGCCTGGACGCAAGCCGAGGAAATGGCGCCGTGCCACGAGCACGGGCCCCTCCTCCGCCGCAGTGTGTCGCCGGTCGATCCTCATGTCTCAACAGCGATCTCGGGGTGTGCCGCACAGGCACACCCTGAGGAGAATCGGGGGTATCCCAAGCGACCCGGAGCGTCAATCGGCAAAGCCCCGCGCCCGTGTGCGACGGAAGAGCACTTCCTGCGCCGATCGTGGAAAGCCGAGCGCGATCCGCTTCGCGATCGCTCGAGCCCAGGCGCCGACCGCGTTCGCGGCGGCTCGAGCGGCCGCGAACGCGGACCGCGCTTGGCTCGAGCCTCAAGCGCCGACCGCATCGATCCCCCTTCGGCCGAGGTCGGCTCGACCACGACGCATCGCGGCTTCGGCGCCGCATGGTGTCAGCGGCGCTTCGGGTGTCCTCTTTTTGGGTGACAGCGGCGGCGAGGCGATGCTCTATCGATCGCGAGCGCGGCTCCGCTGCGCGGGCCTTCTTACCGGCGGGGTGACAAGATGATCCAGCGGCAGCGAGGGAGAGCCATGCTCGCGTGGCTCGCGGTGACGGTGCTCGGTGCGACGCTCGCGAACGCGTGCTCGGCGACCGGCGACGGCGCCACCGGCGGCTCGGGCACGAGCGGCGCCGGCAACAGCGGCTCGACGGGCAGCAGCGGCACGCTCGCGACGGGCGCGGGCGGGTCGGACATCGACGCGAGCGGAGCGACCGGCAGCGGCGGGCTCGATCCGGACGCCGCGTGTGCGACGGTGAGCTCGCAGGCCACCGCGCAGAAGCAGCCCGCCGACATCGTCATCGCGGTCGACACCTCGGGCTCGATGGACGAGGAGAGCGCCGAGGTTCAGCAGAACCTCAACAACTTCGCCGCGATCATCGTCGGGAGCGGCATCGACGTGCACGTCGTCCTCATCGCCGACGCGAGCGTCTGCATCCCGCCGCCGCTCGGCGCCGGCTGCCCCAGCGACGAGCTCTTGCCCGCGTACCGCCACGTCGTGCAGACCGTGAACAGCAACGACGGGCTCCAGGTCATCCTCTCGACCTATCCGCAGTGGAAGGACTCGCTCCGCCCCGGCGCGAGCAAGACGATCGCCATCGTGAGCGACGACAACTCGAGCATGTCGGCGCAGGACTTCACCAACCAGCTCCTCGCGCTCGATCCGCCCACGTTCCAGGGCTTCAAGTTCGACGCGATCATCTCCTTCGAGAGCCCCGACGTCTGCACCGCCTGCTTCTTCAACTGCGCCGCCTGCAGCAGCGCCTGCTGCAACCAGGCCCTCTTCTGCGAGCCGATCTCGGCCGACGAGGGCACCGTCTACAAGCAGCTCGTGCAGCAGACCGGGGGCGTCATCGGCGATCTCTGCTCGCAGGACTTCGATCCGGTGTTCCAGGACATGGCGACCGCCGTCGTCAGCCAGTCGACGATCTCGTGCTTCTACGACATCCCCGCCATCCCCGACGGGGGCACGCTCGATCCCGGCAAGGTCAACGTCAGCTACACGCCGGGCATGGGCAGCTCCAACACCATCGGCTACGTGCCGGGCGGCGCCGCCGACTGCGGGGCGCAGAACGGCGGCTGGTACTACGATGATCCCCAGAGCCCGACGCAGATCATCCTCTGCCCGAGCACGTGCACCGCGGTGCAGGGGGATCCGGGCGGGAAGCTCGACGTCGTCTTCGGCTGCGACACCGTCATCGCCGTGCCCGACTGATCAGGCGCCGGCCTCGTCCTCGCCGCGGATCTCGTCCTTGAGGCCGAGCAGCCCGTAGAGCCGCCGCAGCGCCTCGAGGTCCGGGATCTCGAGGCGCTCGTCGCTGACGCGGATGTACTGGCTCTCGCGGAGCTGCTGGACGCCCCGCTTCACCGTGTCGACGTCGAGGCCCACGCGCGTCGACAGCTCCATCGGCGAGATCGAGAACGCCGCCGCGCCCGTCTGGGCCGCGGGCGCGCCGGGCGTGGCGGCGTCGCGCGCCTGCTGCGCCAGCTTGAGCAGCGCGTTGACGATCTTCGACTGCGTGTCGGACAGCATCATGATCTCGATCTGGTCCTCGGCGTCGCGGAGGCGGCGGACCAGCTGCTTGACCATGCGCGACGCGACGGCGGGGTTGTTCTCGAGCAGGTTCTGGAGCGTGACCTGGTCGAGCGCGAGCGCCATCCCGGCCGAGAGGGCGATGGCCGTCGACGACCGCGGCGCGCCCACGAGGAGGGCCGACTCGCCGAAGAGATCGCCGGGCTTGAGGACCATCAAGCTGCGCTCGACGCCGCGCACCTTCTTGATGAGGCGGACGCGGCCCTCCTCGAGCAAGTACGCCTCGGTGCCCGGCTCGCCCTCGCGGAAGAGCACCTCGCCGGCCTCGAAGCGCCGGCCGAAGCGGGCGTGCAGGCGATCGGCCTCCGGTGCAGCGTCTGTTGCCATCGCGCGGCAGCATACAACAACGCGCCCGCCGCGCCGCGAGAGCGGCAGGCCGGCGCGGGGCGCGCGCCTACGTCGCGGCGGGGCGGGCGTCGGGGGCGCGGACGTAGAGCGGCTCGAGCAGCCCGGGATCGTGCGCGCCCGGCGCGCCGCCGATCCGGCCGGCGCCGATCCGGGCGATCGCGGCGGCGGAGGGCAGGTCGAGGCCGGGGCCGCGCGCGATCGCCGCCCCCGCTCCGGCGAGCTCCGCCGCGACGGCGCCCACCACGACCGCACCGGCGGGCACGCGCGCGAGCGCCTCCTCGCGCGGGGCGTGCTCGGGCGCGAGCAGGGGCGTCAGCGAGGCGTCGTACGCGGCGAGGAAGACCTCGCCCTTCTTGGCGTCGAGGAGCGGCGCGCAGCGATCACCGGGCCCGGCGGCGCCGGTCGCGAAGGCCTCGAACGCCATCGCCTCGAGCGAGGTCACGCCCACGAGCGGGACGTCGAGCGCGAGCGCGATCCCCTTGGCGGCCGCGACGCCCACGCGGACGCCGGTGAACGATCCCGGCCCCACGTCGCACGCGACCGCCTCGATCGCCTCGCGCCCGAGCCCGGCGGCGCCGAGCGCCTCGTCGATGGCGGCGAAGATGCGCTCGGCGTGCGCGAGATCGTCGTACGCCGCGGCGCCGAGGACGCGATCGCCGAGGACGATCGCGGCGCCCCCCCGCGGCGTCGAGGTGGAGAGGCCGAGCACCCTCGAGGGCGGCGAGGTCGGGGCGGTCACGGAACCGGGCCCTCGGTGCGCTGTCTGGTACGAGCGTGGCCGATGGGGGATGATCTCGAGCCGGCCGTGCACCATGGAACGAGGCGACGATCCCCGAAGATCCCGAGGCCGGAGGCCGCTCCGCGACCGCCCGGCGGCGTGGAGCTGACCCTCTCCCCCACCCCGGCGCGCCCCGGCCGCGACGCCGAGGGCGCGGGCCCCGGCGGGGCGCTCCCGGTCGCGCTCGTCGCGTCGTTGTTCGCCCACGGCATCGTCGTTCTCCTCGCGCTCGTCGCCCTCTCCAGCTTTCGGGCGGCACGCGCGGGCGCGGCGGCCGAGGTGCAGCCGGTGGACCGCTGGACCGGTATCACGGCCGAGCTCCCGGGGCATGGTGGCGAGTACGACGTGGAGCTCTTCGCACCGGCCGTTGCGGCGGGGCCGCCGGCGGTTGCGCGCGAGCCGGCACCCGTGGCCGCCGGCGCGGAGCCGGTC
>CAYJPW010000175.1:0-22690 GCA_964372055.1 uncultured Polyangiaceae bacterium
AGTCGCGAGCGGGGGCTCTGCCCCCGCACCCCCGGACTGAAGAGGCGTCGGACCTGAGGGTTTCGAGGGGCGTTGGTCGGACGATTGTCCGACACCTCTTCAGCCGGCGTCCCCGCGCGACGAGCAACTCACGCGCGCCGGACCGCGCTCCGCAGTCGACGCCACGGTGTCGACTCCGTATCCTTCGTCTCTGTTGAATCCCGGCGACCTCATCCAGTCACGGTACCGCCTCGTGAAGCGGCTCGGCGCCGGCGCGAGCGGCGCGGTGTGGGCCGCGAAGAACGAGCTCATCGACCGCGACGTGGCGCTCAAGGTGATGCGCCCCGAGGTCGCCGAGGACGAGATCGCCCTGCAGCGCTTCTTCAACGAGGCCAAGGCCAGCGGGCGAGTCCGCAGCCCGAGCATCGTCGAGATCCTCGACCTCGGGCAGGCCGAGGACGGCTCGCCCTTCCTGGTGTTCGAGCTGCTCGAGGGGGAGGGGCTCGACACCTACCTGATGCGCAAGGGCACGATGGATCCCGAGCAGGTGCTCGAGGTCTTCGGCGGGGTGGCGCGCGCGCTCAACCTCGCGCACACGCAGGGCATCATCCACCGCGATCTCAAGCCGGCGAACATCTTCCTCCACCGGGCGCCGAGCGGCGAGCGCGTCGCCAAGATCCTCGACTTCGGGATCAGCAAGGTGTTCGACACCGGCCACAACTTCACGCTCACGCGGACCGGCACGGTGGTGGGCTCGCCCGCGTACATGAGCCCGGAGCAGGCCTCGGGGCGGGAGGACATCGACGGGCGCGCCGACGTCTGGTCGCTCGGCGTGGTGCTCTTCGAGGCGCTCACCGGGACGCTCCCGCACGAGGCGCCGAACTACAACGCCCTGATGGTGCGCATCCTCACCCAGGACTGCGATCCGGTGATGACGCGCAGGACGAGCCTGCCCGCCGGCGTGTGCGCCATCGTCGACGGCTGCCTCCGCCGCGATCGCGACCAGCGCACCGCCAGCGCCGAGATCCTGGCGAGCCAGATGGAGGCGGCGCTGCGCGAGATCCGCGCCATCCGCTTCCGCGCCCAGGGGCGGCGGGCGTCGGACCGCGCCCAGGGGCAGTTCCGCCGGCGCGCCAGCGACTTCGCGCCGCCGGCCGGCGCCCAGCTCGCCCCGGGCGGCGCGGTCGAGCTGCCGCGCAAGCGGGTGATGCTCATCGCCGCGGCGATCGGCGTGGCCGTGGGGCTCGTCGCGGTCGTCATCGGGATGGTCGTCCTGCGCTAGGCGGCACGAGGTCCCCACGTCGCGCTGGACGCGTCGGCGGATCGGCCGGTATACGGCGCCCGTGTCGGGCAAGAGCGGCTTCCTCGGCGATCTCCGCACCACGCCGAACCTGGTCTCGCTGGCGCGGATCGTCTTCATCTACATCGCGATCTACCTCTGGTACGAGGGGCGCTTCGCGCTCGGCCTCGGCATCGGCGTGCTGGCGGGGCTCTCCGACTACCTCGACGGCTACCTGGCGCGGCGGCTCAACCAGTCCACGCGCATCGGCGGGCTGCTCGATCAGGCGGCCGACGTGCTCTTCATGACGGGGTGCATCTTCGTCTTCGTGCGCGACGGGACGTGGCCGGCGATCCTGCTCTTCGTCGTCATCCTGCGCGAGACGCTGGTGATGAACCTCCGGGCGAGCGCGGCCGAGATGGGCTTTTCGATCCCGAGCATCTTCCTCGGCAAGTGGTCGTCGAACTGGATGTTCTACTCGCTCGCGATCATGGGCGCGGCGCGCGGCCGCCTCCTGCCGGACCCGTACAACGACTGGGCGCGCTACCTGGCCCACTTCGGGATGATCGTGGGGATCACCTCGTCGGTGATCACCGCCGGGATCTATCTGCGCACGTACGCGCGGCAGTACCAGCCGCGGCGCTGAGGCTCACGCCGCGGGGTGGCCCGGCGCGGCGGAAGCTCGCGCGCGCCGCCGCCGGAGGTTGCGCCCGGTGGCGGCGACGAGGGTCGACACCGCGCCGACGGCGACGATCACGAGGGCGTAGGGCAGGACGCCGAAGAGCGCGAGCACCAGGAAGAAGAAGATGGCGAAGTCCTTCTTCAGCACGGTGCGCGAGAAGAGGAGCAGCTTGCCCCGGAGGCCTGGCGGCGGCGCTTTGTCGAAGCCCCAGTCGATGGCGTAGAGATCGCCCGACCCGACCTCGACCATCTCGACGTAGTACTGCGCCGTCGCCAGGCAGCTCGCCACGATGCCGATGCCGGCGGCGATCTGGAGCTCGCGGCCGAAGGGGAGCGAGCCCGCGCCCGCGGCGAGGCCGGCGTAGAAGACCAGGTTCGAGACGTCGTCGCTGACCGTGTCGAGCCACTGGCCGAGCTTCGAGTGCTGGAAGCGCACCCGGGCGAGCTCGCCGTCGACGCCGTCGAGGATCGAGTTCCACTGGAAGAGGAACGCGCCGAGCAGCACCATCCCGTACGTCCCGAAGGCGCAGCAGATCGCGCCCGCGACGCCGAGCAGGAACGTGAACACGCTGAGCATGTTGGGCGTGATCGGCAGGCCCACGATGCGCTTGGAGACGAAGATCGAGATGTGCCGGTTGAGGTTGCGCGAGATCACGCCATCCATCGGCTTCCGGCACGCCTCGAAGAGGGCGCGAAAGGCGCGGCGGCGGCCCTCGGGCGTGTCGACGCGCTCGCACCACGCGTCGCCGACGTCGAGCGCGATGACGTGCTGGGGCTCGGCCGACGCCCGCATGACCTCGAGCGAGACCTCGGGCTGACCGAGCAGCTCGCGCGTGGCGATCATCGGGCCGATGGGCTTGCCGCGGCGCACGGCGATGATGGCGACGGGGCCGCCGGGCTCGCCCGCGCCGCCCGGGCCGAGCGGCGTCCTCATGAGCTCGCGGTAGATGGCCGGGTCGGCGACGACGTCGTGCGAGGCGAGCACGAAGGGCTCGTCCACGCGATCGCGCAGCGACTCCCAGGTCACCGCCTCGACCGGGACCCGGACGCGGGCGTCGCCGCGGACCCGGGCCGGCGTGAGGCGATCGTCGGGGGCGACGACGAGGAGCACCCTCTGGACGCCCTCTTTCTGCAGCGTGAGCACCGCGCGCAGCGCGAGCGGCAGGCCTGCCAGATCGTCGAGCGGCGCGGCCGCGGGGCCCTCGGCCTCCGGCGCCGCGGGCATGGCGGTGACCACGCCGAGGCGCACTGCCGAGCCGTCCGCTGCCATCGCGCGGCTGCCTATCACGGACCGGCGCCCCTGTCGCCGAGAGCCTCTCCGCCGCCGGTGAGACCTGCTACGAAGGTCCGCGCATGCGGGCGTCGATCGACTGCCGGTACATCCGCGAGCGCCCCAGCGGCATCGGGGCCTACGTGCGCGCGCTGGTGGACCGGATCCCGGCGCTCGCCCCGGCGGATCACTTCCAGCTCTGGGTCGATCCTCGGGCGAAGCGCCCGATCTCGGCGGAGCCGAACGTGACCGAGGTCGCGGTGAGGGCGCCGGCGAACAGCCTGCGGACGCTGCTCTGGCCGGGCCGGCTCGTCGATCTCCAAGGCGTCGACGTGCTCCACGAGCCGTTCAACCTGCTCGGGCGCGGCGTTCGCTGCGCGTCCGTCGTGACCATCCACGATCTCATCTGGCTGCTCACGCCCGCCGCCAGCGAGGGCCTGTCGCTCACGACCCCGTTCCAGGCGGTCTTCTACCGCGACGGCATCCTCCGGGCGCTCCGGCGCGCGACCCGCATCGTCGCCATCTCGCGCGCCACCGCCGACTCGATCGCGTTCGTGATGCCGGAGGCGCGGCGGCGCGTGCGCGTCATCCACCACGGCGTCGACGCGCGCTTCCGGCCCGCGCCGGACCCCGAGGCCGCGCGCGAGCGGGCCGCGCGCCTCCTCGGCAGCGAGGATCCGTACTTCCTCGTCGTCGGCCAGAACGCCCCGTTCAAGAACCACGACGCGGTGCTCGAGGCCTTCGCCGCGGCCGAGCTCGGCCCCCGCGTGCGCATCGTGCTGCTCCAGCGGCTCTACGCCCGCGGCCGCCTCGCCCGTCGCGCGCGCGAGCTCGGGCTCGAGGGTCGGGTGATCTGGCGCTCGTCCCTCGCCGAGGACGAGGTGGTGACGCTCCTCCAGGCCGCGCTCGCGCTCGTCCAGTTCTCGCGCTTCGAGGGCTTCGGCATGCCGGTGCTGGAGGCGCTCGCCTGCGGGACGCCGGTCGTCGCCAGCGACATCCCCACGCTCGTCGAGGTCATGGATGGCGCCGGCGTGAACGTGCCGCTCGATCCGCGGGCGCTCGCCGCTGCCCTGCGCCGCGTGGCCGCCGAGCCCGTCCTCCGGGGCGAGCTCTCGGCGCGCGGGCTCGAGCGGGCGTCGACGTTCTCGTGGGAGCGATCGGCGCGCGAGCACCTCGACGTCTACCGCGAGGCTGCCGCCGGCTGACCTCTTCGGATCCGCGCGGGCCCGCTCGCCGACCGACGCGTCTCAGCGGGAGCGCCCGGCGCGCTCGCGCCAGGTGAGCACGCCCGCCGCGGCTGCGAACGCGATCGCCGCGAGCCAGGCCGGCGCGCCGGCGGCCTTCGGCCCCTCGGAGAGCGATCCGGCGGCGAAGGTGACGTCGACGAGGCCGCCGCGGAGGCCGGCCCCGCCGAGGAGCGCGTACGCCCCGTGCGCGCTCACGGCGGCCCAGGCGCCGCGGCCGAGGCGCCAGAGCATCGCGTAGGTCCAGCCGCTCGCGAGCGCGAGCGCGAGCGCCTCGGGCGTCGCGCCGGGGAGCGCCGCGATCCAGGCGGCGCCCGCGAGCGCCGCGAACGCGACCCCGGCCCAGCCGGGGACGCGCGCGCGCGACGCGACGAGCAGCGGAAGGCCGCGGAGCGCGAGCTCGTCGCGGACCGCGACGGCGCCCGAGCGGGCGAGGGCGAGCACGAGCCCGAAGCCGGGGCGCCCCGCCTCGAGCGTCGCCCTGCCGGCGATCGCCAGCGCGACCACCGTCCCCACGACGACGGCGGCGGCGATGCCGGCGCCGAGCCCGAAACGCCGGAGCGCCCGCCGCCGGGCCGCCGCGCGGTCGGCGTCGGACGCGTTGGGTCGCACCTCCTCGTCCCAGCGCACGCCGGCCCGCGTGGTCGCGAGCTCGACGGCCACGGCGGCGACGAGCGCCGAGGCCAGCGGGTTGGTCCCGAGGATGGCGTCGATGATGCGCGTGAGCGCGGCGATCCCGATCACCCAGGCGGCGCCGACGCCGAGCTCGCGCAGCGAGATACCGCCGGGGCCCCGCGGTGCGCGGCGCTTGGAGCGCGGCTCGCGCCGCGGCGCGTCAGTGGAGGGTGTGCCAGCGGCCATCATGCTCGACCTTGGGGACCTCCGGATCGGGGAGGATCGCCTCGCCGAGCTCGTCCGACTCCTCGATGAGCCTGTCGCCGATCGTGAGCGCCCGCGGCGGGCGCGCCCGGTCGCGCGCGCGCGCCGCGAGCACTTCGGTGCGGCGCGCGCGGCGGGTCTCGCGTGCCGCGGCGGCGGTCCGGCGCCTCCGCCTCCGCACCAGCGCGATGCCCGCGAGCAGGAGCCACAGCCCGCCGCACGCGGCGAGCACGGGCGCGAAGCTGTAGCGGCGAGCCATGTCGCGGCGCCAGGCCTGCTCGAGCGTGCCGAGATCGGCGGCGTACGCGGCCGTCAGCGCCTGCTCGAAGGGCTCGCCGGCCCGCAAGCGCTCCATCAGCACCGGGAAGCTGTCGCGGCGATCTTCGTGGAGGAGGAACCGGCAGAGATCGGCCGCCTCGGCGAAGGCGATCGATGCCTGGGGCGCCTCGTCGGGGAAGCTCGACTCGAGCTCGCGCACGCCGAGCAGGCGCTGCCTCAGCGAGGCCACCGCGAGCGCCTGCACCCGCCCGCCGCCGTCCTCGCCCGAGGCATGGACGGCGTAGCCCTCGGCGAACCATCGGGGCACGCTCGCGCCCCCGAGCGCCTCGTCGAGCGCGAGGTGGGCGAGCCCGTGGCGGAAGACCTCCTCGAGGTCCGGCGGCTCGAGCGAGATCGGCGAGGAGAGGCTCATCACGACCAGGTGGAGCTCGCCGTACGCCAGCGCCGGCGCGTAGCTCGGCACGTCGCCGGGCGCGAGGCGCGCCATCTCCGCCGGCACCGCCGCGACGCGGACCTCGACCGAGCGGAGCACCTCGCGGCCGAGCTCCGCGGCGAGCGCGTTGCGGATGGCGTCGGCGTCCTCGATGAGCGGCCGGACGCGCTCGCGCGCCGACGGGTGGTACGAGAGGCGGATCCACCCCTCGTCGTGGGTCAGGTACTCGGGCGGCAGCGGCGGGATGTGCGCTCGCGCCGTCTCGACGCGCGGGGCGTCGTAGGGGCGAGGCGTCTTCGAGGGCGCGTTCGCGCCGGCGGGCGGGGCGCTCGGGCGCGCGCCGCTCGCGTCGGGGCCCGCGTGCGCAGGCACCGCAGGCGCCTGGGCCGCCGCCTCGCGGGCGCGGAGCAGCACGGCCACCGAGAGCGCCACCGCGAGGAGCCACGCGCCGCCCGACGCCCAGGGCCCGATGCCGCGGGCGCTCACTGCGGGACGCGCCCCTGCACGCGCACCATCGGATCGTCGGACGCGCTGCTCTTGCTGACCACGAACACCGTGACGCCGACGGTCGCGACCGCGGCGAGCCCGCCCCAGAACCACGGGGACGCGACCATGGGCAGCGGATCCGACGGCCGCGGCTTCGACTCGGCGGCGGGTTTGGCGGCGTGCGCCTTGGGGGCGAGCGCCGGCGGCGGCGTCGCTCGGGGCCTCCATCCGGTCACCATCCCGCGGATCGCGTCGACGGCGCCGGGCCAGGTGAACGTCGCCGGGTCGGCCGACGGCGAGAGCGGATCGCGCTCGGGCTCGACCGAGCCCACGATCTCCACGGGCTCGAACGTCCCCGCCGGGAGCCGCAGCACCCTGGCGACGGGGCGGCCCTCGCGCACGGTCACGGCGACGACGGCCTCGGCGTGCGCGTCGGTCCCGAGCGAGGCGAGCAGGCGGCGGGCGGCCGCGTCCGACCCGGCCGCGATCGCCGCGCGGGTGTCGGCGATCTCGCGGAGCGACGGCTCGACCGCCGGCGGCGCAGCGGGAGCTTCGGCGCTCGCCTCGCCGGAGGCGGCGGGAGCGGGCGGCTTCTCGCCGATCAAGGCCCGCGCCGCGCCGTCGGCGATCGTGGGCCGCAGCTCCGCGTCCTGGTAGACCGCGCGCGCCAGCGGCCGCGCCGCGGCGGTGGCCTCGTCGCCCCCCACCGCGACCACGATCGCCCCGCGTCGCGTCACCGGCGGCGCGGGCGCGCCCTGGGCCGCGGCGGCGCCGCCCGCGAGCATGGCGGCGCCTCCGATCAGGACGCCGGCCACGGCGCGGGGGAGCATCGCCCAAAATTACGAACGGGGCGCCCGAGCGTCAAACGGCGACGGGTCCGTCGCCCGACCTCCCCTTCGAGCGGGGGCTGCCCCGTGCGCCCGCGCCGAAGAGGCGTCAGCTGCCGCCCGAGGGCTCGTCCCGGATGCCCTCGGGATCGAGCGGGATCCGCACCTCGTTGCAGCCATAGGCCGTCGGCGTCAGCTCGATGACCGTGTGCAGCGGGATCGACAGCCGCGGGCACTCCTCGGGCGGCTTGTCCATCAGGTAGGCGTAGAGCGCCCGGAGCACCGCCTGGTGGCCGATGATCAGCACCGGCGAGGGCTGGCGCTCGAGCTCGATGATCACCGGGTCGAGCCGCTGGATGACGTCCTCGTACGACTCGCCGCGAGGGTAGCGGTAGCGGAACTTGTCGGCCGAGCGGGCGGAGTACTCGTCTGGCAGCTCGCGCTGGATCTGGGCGTAGCTCATCCCGTCGCAGATGCCGGCGTCGATCTCGTCGAGGGCGCGCCAGGCGACGGCTTGGTCGGTGAGGTGGCGCGCGGTGTCGACGGTGCGGCGCAGCGTGCTCGTCCAGACCATGACGTCCTCGCGCTGCCGCTCGCGGATGAAGTCGGCGAGCGCGGCGGCGTAGGCGTCGCCCCGCGGGCTCAGCGACGAGTCGCCGCCGATGAGCCCCTGCAGGTTGAAGACGCTCTCGCCGTGGCGGGTGAGCCAGATGGGGCGCGTGGTGACGCGCAGGTTCATGAGGAAGAAGACGAGCCGCGCGCGGAGGTAGCCCTCGATGCGGTTCAGGACGATCTGGCGGCCGACGTCGATGAGCTTGATGTAGCTCGAGTCCTCCTCGTCGATCGGCTCGTAGACGCTCTCGTAGTGGCCGATGCGGGCGCGGAAGTCCTTCACCGCCTCCTCGGGATCGACGCCGGCGTAGTCGGGCGAGTGGAGCTTGGTCTCGCGCACGTTCGCGTCGATCACCGACGCGTCGTCGCAGATCGACTCGATGAACATGACCTTGCACCCCTCGCGCTCGCACCTCTCTTTGACCATGCGGCGGCGTTCGCGGGTGGTGTTGGTGGCGTCGAGGATGCCGACGCGGCCGTCGCCGCGCAGCCAGGCGAGCATGTCGTCGAGCGCCAGGCGGGCGACCTCGAGGCGCTGCGCCTCGCCCTCGGGGTTCGACGGGTCGAAGAAGTCGTGGCGCCGGTCGAAGCCGAGGCGCTCGCGCCGGTAGCTGCCGACGTTGAAGACGCGCGTCGGGTGCCCGAGCCAGCGCAGGTAGCGGGCGAGCTTGCGCGAGATGTAGCTCTTGCCGCGGGCCGGCAGGCCCACCATCACGAGGGCGAGCTTGGGCGCGTCCGGCATTCGGGCGAGCGGCATACGGCGTTGGTCTGTCCGGCGCGCGCCGCCGCGTCAACAGCTCACAGCGCTCTCTCGTACACCCGGTACTTCTTGTAGATGCGCCCGCCCATGAGCTTGATGCCGACGTTGATCGGGGCGTTGTCCTCGACCGTCCAGGAGAGCTCGCTCCGCTTCATCCCGAGCAGGTGCGCCGAGCGGTTCATCTCGACGTAGAGGTACGCCGAGAGACCGGCGTAGCGGCGGACATGGCGGTACTTCTTCTTGATCCCGAGGATCATGAGGCGGCCGCTCTCGGGCCCCTTCACCCGGAGCCGCCAGAGCAGCTTGAGGATGCCGAAGGGGAAGAGCTGCCCGTCGAGGTCCTGGATGAGGTCGTTGACGTTGGGCACGCCCACGCTCACGGCGGCGACCTCGCCGTCGATGTACGAGATGCGGGTGATCTCGGGCATGAGGATGAGCTTGAGGTCCTTGGCCGTCTTGATGAGCTCGTTCTCGGTGAGCGGGACGAAGCCCCAGTTGTCGCTCCAGGCGTCGTTGAAGACCTCCATGATGGTGCGGACCTCGTCGAGGAACTTCGAGGTGTCGACGTGGCGCGTCACCACCTCGGGCATCGCCGCGATCTCGTCGTGCGCCTTCTGCGCGCGGGCGGGGACCTCGCCCACGTCGTAGGCCCAGGCGTAGAAGTCCTTGAGCTTCGCGAGACCGGCCTTCTCCACGAGCCCGCCCTGGTAGGGCAGGTGGTGCGGCATCATGATCATCGGCGGCGTGTCGAACCCCTCGACGAGCACGCCGAGCTCCTCGTTGATCGAGAGCGAGAACGGGCCGCGCAGGCGCTTCATCCCGCGCGCCTTGTTCCAGGCGGCCGCCTCGTCGAGCAGCGCCTTGGCGACCTCGGGATCGTCGATGGTGTCGAAGTAGCCGAAGAAGCCGGCCTCGTCCTGGTGCCGCTTGAGGTGCTCCTGGTCGATCTGGGCGCTGATGCGCCCGACCGGCCGGCCGTCCTTGTAGGCGACCCAGGCGGTGCCCTCGGCGTGCTCGAAGAAGGGGTTCTTCTTCTTGTCGAGCCGCTCGGTGGTGTCCATGTCGAGCGGGCGGACCCAGTTGGGGTCGCCGGCGTAGATCGACTTCGTGACGGTCAGGAAGTCCTTCATGGTCTTCTTGTCGCCGTCGCGGAGCTCGCGGATCTCGATGGTCATCGACCGGGCGACGTAGCGTTCAGCCCGCGCCGCCGCAAGGGCGCCCATCAAGGCCGGCCGGTGGGGCGGCTTTGTATCGACGCCGGCCCGCCGGGCGCCTAAGAGGTCCCCCCGTGACTATGGACCTTTCGGCCCGGTTCGGCGCCCACCCGTCGATGGTCCTCGCCGCGTACCTCGAGCCGCTGGCCCGCGGGCGGCGGGTGGCGGTGTTCGGCGACGCCACCGCCGGCCTCGCCGAGCGGATCTCGGAGCGCGGCGCCCGCCTCGTCCACGCCTACGATCCCGAGCCGTCGCGCGCCGCCGAGGCGGCCTCGCGAGGCGGCTCGGCCCGCTCCTCCGGGCTCCAGCACGCCGCCCTCGCCCCGGATCTCGGCGTCCGCGACGGCGCGTTCGATCTGGTGATCGTGCAGGACCTGTCGCTCTTCGCCGATCCGGCCGAGCTGCTCCGTCGCGCGCGGCGGCTGCTCGGGTCGAGCGGGGTCGCGGTCGTGGCCACGCCGAACGCCGAGGCGGCGCGGCAGGTGGTCCCGGCCGCGCCGGCCGCCGCCGCCGGCAACCCGGTCGGCTACTACGAGCTCTACGACCTCGTCGCCCTCCAGTTCTCGAGGGTGAAGATGGTCGGCCAGTCGCCGTTCGTGGGCTACGCGGTCGCCGACTTCGCCCAGGAGGACGAGGAGCCCGAGGTGAGCGTCGACACCTCGCTGCTCGAGGCGTCGGAGGAGCCCGAGTGGTTCCTGGCGATCGCGAGCGAGCGCAACGTCGCCCTCGATCCGTTCGCCGTCGTCGAGGTGCCCTTCGCCGCCCTCGCGCCCTCCGAGATCGAGCCCGCCACGGCGCCGCGCGGCACGCTCGCCGGGCGGCCGGACCCGAGGCTCGCCGAGGCCGAGAGCCGGCTGGCCATGGCGACGGCCGAGCTCGAGCAGATGAAGCAGCGCCAGCGCGCCGAGGCGCGCGATCTCGAGGCGCGCTCGAGCGCCACGGCCGCGATGTCGGCCCGCCTGGTCGAGCTCGAGGCCGAGGTCGCGTCGAAGACGGCGCGGCTCAGGGACGTCGAGGGCAAGGTCGGCGACGACCACGTCCGCGCCGAGCGCCTCACCCACGATCTGCGCGAGATGGAAGAGGAGCTGCGCCGCCAGCGCGATCGCGCGACGCGGCTCTCCAAGCAGCTCGACGACGAGAAGAAGGCGCGCACCAAGGCCGACGTCGAGCTCGGGATGATCCGGCAGAAGCCGGAGCTCAGCGGCGCCAAGGACCGGCTCGACGCGCTCGCGGCGGAGCTCGACGCCTCGCGCGCCCGCGTGGCCGAGCTCGCCGCGGCCCGCGCCGCGGCCGAGGCCGAGCGGAGGCGTCCCGATCCGGCGCTCACCGCGCGCGTGGCCGAGCTCGAGGCGGCGATGCGCGACGCGCAGCACGAGGTCGCCGATCTCGCGGCTCAGCGCGACGGGGCGCACGCGCGCGTCGGCGAGCTCGAGCAGGCGCTCGCGGGGGCCGAGCGCGAGCGCGACGAGCTCATGGTGCAGTACGGCTCCGTCGAGCGGCGCTGGATGGCGCTCGCCAACGAGCGCGAGCAGGCCGCCTCCGAGGCGCTCTCGGCCGAGGTGGCCGCGCTCGAGGCGACGCTGCGCGAGCGCGGCGCCACCGTCGCCAAGCTCACCGCCGATCTGCGCGAGAGCGAGCGGATCGCGAAGGAGCTCCTCCTCGATCTCGAGGAGCTGCGCGGCGGCAACGGCGCGGCCGCGGGGCCCGCTGGGGCGCCGGCGGGCGGCTCGCACGACGAAACGGCCTCGCTCGAGGAGCGGCTCGACGCGCTCGCCCAGGGCGCGGCGCGCGCCGAGGCCGATCTCCAGGCGGCCTCGTGGAAGATCGCCGAGCTCGAGCGCCGCCTCGCCGAGGCGGAGCTGGGCCGCGCGGGCGGCGCGGGCGAGGTCGTGCACCGCGAGCTCGAGCAGGCGCTCGTCGCGGCGCACCAGGAGCTGGCGTCCTTGCGCCGCGCGCTCGCCGCCGAGTCGGCCCTCGCCGCCGAGCCGGGGCGCGGCGTCGTCGAGCAGTCGGTGCTGCTCGAGCAGGTCGCCGGGCAGCGGCCGCCGAGCTGAAGCCCGCGAGCCCCCAAGGCGTGAGCCGGTCGGGGGTCGAACCTCCTGTCTTGCGCCCCGCCCGAGCTATTCTTCCCTCGACAATGCGCTTGGCTCCTTGCCTCGCGGCGCTCGCGCTCACGGCATGCGCCGGCCCCATCGACGCCCCGGCGTCGAGCTCCGGGGCCGATCCCGGCGACGGCGGCCTGGACGTGCCCGGCGCCGACACGTTCGCGTTCGACGCGCCCATCGCGCAGGTAGTCGCGGGCGCCGTGCCCTCGTTCGTCGTCCTCGCCGACGGCACGGTGTGGGGCTGGACCGACTTCGTCCAGCCGCCGGACATCCAGCAGCACGACGCCCATTACTGGTCCGTCCGCGACGAGCGCCCGGCGCCGATCGAGGGGCTCGAAGACGTCGTAGAGCTCGCGTTTCGGTTCCGGCACGGCTGCGCGCTTCACGGCGACGGCACCGTCTCCTGCTGGGGCGACAACACGCGCGGCCAGCTCGCGACCGGTGACCCCATCAACCGCGACGCGCCCACGCTCGTCGAGGGGCTGACCGACGTCGCCGAGATCGACGTGGGCGAGGAGCACAGCTGCGCGCGCCACCACGACGGGACGCTCTCCTGCTGGGGGCGACGCTCGGCCTACTGGGCGTACAACCCGCTCGAGGAGGGCGAGATCGTCGACGAGCGCCCGTGGCGCCTCGAGGGCCTGCCGCCGATCGGCGCGCTCTCCCTGAGCAGGCTCCACACCTGCGCGACCACGACGGCCGGCGAGGCGCTCTGCTGGGGCAACCTCTGGCCGGGCGACGCCACGCTGGACATCTCGTTCGACGAGCAGCGCGCCTACCGCGACTTCGGCCTCGATCCGGCGCCGGCGCGCCTCGTTCACGGGAGCTGCGCCGAGCTCGCGGGCGGCGGGCTCGCGTGCGCTTGTCAGAACGAGGAGACCGGCGTCGAGCCCGAGAAGCTGCCCTGCTACACGCCCGACGGCGAGGTCGACTCCTTCGCCTCGGGCGTGGAGCTCGCCGACACGCGCGTGGCGCAGGCGTGCGCCGTGTTCGAAGACGGCGCGCTGCGCTGCACGGGCCAGTACGCCTCGCCGTTCTGGACGAGCCCGCCATGGCGCTACGACGGCTGGGAGGCGATCGATCGGCTCGTCGCGCCCTCGGCGGTGAGCGTCGGCGTCAACGCCTGCGCGCTCGACGAGGGCTGCGTGAAGTGCTGGGGGCCGACGATCGGGAGGCACCCGCGGCGGGTGGGCTGCTATCGGGAGCCGGGGGCGCCGGAGTAGGTGGCGCCCGTGTGGCGCATCACGCAACTTCTTTCTCCCCGCTTGCTCTAACCCGCGACGAGCACGATCCGCGTGACCTCGGGCGGCGCCCCTAGCCGCACCGGCGGGCCCGCGGTGCCGAAGCCGCGATTCACGTAGAGCTGGGCGCCGCCGCGCCGATAGAGGCCGGCCACGTAGTCGTGCGGTAGCACCCACTCGGCTGGGCGGACGATCGCGTTGATCTGGCCGCCGTGGGTGTGGCCGCTGAGCTGGAGGGCGATCTCGCCCGACGCGTCGGGGAAGTAGACCGGGTTGTGGCAGAGCAGCACGCGCGGCAGGTCGGCCGGCACGTACGCGAGAGCTCGAGCGAGGTCCGGCCCGCCTCCGGGGACCATCCGGCGCGCCCAGACGTCGTCGACGCCGAGCAGCGCGAACCCGCCGCGCGGGCCGCCGACGACGCGGCCGCGGTTCACGAGCACGTCGGCCCCGCTGGCGCGGAGCGCCTCGGTGACGGCGTCGACGCCTGCGTAGTAGTCGTGGTTGCCGACGACGGCCGCGACGCCCTCGCGCGCGAGCGCGCCGAGCCGCCGCGCGAGGCGGCCGGCCTCGGCGGCGTGCCGAGGATCGAAGTCGACCACGTCGCCCGTCACCACGACGAGGTCGGGGCGCGCCTTGCGGACGAGGTCCTCGGCGGCCGCCATCTCGCGCTCGCCGGCGAAGAGGCCGAGGTGCAGATCCGAGAGCTGCACGATGGTGAAGCCGTCGAGCGCGGGCGAGAGGCCGCGGACGACGACGGGCACCGTCTCGATCACGTAGTCGTGCCGCCCCAGCAGGGCGCCGTAGATCGAGCTCGAGCCGCCCACGAACATCGCCGATCCCGCGGCCGCCTGGCCCAGGAACGCGCGCCGCGTCACGGGCGCCGTCGGAGCCGCGTCGCGAGGCGGGTCGAGCGGTGAAGCGCCGGGCGCAGGCGCGGCGCCCACCGGCTCGACCGCCGCACCGGACCGCGCGACGAGCCGCGCCGCCCGCGTCGCGACGAGTCGGGCCAGGTCGATGATCCCAAGCAGGACCGCCGAGAAGAGCAGCGCCAACGCGAGCGTCGAGCCCGCCAACCCGAGCGGGACCACCACGGGCTCGGGCAGCACGCCGCGCAGCGCGCGCACCACGACGATCTCGGCGGCGCCGGCGGCGAGGACGATTCCGAGCACCCGCCGTCCGCGCGGCGCCAGGCCGAGCACCCCGGACGCGTGCCGGTGCACGTACGCGGTCGCGCCGAGGAGGGCGGCGAGCAGGACCACGTACAGCGGCGCGAAGCTCATGGGCGCGAAGCTGACGGAGGCGTAGCACGCGGCGGCGCTACCGGCCCGGGCGCCGCGGCTCGAGCGGCCGCGAACGCGGTCCGCGCATGGGCGCGAGCGGCCGCGCAGGCGGTCCGCGCTTGGGCGCAAGCGCCCGCGAAGGCGGATCGCGCTTGGGCTCGAGCAGGGCCGCGAGCGCCCCGCCCGCGAGCGCGATTCCCAGGTCCTTCTGCGCGTCCCAGACGTCGCCCTGCGTCCCCAGGAACGCCTGACCGGCCCCTGGGTCGACGATGATGGCGACCAGCCACTCGAGCACCTCGTAGGCGGCTCCGATCCCACCCACCGCCGCCACCGTGAGCAACGCTTGGCCGAGGCGCCCGATGCCCGCGCTGCGCGAGAGAGCGAGCTCGCGGAGCGGCAGGAACATGAGCGCGCCGAACGCGAAATGGACGAGCCGGTCGTAGTGGTTGCGCGACGCGCCAAAGAGCTCCGACGCCCAGGCGCCGAGCGGGACCTCGGAGTAGGTGTAGTGGCTGCCGAGGGTGTGGAGCAGGAGGAATGCCGTACCCTGCACGTACGCGCGGTCGCTGAAGCGGAAGCGCCGCGGGTAGGCGAGGACGACGACCGGGACACTGGCGAACGTGAGGCCGTTCTCGAGGAGCCAATCCCACCGGTGGCGCGGCGCGATGCCGAGCGCGATCCATGCGCCTGCGAACACGAGGAGGCACGCGAGCGGCACGGCGTGCTCGTGGCCGGTGCCATCCGCGGCGTGGGGGCGGAGCCCCCAGCGGTCACGGAGTCGGAGGGCGGAACCGGCGGCCATTCGTGGGTGCTCCAGGCGCAGCGCTGGTCGAGCGCGACCGGGGCGAGCTGCAACGGACGCGCCACGACCGTCGCCCAGGAGCTGCGTCGCATCACCGGCGTCCTCTGCACGCGCCGCGCGCGGCGGCAGTGCTTGCGTCGGTTCCCCACCGCTGGGTCCACCCGCCCGGCTGGGGCGACCGAAGAGCTGTCCCGCGACCGGAAAAACGGGTGGGGTGACCGAAGAAGGGGGTCCGGCGACCGCGAAGAGGGGTCCGGCGAGCGCGGAGATTGGTCCGGCGAGCCGCGAAGGGGATCCGGCGAGCGCGCAGAGGCATCCGTCGAGCGAAGAAGGGGGTCCAGCGGGCGCGATGAGGGGTCCGGCGAGCGCGAAGAGGGGTCCGCTGGTCGTCCCGACCCGATTTCCGCTGCCTGGGCCCCTTCTCGCGGCCCCGCGCCCTCGTTGCCTGGTGCCCAGACCGGTCGAGCCTTGCCTCGCGCTTCGAAAACGGCCCGGCTGGACCCCTCGCGCTTGCCGATCGACCCCGAAACTCGTGCGCCACCCGGTCCCGCGCCCCATCGGGGCCGCGAGCCCCGGGCTCGCGCCCCCGCCGCGGTCGCGCTAGACCGCCCCGCCATGCGGCTCCGCCGGCTCGTCACGCTGCTTGCGTTGTTCACGCTCGCCCTCGGGCTGGGCGCGTGCGGCGCCGCCTCCCCCCACACGCCCGTCGATCCGCTCCAGGCGATGCGCGACGCCGCCCAGGGCTCGTCGGACAGCGAGATCCTCGGGCGCTGGCTCCTCGGCGAGCTCCTCGTGCCCGGCGGCGATCCGGCGCGGGCCAGGGCGGCGCGCGAGCGCCTCGACAAGGCCGGCGGCAAGGGGATGTTCGCCTCGCTGGCGCGCGGCATCGACGACGAGGCGCACGGCCGCTTCCGGGCCTCGGCGACGGCGCACCTCGACGCGCTCGCCGCCGCGCGCAGCGATCCGCACCCCGACGCGCCGCTCGTGGCGTGGTTCTCGGCGAGCCACCTCCTCCGGCTCCGCTCCAGCATCCAGGGGCTCTGGCCGATCGCCAAGCCGGTGGTGGAGCGCACCCTCGATCACCCGGGCAACACCGGCTGGCGCGCCCGCGGCGAGCTCATCGAGTGGTGGGCCGCCGACGCCTTCCGCGGCGAGAGCCCGACGAGCGGCGTCGTCGATCTCGCGGCCAAGCGCCACGGCTGCATCGAGCACGCCCGGATGGCCGGGCCGTTCGGCCACGCCTCGCCGACCGATCACCGCGTCCACTTCGACGCCGAGCGGCCGGGCCCGTGGCCGCTCCGCTTCCCGCGCGATCCGCGGCGGCTCGAGGCCCCGCGCGTCCTCGCGGTCGAGCGGCACGGCTGCCAGCTCAGCCCGGCGGAGAGCGTCGGCGGCGGCATCTTCTACGTCGAGACGTACCTCGAGCTGGCGGCCGAGCGCGAGCTCATCGTCGCGGTGCAGGGCGCGTACGCGGTGCGCGTCGACGACGTCGAGGTCCTCACGCGGGACACGGCAGAGTGGGGCATCTGGCCGCGCTTCGGCGCGCGCATGCGCCTCTCCGCCGGCCGCCACCGGATCCTCGCGCGCATCGGGAACACCGAGACGTCGATCCGCCTGCTCGCCTCGAACGGTACGCCGCTGGGCGCCGTCACCTCCGACGATCCCGCGCCGCCCTACGAGCTCACCCCGCCCGAGCGGCTGCCGGATCCCAACCCGCTCGAGCCCTTCATGGCCGCCATCGGCGTCCCGCCGCAGCCCGGCGCCCCGGCGCCGCCGGCGCGCGACGTCGCCGATCCCATCTCGCGCTACCTCGCCGCCTACATCGCGCACGTCGAGTCGCAGGAGGACGTGAGCTCGGTGCTGCTCGAGCCGCTCGTGAAGGAGCCCGCGGCCGCGACGGCGCAGGCGCTCGCGATCCAGGCCGTGTACCTGGAGAAGGACCCCATCTTCCCGCAGAACGACGCGCGCGATCTCGCCCGTGATCTGCGCGAGAAGGCCGTGGCCAAGGACCCGAAGCTCTGGTGGCCGCGCCTCTGGCTGGCGATCGACGAAGCCGAGAAGAAGGGGCTGCCCGAGCTCGCCTCCAAGGTCGTGGCGCTCGCCGACGAGTTCCGCGAGGTGCCCGACATCGTCAAGGGCCTGTCGAGCATGTACGGCCGGCTCGGCTGGAAGGCCGAGCGCGCTCGGTCGATCAAGGAGGCGGCGTTGCGCTTCCCCGACGATCAAGAGGCGCTCCAGGCGCTGCTCGCGCTCTACGACGAGGAGGGCCGCACCGCCGAGGCCGACAAGGTGGCCGCGCAGATCCGCGCCCTCGATCCGGACGCCGAGGTCGATCTCGAGCGAGCCCTCGAGCGCCGCGACTACAAGGCGGCGATCAAGGAGCTCGAGCGGCTCGGCGCCCTGCGCAAGGATCGCAAGGACATCGCCATCCGCATCGCCGATCTGCTCACCCGCGCCGGCGCTTCGGCGGAGTCGCTCGAGAAGCTCGAGCACGCCGTGGCGCAGAGCCCGACGGACGACGGCGCGCGCCTCGCCCTCGCCGACGCGCGCTTCGCCCGCGGCGACCGCAAGGCGCTCTCCAAGGCGCTCGTCGACGCCATCCAGACGGGCTCGGACACCGGCGCGCTCCGCGAGGCCATCGAGCTCGTCGACGGCACGACCGAGCTCTCGCCCTTCCGGCAGGACGGCAAGAAGGTGGTCGCCGACTTCGAGGCCTCCATGGCGGCGCTCCGGAGCGGCGGCGGCGGCCGCGGCGACTTCGATCCCGGCAACGCCTCGCGCGTCCTCGACTACTCGGCGATGTGGGTCCACGAGGACGGCTCGGCGAGGATGCTCGAGCACGAGATCATCTGGATCCAGTCGCGCGAGGCCATCCAGGAGCACGCCGAGCAGCGGGTGCCGCAGGGCCTCATCCTTCACGTGCGCACCATCAAGCGCGACGGCCGCGTCCTCGAGCCCGAGATCGTCGAGGGCAAGCCGACGGTGACGATGCCGCACCTCGAGGTCGGCGATTACATCGAGACCGAGAGCGTCACCACCTACCGCGGCGACGGGCAGGGCGGGCGCACCTTCACCGGTCCGCGCTGGTTCTTCCGCGAGGAGAAGCTCGCCTACTGGCGGAGCGAGTTCGTGGTCGTCTCGCCGAAGAGCCGGCCGCTCGTCGTGGAGACGGGCGGATCGGTGCCGCCGCCGCAGGTGACCGAGAGCGGCGCCCTGGTGACGCGGCGCTGGCGCGTCGACAAGAGCCCGGCGCTCCCCGAGGAGCCGGGGAGCGCGCCCGCCCAGGAGTTCCTGCCCAACATCCGCATCGGCTGGGGGCTGACGCTCGACGACACCCTGGCGCGCATGGTCGACGCCGCGGCCGACGAGACGCCGCGGGATCCGCGCCTCGCGCGCGTGGCCGAGGGCATCGCCAGCGACAAGACGCCCGCCGCGCACGCGGCGCTCCA
This sequence comes from uncultured Polyangiaceae bacterium, assembly GCA_964372055.1. Classification (GTDB taxonomy): domain Bacteria; phylum Myxococcota_A; class Polyangia; order Polyangiales; family Polyangiaceae; genus CAYJPW01. The sequence goes on from CAYJPW010000175.1 coordinate 18,821, forward strand.
CCCCGCCGCCGCGCCTTCGCCGAAGCGCGCGGGGAGCTCGCGGGACGGCGCCGCCCCCGCGAAGCATGAGGCCGCCGCCAAGCCGCAGGAAAAGTCGATCGGTGCCGGCTCGGTCGACGAGCGCGCCCGCCGCATCTACCGCTGGGTCCTCGCCAACGTCGAGCCGGGGCGCGAGAGCGACGGGCGGCGCGTGGTCATCGGGCAGAGCGGCAACCGCGCCGAGGCGTTCCTCTACCTCTGCCGGCTCGTCGGGATCGATGTCTCGCTCGGGATCGTCCGCGATCGGCTCACGCCGCCCTCGCGCGGGCCGCTCAGCGAGGCCGAGTCGTTCAACTCGGTGGCGGTGCGCCTCGTGACCGAGAAGGGCCCGCGCTGGATGATCGTGCGCGACAAGTTCGCGCCCTACGGCTACCTCCCGAGCTCGCTGCGCGGGCAGCCGGCCGTCGTGCTGGTGAAGGGCGCACCGCGCGAGACCACGGCGGCGACGGGGCCGCGCGACGGGATCACCCACGAGGGGACGGCCGAGCTCGCCGCCGACGGATCGGCGAAGCTCGAGATCGAGCAGCGCTTCGAGGGCAAGTTCGCGATCGGGCTGCGCACGGGTCTCGAGCAGGTGCCCGACGCGCGCCTCAAGGAGACGATCGAGTCGCGCCTCTTGCCGCAGACGCTGCCGGGCGCGCGCCTCGTCGCGCTCGAGCTCAAGAACCTCGACGATCTCGACGCGCCGCTCGTCCTGGCGATGAAGCTCGACATGTCGAACTTCGCCCGCGTCCGCGGGCAGGAGCTCGTGATCTCGCCGCCGTTCCTGGTGGGGATCGCGTCGCTGGCGACGATGCCCACGCGCGAGACGCCGCTGTATCTGTCCGAGCAGATCTCGACGCGCTCGGTGGTGAAGCTCAAGGTCAAGCTGCCCTCCGGGGCGCGCGTGGCGAGCCCGCCCGCGCCCGCCGCCGCGGCCGACGGCGACCGGAGCGTGACCGTCTCGGATCAGGTCGCCAAGGACGCGCTGGTCTTCGACCGCGTGGTGGACATCCCGGCCGGGCGCGTGCAGCCCGAGGCGTACGCGGCGTTCCAGGAGTTCGCCCGCAAGGCCGACGCGGCGATGCGCCGCGACGTCGTGGTGACGCTGCCCTGACGCCGGTCCCGCGCGGCCTGCCGCCGCCCCCGAGCGCCGCGCCACCGCCCGTGAGGAGTCTCCCGTTTGACGCTCCGGCCGAGGCCGGCGAGAGTAGCGCGCGCATGGCATCGATCCCGTACGAGGCCAAGAGCCCGCCGGACGCGAAGGCCCGGATCCAGCGGCTGCTGCGGCTCACCCCGCTGTTCGAGCGCGCCAGCCGGGCGAGCCGCGAGGCGGCGCTCGCCGTCGCCGAGGTGGAGGTGGTCCCGGCGCAGACGGCGGTGATCGAGCAGGGCTCGCCGGCGGAGGCGCTCGTGCTGCTCGGGCGCGGGCGCGCGCGCATCGAGCGCATCGTGAAGGAGGGCCTCGTGGTCCCGCTCGGTTACCGCGGCGCGGGCGACCTCCTCAACGAGGGCTGCCTCGGTCGCGTCAAGCGCCACGGCGAGCGCGCGACCGCGATGGAGGAGTCCGAGATCGTGCGCGTGCCGCAGCGGCAGGTGCTCGATCTCATGGCGAGCGATCCGGCGATGGGCGCGGCGGCGCTCGCGCTCTTGGTGGCGCGGCAGCGCGAGGTGGAGGACCGGATCGAGTCGCTGCTGTTCCGCGACGTCGAGGGGCGGCTCGCCGAGTTCCTGCTCAAGGCGGCCGATCGCTGGGGCGTGCCGATGCCGAAGGGGACGTTGATCTCGGCGCCGATCACGCACCTCGAGATCGCCCAGTCGATCGGCTCGACGCGCGAGACGGTGACCTTGACCCTGGGCGCGCTCCGCCGCGAGGGGCTGCTCGACGTCGCCGGGCGGCGCCTGATCGTGAAGGACCGCGCGGCGCTGGCCGGCCGGCAATGAGCGACCGGGCGCTGCCGCAGAGAGGCGCTCGCCCCCGCGCCGCCGCTCTGGTACCCCGAATCGAGATGACGGGTCCCATCGCGAGCTACCGCATCCGCCTGGAGGGCATCCGCTTCCGCGCGCGTCACGGGGCGTCGCGCGCCGAGCGGGATCTGCCGCAGGACTTCGTGGTGAACCTCGAGGTGGCGCTGCCGGTGGGCGCGCTGCCGCGGACCGACTCGCGGGCGCGGGTGTTCGACTACGACAAGCTGGCTTCGCTGGTCGTCGACGAGGGGACCCGCGCCTCGTACAAGCTGCTCGAGGTGCTGGGGGAGCGGCTGATCGCGCGCGTGCTGGCCGACACGCCGGCCACGGCCGTCACGGTCGAGGTGAAGAAGTTCGGGCCGCCGACGTCGGTGTCGGTGGATGCCGTGTCCATCGAGCTGACGGGTCACAGGTAGCTCGTCCGGAGGGCAACTTCTCGTGCCGCCCGGGTGGAGCGGCGCAGCCGCGCGCCTGCGGCCCGCGAGGTTCCTCCCCAAAACTCGCTCGCCCTGGCGCGGCTTCGCCGCGCTGGGCGAGCTCAGACAATTGGGGCCCCTCCTCACGGGCCTTCGGCGCGCGGCTGCGCCGCTCCCCCCGGGCTGCCACCAAGTGGCCTCACTCCTCGCTTGGGTGTCGATTTGGGTGGTGGTCTGGGGCGGTGCGATCCCCCCTCGCTGGCGGCAGGCGCGCGATCGCGGCTCTCCCGTGCTGGGCGGTGGGCAAGGTCCGGTTCTGGTGTGCGCGTGAGCGGTCTTGACGCCGGGCCTCGGGGAGCCACGGTGGACGGGTGAAGCTCGTCTTCGTCCACCAGATCCTCATTGGCGCGGCGATTTTTCTCGCCGTGATTTTCGGGCTGCGCGCGTTGGTGCTGGGGGCGCGCGGAGGGGGCGGGGTCGAGGTGGGGCTCGGCGTCGTCTCGTTCGCCGTCGCCGTCGCGCTCGGGCTTTACCTGCGTCGGTTCCGGGCGAAGCTCGCCGAGCAGGCGCGTCCACGCGGCTGAAGGTCGGCCATTCGTCCGAGCAACGCGTCTCGAGGCCCGAGGTCCGACACCACTTCCGTGCGAAGGCGCGGGGGTGCCAGTGCCCCCGCTCGCGACGGAAGAGGTGTCGGACACTCGTCCGAGGTCGCGACGGAGCGGATAAGCTCGGCGCATGGCAGACGAGCCCAAGCCGAAGCCGCTCGTGGATCGGAGGCGGGCCTTCGCCGAGCGGCAGGCGGCGCGCGGGCTCGGCCTGTTCTCGGGCCAGCAGCCGGCGGGCTCCGGTCCCGCGAACCGACACGGCATGCCGCGCCTGCCGGTCGGCCAGCGCGAGGTGAAGAACTGGCCGGTCCTCGACCTCGGCGATCTGCCCGAGATCCCGCTCGCCGACTGGCGCCTCGAGGTCGACGGCCTCTGCGACGCACCGCGCGTCTACGGCTGGGACGATTTCATGGAGCTGCCGCAGACCGAGGACGTCTCGGATTTCCACTGCGTCACGACCTGGAGCCGAATGGACAACCACTGGCGAGGCGTCCGCTTCGCCGACCTCGCCGCCCAAGCTCGGCCGCGCCCCGAAGCCCGCTTCGTCCTCGTCACCGCCCACGACGTCGCCCCCGGCACCGACGTCCCCTACACCACGAACCTCCCGCTCGCCGAAGCGATGCTCGACGACGTGCTGCTCGTCCACACCTGGGAGGGCCACCCCCTCCCGCGCGAGCACGGCGGCCCCGTCCGCATGATCACCCCCCAGCTCTACGCCTGGAAGGGCGCCAAATGGATCCGCCGCATCACCTTCAGCGCCACCGACCGCCCCGGGTTCTGGGAGGTGCGCGGCTACTCGAACACCGCCTACCCCTGGTACGACGACCGCTACTCCCGAAAATAGATCTGCCGCGCTCCCCCCG
>CAYJPW010000176.1:0-8794 GCA_964372055.1 uncultured Polyangiaceae bacterium
TCCGACGCCTCTTCAGTCCGGGGGCGCGGGGGCAGAGCCCCCGCTCGCGACGGAGGCTGCGCGTCCTCGTCAGGGCAGCTGCTCGAACCGGCGGAAGGCGTAGTCGAGCTCCTTCAGCCAGGTCGCGTACTCCTCGTCGCTGTCCTCGAAGTTGCGCACGGCGAGCGGCCCCACGTCGACGCGCGCCTTCTCGTCGTCCGTCGGGACGCGGTTGCCCTGCGTCGCCTTCTGCATGAAGTCGAGCTGCGCCCGGACGGCGGCGGGCAGGTCCCAGCTGGGATCGATCTTGGCGATCTCGGCGGTCCGGGCGAGCGCGTCGCGGAGGATGACCTGGAAGACGGCCTTGGTGGTGATGAGGAGAGGCTTGACCATGATCCCGTTCGATTACCGGAGGCCGCCCTGGTTGCTGCGCGGCACCATGATCTGCGTGCCGCCGCCGCCGCATTGCCGGGGCTGTCCGGACTGCGACCAGGTGTCGTTCGCGGGGGCGGCGGTGCTCCGGAGGCCGACCGCGGGGCTCGCCGGATCGGCGGTGAACGAGCGCTGCTCGCGCGGCACGATGCGCGGCGGCGTGTCGCCCGACCCCGGCACGAGCACGCGCGGGTTCGCGCCGAGCTGATCGGCGGTGGTGGTGGTGTCCTGCGCGAAGTACTGGCCGGGCCGCCCGCCGGGGAAGCTGTGCTGGTAGAGCTGGTCGCCGTTGGGTCCGCCGCCCTGCGGCGGGATGCGCACGACGTCGACGGGGCGCGTGGCGTCGATGCAGCGCACGTGGCTGTCGATGTCGGCCTGGCTCATCTCGGGGCAGTTCTGCTCGTAGAAGTCGCGCCCGACCTTCTCGCGCGCGGCGCGCTGCTCGGGCGTGTTTCCCGGCCTGGCGGCCAGCTCGCGCTCCTCGGCGCTGACCGAGCTCGGGCTCGCCGACGAGGCGCTCGCGCCCGACGTGCTGCCGCCGCCGCCCGAGCCGCCGCCGCCCTGCGGGCCGGTGGTGTTCGACGCGTCGCCGCCGGCGCTGCCGCCTCCGCCGCCTCCGCCGCCGGCGCCGCCGGTGCCGCCGGCGTCGCTCGCGCTCCCGCCGGCGCCCGGCGTGGGCGCCTTGTTGGAGACGCACATGCTGCCGGTGATCCCCATCATCCCGAGCTCGCAGAGCACGACGGGCGCGCCCATCACCAGGAAGACGGGCCCCGCGGTGTTGAGGCTCACGACCTCCTTGAGCGTGCCGGGCTCGTTGCCGTGGCACGTCTTGAGGACCGAGCCGACGGTCGCGATGGGCGCGCCGTTGATCTTGGTGCGCATGGGCGAGTCGCCGATGCCCTCGACCGACGAGGCCATCACCGGGTAGGGGATGGGCAGCGGGCTCGGCGCGGCGGGCGTGATGCAGACGCTCACCGCCATCGGGGTCACCGAGTGCCCCGACTTCTCGGTGATCACGTCCATCATGACGGCGGTGACGTCGCCCATGCGCGCCGCCCAGGGTACCAGAGCCCGCGACGGCGCGGGCGATTGCCGCGCGTCAGAAGCCCCGAGGAGCTCCGACGAGGCGAGCCATGTGGCTCGTCACTCGACGAAGACGGCGCCCCTCATCCCGAGCGTCCCGTGCGGGAGGCAGTAGAACGGGAAGGCTCCCGCGTTCGGGAACGTGAAGGTCACGTCGGGGGGAGCCATGCCCATGGCGTCGGCCGTGGTCTCCTTGATCGGGCTCGACGGATCGGGCGTCTCCTTGGAGTCGGTCGCCGTGCCGCCGTAGAGCGGGTGCACCGCGAACTGCCCGACGAACTTCACGCCGTTGCCCTTGGCGATTTTCACGCACGCCGGGCTGAAGTTGTTGCCGACCGCGCCGCCGAAGGCGATCGTCGTGACCGCGTCGGCCGTGTGATCCTCGGCGGTCGCCGCGTCGCAGTCGTTGACGAGGGCGCCGCCGGTCGTGCCGCCCGTCGTGCTCGACGTCTCGCCGGTGTCGTCGCCGCCGCAGCTCACCGAAAGGCCGGCCGCGAGAAGGAACCCGAGAGGGAGGAGGATGCGCGCGTTCATCGGCGCATGCTAACCCTGGCCTGGGCGCCGGCGGCCACCAAAAATCGGGGACGCCGCTCGGTCGCGTCTTCAGCGGCGCGACGAGGGGCCCGGCCCGGGCGACGACGCGGGACCGGAGGTCGGCGGCGAGCTGTTGCGCGAGAGGAAGTCCATCGCCCGGCGGTTGAGCTCGAACAGCGACTGGATGGCGTCGATCCGCGCGCCGTCCTCGGGGCGTCGGCGCGCCCAGCTCTGGAACGTCTCGACGAGCGCCCGCGCCTCGCGTGCCATCGCGCGCGCCTGCTCGCTGGCGATCGGCTCGAGGCGGTCGGCGAGATCCTGGGCGCTCCGCTCGAAGATCGGGGACGACTGCGTGCCCTCTTCCACGCCAGCAACGTGCCTCATTTTCGCGGGCGGCAAAACCCCCAACCGCGGCGCGGGCTCGGACGACGTGGGCGGCGCGACGGTCTCCGTCCGCGACGAGCGCGCCGGAGGTCAGACCGCGATTCCGCGGAGGATCCGGGTCACCGAGTCGGCGTCGCTGACGCTGTGCAGCACCGGCAAGAGCCCTTGCGCGGGGCGTTCCCCGAAGGCGCCGCTCGACGCGAACGCGGCCGCGCGCGGTCCGTCGAGCACCAGGAACAGATCGCGCAGGCCGCCGTCGGCGGGGGCGTCGATGACGTCGACGATGTGGCTGCGGTCGAGGTGGAGCTCCACGTTGCCCTGCTGGATGAGGACGCGCCGATCCGTGATCCAGTAGCGCGTCTGCGCCTCGAGCCGCGCGGGGCGGACGAGCGAGGCGTAGAGCAGGACGACGGCGCCGGCGGCGAGGAGCACCACGGTCATCGAGACCGACGCGACCAGCGCCACGAAGGACACCGACTCGGGATCGAGGCCCGCGCCGACGACCACGCGGAGCGCGTGGATCGAGTGCGTCGAGGCGACCACGGCCGAGACGGCGAGCACCAGCGCGATCCCGACCGATCCGACGCCGCGCAGGCCGGTGGGGACCCACTTGCGCCAGCGGTTCGGCGGGTGGCCCGACCAGAGCACGCGCTCGCCGTCGTCGAGGCGCTGCGCGAGCAGGCGGTGCCCGTCGCCCGCCGGCGTGGCGGGCGTGACGCCGCGGATGATCGCCCAGACGCGGTCCGGCGCCACGACGCCGGTGAGCACGATCGACAAGCGCCGCCGGAGCGCGCCCGTCGGGACGGCGCGGACGATCTCGAGGTCGCCGATGCCGGGCAGGGTGGGGTGCCAGTGGATGCGCGCGAAGCTGATCGCGCGCCGCTCGACCGAGCGGCGGAGCTTACCGCGGCGCACGACCACGTGGCGATCGGTGACGCTGAACTCGAGCTCGCTCCGCCACCACTTCGGCAGGTACGCCGTCGCGACCGCGAGCGTGGCCATCCAGGCGGCGAACGCGAGCAGACCGTCGGGCCTGGCGCCCACCGCGGTGGAGACGACGATGGCGGACGCCGTGGTGATGGCCGAGGCGATCCCGCACACGGCCGCGCCGGCGCGGTACACGGCCGGGACGGTGACCACCTTGGGCCGCCCCGACCAGACCACGGGCTCTCCGAAAAGCGAGTCGCGAGCGGGACCCAAGACATGACAAGCGTGTGCCCTGAGCGGCGCCTCGTAAAGGGCTCGACCCGAAAAACCCGACGTGAAGGGGCTAGGGCGCCTTCGAGGGGGGCGGCGGGCGCTTCACCGTGGGGACGGCGGGCCCCGACACCTGGACGGGCGATGCGGTGCGGCGGCCGGCCTGAGAGCGCTTGCCGCCGGCGCGCTCGGTCCGGAGCGCTGCGTCGCGCTCCTTCTCGCACATCCGGAGCCTGGACCGGGCGACCGGGATCCAGGGATCGCCCGGCGCGGCGCGCTCGAGGAACTCCTCCCAGAGGCTCACGGCGCGCCCGTAGTGCTCGGCGCGCGCGGCGCCGAGCTGCGCCTCGCGCGCCCGCCCCCAGTGGCCGAGCGCCATGTAGTAGGGCTCGTCGTAGGCGGGGACGTAGAACCAGCGGTCGCGGTCGTTGATCTGGCGGTCGCTCGGATCGTACTGACGCGCGAGCTTGAGCGTCGAGAGCGCGCCCTCGAGATCGCCGGCGCGATCGAGCGCGACCGCGAGCCCCCAGAGCGTCGTCGTCGACGCCACCGTGAGCTCCATCTGCGTGTAGAGCGGGATCGCGGCGCGGTAGGCGTCGATCGCCGAGGTGAGATCGCCGCGGAGCATGTAGGCCTCGGCGCGGTTCGCGAGGAGGGTGGCGCGGTCGAAAGCCTCGGGCTCGAGCGCGAGGGCCTCGCCGTAGGCGCGGATCTCGTCGTCGTAGCGTTCGAGGCGCGCGTAGCAGATGGCGAGACGCCTCCAGGCCTCGGCGCGCGCGGGCGCGCTCGCGCGCGGGGAGCGCACGACCCACTCGAAATGCGCCGTCGCCTCGGCATGCTTGTCGAGCAGGTCGAGCACCTGAGCCAGCCGAAGGCGCAGGGTCACGTCGTTCGACGTGGCCGCGCCCACGTCTTCGAGCTTCTGGCGCGCATCGAGGAGCAAGAGGAGCCGGACCTCGTGTGGCACGTGCTCTGCGGTGCGGAACGCCTTCTCCAGGTCCGCCTCGGCGTGGGCGAGCGCCGCGGCGCGCTTGACGGCGCCCGGGTCACGCGCTCGCGCCCAGACGCTCGGCCCGGCGGCGACGGCTTCGCGTGGCCCCGCGGCGCCGGTCGCTCCGAGCGCCAGGGCCGCGAGCGATGCGGCGAGGGCGGCGCGCAGACGCGGGCGCAGGACGGGCCTCCGCGCCGGCCGGCTCACCGCCCGCTTCCCTTCTTCGCGGTCGACGACCGCGCAGCGGGAGCCTTGGCGGGCTTGGCGCTCGCCGGCTTGCCGCCGCCCTTGCGGAGCTGGTCGAGGCGCGCGCGCGCCGCCGCCGCCCACGCGCCCTTGCCTCCGGGGCCCGCGAGGAACGCCTCCCACGCCTTGATCGCCGCGGCGCGGTCGCTCCCCTCGGCGGCGAGCGCCTCGAGCGCGAGCCGGTCCTCGGGCGCGGCGAGGTAATCGAGCGCGGCGCGAGGACCCGCCGCGGCCGCGCCGGCGCCGCCGGGACGCGCGCCGGTGCGGGCGACGTCGGCGAGCACCGCCTCGGCCTGGTCGTGCTGCCCGGCGCGATCGAGCGCGAGGCCGAGCGAGAGCAGCACGTCGCCGGCGTACTGCGTCGGCGGACGCTGGCGCGCCTCGCGGAGGTACGCGACCGCCTCCTCGAGGCGCGCCGCCTCGCCGGCCTTGCCGGACGTGGCGCGCCCCTCGGATTCCATCGACGCGTGCGCCGCCTCGAGCAGCACCGCGACGCGTCGATCGGCCGTGGGGAGCAGGTCGACGCGCGGCACGAGCGCGCGGTAGACGGCGAGCGCCTCGTCGCGCTTGCCGGTGCTCGCGTGGGCGCGCGCGAGGTCGTGCATCGTCGCCGGCTCCTCGAGGCTTCGCGGATCGATGGCGCGCGCCTCGGCGAACGCGCGGGCGGCCTCGGCCGGGTCGCCGAGCGCGAGCGACGCCCTGGCGCGCACCACCGCGGGGCTCGCCCGTCCGGGGAGCGCCTCGTCGGCGAGGCGCGCGGTGGCGCGCGCCTCCTCGGGCGCGGAGGCGAGCTGCGCCTGCGCGCGCGCCACGAGATCGCAGTAGCGCTGGAGGTTCGGGACGCGGGCGATCTCCCAGACGCTCGGGCCGCGCGCGAGGCCGCGGCGCGCCGACGCGCACTCGCGGGGGCGCCCCCCCCCCGCGGCCGCGGCGAGCAGCCCCGAGCCGGCCCCCGGCGCGTCGGTTTGCGTGGCGAGCGCGATCACGAGGAGCGAGGCGGGGAGCACGGCCGGAGTCTATCAAGCGGCCCGCCCGCGTGCCCGTGGTCGGCTCCGATGGCGAGCTGAAGAGGCGTCGGACCTCGGGCCTCGAGCGGCGTTGATCGGACGAAGGTCCGACACCTCTTCAGCGCGTGATCCGGAGGATCTTGTCGCGCTCGGGCGGGCAGGTGCCGCGCCCGTCGCAGTTGCTGGTGGTGACGTAGAGATCGCCGTCCGGTCCCATGATCACCTCGCGGAGGCGGCCGTACCCCGCGGGCGGATCGCCGCCGAGGTAGACCTCGTGCGTCACCACCCGCCGCGGCGAGGCCGGGTCGAAGACGACGCGGTGCAGGTGCTTGGCGCCGAGCACGCCGACGAGCAGGCTGCCGCGCCACTCGGCGATGCGCGTGCCGGTGTAGAGCGCCGCGCCGCCGGGCGGAACGGCGTCCTCCCAGGTGAGCGACGGCGTCACCATCCCGGCGCGGTCCTCGCAGCCGTAGATCACGGGCCAGCCCAGGTTCTGGCCGATGTGCGCGACGTCGATCTCGTCGTGGCCGGTGCGCCCCAGCTCGCCGCTCGGGCCGTGGTCGGCGAGGATCACCGTCCCGTCGGCGCGCCAGTCGAACGCCTGGACGTTGCGGATGCCGAGGAGCGCGATCGGCGATCCCGGCGTCGGATTGTCGGGCGGCACCTCGCCGCTCGCGGTGACGCGCAGGAGCTTGCCCGCGAGGCTCGAGCTCGACTGGGCGAGGTCCGGCCGGCGCGCGTCGCCGGTGCCGATCCACAGCATCCCGTCGGGCGCGAAGCGGAGACGGCCGCCGTCGTGGAACTCCGCGCCCGGGATGCCGTCGAGGATCACGCGTTCGCGCTCGGCGCTGCGCCGGTCGTCCGCGAGCCTCCAGCGCTCCACGCGGTTCGAGTGGCCGCCGCCCGTGGACACGGTCAGGTAGAGGAAGAACGCGCGGCTCTTCTCGAACGCAGGATCGAGCGCCAGCCCGAGGAGCCCGCCCTCGCCCCGGCGCTCGCCGAGGTCGACGGTCGCGATGGGGGGCAGCACCTCGCCTCCGTGGACGAGGCGCACGCGACCGGGCCGCTCGGTGACGAGCAGGTCGCCGCCCGGGAGGAAGCCGACGCCCCACGGCACCTCGAGCCCCGAGGCGACGGTCTCGACGCGGATCGGGACGGCGCCGGAGGGGCCGAACCCCTCGCGCACGAGGGCGCACTCGGGCGCGCGTCGGCTCGGCGCCGCCGAGGAACCGGGGGTGCACGCCGCGAGGATCGCCGCGGGGACGAGCAGACGATGGAGGGCCACGGCATGGTTGTGACACGGCGCGCCGCCCCGGCGAGCGCCGCCGCGAGCCCGCCGGGGTCGCTCGTTCGCCGGCGTCGGACGGCGCCGCGCCGGTCGGACGCGCCTGTGCCCCGGGCGCGTCGCCGGGTGTATGCAAACTCCGTGCGTCGGACGGGTCACGGGCCGTTGACGTTGTGGGGGGGTGCGGCTAGACCGGCGCCCCACATGGCGCTGACCAAGGACGGGGTCTTCTTCGACGCGTTCAGCAACCACGCCGCCAAGAGCGTCGAGGCGAGCAAGCTGCTGGTCAAGATGCTCGACGACCTCTCGGGCGCGGTGCAGCTCGCCAAGCAGATCAAGGAGCTCGAGCACGAGGGTGACAAGATCACCCACGGCTGCGTCGCCGCGCTCCACCAGACCTGGATCACCCCCCTCGACCGCGAGGAGATCCACGGCCTCATCACCCGGCTCGACGACGTGCTCGACTGCATCGAGGCGGCGAGCGAGCGGATCGTGCTCTTCGAGATCGCCGAGCCCACCAACGAGGGCAAGGCGCTCTGCAAGGCCGTGGTCGCGTCGTGCCAGGCCATCTTCATGGCCGTCGGCTCGCTCCGGAACCTCAAGGACGGCAAGCAGGTCCTCGAGCTCTGCGTCGAGGTGAACAAGCACGAGAACGCCGCCGACGACCTCTACCGCAAGGCGCTCGCGAGCCTCTTCAAGGGCGGTAACCCACCCGAGCTCATCATGAAGTGGCGTGACATCTACGACCAGCTCGAGATCGCCACCGACCGGTGCGAGGACGTGGCGAACATCATCGAGGGAGTCGTGCTGGAGCACGCATGACCGCGTTCATCCTCGCGATCATCGCGGTCGCGCTGATCTTCGATTACATCAACGGCTTCCACGACGCGGCCAACTCGATCGCGACCATCGTCTCGACGCGCGTGCTCTCGCCGCGCACCGCCGTCGTCTGGGCGGCCATCTTCAACTTCGTCGCCTTCATCCTCTTCGAGCCCACCGTCGCGCGCAACATCGCCAAGGGCGTCGACCCGGCGTTCGTGACGCCGAACGTCCTGCTCGCGGCCTTGCTCGGCGCCATCATCTGGAACCTGCTCACCTGGTGGTGGGGCCTGCCCTCGTCGTCCTCCCACGCGCTGCTCGGCGGCTTCGCGGGCTCGGCCGTGGCCAACGCCGGCAAGCTCGGGATCCTCGACTCGGGGTTCTTCGGCAAGACGGCGGCGTTCATCGTCATCTCGCCCTTGGTCGGGTGCATCTTCGGCTTCGTGCTCATGCACGCGGTCCGCTTCTTCGCCGCGGGCTGGACGCCGTACAAGGTCGACTCGCGCTTCCGGCGGCTGCAGCTCGTCTCGGCGGCGGCCTATTCGCTCGGGCACGGCGGCAACGACGCCCAGAAGACGATGGGCATCATCACCGCGCTGCTCGTCTCGGCCGGTCTGCAGGCTGGCGGCGACAAGCTCAAGCCCCACATCTGGGTCGTGCTCCTCTGCCACGCGGCGATGGGCCTGGGCACGCTCTCCGGAGGCTGGCGCATCGTCAAGACGATGGGGATGAAGATCACCAAGCTGAAGCCCGTCGGGGGCGTAGCCCCCGCGGCCGCCCGCGCGGGGGCCCCCGTGGGGGCCGCCCCCCCCGGGCCACCCCGGGGGCCCCCCCCCC
>CAYJPW010000176.1:8804-22663 GCA_964372055.1 uncultured Polyangiaceae bacterium
AACCCCAATCCTGACCCCGGGGGGGGGCTGCGCGGCCGTGACGGCCGGCGCGGGCGCGCTCTTCGGCGCGACCGCGCTCGGCATCCCGGTGAGCACGACGCACACCATCACCGGCGCGATCGTCGGCGTGGGCGCGACCACGGGCCGGCTCTCGGCCGTTCGCTGGGGCGTCGCGGGCCGGATCGTCTGGGCGTGGCTGCTCACCATCCCGGCCGCGGCGGCGATGTCGGCGATCTGCTACTTCGTCGTCCGGGCGATCACCGGGAACGCGTAGGGCTCAGCCGCGGGTTCCAGGCATCGTGGGGCCCGCGCCTGACGGGCGCGGCTCCGGTCACCCGCCTGACGGCGGGTGTTCTGTTCGAGGCAGGCGGCGTGGGGCCCGCGCCCTGACGGGCGCGGCTCCGGTCACCCGCCTCACGGCGGGTGTTCCGTATCGAGGTAGGCCCCGCGCCCTGACGGGCGCGGCTCCCGGTCACCCGCCTCACGGCGGGTGCTCCGTGCTAGGCCTCGAACGCGTCGCGGAGGATGATGGTCTCGTCGCGCCGGGGGCCCACCGAGACGACGTAGACCGGCACGCCCGAGGCCTCCTCGAGGAAGCGGACGTACGCCAGGGCTGCGGCGGGGAGCTCGCGGAGCGTGCGCACCGCCGGGAGCGTCTCGGTCCAGCCGGCGAGCGTCTCGTAGACCGGCGTCGCGTGGTCGAGATCGTCGACCGGCAGATCGCGGGTGCGGCCCGAGGGCGTGTCGTAGGCGACGCAGACGCGGATGGTGGCGAGCCCGGTCATGACGTCGAGCTTGGTCACCGCGAGGCCGTCGAGGCCGTTGACGCGCGCGGCGTAGCGGAGCGCGGGGAGGTCGAGCCAGCCGCAGCGGCGCGGGCGGCCCGTGACCGAGCCGAACTCGCCGCCGGCCTGGCGGAGGCGCTCGCCGATCTCGTCGTGGAGCTCGGTGGGGAAGGGGCCCTCGCCGACGCGCGTGCAGTACCCCTTGGTGATGCCGATGACGCGGTCGAGGCGCGTCGGCCCGATGCCGGAGCCGGTGCAGGCGCCGCCGGCGATCGCCGACGACGAGGTCACGAAGGGGTACGTCCCGTGGTCGATGTCGAGCAGGGTGCCCTGGGCGCCCTCGAAGAGGACGCGCTCGCCGCCGCGCACCGCCGCGTCGACGAGCAGCGACGTGTCCGCGACGAGCGGCACGATGCGCGCGGCGAGCGGCGTGAGCTCGCGCAGGATGGCGCCCACGCTCGGCACCTCGCCGCCGAGGCCGCGGATCACCGGCGCCCAGGCCTCGAGGGCGGTGGCGATGAGCGCCTCGGTGCGCGCGAGATCGCGGAGATCGCCGAGGCGCAGCCCGCGCCGGGCCGCCTTGTCCTCGTAGCAGGGGCCGATGCCGCGCTTGGTGGTGCCGATCTTCTTCTTGCCCGCGCCCGCCTCGCGGAGGCCGTCGACGAGCACGTGGTACGGCAGGATGAGGTGCGCCCGGTCCGAGACGAAGAGGCGGCCCTCGGTCGGGTAGCCGCGCGCGCCGAGCGTGTCGATCTCGCCGACGAGGACGGCCGGGTCGACCACCATGCCCTGCGCCATGATGCAGCGCGCGCGCGGGCGGAGGATGCCGCTGGGGATGAGGCGCACGATGATCTTCTCGTCGCCGACCACCAGCGTATGGCCGGCGTTGGGCCCGCCGGCGAAGCGGACGACCACGTCGGCCGCCTCGGTGTAGAGGTCGACGATCTTGCCTTTGCCCTCGTCGCCCCACTGCGCCCCGACGATCACGATCGCGGACATGCGTCCTCCATCTCCACCAAGGCCGCGCAGAGATCCGGGGCGGCCCCGGCCACGCGACGCGACACTGTCGGCCTGCCGCCGGCGCCTGTCGATCGGATTTCGACCTCGCCCGGAGCGGCCGGCGCCACCACGTGGGTGAAGCCCCACGCCGCGGCGTACGCGTCGAGATCGCCGTCGTGCGCCACGGCCGCGACGCCTCCGCTCCGGAGCGCCTCGGTCAGCGCGGCCGCGCCCGGCACGGCGGCAGAGACGAGCGCGCGCGGAGGCGGCACGTCGGCGATCGCGGCGGCGTCGCGCGCCCACGCCACGGCGTCGAGCTGCAGGGCGAAGCCCACCGCCGGCATCGGCGCGTCGAAGCGGGCGAGCAGGTCGTCGTAGCGGCCGCCGGCGCCGATCGGCTCGCCCGGCCCGTCGGCGAGGAGGTGGAAGATCGGCCCGGTGTAGTAGGCGAACCCGCGGACCTCGCCGAGATCGGCGCGCAGCACGGCGGCGAGCCGTTCGTCGTCGCGGCGGGCTGCCTCCCAGAGCGACTCGAGCTCGGCGAGGGCGGCCTCGGCCGCCGTTCCCCCGAGCGCCGCGCGCGCCCGCGCGAACACCTCGCTGCCGCCGTGCAGATCGGGCAGCGCCGCGATGGCGCGGGCGGTGGCGGCCGGCACCGGCGCGCGGCGGAGCCGCTCGTCGAGGCCCGAGGCGTCCTTCTGCACGAGCGACTCGGTCAGCGCCGTCGCCAGCGCCGCCGGGAGCGGCTCGAGCAGCGCCCGCGCGATCCCCGCGTGCCCTACGTCGAGCACGAACCGCTCGAGGCCGACGGCGCGGACGACCGAGGCGGCGAGGCGGAGCACCTCGACGTCGCCGTCGATCGCGCCCAGGCCGTAGAGCTCCACGCCCGCCTGCGGGACCTGGCGGTGGCGGCGGGCGCGCCCCTGGCGGCGCCGGACGATGGTGCCCTCGTAGCAGAGCCGGATGGGCAGCGGCTCGCGCGCGAGGCGGGTGGCGACCATGCGCGCGATCTGCGGCGTCATGTCGGGACGGAGCGCCGCGACCTCGCCCGACTCGGGCTCGACGAAGCGGAGGACGTCGGACGGATCGAGCGCGCCGAGCCCGCGCTCGAGCACGAGCGCGAGCTCGAACGCGGGCGGCGTGACGAGATGAAAACCGTGCAGGGCGAAGTGATCGAGCACGCGGCGGGCGAGCGCGCGCCGCTGCCGCGCCTCCTCCGGAAGGAGATCGCGCATGCCGGCGGGCAGCGGGTACGAGCGCGGCGCGCCGCCGGCCCCGGAAGGCGCGGCGCTCCTCGGCGCGAGTGCGCGCGGCGGGCCGGAGGTCACGGCCCGCTTATACCGCGCCTGTGCAGTCCGTGCTCGCGCGGAGGTGCGTCCCGCGCGCAGGCGCGACCGGCGGCCGGCGGCTCGACCGAAGGGCTCGCGCGCGACCGGCGCGACTCTCCGTGCTTTTCGGGCATCGGGGGCGCCGGCCGCCGCGAACGCTCGAGGCGAGGAGCCGGAGCGGGCCGCGGCGGCTCCTCCGGGATCGCCGCGGGGTGGCAGGCCGCTTGCTCGACGACGGGTCCGCCGGAGCCCGGGGCAGCTAGGTGCCGTGGGCGCGGCGACGGGGGGACCAGCTTCCATGGACGTCAGCGCGCCGAAGAGGACTTACGCGAGCAGGGCTCAAGCTTCGCCGTCGACGCCCGCACCGCCGCGCGCCGCGGGCCTCGCGGCGCCGGCCCTGCCGCTCATCCTTCGCGCCCAGACGGGCGACCGCGAAGCGCTCGACGAGCTGACGAGGCTCATCCGCCCGCACGTGGAGCGCCAGCTCGCGCGCTACCCGGTCTCGGACGACGACCGCCTCGACCTCGTGCAGTCGACGCTGCTCCAGGTCGTCCGGCGCATCGGATCGTTCCGCGGCGACTCGAGCTTCACCACGTGGCTCTTCCGCGTGACCGCCAACGAGGCGCTGATGCTGATGCGCTCGCAGCGGCGCCAGCGCGCCCGCGTCGTCGAGGGCCTCGACTTCGAGGACCTCGGCGTCCTCCCGACGATGCGCACCGCGATCGGGGAGGACGACGCCGCCTCGCTCGCCGAGCGCGAAGCCCACGTCCGCCTCGCCCTCGGCGAGCTGCCGGCCGACTATCGCGACATCGTGATGGCGCACTACCACGAGGACCTCGGCCTCCAGGAGATCGCCAAGCGCTTCATGGTCAGCGAGAGCGCCGTGCGCTCCCGCCTCCACCGCGCCCGCGTCCGCCTCCGGGCGATCCTCGCCGCCACCCCGTTCGGGCGCGAGCTCTCCACCAACGCCGCGGCGTGACGCCGCGACCCGTCCCGGTCGCCGCCGCGGTCCCGGTCGCCCGCCGGGCGAGCCCCTTCGCTCCCCCCCGGGTACGTGCTACGCCGCGGCCCGCGTGGTGTCCTCCCTCTGGGCCCGGTTCAAGGGTCTCTTCTCGCGCTTCCCCTGGCTGACGTCGGCCCTGGCTTGGCTCACCTTCGCCGCCGGGACGGTGTGGCGCTGGTTCCACGTCACGCGCCTGCACGACCCGCGCGACTACGTCAACTCCGACATGGCCCTCTACGTGGGCCTCGCCAAGCGCCTCGCCAAGCCGGGCTACAAGCTCTCGATCGCCGACATCACCCACCCGCCGGGCGCCGCCACCGTCTTCTCGTGGCTGTACGCGCACGACGACACGATGTGGACGATGACGCTGTTCCAGTTCGCGGTCTGCGCGCTCGTGCCCCTCGCGGTCGCGGGGCTCGGCTGGATCGCGTTCGACAAGGGGACGGCGAAGCTCGCGCTCGTGATGACGAGCCTCTACTTCCCGTTCGTGGACTACGGCGGCTACTTCCTCGCCGAGATCCACATGACCCTCACCATCCCGCTGAGCCTGCTGCTCTTCCTGTGGGCGGCGAAGCAGCCGAAGATCTGGCGCGTCGGCGCGATCGGCCTCCTGGCCGGCTTCGTGTTCTCGCTCTCGATGGCGCTGAAGGCGCTGGCCTTCCCGGCGGTGGCCTGCTTCCTCTTCATCTACTTCGTCTTCTCGGCGGGGCCCTCGCGGAAGACGCGCGCCGTCGCCATCCTGGCGCTCGCGCTCGGCGCCATCCCGGTCAACAAGTGGCAGATCAGCCGCTGCACCGAGGCGAACGACGGTCGCTTCTGCCTCGGGTCGAACAAGACGGCGTCCGACTTCCTCCTCGGCCACTACGGGCGCATTCAGGCGATGACCTGGCGCGATCCGAAGGGCCGCGGAACGTTCACCTTCGGGAGCCCCTCGGCGTACCAGCACGGTTACACCGACCGGCCCGAGGTGAACTTCTCGATGACCGACAACACCAAGAACTTCGCGGCGGCCATCGGCTGGATCAAGAAGAACCCCGGGCAGGCGACGCTGCTCTCGGTGGAGCACGTCTACGACAGCTTCTTCGGCGCGCTCCCCTGGCCCTCGATCGCGACCAAGTTCTGGCCGGGGGCGGCGGCGTTCCATTACATCTTCTCGGTCTTCATCTTCTTCCCGGCGGCGATGGCGCTCGTCGACATCCTGCGCCGGCGGGGCGTGAAGGCGCTCCTCCAGAGCAACGAGCTGCTCGTGCTCGCGCCGGTCGTGGGCCTCATCGCGTCGGTGGCGATCGCGACGGGCGAGCCACGCTACCGCATCCCGTTCGACAGCCTCTTCATCCTGGTGGCGATCCAGTTCTATCGGCGGTGGAGGCAGCACAAGGATCCGGCCGCCGCGCTGGCGCTCGCCGGCGGCGGCGCCGCGAACGTCCCGGCGAGCGGCGAGCCCGCGGCCGAGCCCGTGCTCGCCGGCCCTGCGTCCGCGGCCGAGGCCGCACCGGCCGCCGCGCCGCCCGTCGAGCCCGAGCCTCCTGCCGCGCCGGGGCGCGCCGCCGAGCCCGAGCGGGGCTCGGCGCCCCCCGCGGTCGAAGCGCCGAGGGCGAGCCAGCCGCCCGCAGGCGAGGCGTAGGCTATCTCGGCGAGCGGATCGAGACCCGCGCCGTCGCGTCGCGCCAGCGGCGGATGACCTCGGGGAGCTCGGTCAGCGACTCGAGCATCACGTCGGGCTTCGAGTCGCGCAGGCGCTCGCGCGAGGCGAAGCCGCGATCGACGACGATGACGCGCACCCCGGCGCGCCGCGCGCACTCGACGTCCTGAGGGGCGTCGCCGACCATGACCATGCGGTCGGGCGGCAGGTTGAGCAGCTTGGCGATGTGGAGCAGCGGGCCGGGCGCCGGCTTCTTCTCGGAGAGGTCGCCGCCGCCGAAGATGGCCCGGAACCGGGTGCGCACGCCGAGCGCGCCGAGCACCGCGTCGGCGGTGGCGCGCGGCTTGTTGGTGCAGATGCCGAGGGCGAGGTCCGTCATGGCGCCGAGCTCGTCGAGCGCCTCCTGCGCGCCGGGCATCCAGCGCGTGAAGTCGACGGGGTGCGCGACGTAGTAAGAGACGAAGAGATCGACGAGCTCGTCCACCTGCTCCGACATCTCGGGGAGCTGGGCTGCGCGCGCACAGAGGGCGCGGGCGCCGTCGCCCACGTAGCGGACGACGACCTGCGCCGGCAGCGCCCGATGGCCCTTGGTCACGAGGGCGTGGTTGAGCGCCGCGACGATGTCGCCGCGGCTGTCGATCAGCGTGCCGTCGAGATCGAAGACGACCGCGCTCGGGGGCACCATCGCGATGGATCGTAGCCCTCCGATCGCGCGGCGGCGCAACAAAAAGCGCGATATTGCAGGGTTGAAAGATCGATCCAGCCCGGCGTTTCAGCCGCGCGATGCGCCCGCTCGCCAGGTGCCCGGGCTCACTTGCGCTGGCCGGTCACCTGGATCTCGCGCAGCCGGGCCCGCATGGCGGCGTAGCGCGCCTCCATCTCCTTGCCCGCGGGCTCGCCCCAGAGATCCTTCTTCTCCTCCGGATCGCGCCCGAGGTCGTAGAGCTCGAAGCGCGCGCCCCCCGAGATGGTGAGCTTGAGGTCGCCGTGGAGGAGCGAGCGCCGGGCGTCGTTGTACGGCCCGGCCGGCATGTCGACGAAGACGTCGCGCGCGGGCGCGGCCTCGGGGTCGTCGGAGAAGAGATCGGGGAGGAGCGAGGCGCCCGAGAGGAAGTCGTTCCCGTCGCCGGAGGGGAGCGGAACCGAGAGCAGCTCGAGGGCCGTGGGCACCAGATCGATGGCGCTGCGGCGCGCCGACACGCGCGAGGGGCGGGCGCCCGGGACGTGGACGACGAGCGGCACGCGCACGAGCTCCTCCCAGAGCTCGAAGCCGTGGCGGTACATCTTGTGCTCGCCGAACGCCTCGCCGTGATCGCTGGTGACGACGATCGCGGTCCTCTTGCCCCAGGGCGCCGCGGCGATGGCGTCGAGCAGCCGGCCGATGTGCTTGTCGGTGAAGGCGACCTCGCCGTCGTAGAGATCGCGCTGCCCCGTGCCGAACGACGGGACGTCGTCGTGCTTGAGGTAGTCGGCGTGCGGGTCGAGGTAGTGGACCCAGAGGAAGAAGCGCTTGCTCGTGGCCTCGGGCTGGGCGAGCGCCGCGAGCGCGGCGTCGGTGATGGCCGCGCTCGTCGCCTTGTCGTCGACGTCCCACTTCGCGCCCTCCGGCGGCGCGGCCGAGAGATCGAGCACGTCGAAGCCGCGATCGAGCCCGCCGAACCGGCCGAAGTAGCGGTGGCCCTGGACGCTGATGGTGTGGAGGCCGGCGCGCTGCAGCCGCTCGGCGAGGAAGGTGTCCTCCTCGGAGAACTTGTTGAAGTGCCCCCAGTTGCGGTGGGTCTCGCTGCCGTACTTGCCGATGAGCATGGGGCCCACGCTCTTGCCGGTGTACGAGGCCAGGGCGTAGGCGCGCTCGAAGACGGTCGAGCGGGCGGCGAGCGCGTCGAGGTGGGGCGAGACGGCGCGCGGGTAGCCGGCGAAGCCGAGATCGGCGCGGAGCGTGTCGACCGTGACGAGCACGAGGTTGAGATCCTCGGGCACCTTGGCGCGCGCGCTCGCGGCCGCCTTCGGCGGCGGGGGCGCGAGCGCCGCGAGGGCGGCGGCTGTCAGATCCGATCCGGAGCAGTCCTCGTCCACGCCGTTGTCGGGGACCTCGACCCCGAGCGGCCCGACGCGCGCGTCGGCGTCGTTGCAGTCGCCGCCTCCGAACGCCGCGCTGGCGCCGTCGTGATCGCGATCCGCGAGCTTGCGCATCAGCTTGAGCGTCATCTTGCCGAGCGGCGCGCCGCGCTCGATCGCCTGCCCCACCGCCGGCGCTCCGCCCATGGCCGTGGCGGCGCGCGCCGTGAGCGCGAGCGGCGCGATCGCCAGGAGCAGCGCGATCGCGAGCGGGGCCAGCCTGCGCACCGACGGCGCGAGCAGCGCGACCACGGCGATCGCCGCGACCAGCGCTGGGGCGCGCAGGTCGAGCTCGGGGCGGCGGAAGACGCCGTAGATGCCGAAGAGCCCGCCTTCGCCGGAGAGCCCGCCGGTGGCCACGCCGAACGCGAAGAGCGCGCCGGCGGCGACGAGCGCGACCGATCCCGTGACCGCCGGGTCGACCGACGCGGGGCGCCGCTCGCTGGCCGTCGCCAGCGCCTGGCGGAGCGGCGGCGTCAGCGTCAGCGCCGCGAGCGCCAGGAGCCCGCCGATCGCCAGCGCGCCGGCCGCGATCGCGATCCCCACGAGCGACGGAGGGATCTCGAGCGAGAGGACGGCCCTCGCGAGGTGCGCGACCAGCGTCATCCAGAAGAAGCCCGCGAGCACGGCGAGCGGCGCGAACGCGGCGACGTCGGCGGGGCGGCCGACGGCGCGCAAGCGCAGCCAGGCGACGAGCGCGCCCGGCGTCGGCGGCCGCTCGGGCCCGAGCACCACCGAGGCCACGCCGACGACCGCGCCCAGCCCGAGCGCGAGCGGCGCGATCAACCCGGCGTCGGCCAGGAACGTCGAGGTCGCCGGCGCGGCGCCGGCGTCGCCGCCCGCGCGCGCCCACGAGGAATCGACGAGCGCCACGGCGAGGCCCGCCAGCGACGCGCCGAGGAGGCTGCGCCCGATCCGCGCGCCGGCGTTCTTGAGCTGCGCCGCCGGCTTCACGATCCCGCCCGCGCGGGCCCGCTCACCGCGCCGCCTTCCCGGGCGCGCCGCCCGACGGGACCCGCTTCGCGAGCGGGTGGGCGCCGTCGTAGACCTTCATCAGGTGGTCGACCGAGACGTGCGTGTACCGCTGCGTCGTCGCCAGGCTCGCGTGGCCGAGCAGCTCCTGGATCGAGCGGAGATCGGCGCCGCCGTCGAGCAGGTGCGTGGCGCAGGTGTGGCGGAGCGCGTGCGGGTGCAGATCGGCGCGGCCTGCGCCGAGCGCGCCGTAGCGATGAACGAGCGCCTGGACGCGCCGGACGCCGAGGCGCCGGCCGCGGCGCGTGAGGAAGAGCGCGCGCGGCGGATCGCTCGAGGCGGCGGCGAGCTCGCCCCTCCGCCCGAGGTACGCGGTCACCGCCGCGATCGCGTGCGAGCCGAGCGGCACCACGCGCTCCTTGTTGCCCTTGCCGATGACGCGCGCCGCCGCGCCGGCGAGATCGACGTGCCCGAGATCGAGGCCGACGAGCTCGGAGACGCGCAGGCCGGAGCCGTAGAGCACCTCGAGCATCGCCCGGTCGCGCAGCCCCTCGGCGTCGCCGGCCGGGGGGGCGGTCATCACCTCGGCGGCGGCGTCCACGTCGAGGAACGTGGGCATGGGCCGGCGCACCTTGGGCAGCGAGAGCTCGGCCGCCGGGTTCTTCGCGACCTCGCCGTGGCGCTCGAGGAACCGGAACAGCGCGCGCGCCGCCGCGATCTTGCGCGCGACCGACGCCGGCGAGTGGGTGCGCGCGAGCTGGCCCAGCCAGCCGCGGAGCAAGAGGACGTCGACCTCGGCCGGTGCCTTGGCGCCGGGGCGGCGCTCGCGGACGAACGCCGAGAGCTGCCCGAGATCGCGCCCGTAGGCCAGGACGGTGTGGCGCGAGGCGCGCCGCTCGCCTCCGAGGTACGTGAGGAAGCGGGCCACCGCCCCGTCGAGATCGCCGGGTGCGCTCACGGGCTATCCGTACCACGCGGCCCCCGGGTGGCCAAAGCTCCCGCGGTGCACGCCGCGGGCGCGCGCCCGGGAGGCGGCGGGGCCCCTCCAGCCCCATGCTTCTCCCGTGCTCGAGCAGAAGGCGCCGGCCGGGTTCGGCATCGTCGATCTCAAGCGGGGGCAGCTCTACATCCCGCGCCTCTGGGCCACGGCCGACGAGGCCGAAGCGGAGCGCGCCGAGCTCTTGCGCGGGTACCCGCCGGATCACGAGTGGGCCCAGCGCCTCAAGGTGGCGCCGTGGTGGACGCAGCCGCCGCGGACCGGGGCGTCGGTCGAGGGCGGCGGCGAGCGGAAGATCGCGGCCTGAGCCCTGCCGGCGCGGGGGCCGCCGTGGCAAGCTGCCCAGCGTGCGCGTCCGCTCGACGATCGTGCTCCTCGCCGCCCTGACGGCGTCGTGCGGGCGCGCCGCCGCGCCGTCCGCGCGGCCGAGCGCCGCCGCACCGACGGGAGCGCGGCCCGCCGAGCCTGTCGATGTCGCCGCGCTGGCGAGGAGGATCGAGCAGGCGGGCGCGGGCGCCGGCGGCGCCGCCGCGAGCGCGACCGGAGACGGAGGGCGTCGACCGTCCGCAGGCATCGAGGCGGTCCCGGCGCTCGCCGCCGCCTGCGTTCGGACCGACCTCGACGCGGCCTCGCGGTCGCGCGCGGTGCGCGCCCTGGCGCTCGCGCCGGACCCGCGCGCGATCGGGTGCTGGAAGCTCGCGGTGACCTCGTACCGGCCGGGCGTCTCCGACGAGGAGCTCGCGGCCGCCGCGCACGGGCTCCTGGCGGTGCGGGCGCGCGGCGTGGTGCCGGCGCTGGTCGACGCGCTCGCCAAGGTGCCGGCCGCGGGCGCGACCTCGGCCGCCGCCCGGCGCGCCACGCACGAGGCGGTCGTCGCGCTCGCCGATCCGGCGGCGGAGGCGGTGCTCGTCGAGCGCGCCGGACGCGCCCTCGCGGGCGACGACGCGGACGCGATCGAGCGCGAGCTCCTGGCAGAGCTCGCCTGCGTCGAGGCGCTCGGGCGGATGCGCGCGGCCGGCGCCGTCGACACGCTCTTCGCTGCCGCGCGCGATCCGCGGAAGGCGCCGCTGGGCCCGACCCTCGTGCTCGCGCTCGTCCGCTCCGGCAAGCCCGCCGCCGCGAGGGCGGCGGCGCTGGCCCGCGGCGGCGAGCCGTCGCTGGGGGCGCAGGTGCTCGGCGCCATCGGGCGCCCCGACGCGGCGCCGCCGATCCTCGACGCGATCGGGCGCGCCGACGCGCCCACACGGGTGCTCCTCGCGCGCGAGCTCGGCCGCCTCCCCAAGGACCCGGCCGTCACCGCCGCGCTCCAGGCGGCGTTCGAGCGCACCCCGCCCGATCTCGTCGTCGGCGGGATCGCCGGACGCGCGGCGCTGATGGACGCGGCCGCCGACACGCTCGACCCCGCGCTGACCTCGTGGGTGGTCGACGCGGCGATCGCCGCGAAGGGCCCGGCGGAGGCGGTGGTGCAGCTCCGGGCCGCCGCCATGCTGGCGGCGCTCAAGATCGCCGGGCCGCGCCAGATCGGGGACGTCGAGAGGCTCGCGCGGCTCAAGCCCGCGGGCCAGCCCGCCGTCGGCGAGCCCTTCCGGCGCGACCACGCGCTCGTGCGCGAGCTGCTCGAGCGCTGCGGCGAGCGCGAGGCCTGCTACCTCGACGAGCTCCGCGATCCCGCGGCCCAGCAGCTCGAGACCCACATGCGCGGGGTGAAGGCCGCGACGACGCTGGCGGCGCTCGGGCGCGCCTCGGCGATCGAGCCGCTCATGAGCGCGCTCGCGACCCTCCACGACCCCGTCGTCGCCGCCGCGGTGCTCGCCGCCGTGGACCGGCTCAGCCCCGCCGGGGACGAGGCGCTCGCGGCGGCCCTCGACGCGCTCGCCGACGCCGCCGGTCCGACCGTGGCCGTCGGCGCCTCGGCCCGCGCCGCCGCCCGCCTGACCGCGGCGCGCCTCCGGGCACGCGCCGAGTGATCGCGGGCCGGGCGGCGCCGCAAACGCCGCGAGCGGGCCACCGTTCGATTTCCTTCCGCGCCGGGGCGAGGCTACGCTCGTCGCCGGGTGAGGGGCAGCGATCGAGAGGCCCAGAGGGGCGATGTCATCGCCGGGCGCTACCGGCTGGGCGACGAGCTCGGTCGAGGGGGCCACGGCGTGGTCTTCCGCGCGCTCGATCAGCAGACGGGCGCCGAGGTCGCGCTCAAGGTCCTGAAGCAGAACATCGCCGAGGACCCGCAGTACGCCGTGCGCCTCTGGCGCGAGGCGCAGTCGCTCGCCGCGCTCTGGGGCTCGAGCGTGGTGCGCGTGCACGGCTTCGGGCACGACGAGGGCGGCAGCGTCTACATGGTGATGGAGCTGCTCGAGGGCGAGACGCTCGACGCCCACCTCGCCGACATCGAGGGCTTCGGCGATCACATGAGCGCCTACGAGCTGCTCACCACGCTCGATCCGGTGGCGCGCGCGCTCCACGGGGCGCACGCGAAGGGCATCATCCACCGCGACGTCAAGCCGGCGAACATCTTCCTCATCGCGCCCGAGCTCGGCGGCGGCGTCCGCCTCATGGACTTCGGGCTCGCCAAGATCCAGGGCACCGAGCAGCTCACCCAGGTCGGCATGATCGCCGGGTCGCCGAGCTACATCGCCCCCGAGGTGTGGCGCGCCGAGGGCATCGATCACCGCGTCGACGTCTACTCCTTCGGCGCCGTGATCTTCCGCGCCCTCGCCGGGCGCCCGCCCTTCCAGGCGCCGAGCACGCTCGATCTCTTCATCACCGCGACCACGGCGCCGCGCCCGGCGCTGACGCCGCTCCGGCCCGACCTGCCGCCCGAGGTCGACGCCTGGGTGGCGCGCGCCCTCGCGATCAAGCGCGACGATCGCCACCCGTACGTCAGCTCGATGTGGAACGAGCTCATCGGCGTGGTGATGAAGGGCAACTCCCCCAGCGCGGTGAAGGCCCGCGCGGCGTTCCGCCTCCCTTCCACCTGAGCTCTTCTCAGCCGAGGAACTCGCGGAGCGTGCGGCTCAGCGCGGACGTGGCCTCGAGGTGGAGATCGTGGCCGCCCTCGAGCACCGTAAGCTCGCTCCGTGGGATGGCCCGGGCCAGCCTCTCGCCGATCGCGCGGCAGCCCGAGCGGTCTCCGACGACGCAGAGCAGGGGGCAGTCGAGCCGCCCGAGCTCGGCGTCGGGGATGTCGGGCTCGGCCCCCACGTCGGCGAGCAGGCTGGTCTCGTTCACGAGCGCGTCGAGCGTGGCGGTGAGCTTCCGTGCGCGCTTGCCGCCGGCCGGGACGAGGGAGCGGAGCGTCTCCGGCAGCGCGGCGAGCCGCTCTTCGGGCGGGAGGTGCGCGAACGCGACCAGCTCGGCGAAGCGCGACGGGGGCAGCGGCGGCTCGATCATCGCGAGGCGCTCGACGCGGCCGGGGTGGTCGAGGGCGAAGCGCAGCGCGACGAGGCCGCCGTAGCTGTGCCCGACGAGCGAGAGCCGGCTCGGCGCGGGCGGAGGGCCGGCCGAGGCGTCGCGAAAGCCCTGGTCGGCGAGCGCCTCGAGATCGGCCGCCATGCTGGCGAGATCGTAGCCCCGCGGCGGTCGATCGCTCCGGCCGTGGCCCCGCAGATCGTAGAGCCAGAGGCGCCGCTGCTCGGCCAGCGCCGGCGCCGCGGTGAAGTACCAGGAGGCGAGGTTGCCCACGAGGAGCCCGTGCAGGAGCGCGACCGGAGGCGCGGGCCCGCGGCGCTCCGCCGCGAGCTCGAGCACGTGGAACGAGAGGCCGCGGGCGGTGACGTGGGGCACAGGCGAGATCGGGGCGGGGCGGCCGGGACCCCCCGGGACCCCTCCGGTTACCATGATCGCACCGGCGCCGCAGGCGGCGGGCCGGTGTAAGGCGGAGCCGGCGCGGGCGTTTCCAGCGTCGATGCTCGAGGGGGCGACGTCCTTTCGGTCGACCCGCGCGCCGGCGGAGCCGCGCGGCGAGGCCGGCGCCGCGCCCCCGCCGGCGCGCGCCCCCCCCCCGGCGCGGGTGCTCGGC
>CAYJPW010000177.1:0-21076 GCA_964372055.1 uncultured Polyangiaceae bacterium
CAGCCGACGCGGCGCGCCGGCCGCCGACGCCGGCGCGCCCGCGTCGAGCGACGCCGGCGCCCCGCCGGCGATCCCGACGCCGGCCGCGGGGACGGCGAACGCGGTCGCCGCGGCGGTCGACGCCATCTTCGCCCCGAAGAAGGCGTTCACCGCCAAGTTCAAGCAGGAGAACACCCAGAAGGTCACGGGCGTGGTCAAGAAGTCGACCGGCGTCATCCTCGTCGAGAAGCCGAACAAGGTCTCCTTCCGCTACGACCCGCCCAACAAGAACCGCATCGTCTCCGACGGCAGCGAGATCAAGATCTACGTCGCCGAGGACAACGTGATGTACGTGCAACCCGTCGCGGGGACGCAGTACCCGGGCGCGCTCGCGTTCATCATGGGGCACGGCCTCTTGCCGTCGTTCGACTTCACCTTCCAGGACCCGACGCCGTGGAACGGCGGCCCGGTCTTGATCGGCAAGCCGCGCACGGCGACGCCGCACTACGACAAGGTCTACTTCTACGTCGACGATCCGCTCCTCGCCAAGAAGGACCCGGGCGTCATCCGACGCGTCCTCGTCCTCGACGCCCAGGGCAACAGGAACCGCTTCGACTTCGAAGAGGCCTCGCAGCCGGACAGCGTCGACCCGTCCGAGTTCGTGTTCACGCCGCCGCCGGGGACCGAGATCAAGCGCTAAGCCCGCAGCGCCTCGACCATGAGCGGCGCGATCGACCACACGGCGCCCGGCTCGCCCGCGAGCTGCTGGCTGCCAGGGTGGCTGTCGGTGCCGCGGATGCTCGCGAGGACCTGGGCGGCGCGGAGCGCGTCGAGCGAGCCGGGAGGCAGCACCAGGTGGCTGGCGAGCGCGTGGACGCGCGTGGCGCCGGCGGCGAGGTAGGCGCGGCCGGCCTGGAGGAGCGACGAGCCCGTCCGGATCATGTCGTCGTAGATGACGACCTCGCGGCCGCGGACGTCGGCGTTGATGCCGATGGGCGAGAGCGCGCCCGAGCGCGGATCGCGGCGCTTGTAGACGAACGCCGGCTCGACCCCGAGGCGGCTGGCGAGGCTCTGCACCCATTTGGCCCGGCCGGCGTCGGTGGCGCCGAGCACGAACTCGCGGCCGCCGGTCACCGAGGCGATCGCCTTGGTGATCACCGGCGCGCCGTAGAGGTGGCGCGTCACGTGCCCGTCGCCGAAGTAGAACTCGATGCCGTCGGTGTGGAGGTCGAAGAGGAGGACGTGCGTGCCCGCCTCGCACGGCGGCACCGCCGAGATCAGGCGCGCGCGCGTCTTGGCGGTGACCACCTCGCCGGGCAGGACGGCGCGCTCCATCGTCGAGTAACCGAAGTAGGGCATCACCATCGTCAGCGAGCGGGCGCCGCCGCGCGCGATGGCGCAGCCGAGATCGTAGACCTCGAGCCAATCGAGATCGGTGGGCGTGCCGCCGAGCAGGACCACGTCCCTGCCCCAGACGTCGTCGACGATGCGGAGGTAGCGCTCGCCGTCGGGGAAGTGCTTGCGCTCCACCTCGCCTCGATCGAACTGGCCGGCGGCGAGGAACGCCGGCTGGAGGTACGCGTACGAGGCGATCGTCAGGAGGAGCTTGCGCTGGGCCGCGGCCATGCCGGCGTTGTACGCCGGATCGCGGCCGCCGCCGAGCGTGGCGAGGCCGGGGGCGACGTCACTTGAAGAGCTCGACGGACTTCTCGAAGCTGCGCTTGCCGGCGACCTTGCCGGGTCGCGCCGCCTGGGGGGCGGCGGCGCCCGCGGTCGCCCCCGCGGCGGGCGGCGGCGTGGCGAAGCCCTCCTGCGCCTCGTCGATCGCCGCGAGCTGCTTGTCGAAGTCGGCGCCGACGTCCTTGGCCTTGGTCGCCGGGGCGGCGCGGCGCGCCACCTCGGACGCCTCGCGGAGCGAGCGAGAGTGGGCGTCGAGGCGGCCCCGCGCCTCGGCGGCGCGCCCCTGGGCGAAGAGGCTCGTGGCGTTCTGGAGCACCTCGGCGGTCTCGTTGCGCTGCACGCGCCCGGCGACCACCGCGTCGAGCTGGCTGGCGTCGGCGGTCGACTCGACGACCTCCACCGCGAGGCGGCCCTCGCACCCGGCGTCGGCCCCCTTGAGGAGATCGCGGAAGCCGAGGCGCACGCCGGCGAGCGGGACGGCGCCGGGCGAGCCCGCCGGCAGCGCGACCTTCATCAGCACCGTCTTGACCTCGCCGCGATCGAAGGTGCCGAGGGGGACGACGACCGACGAGCCCTCGCGCCGGAACGAGCGCCCCATCACCTGCTCGAGCTCGACGCCGGGGCCGAGGTCGATGCGGGCCTCGGCGTTGCTGGCGATGGTCGAGGTGAGGCTCTCCGCCTCGGCCTCGAAGACGCGCGCCAGGGCCGCGTCGTTCTCGACGAAGTAGTGCCGGCCGTTGCCCTCCTGCGCGATCGCCGAGAGGATCCGCTCGTTGTAGTCGACGTCGACGCCGATGGTGGTGATGGTGGCGCCGCGCTCGCGGGCGCGCTGGGCGAGGAGGCGGAAGCCCTGGACGTCGCGGATGCCGGCGGTGGCCTCGCCGTCGCTGAGCACGATCATCCGGTTGACCTTGCCCGCGGCGGCGCGCTCGAGCTCGACGAGGCTGTCCTCGATGCCGCAGGAGATGCAGGTGTCGCCGCCGAGCGCGATGGCGCGGACGTCGGCGGCGATGCGCTCGCGCACGCCCGGACCGATGGCGACGGGCGGGACGACCAGCGAAGAGCGCGTGTCGAACGCGAGCACCGAGACCACGTCGCCCTCGTGGAGGTGGTCGACGGCGGCGATCGCCGCGTTGATGGCGTTGCGCAGGCGGCTGCCGCGCATCGAGCCCGAGCGATCGATGACGAGCGAGAGGTTGACCGGCGCCGACACGCGCGCGCTCGCCGTGTCCGATCCCTTCACCTCGAGCATGACGAACGTCTCGCCCCGCGCCGTCCGCGCGATGCGCGGGTGCCCCACCCGGCCCTCGATCATGAGCGTCTCGCCCGCCGTGAAGGTGGCCGCGTCCGCCGTCGCTCCCGTGCCGCCGAAGAGCGCCTCGTCCCCCGCCCCGCCGAGGTCCGCGACCGCCGGGGACGCCGCCTCGCGCGGAGGCGTCAGGGAATAGACCGAGACGCTGGTGAGCAGCATGCCGGCGAGGGAGAGGAGGGCGAGGCTCTTCGCTTTCATGGGCTGACTCCAGGTGCGCGTGGCGCGGCGAACGTGACCAAGCTGGTACGTGGAACCGCCCCCGAGGATCTCCCCGCCCCGCGCGTCGCACACCGCCCTACCCCGGGCCATCGATCCAAATCCACAGGGAGTCGGGGAGTCGGGGAGTTTCTCATTCGGTCGATCCGCGCCCACGCCCTGCGACGTGAACGCCCATCGACCGAATGAAAATCTCCCTGTCTCCCCGGCTCCCTGTGAAAATTCCGGGTTGGCGCCCGCCCGATCGCAGTCAGCGCAGCGTGACGAGGACGCTCTTCAGATGCGCCTCCCGGCCGGGCTCCGGCGGGTAATCGATCGGATCGGGCAGGTCTTTCACCTGGACGGCCTCGCGACCGGCGAGGCGGGCCGCTTCGTGGAGCCAGCGGCGGAAGCGGGCGCGGAGGATGCCTCGGTGGTTGGTGCACGCGAGGAGGCGGCCGCCCGGGGCGAGCACGGCGAGGGTGCGCGTCGCCAGATCGCGGTAGTCGCTCTCGGCGCTGAAGCGCGTGCGCTTGGTGGTGGCGAAGCTCGGCGGATCGAGGAGCGCGAGATCGAAGCGCTCGGGCCTGCGCGCGGCGGCGTCGAGCCACGCCAGCGCGTCGGCCTCGACGAGCGTGTGGGCGCGCGGATCGGCGCCGACGGCGGCCAGGTTCCGCTCGGCCCAGGCGAGGGCGCCGCGCGAGACGTCGACGGTGACCGACGCGCGCGCGCCCCCTGCGACCGCGGCGACGGTGAACGCGCCGGTGTACGCGAAGAGGTTCAGGACCCTCGCGCCGCGCGCGAGCTCGCGCACGCGCCGGCGGTTCTCGCGCTGATCGAGGAAGATGCCCGTCGAGAGGCCGTCGCCGAGGCGGACCTCGAAGGGCAGGCCGTGCTCGTGGATCGTGAACGCCTCGGGCGCGCTCGCGCCGCGGACCGCCTCGCGCGGGGCGAGCTCGTCGCGGCGCGTGTCGACCACCACGCTCGCGTGCTTGGGCCGCACCTTGACGTAGACGCCGGCCGCGCCGAGGCGCGCGGCCGCGTCGAGCACGAGCTCGCGGGCGGCTACGGCCTCGTCGCCCGAGAGCGCCACGACCAGGTGCTCGCCGTAGCGATCGACGTCGACGCCGGGCAGCCCGTCGCCCGCGCCGTTCACGATCCGGAACGCGTCGGTCCCGGGGAGGCGCGAGAGGCCGTAGCGACGCTCGGCGGCTTCGCGCATCGCCGCCTCGATCGCATCGGCGCCGGCGAACGCGCGCGACTCCTCCCCGCGGAGCCAGGCGCCGAGCGCCTCCGGCACCGGCGCGCGGACGCGGAGCTCGCCGCCGCTCGTCGGGTGCCGGAGCGCGAGCTCGGCGGCGTGGAGGAGGAGACGAGGCGCGGGCTCGCCGCCGTAGGTCGCGTCGCCGCCGATGGGCGCTCCCTGGGCGGCGAGCTGGACGCGGAGCTGGTGGGTGCGGCCCGTCTCGGGCGAGAGCTCGAGCAGGGTCCGCCCTCGAGCGCCGCGCTCGAGCAGCCGCCAGCGTGTCACCGCCTCCTGTCCTCCCGGCGCCTTCGGCGGGAGCGCGCGCATCGCGCCGTCGCGATCGGCGACGAGCCGGTGCACGAGCCGCCCCTCGGCGCCGCGCGCCTTCCAGCCGGTCACGCAGGCGACGTACGTCTTGTGCACCTTGCGCTGCTCGAACTGCTCGGCGATCGCGCGGTTCGCCTGCTTTCTCCGGGTGAACAGGAGGACGCCCGAGGTGTCGCGGTCGAGCCGCTGGTGGATCCCGAGGTAAGGCTCGCGCTCCCCGCGCTCGACGAGGAAGGCGAGGACGCGGGTGTGCGCGTCGTCGACGCGATCCGGCTCGGGCGCGTGGGTCGGGACGCCCGGCGGCTTGTCGATGACGACGAGGTCAGGGTCCTCGTGCAGGATCCGCTCGGCGCGCCAGCTCGGCCACAGATCGGCCAGCAATGCAGTCTCCCTCGTCAGAAGCCCTGCCGCAGCTTGGCGACGGTTCCGCCGCGCGGCACTAGGCCGCCGGTCGAAGGGCGCGCCAGTCGAGCAGGTCGATCTGCTCGGGCGCGAGCGTGTACTCGACCTCGGTCTTGTGGCCGAGCCGGTCGCCGCCGACCTGGAACGGCACCGGGCGCGAGAACGTGGCGCGGCAGCGGGTGAGCAGCCACGAGTGCATCTTCTCGAGCGGGTGCTCGCCGCGCCAGAGCCGGTGCATTCGCATGGTCGCCTCGATCGCGGTGCCGGCGTAGAGGCGCATGCAAAAGCGGCGCGGCACGAGCCCCGCGAAGGGGAAGGCGCGGAAGCCGAAGCCCCACTCGGGCGAGGTGCCGGCGGCGCAGACGCTGGCGGGGCCGCGGTAGAGGACGGCGCCGTGCTCGCCGCCGGGGAGCGGAACGGCGCGGCCGGAGGGATCGACGGTGAGCGCGTCGTCGCCGGTGTTGACGAGCTCGACCTCCACCTGGCGGCGCGTGAGCACGTGGCGCGGGATGGTCCGGGTGAACATGCCCTGGAGGTAGCCGCCCAGACCGCCGCGCGCGCGCTCGGGCAGGAGGCCGGGGCCGGTCCGCTGCGCGTAGAAGTCGTCGATGATCTCGGCGTCCCAGCCGGTGCCGGCGAAGTGGGCGATGGTCCCGAAGATCTCGACCAGATCGAAGCGGCGGACCGGCGGCGGCCCCGCGGTCCGGGCGGCGAGCTTGAGCCGATCGAGCGCCGCCCTCCAGCGGGGCGCACCGGTCGCGCGCGCCCAGCCGTTGCCGGTGCCGAGCGGCATGACGCCGAGCGCGGGGACGCGGCGCGCGCTCGCCGAGAGCACTTGCGCCGGGTTGCCGGGCGAGCCCCGCATCGAGTTGATGAGGCCCATCGCCGTGCCGTCGCCGCCCGCCGAGACGAGCAGGTGAGGAGGATCGCTGCCGAGTGCGCGGGCGAAGCCGCGCGTGTCGTCGAGCGATCTCGATGCGAGGATCCGCGCGGTGGGCAGCTCGGCGCGGCAGCTCGACGCGACCGCCTCGCTGCCCCTTCGCGCGCGGAGGTTGACCAGGACGGCGATCTCCACGAGGCTTCGCAGCCTACCGCCCGGCCCGCCGCCAGCCTGTCACCCTTCTGTCATTCGCGGCGGCCCCTCCGAGCCCGCCCCGTGCCCTGCCCCGAGCCTCCGCCGAGTCCGCCGCCCGCGCTCGAGCCCCGGCGCGCTCCGCGTGCGCAGTCGCTCGACGCCGATGAGGCGGCGCCCGACGCGGACGAGGGCCGCCCCGTCGCGCCGCCCGCGTCCGCCGAGGACGGCTCGGATCGCGAGAGCGCGCCCCCGCTGCGCCTCGCCGGCGCGCGCCTCGACACCGCGCTCGTCGCCGCTTCGGCGCTCGGGATCGCGTTCCTGCTCGTGCAGATCGCGACGTACTCGTACGGGCGCGATCAGGGAATCTACGCGATGGTCGCGCGGACCCTGCTCGAGGGCGGGGCGCCCTACCGCGACGCGTGGGATTTCAAGCCGCCGGGCATCTTCGCGGTGTACGCGCTCGCGCGCGCGCTCTTCGGCCCCGCGCAGATCGGCGTCCGGCTCCTCGAGTGCGCCGGCCTCGTCGTCATGGTCGCGGCCATGACGCGCCTCGCCTCCCGGTTCTGGGGCGAGTGGCGCATCGGCCTGTTCGCGGGGGCGATCGCGGTGCTCGTCCACGCGCAGCTCGACTTCTGGCACACGGCGCAGCCCGAGTCGTTCGGCGGCATGCTCACGATGCTCGGCCTCTGGGCGGGCACGACGCCGGTCGCGAGCCGCCGCGGCGAGGTCTACGCATGGGGCGGCGCCGGCGTGCTCTTCGGGCTCGCGGGGCTGCTCAAGCCGCCGCTCGCGGGCGGCGGCGCGGTGCTCGCGATCGCGCTCGCGTGGCCGGCGCTGCGCGAGGCCTGGATCGTGCGCTCGGCGCGCGCCTTCGCCGGCGCGCTCCGCCCGGTCGGGCTCGTCGCGATCGGCGGCGTCCTGCCCTCGGTGGTCTGCGCCGCGTGGTTCGCACAGCGCGGCGCCCTCGCCGATCTTCGCCAGACGATCTTCGTCTTCGCGCCCGAGTACACGGCGCTGTCGTGGCAGGGCCAGTCGCTCATCGGGATGCTCTACTGGGGTCTCACCGAGTGGCTGGTGACCTACTCGAGCGTGGTCACCGTGGGCCTGCTCCTCCTGCTCGGGATCCGGCGCGCGCCCAACGGCGGGCGCGGCGTGGCGCTCCTCGCGGGCGTGGTCGCCATGCAGATCCTCGGCGTCGTCGCCCAGGGGAAGTTCTTCCCTTACCACTACGGGGCCACCTGGCCGCCGACGGCGATGCTCGTCGCGCTCGGATACTGGGCCGTCTGGCAGCGGGCGCGGCGGCACATCGGGGGCGCTGCGCTCTTCGCCGCCGGCTTCGCGGCGATCGCGCTGGGCCGCAGCGCCTGCAAGGACGTGCCCGGCTCGTACCTCGAGCGCACCCGCGAGCGCACGGCGATGCTGCTCTCCGGCCGGATCGATCCGGCGCGCCTCGACGCGCTCGCGTCGGTCGCCGACGTCAGCGCCGCGGCGAACCGCGCGGTCGCCGCGGCGCTACGCGAGCGGGTCGCCCGCGACCGCTCGGTGTACGTGTGGGGCTTCGAGCCGGTCATCTACGACCTGTCGGACCGGCGCCCCGCGAGCCGCTACATCTACGACGTGCCCCAGCGCGTGGCGTGGGCCAAGGCGCGCACGCGCGCCGAGCTGATGCGCGATCTCGCCGCGAGCCCCCCCGCGGCGATCGTCGTGGAGCACCGCGACGTCTTCCCCCACGTCACCGGGGACGTGCTCGACTCCGCCGACACGCTGCCCGATTTCCCCGAGCTCGGTCGGCTCCTCGCCGACCGGTACCGCCACGCGCTCACGGTCGAGGACTTCGACGTCTTCCTCGAGGACGCTCCGGCCGACGACGGGCACTGAAGAGGCGTCGGACATACGTCACGCCTCTCGAAGCCCGAGTCCGACGACCCGCTCGTGACTGAAGAGGCGTCGGACATTCGTCCGACCGACGCCTCTCGAAGCCCGGGTCCGACGACTCTTCAGTCCGGGAGAGCCCCCGCTCGCGACGGAGCAGGACGCGCTCGCCGGCCGCCCGCGCGCCGGGCGCCCTGGCACGGCGCGTGTAGGCCGCCCACTAACGGCCGCCCGTGCGACGCCGACGCGCGCACCAGCCGGCCTCGAGCCAGCATGATCGCCATGCGGATTGCCATCGTCTCCACGCCCTTCATCCGCGTGCCGCCGGCCGGGTACGGTGGCACCGAGCTCTTCTGCTACGAGCTCGCGGAAGAGCTCGCCCGGCGAGGCCACGACGTCACCCTGTTCACGACGGGCGACTCCGAGACGAGCTGCCGCAAGCGCGCGCTCTACGCGCGGCCCGAGTGGCCGCCGGCGCCGCCGGACGAGCTCAACCACGCCGCGTGGTCGCTGGACGACATCGCGCAAGGCGACGGGGTCGACCTCGTGCACGTGAACAGCGTCCTTGCCGTGCCGCTCGCCCGCTTCTGCCGCGTGCCGATGGTTCACACGCTGCACCACCGGCGGGAGGACTCGATGTCCCGCGTCTACACCAGGCACCCCGAGGTCCACTACGTCGCGATCAGCCAGCGACAGCTCGATCTCGAGGTGCCGCTCGCGCGGGCGTCGGTCGTCCACCATGGGCTCTCCCCCGACCGCTATCCACCGAGCGCGTCCGACGAGGGCTATCTCCTCCACCTCGGCCGCTACTCGCGCGAGAAGGGGACCCACCTCGCCATCGACGCCGCCCGCCTCGCGGGTGTGCCGATGATGCTCGCCGGCCGCGCGCACCCGCAGGACCGCGCCTACTTCGACGCCGAGGTCGTGCCTCGGCTGGGGCGCACCAGCCCGCGCGGAGGCGGCGCGCCCGACGTGATCGAGCTGGGGGAGGCCGATCACGAGCGCAAGGTCGCGCTGCTCCGCGGAGCGCGCGCGCTCGTGTGCCCGATCCAGTGGGAGGAGCCCTTCGGGCTGGCGGCGATCGAGGCGATGCTCTGCGGCGCCCCGGTGATCGGCTTCGCGCGGGGGTCGTTCCCCGAGATCGTCGAGGAGGGTCTCACCGGCTTCCTCGTGACCGAGGGCGACGTCGCCGGCATGGCTCGTGTCGCGCGCTCGCTCGCGGGGTTCGATCGCGCCGCGTGCGCCGCGCGCGCCCGCGAGCGCTTCACGACGGCGGTCATGACGACGGCGTACGAAGCCATCTATCGCGCCGCGCTCGCCGAGCCGGCGCGGAGCGCGCACCGGCGCGCCGGCGCCGAGGACGGCCCGCGCCGCACCCGCGCGGCCTAGCGCCCGCAGGCACGAGCGGATCGGCCCTGCAGCGGAGCTTGCGCCGTCCCAGACCGCTCGGCATGCTCGCCGGCCTGACGGGTCCAGCGACATTCTCGGTCACGACGGCGGTCGTCGGCGTGCTCTTCGCGCTGCTCGCCCTCGGGCTCTCCCAGGGGCCCGGGTGGCGCGAGCTGCGCTGGTTCGCCGCGTGCGCGCTCCTCGCCGCGCTCTACAGCGCGTGCAACGCGGTGGTGACGCTCGACGTCCCCGACGAGATGCTGGTGTGGGCGTCGCGGCTGAGCCTGCTCATGGGCGGCCTCAACGGCGCGGCGTGGTTCGTCTACTTCGCCGAGCAGCACGGCCGCAGGCTCCACCGCCTCGAGCGCTGGTTCGTCGCGAGCTCCACGGCGTTCGCCTTCCTCTCGCTCGTCCCGCGCGTCATCGTGACCGACACCGTCGCGGCCCGCCCCATCGGCTGGATGGGCACGACCTACCGCGACGCGCTCCCGACGACCCTCGGCCAGCTCTGCTACGGCTTCTACTGCCTCGGCCTGCTCATCCTCGCCGCCCGGTACGCGCGGCAGTGGCGCCGCCGCGAGCGCACCGCCGCCGCGCACTGCACCGGGCTCGTCGCCCTCTTCGCCAGCGCGGTCAACGACAGCCTCGCGGCCGCCGGCGTGCTGCGCATGCCCTACCTCATCGACCTCGGGTTCCTGGTGCTGGTGCTCGCCGTCGGAGGCTCGCTCGCGTCGCGGTTCGTCGCCGACGCGCGCGCGCTCGAGCGATCGTCGGCAGACCTCAGAGCCACGCAGGCCGAGCTCGTGAAGCGGGAGCGGCTCGCGGCGCTGGGCGAGCTCTCCGCCGTCGTCGCGCACGAGGTCCGCAACCCCGTCGGGGTCATCTTCAACGCGCTCACCACGCTGCGGCGGGCGCTGGGCCCCACCCCGCCGCAAGCCGAGACGCTCCTCGGGATCGTCGGCGAGGAGGCCGAGCGGCTCAAGCGCATGGTCGCCGAGCTGCTCCAGTTCGCGCGTCCGATGGACGTGCGCCTCGGCGAGGTCGCGCTCGGGCCGCTCGTGGCCGGCGCGGTCGAGGCGGCGCGCTCCGCCGCGGGAGACGCCGGGCCGATCGATCTCTCGATCGAGATCGACGCCTCCGCGACGTCGTCGAGGGACGCCGACGCGCTCTTCGCGTGCGACGGAGAGCTCGTGCGGCAGGCCGTGATCAACCTGGTGACCAACGCGCTCCAGGCGCCCGGCCGTCGCGGGCCGGTCCGGGTGCGAATCTCCGTCGGCACCGACCGGCGCGCGCTCATCGAGGTGATCGACGACGGCGCCGGCGTCCCGGAGGAGCTCGTCGATCGCATCTTCGAGCCGTTCTTCACCACGCGCCCCACGGGCACCGGGCTCGGGCTCTCGGTGGTGCAGCGCATCGCCGAGGCGCACGGTGGCGAGCTCTCGCATCGCGCCACCACCGGCGGCGGGGCGACGTTCGTGCTCTCGGTGCCGGAGGGCGGCGCGCGTGCCTCCGGCTGAAGAGGTGTCGGACATTCGTCCATCCAACGCCACTCGAGGCCCGAGGTCCGACGCCTCTTCAGCTCCGGGGGCGCGGGGGGGCAGAGCCCCCGCACGCGACTGACCGACGCGCGGTACGAGTGGAACGATCCGGCCTCAGCGCACCGGGAGCGGATGGTGCCTTTGTCCCACACGGAGGGCGAGGCCTGAATCGCGTTGATTCCCGTCATTGACACGTGACTTGCGGCACCGATCTGGGGAACACTTTCGCCCCATGCGAAGCTTGTTGCTGACGGCGCTCGCCGCGGCCGCGCTCGGGGCCGGCGTCCTGGGTGGGTGTGGGGGCGACGACGATGACGACCTGTTCGGCAGCACCGGCGCGAACAGCTCGACCGGGAGCGGCAGCGGGACCGGCGGCGGCATCAGCCCCGACGATCCGGTCAAGCCCGCGGCCGGCGGCCTGCGCCGGCTGATGAAGCCGCAGTACGTCGGATCGGTCCGCGTCCTCTTCGGCGACGTCGGCGCCGCCCAGGCGGTGCCGCCCCAGGATCAGGCCCTCAAGGGCTACGACGCCGTCGGCGCGACGGAGCTCACGACGTCGTCGAACGGCGTCGATCAATACGAGCAGTCGGCCCGCGCCATCGCGACCGCCGTCCTCGCGGATCCGACGACGCGCGCGGCGATCCTCCCCTGCGAGCCGACCACCGTGGACGACACCGCTTGCATCGCGCAGTTCGTGAGCGAGCTCGGGCGCGTCGCCTGGCGGCGCCCGCTGGTCCAGGCGGAGATCGACCGCATCGTCGCCGCAGCGCAGACCTCGGGCAACGCCTTCTTCAGCACCGACGCCGCGCTCGAGGCGGTGATCTCGGCGCTGCTCCAGTCGTTCTACTTCCTCTACATCGTCGAGATCGGGGAGCCCGACGCCGCCGATCCCACCGTGCGCCGGCTGACGCCGACCGAGCTGGTCACGCGCATGTCGTTCTTCCTCCTCAATCAGACGCCGGACGCCGCGCTGCTCGACGCGGCGGAGAGCGGCCAGCTCGACGACGAGGCCGGCATCAAGGCCATCGCCAAGCAGATGCTCGCCCGCCCCGAGGCGAAGACGACGCTCGACACCATCTTCTCCGAGACGCTCCGCCTGCGCGAGATCGACATCATGGAGAAGGACGCGACGAAGTTCCCGCAGTTCGATCCCGCGCTGAAGGACGCGCTCAAGGCGTCGATGAAGGAGGAGACGCTCCAGCTCCTGCGCAGCCTCGTCTGGGATCAGAACACCGACGCGCGCGCGATGCTGACGGCCGACTACACCTTCGTCGATCAGACGCTCGCCGGGTTCTACGGCGTGACGCCGCCGGCGAGCGGCTGGGCCAAGGTGACGCTGCCCGCGTCGCAGGGGCGCCACGGCGTCCTCGGCCACGCCGGGCTCCTCGCGCTCCTCTCCCACATCGACTCGACCTCGCCCACCCGGCGCGGCGCCTTCATCCAGGCGAGGCTGCTCTGCACCCCGGTGCCGCCGCCGCCCCCGGGCGTGAACCCGGTCCTGCCGCCCGACGACGGCACGCCCAAGCCCATCAAGGAGAAGCTCTTGCAGCACATGACCGATCCGAGCTGCAAGAGCTGCCACGGCGACATGGACACGCTCGGCTTCGCCCTCGAGCACTTCGACGGCGTGGGCGCCTGGCGCGAGACCGAGAACGGCTTCCCCATCGACACGGCGAGCACCTCGCCCACGCTCGGCGACTTCGCCGACGCGGGCGAGCTCGCGCAGCTCGTCAGCGACGATCCTCGCAGCACCGC
The DNA here is from genome assembly GCA_964372055.1 of uncultured Polyangiaceae bacterium. Taxonomy (GTDB): domain Bacteria; phylum Myxococcota_A; class Polyangia; order Polyangiales; family Polyangiaceae; genus CAYJPW01. Next base: position 12,771 of record CAYJPW010000177.1, read on the forward strand.
CTGCACCATCAAGCATTTCTTCCGGCACTCGATGGGCCACCTCGAGACCGACGGCGAAGCGCCGGCCCTCCTCAAGCTCGGAGAGTCGTACGACGCCTCGGGCTACAAGATCCAAGACCTTCTGGTGGAGCTCACCGCCAGCGACGCGTTCCGGCTCGTCGCCGACCCCAAGTGAGAGAGGCTCATTCATGAAGCGTACGACCCTCAGCCGCCGCGCGATGCTCCGGGGCATGGCCAGCGGGGCCGCCGTGATGGTGGGCCTGCCGATCCTGGACGCGATGCTCGACAACCACGGCGTGGCCTTCGCCGACGGATCCCCGATCCCGGTCCGCCTCATCACCTGGTGCTTCGGGAACGGCGTCCTCCTGAACCGCTGGGTGCCGGGCGGGATCCGCAACCCGGTGACGGGCGCGAACTACCCGATCAGCGAGCAGCTCCAGCCGCTCGCGAACGTGAAGGACTACGTGACGGTCCTCTCGGGCTTCGAGAACAAGTGCAAGTACAAGATCACCCACCACGAAGGCATGAGCGTCTTCAACGCCATGAGCTTCGCGGATCAAGGCCAGGGGCCCGGGTTCTTCTCGAACGCACGCGGGCCGACGATGGACCAGCTCTACGCCACGGCGATCGACGCGAGCCCCGACAAGAAGCCGTCCATCGTCCGCGGCGTGCACACCGGCGTCGTCAGCCAGATCAGCCAGGCCGACTACGGGACGACGATGCACAACCTGTCGCACGTCGACAAGCTCAGCCCCAACCCGCCGGTCAAGAACGCGCAGACCATCTACCAGACGTTCGTCGACCTCTTCACCCCGCAGGACAACCCGCTCAAGCCGGCGCGCCTCAGCGTCGTCGACACCGTCAAGGCCGACGCGGCCGAGCTGAAGAAGCGGCTCGGCGCGGTCGACATCGAGCGCGTCGACGGCCACCTCGCGGGCCTGGCCGATCTGGAGAACAAGATCAACGCCCTCCCGCCGCTGTGCGTGCTCCCCGGCGTCCCGGCGGTCACCACCGACGTCGCCAACGGCAAGGACGCGATGAACCAGGCGGTGAGCGATCTGCTCGCGTTCGCGCTCTCGTGCGACGTGACCCGGATCGGGACGGTGCTCTACCTCGGCGGTGCGTCGGAGGCCGAGCTCATCCCCGGCAACGGATCGCACCACCAGCTGTCGCACTCGGTCTCGGCGAACTACCAGCACTACAGCGGCACCTACTACGATCCCGACGGCGCCAACGCGCCGCCGATCACCGAGAGCGGGCCGATCACCAAGTTCAACCAGGGCGTCGTCTTCATGATGGGCCAGCTCGCGTACCTGCTCGAGAAGCTCAAGACGACGCCCGACGGCGCCGGAAACCTGCTCGACAACACCGTGGTCTTCGTCTCGAGCGACGCCTCCGACGGCTGGACGCACGACATCCGCGAGCATCCCATGCTCATCTGCGGCAAGGGCGGCGGCAAGCTGGTGAGCGGCGTCCACCACCGCGCCCAGGGCAAGCGCAATGCGGCCGACGCGCTCCTCACCGTGCTCAAGACCTGCGTGCCCACGGCGACGGCGGTCGGATCGAACTCGTACCTGCTCGAGGGTGCCGTCGATCCCTGCTACTCGACGACGCCGGTCACCGAGCTGATGCTGCCCTGATCGTCGGCGAAGCAGGACATTTCACAGGGAGACGGGGAGACGGGAGTTTTCATTCGGTCGATCCGGGCCCACCTCGTGGGGGGTGCGGGCGTCGATCGACCGACTGAACAGGCGTCGTACATGGGTCCGACCGACGCCGCTCGAGGCCCGGAGCCCGCGTTCCGCTTCGCGCCGCCCGAGCAGCGTCGGCGATCAGCCCCTCGGCGGGCGCGGGACGTGCGTGAGGCGCGGGCCGCGCTCGAGCGTGAAGAAGCTCGGCGTGCCGAGGCGGAGCGGGCCGAGCGCGACGTAGCTCCAGCCGAGGAGCACGTCGCCCGCGCCGTCGAGCGCCACGACCGGGTCCTTGACGAGGCGCGTCGGATCGAAGAGCCCGTTCTTGCCGCGACCGTAGTCGAGCAGGACACCCTGCTCGACGCCGTGGGGCACGCGGGCGCCGCGCGCGGGGAGCACCTCGAAGTGGCCGAAGGTGACGGGCACGCCGCGCTTCTCCTTGGGGTCCCAGCGGGGATCGTCGAGCGGGGTCTGCGCGATGCGCACGTTCCAGCCGCGCACGATCTCGCCGTCGCGATGGAAGCCCTTGGCGAACTTCTTCCACGTGAGGCGCTCGAGCCAGGCCGGGAGCCCGAGCGAGACCCCGTGGAAGAGATGGCCCTCGAGCGCCTCGGGGCGGAGCTCGCCGCCCGCGCGGAGGCGCGCCAGGAGCTCGGCCCGGGAGGCGCGCAGCAGCTCGACGACGAGGGGCGACACGCGGCCGAGCTTAGCAACGCGCGCCGGGGCGCGTCGCGATCGATTCGCGCGGCAGCCGGAGCTACCGCGCGCCCCCCGCGGCGAGGCGCACCGGTTGGCCGCCGTCGCCGGCGCGCACCAGCTCGGCCGCGACGTCGGCGAACCGCCGATCGGCGGCCGCGCCGAAGCCGTCCTCCTCCAACGACGCGGGGAGCGCGACGAAGTCCTTCGGCAGCAGGTAGCCGGCTTCGGGGGGGGCGCCGGGCGGGATCGCGGGGGGCGCGCCGCGCGTGAAGAGGATCTCGACGCGCCGCGCGCCGGCGCTGCGGGCGATGCGGAGCAAACGCTCCACCGAGCTCCAGGGCACCTCGCGGTCGATCGCGATCGAGAGCTCGGGATCGCCCGGCGCGGGCTCGGCGGGCTGGGCGGCGGCGAGCCCGTGGGAGAGATCGCGCCCGACGTTCGCGGCGCCGTCCTGCGACTCGACCGCGGCGAGCTTGGCGACGCGCTCGCCGTTCACGGCGATCCAGTCACGCGCGATCTGGAGCGCCGGCGCCGGGTGGGGCGGGTGCCGCTCGACGTCGAGGGCCTCGGCGGTCGGCGGATCGAGGCGAGCGAAGAGCGAGAACTGCGGCGCCATGGCGGCGCGGAGCTCGTCGCCGGTGCGCCGGAAGGCGCCGTGCTGGAGGAGATCGAGGGTGGCGAGGGCGATCAGCGCGGCGAGCAGCACCCAGCCGCCGGCGCGCGGCCGCACCGCCGCGAGCGAGAGCGAGCGCCCGCGCAGCCGCAGCGCCTCGACCGCGACCGCGATCCCGATCGCCGCGGCCATGACGATCACCGTGGGCGTGCGCTCCGCGAACGCATCGAGGATCTCGGTCACGCGGCTGGCGCGCGTCGGCTGGCTGTCCCAGAGGATGGCTTCGCGCGCCTCGATCCGCGTCAGGCCGACGAGCACCATGAGCCCGAGCGCGACGGCGCCGGCCAGCGCCCGCTCGGCCTCGCGCGCCGCCGCCGCCGGCCCGTCGGCGATCGGCAGCGCCAGCCCGCCGGCGAGGACGACGAAGGCCGTCACCGCCACGAGCGCGCCGGACGGCGCCCGGGCCGCGAACGCCGCGACGGCGAGCGCGGCGAGCGCGACGGCGCCCCCCATCGTGATCTTGGAGCGCTCGGCGACCGTTCCCCAGGCGCGATGGACGCCGGCCATCACGGCGAGCGCGGCGAAGAGGACCGCCGCGATCGCGAAGCCGAAGAACCGGCCGCAGTTCGCCTCGAAGAGGCCGTAGTTGTAGAGGGTGAACCGCTGCGTCGGCTCGGCTTTGCCGACGTTCTCGATGACCTTGTGCCAGCCGCCGTAGGTGCTGAGCCCGCCGCCGAGCGCCGGCATCACGGCCAGGATCCAGACGGCGCGCGAGGGAGCGCCGTCGCGCGCGCGGCGCGCCGCGACGGCGACGAAGGCGACGAGGCCGACCGCGAGCCAGAAGAGCACCCCGAAGGCGCTCATCCCCTGGATGTAGATCCAGTAGCCGACGTCGCGGGCGCCGCCGTCGCTGCTCGCGGCGTAGCCGGCGCCCACGAGCGCGGCCGCCACGAGCGCCAGGGCCCCGATGAGGACGGCGACGAAGCGCCTGGCGTGGCCCGTCGGGTCGAGCGGTCGCGGGGCCTCGCCGCCCGGCCCGGCGGCGATCGCGCTCTCGACGCTCGACGGCGCGATCGCGGGCGTCACCGCGAGCGTCACGCCGTGGACGAGCGCGTCGCCGCCGCCGGCGCTGACGCGCACCGAGGGCGCGCCGGCGAACGCCGCGTCGCCGGTCGCGATCAGATCGGCCATCGAGGGGAACCGGTCCGCCGCCGCCTTGGCGAGCGTCTTGGCCACGAGCGCCTCGACGGCGGCCGGCGCATCGACGCCGGCGTCGGCGAGCGACGGCGGCTTCTGGTGGAGGTGCTGCTGGACGAGCTCGACGAACTGCTGCGAGCTGAAAGGCGGCCGTCCGGCGAGCATCTCGAAGAGGAGCGCGCCGAACGCGTACTGATCGGTGCGCGCGTCGACCTCGGCGTTCCACCACTGCTCGGGCGCCATGTACGCGGGCGTGCCCATGGGCGCGCCGCTCTGGGTCAGCTTCATCGGCGCCACCGACTCGTCCGGCTGCTGCGACACCTTCGCCAGGCCGAAGTCGAGGACGCGCACGCGGGGCGGCCCGGAGGCGAAGCGCTCGAGGAAGACGTTGTCCGGCTTGAGATCGCGGTGGACGATGCCGCGCTCGTGCGCGGCCGCGAGCGCGGCGGCGATCTCCCGGGCGATCGCCCACGCCTCGGAGGCCGGCAGGCTCCCGCGCGCGGCGATCTCGTCGCGAAGGCTCTTGCCCTCGAGGAGCGACATCACGAGGTAAGGGCGCCCGTCGGGCAGGCGGCCGAAGGCGAAGACGTCGACGATGCCGGGGTGGCGGACGTCGTTGGCGGCGCGCGCCTCGCGCTCGAAGCGCGCTACGGCCGTCGTGTCCTCGCCGAAGGCGTGGCGCATCACCTTGATGGCGACGCGCTTCTTGATGGTCGGCTCCTCGGCGGCGTAGACCGTCCCCATCCCGCCGGCGCCGAGGCGGTACTCGATGCGGTAGGCCCCGACCATCGTGCCGGGCTGGAGCGCGGAGTCGCCGGCGGGCTCGCTCATGGGAGCTACGGCTTCTTCGGCGCGCGGGCGAGGCCGTGCGCGCGGATGAGCTCGTTCAGGTGCGAGCGTGCCAGATCGAGGCGCCGGGCCGTCTCGCTCACGTTCCAGCCCGTCGCCTCGAGCGCGTCCTTGAGGAGGCGCGCCTGGAAGCGCCGCGTCGCCTCCTGGTACGTCGGCTCGCCGTCGGTCGTGTCCCCGGGCAGGTCGGGGAACAGGTGCGCGGGCTCGATGGTGGTCGCACCCTGGCTCAGCGCCGTCGCCCAGCCGCGCGAGAGGACGTTCTCGAGCTGGCGCACGTTGCCGGGCCACTCGCTCTCGGCGAGCGCCGCGCGCGCCGCCCGCGAGAGCAGCACCTCGCGTCCCTCGGATCGGGCGAGCTCGCGGACCGCCGCGTCGGCGATGGGGCCGATGTCCTCGGGGCGCTCGCGCAGCGGCGGAACGCGCACCTGGAGGACGTCGAGCCGGTAGTAGAGGTCCTCGCGGAAGCGCTTCTGGGCGACGAGCTCGGGGAGATCGCGGTTGGTCGCGGCGACGATGCGGACGTCGGCGAGGACCGCCTCGGTGCCGCCGAGGCGGTAGTAGCGCCGGCTCTGCAGGAACGTGAGCAGCTTGCCCTGGACCGCGAGCGGGATCTCGCCGATCTCGTCGAGGAACAGGGTGCCGCCGCGCGCCGCCTCGACCTTGCCCTCGATCCGGCGCGTCGCGGTGCTGTGCGCGCCCTTCTCGGCGCCGAAGAGCTCGCTCTCGAAGAGCGCCTCGGGGAGCGCGGCGCAGTTGAGCTCGACGAAGGGCCCGCGCGCGCGCGGCGAGCTCTCGTGCAGCGCGCGGGCGATGGCCGTCTTGCCGGTGCCGCTCTCGCCGCCGACGAGCACCGGCACCATCACGGGCGCGGCCACGAGCACCTGCCGGAAGACCTCGGCGAGGGCGCGGCTCGTGCCGGCGATCGCGCCGACCGAGAGCCGGCCGCGGAGCTCCTTGGTGTGGTCCTCGCGCGCGCCCGGCGCCTCGCGCGCCAGGAGCCGATCGGCGAGCGGGGCGAGATGGCGGGCGAAGAGCTCGGCGCGGGCGCGGTCCTCCTCGGGGAAGGGCCCGGGCTCCGCGCGCCCCTCGAGGTAGAGGACGCCGAGCGCGCCCACCGGCGCGCACACCACCGCCTCGATGCGCCCGGCCTGAACGCTCTTCTGATCCTTGAAGCGCGGATCGTCGAGGGCGCTCGCGGTGGACACGGTGCGGCCGGTCGCGAGCGCCTCGGCGATGATGCCGCTGGAGAGCGCGCGCCGCGCCGCGGCCACGTCGGCGTCGCTGAGCGCGCGCGCGATCGAGAAGCCGCCCGAGAGCTCGATGAGGCCCTTGCGGGCGCGCGTGAGCTCGACGACGAGCGCCAGCGCCTCCTCGAGGAGCGGGCGGAGATCGTCCTTGGCGCCGAGCTCGAGCAGGCCCTTGTAGAGGTCGCGCTCGAGGCGCACGCGGTCGATCTCGGAGAGGCCCATGCCCTTTTCGCTCGGAGGGTCGAACGATGCTACCACCAACGTGCCATGGTCGCGCCCGCCAAGCTCGACGCCTCGCGGCGCTGGTTCGCCGTCGGCGACCCGCAAGCCAGCCTCGATCGGCTCCGCGCCGTCCTCGGGCAAAACGGGCTGCTCGCGGGCGAGAGGCTCCGCGACGACGTGGGGCTCGTCTCGATCGGCGACCATTTCGATTACAAATGCGGCGAGGACGAGATCGCCCAGGTCGCCGAGAACGGGCTCATGGTCCTCCGCTTCCTCGCCCGCCACCCTGCCGATCAGGTGGTGGTGCTCGCCGGCAACCACGATCTCTCGCGGGTGATGGAGCTGTCGCACGAGAGCGACGCCTCGTTCGCGCGCGCGCGGGCGCTGGCGTGTGCGATCGAGCGCGCCAAGGAGCGGGGCGAGCGCGCCCTCGACGACCGGGCCCGGTTCGCCGAAGAGTTCCCGCGCATCCCCACGCCCGAGATCGCGCACCGCGACTACTGCTCGTTCACCACCGCGCAGCGCGCCTTCGTCGAGGAGCTGCTCGTGAGCGGGCGCATGCGCCTCGCCTGCGTGGGCGTCCGCGGCGGCAGGCCCGCCCTGCTCACGCACGCCGGCGTCACCGCACGCGAGCTCGCGATGCTGGGCCTGGACGCGCCCGACGCCGCCGCGCCCACGCCCGCGGCGATCGCGAGCGCGCTCGAGGCCGCGCTCGACGGCGCCGTGGCGCGCGTGGCGGGCGCGTGGGGGCGCGGCGAGCGCGCGGCGCTCGATCTCCGCCCGCTGCACGTCGCCGGGAGCACCGGCCGCGAGGGCGGAGGCCTGCTCTACCATCGCCCCTCGAACCCCGAGCGCCCCGGCGCCGATCGCGGCTGGGAGCTCGACGCCGAGGCGCCGCGGCGCTTCGATCCGCGCGCGCTGCCGCGCGGGGTCGTCCAGATCGCGGGACACAGCGGCCACCCTCGCTGCGTCCGCGAGCTCGGCGCCTGGGTCGCCGAGCGCGCGGCGAGCGTGCCCGTCGGCTGCCTGCGCACGCTGTGGAGCGACGGGGCGCGCGTGACCTACGAGGCGGCCATCGTGGAGACCAGCCCGCTCGACGCGACCCTGCACCTCATCGACGCCGACATGAACAACCCCGAGGTGGCGGACTATCCGCTCTTGTCGCTCGAGGCGGTCGCGATCCCGGAGCCGGCGTCGCCGGCGCTCCGGGCCGACGCCGGGTGAGCCGGGCGCGGCTGCATCCAGGGAATGGCGGGCCGCCGCCGCGGAGGCCGGCGAGCGCGGCGAGCTGCGGACGGCGTGGTGCGCATCGCCGGCCCCGATGCCGACCCGATGGCCTCGAGACGAGCCGGCGCTCGACACCCCGCGCGACCGCGTCCTAACCTGGGCAGTCATGACCAAAGAGCGCCGCCGCCACGTGCGCAGCAAGCCGACGCCCGAGCTCCCGGCCCGCGCCGTCCTCGAGGGCAGCCTCGTCAGCGAGGTCGTCCACGTGATCGACGTCAGCGTCGGCGGTCTCGCGCTCGCCGCCGAGGGCGCGCTCGAGCGACAGTCGCCGGGCGCCGTGCTCTCGCTGCGGCTCGATCTCGGCGCGTACGGCGAGCACCGGTTGGCCGCCGCGGTCCGCTGGACCTCCCCCACCATGGTCGGCGTCGAGCTCCAGGCCCCGGCGCCCGCCGCCGCGCAGGCCCTCAGCCGCTACGTCGGCGAGCTGCTCGAGCGCGGCGCCCCCCCCAGCCCCCCACCCGCGCCGCGCCCGCCCAGCATAGGCCGCCCGGGCCCCGC
>CAYJPW010000177.1:21086-22477 GCA_964372055.1 uncultured Polyangiaceae bacterium
GGTCGGGGGGGGGCGGGGCGGGGGCGGGGCGCGGCGGGCGGCGGGGCCCGCCCGCGGCGCCGGCGAAGCATGGGCGGCCGGGGCCGAGCGCCGCCACCGCCCCGCCGCTCGGCAGCTCGGCAGCGCCGGCCCGCTCGATCGTCCTCCGGCGTGACCCGGCGGTCCACGAGGAGGCCTTCGCGCCTCGGTTTCTCGGCGCGCCCGGCCGATCCAGGCTAATCATCGCCCCGGATGCTCCGGCCCCCTCCGCGCGATCCCGACGGGCTCCCCGCCGCGCCGCCGCTCGAGGTGCGGGTGGCGCGCTGGGTCACGGGGATCGCCGCGCTCTGGTTCGCGCTCGCCGCGTCCTGGGAGCTCTTCGGCCCGCTGCTCGCCGGCCACTACGCGTCGTCGGCGAGCATGGGCATCATCGCCGAGAACATGCTGCGCTGGCGCATCGCCGGCCCGGTCTGGGACTACACCCAGGCTCGCCCCGGCCCGGAGGCCTACTACTGCCACCACCCGTGGGGCATCTTCTGGACGACGGCGGCGTTCATGAAGCTGCTCGGCCGGCACGACTTCGTCTGCCGCCTCCCCGCCGTCCTGCTCAGCATCGCGACGCCGCCGCTCCTCCACGCGATCGGGCGGAGCCTGTGGCGGCCCGCCGCCGGCGCCGCGGCGGCGGTGGGGTTCGTGGTGCTGCCCATCACCCTCGCGTTCGCGAGCTTCAACGCCCTCGAGGTGCCGGTGATCGCGTGGTCGCTGCTCGCGATCTGGGGGTTCGTCCGCCTGGCGCAGACGTCGCGCCGGCGCTGGCTCGCCGTGTCGCTCGCCGGCGCGGCGCTCGCCATGAACGCCGACTGGCCCGCGTTCGTCCTGGTGGCGGCGCTCCTCGGCCTCGGGCTCGGGCGGCTCTTCCGCGGCCGGCTGCGCCCGCTCGAGCTCCGGCGCCTCGCGCAGTGGTGGGCGCTCGCCACCTCGATCGCGGCCGGCACCGTCGTCCTCTACCTCTGGCTCTTCCGCGCGAGCGGCAAGCTCGACGATCTGCTCGGCAGCTACGCGCAGCGCTCCTCGGGCAACCAGGCGCCGCTCGCCACCGTGCTCGCGTCGCGGCGCTACTGGATCGAGCTCTCGTTCACGCCGATCGCCATCGCCCTCGGCAAGCTCGCGGCGATCGTGATCGCCGTGCGGGCGCTGGTGCTCCGCCGGGGGGACGAGCTCCTGCCGCTCTTCGTCCTGGCGATGGCGACCGTGCAGTACGTCGTCTTCCGCCAGGGCGCCGACATCCACGTCTTCTGGCCGCACTACTTCGGCGCGTACTTCGCCCTCGCCATGGGCGCGCTCGTCGCCACGCTCGCGGCGGTGCTCGAGCGCGCCGGCGCGTGGCGCGCGGCGAGGCGGCCGGGCCGGGC
>CAYJPW010000178.1:0-22412 GCA_964372055.1 uncultured Polyangiaceae bacterium
ATGCACGGCAGGTGGAGGGGGGGCGCGGCCGGCGGGGCCCGCGGGGGCGGGGGCGTGTGGGCGGGGTGGGCGCTGCTAGAGACGGCGCCGGCGCCGCCCGCGCCGAGCTCGGACGCGGGCGCACCGACCGGCGCGCCGGCCGCCGCGGTCCCGTCGAGCGCGCCGGCCGCCGCCGCATCGAGCGCGGCCGCGGGCGTCGCTTCGGCGAGCGACCACGCTCCGCCGCCCGCGCGAACGGGCGAGCCGCGCCCGGACGTGTCGGCGCGCGCCGCGACGCCGGCCGCGAGCACGCCCGCCAAGCCGGTGTGGAAGAAGCCGCCGCCTCGCGACGCGCGCCCGGCGCCCAGCGGCCAGTACCGCCCGCGGGGCATCTGACGCGAGGCGGCGCGCGAGCAGCCCGCGCCGGCGCCTCGAAGCACGCGATTGACGCGACGGGATTTCGCCCGAGGAGGCAGGAGGAGGCTCCGGCCCGCCCCCGGAGACGCCCGATGCTCAAGGACCCCGGCTCACCTTGCTGGTTCTGCACCGCTCCGCGCGGGCGGTGGAACGAGCCCGGCTCGGCCGAGCACCCGGAGCTCGCGGCGGCGCAGCTGCGCGCGCTTGAGCGGTGGCTCGAGGAGCTCGAGCGCGGCCGCGTCACCGCCGCCTGCCTGCACGCGGAGCTGCTCCGGATGTGCGCGATGTGCCAGGAGGTCGTCGCCGACGCGGGCGTGGGAGCCTCCGCCGAGGAGCTCGAGGGGCGGCTCCGCTTCCGGATCGAGCGGCTCCGGACCGAGCTCTCGATGCCGCGAGCCTGCTGACGCGCCCAGGAGCGGGAGCGTCTCGAGCTTCGCCGGCGATCGCGGGTCGCCACCGCTTTGCTAGTCGATGCCGCCGAGCGAGCGCCCGTGCGCGAGCAGCGCGTCCTTGAGGCGCATCGCGGCGCGCGTCTTGTGCATGTCGGCGCGGTAGGCGAGGAAGATCGTGTCGGGGATGAACGGCAAGGAGGGGTGCAGGCGCCGGAGCTTCCCGCGCTGCCCGTAGGCGGCGACGCGGCGAGGCAGCAGCGCGACGCCGAGCCCCGCGAGCGCCAGGCTCTTCACGAGCTCGAGGTCTCCGCAGGAGAGCAGGCGCGTCGGCACCAGCCCGTCGGCGGCGAGCCGGTTGATGAGCTCCTGGCTCTGCGCGACGCGGCCGGCGTGCACGAGCGGGCCCGCCCGGAGCCTTGCGTGGGCCTCCTCGAGCGTCGCGGATGCAGGCGGTGCGCTCGACTCGCGCGCCGAGCCGCGGCGCTCCAGGGAGGCCGCGCGGACCGATGACGGGGCCGGCGGGCTCACGGCGACGAAGAGGTCGACGGCGTCCTTGAAGAGCTCGACGAGGACGAGCTCGGGGTGGGGCAGCGGGTTGACGATGAGCCCGAAGTGGACCTCGCGCGCGAGCACCGCGTCGCCGACGCCGCTCGACGTGCCGTTCCAGAGCCGGAGCTCGATGCGCGGCGCGACCGCGAGGAAGTCGATCATGAACTCGGGCAGGAAGTACGCGCCCAGGGACTCGTGGCAGCCGACGACGAAGCTGCCGGCGTCCTCGGTCTCGAGGCCGAGGATGCGCTGCTCGGCGCGCTCGACGAGCGAGAAGATCTCCTCGGCGTGCGTGAGCAGCTCCTGCCCGGTGGCGGTGAGCGAGACGCCGCTGCGGTTCCTGAGGAGCAGCGTGGTCCCGAGGCGCTCCTCGAGGTTCTTCATCGCGACCGTCAGCGTCGGCTGGCTGACCTTGAGCACGCGCGCCGCGGCCGTCATGCTCCCGCACCTGGCGATCGTCTGAAAGTAGCGGAGATGGCTGAGGTCCATGGGACCGGGCGGCGGACCCAGGCTACGCCGAGCGGCGGCGTCGAGGCAAAGGGGGCCGCGCGCTCCACCTCCAGGACGGTTTTCTGCTTTAATTGGGGTTCGGCGCCGAGCCATGGAACCCGGAACGGTCATCGCGGGGAAGTACCGCCTCGAGAAGCTGCTCGGCCAGGGCGGCATGGGCTCGGTGTGGACCGCGCACCACCACGCGCTCGACACGACGGTCGCGATCAAGTTCATGGACCCGGCGCTGGTCCAGGCGGCCGACGCGCGGTCCCGCTTCGAGCGCGAGGCGAGGGCCGCGGCCAAGCTGCGCTCGGCGCACGTCGTCCAGATCCTCGATCACGGCATCGACCGGACGCCCGAGGGGAACGAGCTGCCGTTCATCGTGATGGAGCTGCTCGAGGGCGAGGACCTGTTCCGGCGCCTGCGCCGCCGCGGCGAGATCCCGCTCGCCGAGCTCGCGCCGCTCATGCTCCAGGTGGGGCGCGCGCTCCAGAAGGCGCACGAGCAGGGGATCATCCACCGCGATCTCAAGCCCGAGAACATCTTCCTCGTGAAGGAGGACGACGCCGAGCTCGTGAAGGTGCTCGACTTCGGCATCGCCAAGGACAAGAAGTCGATCGCCGATCCGATGAGCGCCGGGACGCGCACCGGGACGATCATGGGCACGCCGGCCTACATGAGCCCGGAGCAGGCCCAGGGGAACAAGACGGTCGACGCCCGCAGCGACATCTGGTCGCTCGGCGTGATCGTGTTCCAGTGCCTCACCGGCGTGGTGCCGTTCGAGAGCGACGGGCTGGGCGATCTCATCATCAAGATCTGCATGGCGCCGCTGCCTTCGGCGTCGGCGATGAACCCCGTGCTGCCGCCGGCGATCGACGCGTTCTTCGCCCGCGCGCTGGCGCGCGACCCCGACCAGCGCTTCCAGACGGCGCGCGAGCTCACGGCGGCGCTCGCCGAGATCGCGGGCATCAAGGCGGTGCAGACGCACACGTTCGCCGATCCCGAGTCGACGAGCGGCGGTCGCTCGTCGCAGCTCGGGGCGCCGCTGCAGACGATGAGCAGCCAGCCGACGCTGAAGCCGGCGACGAGCGGGATCGACGAGCACGAGCCGCCGCGGAAGCCGACCCGGCTCGTCACCCTGGCGATCGGGGCGGCGGTCACGGTCGGCGTCGTCGGGGTCGTCGCCTTCGTCGGGCTCCGGCGCACGGGCGAGGCGCAGAGCGCGGCGCAGCCGGAGCCGGCGCACGAGAACGCCGCGCCCGGGATCGCGAGCGCGGTTCCGTCGCCCACGCCGCTGGTGACGCCGGCCGCCGCGAGCGCCGACGCGCCTGCGACCGCGAGCGCGGCGGCGTCGGCCGACGCGCCGCCGTCACCCCCGCCCTCGGCGCGGACCGCGGCCCCGGTGGCCGGACCTCCTGCGCACACCACGGCGCCTCCTCCCGCGCACACCACGGCGCCTCCCGCGCGCGCCACGGCGCGACCGGCCGCGCCGCCGCCGCCCGCCACGAAGAAGCCACGGGACTACGGCTACTGATGCGGCTCTCCTCGGAGGGGGGCTCGGCCCCCGGACCCCGCCGCGCGAGGCGCCTCGCGCTCCTCCTCTTCTTGGGCGCCACGGCGTGGTCGGCGCCCGCGCGCGCCCAGAGCGCTCAGGACCTGGCCACGGCGCGCGCCCTCGCGCAGCAAGGCGGCGAGCTCTTCGACGCCGGCCGGTTCGCCGACTCGATCGAGCGCTTCCAGCGCGCCGAGGCGTTCTTCCACGCGCCCACGCACGTGCTCATGATCGCGCGCGGCTACGCCGCGAAGGGATCGCTCGTCGAGGCTCAGGAGGCCTACAACAAGGTCACGCGCGAGACGCTCGCCGCCGGCGCGCCGCCGGCGTTCGCCCGCGCGAAGGACGAGGCGCAGGCCGAGCTCGCGCAGCTCGCGCCGCGCGTCCCGACGCTGGAGATCCGCGTCTCGGGGCAAGGCGCGGCGGCGGCGAAGGTCGAGGTGAACGGCGCGGTCCTGCCTTCCGCGGCCATCGGGATCCCGCGGCCCGTGAACCCGGGCGAGTACACCGTCGTCGCCACCGCGCCGGGCGCCCTGCGCGTCGAGGCGAAGCTCACGATCAAGGAGCGAGAGCACCCCGTGAAGGCCCTCGAGCTCAAGCCGGACGGCACGGCGCCCGCGCCGCCGCCGGTCGCGCCGACCGCACCGTCGCCCAGCGCCACCCCGCCTCCCAGCGCGAGCGCAGCCCCGACGCCGCCGCCGGCGAGCAGCGCGTCCGGCGCCAAGCCTCCGCCACCCGCAAAGCGGCCGGAGGGCGACGCCTCCGACGCGCGCGTGGCGCCCGCCGTCTTCCTGCTCGGCCTCGGCGCGACCGGCCTCGGCGTCGGTGCGGTCGCGCTCGGCGTGGGCAGCGGCAAGACGGGCGACTGCCCCGACGGCGCGTGTGCGACGCGCGCCGATCAGGCGCGCTACGACAACGGCAAATCGCTCGTGACCATGGGCATCGGCGCGCTCGTCGCCGGAGGCGCGGCGGGGATCGCGGGCGCCGTGATCCTCCTCGTCGGAGCGGGCGCGTCCGATCAGCCCGGTGCGGCTGCGTTCGTCGGCCCCGCCGAGGTCGGGGTCAGGGGCCGCTTCTAGCTTCGGGAGGGGAATACGATGGCGCGAATCTTCCTTACCTCGCGGATCACCGGTCTCGTGCTCGCAGCCGGTGCGATCGTGTTCGCCTGCTCGACGGGCCCCGACGAGGAGCGCCCCGCCCAGGCGCAGAGCGCCATCCTCGGATCGTGCACGGATCAGCAGTTCAACGCGCCGTGCGATCCCGACTTCGGCGGCCCGCTCGGCGAGTGCCAGGGCGTCTGCCGCCTCAACCAGTTCAGCCAGATGGTGTGCATGTCGCTCACCTCGCTGTCGCTGCCGCCCAGCCAGAACCAGGGCAGGATCTGCGGCGCGCTCGACAGCTGCGTCGGCGGCATCTGCGACAACGGCGTCTGCACCGCAGGGAGCGGCGGCGGGAGCTCGAGCTCCTCCACCTCCTCGTCGACGACCTCGAGCAGCTCGGGCAGCCCCTCGTCGGCCGGAAGCGCCGGGCTCGCCTTCAACAGCGGCGAGGTTCTGCTCCCCGACGGCACGCCCTGCCAGCCCACCCAGTTCGACGGGTACTGCACCGGCACCTGCCAGGGCGGCGTTTGCATCGTCCCGTTCAACCCGTGCCCGTACGGCCAGAACGGCTGCAAGTTCGACACCTGCTCTCCGAACGGTACCTGCGTGCAGGTCAACGTGGTCGCCGGCGTGTCGTGCGACGACGGCAACGGCTGCACCTCGCCGGACAGCTGCAACGCCAGCGGGGTCTGCCAGGCGGGGCCGGCGCTCAACTGCAACAACAACGACCCGTGCGACGGGGTGGAGACCTGCAACGCAGGCATGTGCCAGCCCGGCGTGCCGCCGGACTGCGACGACGGCATCGCCTGCACGATGGACTACTGCGATCCGGCGCAGAACGGGTGCGTCCACCAGTCGGTGAGCTGCTCCTGCTCTTCGAACGCCGAGTGCTCGAACAACAACGCCTGCGACGGCACCGAGACGTGCAGCGGGGGCAACTGCCTCGCGGGGTCGCCCGTCGACTGCGACGACGGCAACGCCTGCACGCTCGACACGTGCAACCCGGCCAACGGGGCCTGCTCGCACGCGGCGATCAACTGCAACGACAACAACGCCTGCACCGCCGACTCGTGCAACCAGCAGACGGGCTGCGTCAACACGGGCATCAGCTGCGACGACGGCACGCTCTGCACGACCGACTCGTGCGATCCCGTCGGCGGCTGCCAGCACGCCGCCGTGACGTGCAACGACAACAACGCCTGCACCGCCGACTCGTGCAACGCGATCAACGGGTGCACGTTCACGATGATCTCGTGCAGCGACGGGAACACCTGCACGACCGACACCTGCAACTCGCAGACCGGCTGCGTCTTCACCCCGCTCGCGTGCGGCGACAACAACGCCTGCACCACCGACACGTGTGTGGGCGGCGCCTGCATGCACGGCGCGGTCTCGTGCGACGACGCCAACGCGTGCACCGACGACAGCTGCAACATGGTCAGCGGCTGCGTCCACGCGCCGAAGAGCTGCAACGACAACGACCCCTGCACCACCGACGGCTGCTCGTCGATGTCGGGCTGCACGCACGTCTTCGACCAGTGCAGCTGCCAGAACAACGCGCAGTGCAGCGACGACAACGCCTGCAACGGCGTCGAGACCTGCACCGGCGGCAATTGCACCAACCCCGCCGACGTCGACTGCAACGACAACGACAGCTGCACCGTCGACGCGTGCGACCCGGCGGACGGGACCTGCTCGCACGTCGCGGTGGGCTGCGACGACGGCGATCCCTGCACCGACGACGCGTGCGCCGCGGGGACCGGCTGCACCCACACGCCGCACGTCTGCGACGACGGCGACGCCTGCACCACCGACGCCTGCACCATGGGCGTGGGCTGCGTGGCCACGCCCGTGAGCTGCGACGACGGCTCGGCGTGCACCGACGACAAGTGCGACGCGGCCCAGGGCTGCACCTTCGACCCGAAGAGCTGCGACGACACCGACGTCTGCACGATCGACAGCTGCGACGTGACGCTCGGGTGCCAGCACCTGCCGACCGATCCCCCCGACGGCGGCCAGTGCGGCCCGATCGGGACCGGCGGCGGCGGAGGAGGCACCAGCGGGACGGCGAGCGGCAGCAGCAGCGGGGGCGGCGTCGGCAACGGCGGCGCACCGGCGACGTCGGCCACCGGCAACGCGATCGACGCGGGCTTCATCGCCGAGGGCAACGGCTGCGCCTGCCGCGCGACCGGCGGTGCGTCCGGCGATGCGCGCGGGCTCTCGGCCGCGTGCGCGGCCCTCGCAGCCTGGGCGGCGGCCCGAAGCCGCGCGCGCCGGCCGCGCGATCGGCGCGCCCGCGTCGCGGCGCGCGGCGGGAGGATCGGATGACGCGAGCGGTGGCGGCTCGTCGCGGCGCGGCGTCGCTCGCGGCGGCCCTGTGGTGGGCGGCGAACGCGGGGCCCGCGGCGGCGCAGGAGGTCCAGCGCTTCGAGCTCAACCAGCTCGAGGTGACGCCGCCGGGCGATCGGTTCTTCGGCGTGCCGTCGGCGGCGGTCGAGGGGTCGACGGTTTTGCGCGCCGGGATCGTCGCCAACTACGCCCACAACCCGCTCGTCCTGCGGACGCCGAGCCAGGGCGACGAGCTCGGTGCGGTCGTCACCGGGCAGATGCTCCTGCACGTCGGCGCCTCGCTCGCGATCGCCGATCGCGCGCTCGTCTCGATCGACGAGCCGTTCGCGCTGGCGCAGGGCGGTGGCTCCCCCGAGGTCGCGCCGGGGGAGACGATCGAGTCCCCCTCGTCCGCCGCCGCCGGCGATCTCCGGCTGGGGGCGCGCGTCTTCCTGGTCGAGGCGGGCGGCAGCGCCGCACAGCTCGCGCTCGGCGGCTACCTCTGGGTGCCGATCGGGAGCGAGGCCCAGATGGCCGGCGACGGCAGCCTGCGCGGCGAGCCGCACCTGATCCTCGGCGGTCGCTACAAGCGCCTCGTGTACTCGCTCAAGGCGGGCGCCTTGATCCGCGAGCTCCACGCCTTCGGCGACGTCAGCGGCATCGGCACGGCGGTGAGCTACGGCGGCGCCGCCGGCCTCACCGCCTTCGGCGATCGCATCCAGGTCGGCCCCGAGCTCTACGGCACCACCGGCCTCGTGAAGGGCGACGGGCCCGACGCGCGCACGAACACGAACCTCGAGGTCCTGCTCGGCGGCAAGCTCCGCCTCGGCTCGTTCGTCGGCGGCGCCGGCGTGGGGTTCGGGCTCACCCGAGGCATCGGGACGCCCGACATGCGCCTGGCCGCGCTCCTGAGCTACGCCCCGAAGGCCGAGCCCGGCGACTGAAGAGGTGTCGGACACTCGTCCGACCGACGCCTCTCGACGCCCGAGGTCCGACGCCTCTTCAGTCCGGGGGCGCGGGGGCACAGCCCCCGCTCGAGACGAAGAGCGTCGGACACTCGTCCGACCGACGCCTCTCGACGCCCGAGGTCCGACCAACGCCCCTCGAGCCCGAGGTCCGAGCGACGCCCGGGGCGGCGCCCGCCTCGGCGGTCAACCCCGCCCCGGTCGGTGCTAGGGTTCGGTCCGTGCGCGCCTCCGCCGCGGTCTCTCTCCTCGTCCTCGTCGCCGCTTGCTCGGCGGCCGAGCCCCCGAAGCGCGAGCCGCTCGGCTACCTGCCCAAGGCGGTGACCACCGCGCAGCCCGAGTGGATCCCGTTCTCGATCCGCGCCGGCAAGGAGGTCGTCGCCGATCCCCGCGAGCGCCACCTCGCCGAGCTGCGCCAGCTCACCTTCGGCGGCGAGAACGCCGAGGCCTACTGGTCGC
Source organism: uncultured Polyangiaceae bacterium (assembly GCA_964372055.1). Taxonomy (GTDB): domain Bacteria; phylum Myxococcota_A; class Polyangia; order Polyangiales; family Polyangiaceae; genus CAYJPW01. The sequence continues at coordinate 8,234 of CAYJPW010000178.1, forward strand.
CCGACGGCACCAAGCTGGTGTTCCAGTCGACGCGCGACGGCGGCGCCTGCGATCAGATCTACGTGATGGACCTCGGGTCGGGCGAGACGCGCCGCGTCTCGAGCGGCGAGGGCCGGACCACCTGCGCCTACGCGCTCTACCCGCACGGCGATCGGATCCTCTACTCGTCGACGCACGAGGCGGGCCCGGGCTGTCCGCCCAAGCCGGACCGCTCGCAGGGGTACGTGTGGGCGCTCGACGAATTCGACGTCTACACCTCGGCGCTCGACGGCTCGGACCGCCGGCCGCTGATCACCGGCAAGGGCTACGACGCCGAGACCACCGTGGCGTTCGACGGATCGCGCCTCGTGTTCACGAGCACCCGCGACGGCGATCTCGAGCTCTACACCGCCAAGCTCGACGGCAGCGACGTGCGCCGGATCACCACCGCGCCCGGCTACGACGGGGGCGCGTTCTTCTCGCCCGACGCGACGCGGCTGGTGTGGCGCGCCGGGCGCCCCACCGGCGAGGCGCTCGATCGCTACCGCCGCCTCCTGCAGAAGGGCCTCGTCGAGCCCGGCGAGCTCGAGATCATGGTCGCAGGCGCCGACGGACAGAACGCGCGCGCGGTGACCAGGACAGGCAAGGCCTGCTTCGGCCCGTCGTTCCTGCCCGACTCGCGCCGGATCATCTTCTCGTCGAACCTCGACGCCGCGCCGCCGTCGGCCGGCGCGCCGCCGAACTTCGACCTCTACGTCGTCGATCCCGACGGGCCGGTCACGCAGGCGGGCGTGCCCGCGCTCGAGCGCGTCACGTTCGCGCCCGAGTTCGATGGCTTCCCGATGTTCTCTCCCGACGGCGAGCACCTCGTGTTCGCCTCGAACCGCTACGGCCAGAAGAAGGGCGACACCAACCTGTTCGTGGCGAGGTGGGTCGAGTGACGAGGCGCGCGGCCGCCGCGACGCCGCGGCCGGTCCGGGGCGCGTGGCTGCTCGGTGCGATGGTGGGCGCGGGGTGCGCGGGGCCGGGGCGCCCGGCGCCAGCCGTGCACGCGGCGGCTCCCGGCGAGCGCGAGGAGGCTCGCCTGCCGTACGCGACGCCGGCGCGCTGGCAATACCACCCGAGCGAGCCCGAGCCGACGCGCTCCCAGCTGAGCCTGGGCGACGGCAGCTGCATCCTCGGCACGGCCGATGGCCAGCGGTGGCGGGTGCAGCGTGGGCGGGGCGGTGCGCCGGACGCGCGTCGCAGCGGGCCCGGGACGGACGCGGGCTCGCCGGAGGCGTCGGCCGCAGCGGCGGCGCGCCCCGACGTCGACGTCACCTGCCGCGGCTTCGGCGAGGCTGCGGCCGACCTCGCGCGCGAGGACCTCGTCGGCATCGTCCGGCGCTCGAGCGGCGCGTGGACGTTCGTCGGCGGCACGGGCACGCTCTACGAGGCGCGTGACCCGCTCGGTCCGTTCACCGCGGTGATCCCGGCGCCCGAGCCGCTCCTCAGGGTCAGCTCCGACGGCTCGCGGCTCGTGGGCGTCGCCTCGTCCGGCAAGCTCCTGCGCTGGGCCGACGGTGCGTGGACGCCGGCCGCCGGTGCGCCGGCGACGGTGCTCGACGCGGTGCTCGACGCGAGCGGGCACGGCGTCGCCCTCGCGATGCCGGAGAGGATCTTCACGACCGACGACGGCGGCGCCACCTGGGCGCCCGCCGGCGGGGCCGCGCCGCCTCCGTCGATCGGCGCGCACGCCGTCGGCGTGGACGCGGACGGAGCGCTGGTGGTCGAGGGCCTGCTCGAGTCGCTGCGGTGGGATCCGCGCCAGCCCGGGCTCTCGCGCTGGCCGCGCGCGATCGAAGCATCCCCGCTCGGCGCCGTCGAGGTCGGGCGCGCGCCCTCGGCGGCCGCGGTCCTCGACGGGCGCGCCGTGATCGACGGTGACCGCTACGTCGAGCTGGTCGACGTCCGCCCCGAGAGCGACGGGGAAGAGCGGCTCCTCGCGCGCGGCAGGATCGACGGCCGCCTCTCGACGCGGCCGCTCCCCTGGACCAAGGAGTGCGCGAGCATCCGCCTCGGCGCGAACGGCAACGTGCTCTTGGCTGCGTGCGTGCGCCAGCAAGGGGACGTCATCCGCGTCGCGCTCCGCCGCAGCGACGACGGCGGCGGGAGCTGGAAGCTCGGCCCGGAGCTCGAGACGCCCGACGCGAGCGGGATCGGCGTCGCGGTCGCGCCGGACGGGACCGCGCTCCTCACCGGCGTCTGCCGCGCCGGCGACCAGGTCGGCGAGTGCGAGCCGAAGGCGCCGGTGGTGGTGCGCCTCGAGGGGACGCGGCTCGTCGCCTCGACGGGGGTCGCCGCCGCGCTGACGGGCCCGCCGATCGCCCCGGCGTTCTCGATCCAAGGCGCGACGGCCTACTTCGTCGGACGCGCGTCGGGTGAGGACCGGCTCGCCCTCTTCGTCTCGCACGACGGCGGCGACACCTGGAGCGGCCGGCTGCTCGATCGCGACCCGGCGCCGGCGCCCGAGAGCGACGAGGAGGACGTCGAGGGCGACGAGGCGTCGTTCGATCTCGACGTCGCCCAGGCGACCGCGATCCACGCGAGCGAGGACGGCACGCTCGGGATCACGCTGCTGCGCCCGCGCGGGCTCGTCTACGTCACGGCGGACGAGGATGGCAACGTCCTCCGCGTCGCCGAGCCGCCGACGCGCGGCGCCGGCGTCGCGGGCGTCGGCAAGAGGGCGCTCGCGGTCGCGCTCGGGGCGGATCGCGCGGTGCGCGCCTGGGAGTCGATGGACGGCGGCGCGCGCTGGGCCGAGATCGCGACGACGCTGGCCGTCGAGCGCGAGCTCTTCGGCGGGCCGTCGCCGCTGGTGTGCGGTGCGGGCGGCTGCCTGCTCGGCGACACGATCACGCGCGTCGGGTGGACCGGCCAGTCCGAGCCACCGCCGCGCGATCCCGCGCCCGCCGGTGAGGCGCCGCGCGAGGAGCGCGCGGTGCTGACCCCGATCCGGTGCGAGGTCGCGGCCGGGGCGCGCTGGACGCGCATCGCCGGCATCGACGCGGGCGCGAGCGGCCCGATCCCCACCCAGGAGGTCGCGGCGCGCGGCCGAGCGCTCTGGTCGGTCGTGACGGTCGACCGCGCGCGCGCCGCCGCGAGCACCGTCGCGGCCATGCTCCCCGAGCGAGGCTCGGGACCGCCGCGCGTCGTCACCAAGGCGCTCTTCGCCCCGGCCGCGCCGGGCGCGCGCGTCGCGCTCACGCGCAATCCCCACCAGATCGAGGGGTACGCCCTCGCGCGGGTGCGCTTCGAGGTCGACGAGCGAGGCAGCCTTCGCGTCGGCGCGCCGATGCGTGACGTCGAGATCGCCTGGGAGAACTACATGGACGGCAGCGCGGGGCGGCGGACCATCCCCGACGCGGGCGCGTTCGCCGAAGGCGACGTGATCGTCCGCCGAGACGACGACCGCGAGTACGACCCCGGCCTGGTCTCGGTCTCGCCGCGCAGCATCTTCGTGCGCCCGCACGCGAGCTCGCCCTCGACGTTCCTCCTCGACCCGGACCGGCGCGCGGATCGGTTCGAGGCCCCCGTGTTCCCGGATCGCAGCCTCGCGGGGGAGCTCCGCGTCCGCGGCGACGCGGCGCTCGCAGACGGCCAGATCCTCGGCACCGCATCGGTGACCCTCGCCTCGGGGACGCTGGTGTGGATGCTCGCGCACCGATCCGCCGCCGCGGGCGGCTGGTCGGTGACCGCCACATCCATCCTCCCCGGCCGCGCCGACCTCGTGACCTGGTCCGACTGGACGTATGCGGGCAAGCGCCTCGGCGTCACGGCCGTGGTCACGACGAGGTCCTCGAGCAGCGCGAGCGGCTCGGTCCCCGCGCGCGCCACCTTCAATCCCTTCCGGGGCGACGGGACCTTCGGTCCCCCCGAGCCGATCGCGACCCCCGCGGATCTCGGCCCGACGCCGCGACCGTGCGGCGCGGCCGAGCGCGCGACCACGCCGCGCCTCGATCCTCCGCTCACGGGCGCGCTGGACAAGGTCCTCTTCCCGGGCACTCGGCACCCCGTCCTCGTCGACTTCGCCGGCGCGGAGCGCGCCTCGTCGCGCCTCGTCCTGCTCACCGGCGGCAGCGTGGTCCACGGCACCCCCTCGTCACCCTGCATCGCCGCTTGGCACGCGGAGGAGGTCGCCCAAGGGCAAGCCCGCGCCATCCTCCCCGGCGACCTCACCCACGCGACCCTGTTCCGCCCCGTCCCCGACGCGGCACGGCGCGGAGGGCGCACCATCGAGTACGCCCCGATGACCTGCCGTTTCGACCCCGACGCGACCGTCCCCGTCGCCGTGTTCAAAGAGCTCGGCACCTCCCGGCTCGCGCACTGAGACCGTCCACGGCCTCCGCTTCTCGAGGCGCGTCGCCCCTCGCTCTTCACACCGCGGGACGGCGCCGCCCGGCTCCTCTTTCTCCCGCGGGGCGCCGGCGCTGCCGCCGAAAGCGCCGTGGTTTCGCGAGCTCGCCGGCGCGTGGGCGCGGGGCACTCAGAGCTTGCGCCGGCCCGACGCGCGCGGCTAGCCTGGGTCGTTCGCGAGCGGGAGGCGCGCGTCATGCGAAAGCGGCGGTTCGACCTCAAGAGGACGCTGTTCCTGCTGCCGAACCTGATCACCCTCTCCTCCGTCTTCTGCGGGTTCGACTCGATCCGCCTCTCCGCGACGGCCACCGGCGAGGACGACTTCTACCGCTCCGCCCTCCTCATCATCTTCGCGATGTTCTTCGACACGCTCGACGGGCGCGTCGCGCGGATGACGAAGACCCAGAGCGCCTTCGGCCTGCAGATCGACTCGCTCGCCGACGTCGTCTCGTTCGGCGTCGCCCCCTCGCTCCTCGTCTACCAGTGGACGCTCCACCGGTACGGGACCATGGGGCTCATCGTGGCGTTCCTCTTCACGGCCTGCGGCGCCATCCGCCTCGCCCGCTTCAACGTCCTCTCCATGGGCGAAGAGGGCAAGCCGCAGAAGCCGTCGAAGTACATCGTCGGCCTGCCCATCCCCGGCGCCGCCGGCATCCTGGTCTCCATCGTCGTCGCCAACCACGCGATCGCCGGCGGCATCGGTGCGCCGCAGTACGCCTGGGCGATCCTCGCCGTGACCATCACCCTCTCGGCGCTCATGGTCTCGACGGTCCACTTCCGCTCGTTCAAGGATCTCCGCCTCAACGTGCGCACGGTCCTCTTCGTCGCCTTCGCCGTGGGCTCGAGCGCCTTCATCGCCACCCAGATGCAGCCCGCCTTCGTGCTCGTCTGGCTGCTCGGTTTCTACGTCATCCTCGGCATCTTCGAGTCGCTGTGGACGCTGCCGGCGCGGCTCCGCGCGCGGGCCACCATCCCCAGCCGCGACTCCGCCCCGCCGGCCCCGCCGGCCGTCTGACCCACCACGATGAAGAACCGCGTCTTCTTCCCGCAAGCGGCGCTCGACGAGTGGCTCGCCGACGACCGCGTCGACCTCAAGCACGACGAGCTCACCATCAAGAGCGAGGGCCGCCGCTACCGGATCATCGAGGCCGTCCGCGTGCTGCGCGAGGTCTCCGGCTCGACCGACGTGAACGAGATCCTCGGCAAAGTGAAGTCGCGCGCCTTCCTGACCGAGCTCGGGGCCGAGATGCTGGAGAGCTCGATGATCCTCGGCGAGAACGCCTACGACGTGGTCCCCGGCTTCGTCGGCGCCCCGGTGGGCAGCTTCGCCGAGCACCGCAAGAGCATCCACGAGGTCCCGATCGCCGCCAAGAGCCTGACCAGCGACGAGGAGCTCCTGGCCTCGTTTCTGACGACGAAGATGTAGCGCGGGGCTGGCCTTTTTCGTGAGCTCGTCTACAGGGGCTCCCCCCGGGCGGGGGTTGGGGGCGAAGGCGCCATCTCGGGAAGCAATTGACCCGACCGGAGCGGAGCGGAGGTCGGGTGTCCGGCCGGCGCGAGCCGGCCGGCAATTGCGCGGGGGTTTGGGGGCGGAGCCCCCATGTCGGGAAGTCGAGTGGGCGCTGGTGCGGCTCCTTGCTACCCTGGAGCCCGCATGACCCCGGCGCTCTCAGGCCTCACGTTCGCCCTCGCGCTGGCGCTGTACGGCGCGGCGACCGCGATTTTCTTCCTCGGCGTCGCGCGCCAGAAGGCCCTGGCGCCCAGCGGCGCGAAGCCCGGCGAGGCGCGCGGCTCGCGCCTGGCGCGGATCTTCCTCGGCGGCGGGGCCGTCGCCCACGCGGCGTACGTGACCATCGCGAGCTTCGTCGCGCACGTCTGCCCGGTTCACTCGATCCACTTCTTCCTCTCGATCGCGTCGCTCCTCGCGATCGGCGTCTACCTCCTGGCGCGCCGCCGCTTCCGCATCGACGCGCTCGGGCTGCTGGTCGCGCCGCTCGGCCTCGCGTTCCTGCTTGGGACCTACTTCCTCGGCAACCCCGCGCCCGGGCCGAAGCTCTCGCCGCTCTTCATCGCCCTGCACGTCATGGCGAACCTGCTCGGCGTGGCGCTCTTCCTCCTCGCCTGCGGCGCGGCGAGCCTCTACCTCGTCCAGGAGCGGCGCCTCAAGCAGAAGAAGCGGCCCGGCGGCCGCTTCGGCAACCTCCCGCCGCTCGACACCCTCGATCTCGCGGTGCACCGCTTCCTCATCGCCGGCTTCCCGCTGCTGACGATGGGCATCGTCACCGGCACCCTGTGGGCGCACCAGCTCGAGACCGGCACGCCCGACGAGGTGATGCGCATCGTGCTCGGCTACGCGACCTGGCTGCTCATCGCCTCGGTGCTCTTGCTCCGCGCGGCGGCGGGCTGGCGCGGGCGGCGCGCGGCCTACGGCACCATCGCCGGCTTCGCCTGCGCCACCGCCGTGGTCGTCATCTACCTGGTGCGGCCGGCTGCCTCGGCGTCCGGGCTCGGGGGATAGCTTGATCGTCGTCGTCGGCCTCTCGCACAAGAGCGCCCCGCTCGAGGTGCGCGAACGGCTCGCCATCCCGCGGGACGGCCTGCCCGATCTCATCGAGCGGCTGCGATCGCTCTCGTGCGTCGGCGAGGCCGTGGTGCTCTCGACCTGCAACCGCGTCGAGATCTACGCCGCGCCTCCCTCGGCGCGCCAGCGCGCGCTCAAGCCCCCCTCCGACGCCGCCGCCGGCGCCAACCTCGAGGAGGTCTCGGGCGCGATCGCCGGCGTGCTCGCGTCGATCGGCACCGAGGCGGTGCGGCCCCACCTCGGCCGCGTGCACGGGCCCGAGGCGGTGCAGCACCTCTTCCGCGTCGCCGCCTCGCTCGACTCGCTGGTCATCGGGGAGCCGCAGATCCTCGGCCAGCTCAAGGACGCCATCGAGCTCGCCCGCGAGGTCAAGTCGCTCGGGCCCACGCTGGGCAAGGCGATGCACCACGCCGTTCGGGTCGGCAAGCGGGTGCGGAGCGAGACGCAGATCGGCGCCGGGCAGGTCTCGATCTCGAGCGTGGCGATCGATCTCGCGCGCCAGATCTTCGGCGAGCTCGACCGCCGCACCGTGCTCCTCGTGGGCGCCGGCGAGATGGCCGAGGCCGCGTCGAAGGTCCTGATCAAGGCGGGGGCGAGGCTCGTCGTCGTCAACCGCAGCCCCGAGCGCGGTGCGGCGCTGGCGCAGGAGTTCGGGGGCGAGGCCCGGCCCTGGGCGGAGCTCGAGGCTGCGCTCGTCGCGGCCGACATCGTGATCTCGTCGACGTCGAGCAAGCACCACGTGCTCACCAAGGACCTGGTCAAGCGCGCGTCGAAGGCGCGGCGCGGGCGGAGCCTGTTCCTCATCGACATCGCCGTTCCCCGCGACATCGAGCCGGCGGTGAACCGGCTCGACAACGTCTTCCTCTACGACATCGACGACCTCTCCCAGATCGTCGCCCAGTCGCTCGAGGGCCGCGCCGCCGAGGCTGCCCACGCCGAGGCGATCGTGGTCGCCGAGGCGCGCGGGTTCGAGGCGTGGTCGCTGGAGCGCTCGATGGCGCCCACGATCATCGGGCTGCGGGCCCGGACCCGGGGCATCCTCACGGCCGAGGTCGAGCGGAGCCTGTCGGGCAAGCTCAAGCACCTGGGGGCGGCCGAGCGCGAGGCGCTCGCGATCATGGTCGACGCCGCCACGAACAAACTGCTCCACGCGCCGGTGACGCGCCTCAAGGCGCTCGCGGCCGACGCGCGCTCGGGGGACTACGTCGAAGCGCTGCGCGATCTCTTCGAGCTCCCGGACGTCATCGACGTCGAGGCGCACGCGCCGGACGGCGCCCACGCCGCCGACGGCGCGGTCGCCGAGAGCAAGCACGCGCGCCCCGCCCCCGCGGGCGAGCGCGACCGCAAGGCCGACGGGCCCCGGGCGCACCCGCCTTCCACCGGAAGGGTCGACGGCGGGCATTGAACGGGCGACGCTACCGGCGTCTGGAAGCTCGGGGGCCGAGCCCCCATGGTGAATCGACCCGGAGCGTCGATTTTCTCGCGCGACACGACAGGAGACACGACCGTTGAGCCAGCTCACCCTCGCCACGCGCCGCTCGGCGCTGGCGCTCGCCCAGTCCCGCGCCTTCGCGAGGGACCTCGCCGCCGCCACCCCCGGGCTCTCGATCCAGGAGCTCCTGGTGGTGACGTCGGGCGACAAGACGCAGGACAAGCCGCTCCAGGACATCGGCGGCAAGGGGCTCTTCATCAAGGAGCTCGAGGAGGCGCTGCTCGCCGGGCGCGCCGACTTCGCGGTCCACTCGATCAAGGACGTGCCCGCCGAGATCGCCCCCTCGCTCACCCTCGCGTGCGTGCCGCGGCGCGAGGATCCGCGCGACGTGCTCGCGACGCGGACGGGCGCCAAGCTCGCCGACCTGCCGGCGGGGGCGCGGGTGGGGACGAGCAGCCTGCGGCGCGCCGTGTCGCTGCGCGCGCTCCGGCCCGACCTCGTCTACGAGCCGGTGCGCGGCAACGTCGACACCCGCCTGCGCAAGGTCGAAGAGGGGCTCTACGACGCGGTGGTGCTGGCGCTCGCCGGGCTCAAGCGCCTCGGCATCGAGGACCGCGCCACCGAGGTGCTCGCGGCCGACGTGTCGCTCCCCGCCATCGGTCAGGGCGCGCTGGGGATCGAGTGCCGCGCCGGCGACGAGCGCGTCATCGAGGTGCTCGGACGGCTCGCCGATCCCGAGACCACCGTCTGCGTGGCGGCCGAGCGCGCCGTGATGGCCGCCGTCGAGGGCAGCTGCAAGACGCCCGTCGCCGCCTACGCCGTGCACGAGGGCGCCGATCTCTGGCTGCGTGCCCTCCTGGCCGAGCCCGACGGATCGCGCCTGCGCCGCGGCGAGCGCCGCGTCGCCTGGCCGGCGTCGGCCGACGAGGCCGCGCGCGTCGGGCGCGATCTCGGGGACGCGCTCCGTAAAGGCTGAGCAAAGGCTGAGCCGTGCTCGGGCAGGTCGCGATCGTCCTCCACGCGCACCTGCCGTTCGTGCGGCACCCGGAGCACGAGCGCTCGCTCGAGGAGCGCTGGCTCTACGAGGCGCTCTGGGAGTCGTACCTCCCGCTCGTCGACGTGCTCGACCGGCTCGCGGCCGAGGGCGTGGACGCGCCGCTGACGATCTCGGTCTCGCCGCCGCTCGCGTCGATGCTCCGCGATCGGCTGCTCCTCCAGAGGTTCGACGCCCACCTCGCGCGCCTCGAGGCGCTCGCCTCACGCGAGGCGCGCCGTCTCGGCGACGCCGGCGCGCTCGGCCCGGTGGCGGCCTTCTACGGCGAGCGCCTTCGGTCGATCCGCGCGACCTGGGACGCGATCGACGGGGACGTGCTCGGCGCGCTCGCGGCGCACGCAGGCGCCGGACGAATCGAGCTCTGGACGACCGCGCTGACGCACGCGTACCTGCCGGGGCTGCGCTCGCCGGCGTCGGTGCGCGCGCAGCTCCGCATGGGCCTGCGCGCGTTCGAGGCGCTCGTCGGGCGCGCCGCGCGCGGGCTCTGGCTGCCCGAGTGCGCCTTCGAGCCGCGCTTCGCGGCGGACCTGGCGGCGGCCGGCGTCCGCTACACCGTCGTCGACGCGCACGGGATCGATCTCGCCTCGCCGAGGCCGCCGCTCGGGGTGCGCGCGCCCATCCTCGCGCCCACCGGGGTCGCCTTCTTCGGGCGCGATCCCGAGGCGTCGCGCGAGGTCTGGTCGCGGCAGGAGGGCTTCCCGGGCCACGCGCTCTACCGCGACTTCTACCGCGACATCGGCTTCGATCTCGGCGAGGAGCACCTGGCCGGCGAGCTCGGCCCGCACGCGATCCGCCTGATGACCGGGCTCAAGTACCACCGCATCACCGGCCCGACGGACCAAAAGGAGCCCTACGATCCGGTCGCCGCGAGCGCGCTCGCGCGCGAGCACGCCGAGCGCTTCGTCGCCGCGCGCGAGGAGGCGCTCGCCGCGTCGCCGCGCCTCGGCGAGGCGCCGGCGATCGCGGTGGCGCCGTACGACGCCGAGCTCTTCGGCCACTGGTGGTTCGAGGGCCCGACGTTCCTCGAGCACGTGCTCCGCGCGCTCGACGCCTCCGCCCGCGCGGGCCGCGTCGGCGCGATCACGCTCGGCGGCTACCTCGAGCGGTGGCCCGAGGCCTTCGTCGCCGAGCCCGCCGCCTCCTCGTGGGGCGAGGGCGGCTACGGAGGCGTGTGGGCGGGCGAGGCCACGGCGCGCCTCTGGCGCCACGTCCACCACGCCGAGCGCGCGGTGCTGGGCGCGCTCGGACATCAGCGGGGCGCGACGGGCCTCGCCGGGCGCGCGCTCGATCAGGCGCTCCGCGAGCTCTGGCTGCTCCAGGCGAGCGACTGGGCGTTCATGATCCACCGCGGCGAGATGGCCGCGTACGCCGAGGCGCGGGTGCGCCGCCACGCCTCGCGCGCGGCGCGCCTCGCGGCCATCGCCGAAGGCACGCCGAGCGACGCCGACGCCGCGTGGGTGATGGCGGTCGCGTTTCAGGACCGCTTCCTCGCGGAGCTCCGCGGCGAGCGGCTGCGCGACGCGTTCGATCCCTGGGGGCCCGGCGCGGCCCCGGCCGCTCGAGCGGGCTGAGCGCGCGGCCGCCATCGCGCTCGAGAGCTCGCGTCGTCGAGGGCGCTCGAGGTGACGTCGCGCGCGCCGGCCATCGTCGCTGCTTCGCGCGCGCGGCCGCGGGCCATCGTCGCGCTTGCGCTCGAAGAGCGCATGCTCGATGATTTCGAAGTCGTCTCTTCTGCCCCCTTTCTTTGGAGGGTCCATGCGCCATCGATCCGGCTGGAACAGGTCCGCGCTCCTCGGCTTCATCTCGCTCGCGGCGTCGATCGGCGGCGCCGCCGGTGCGTGCGGCGGGAGCGAGTTCACCTCCGGCACGGGCGCGACCGGCAGCGGCGCGGGGACGACGAGCAGCAGCAGCGGCGCCGGCGGCGCCGGCGGCGACACGGCGACGGCGACCGCCACCTCGACGACGGGCACCGGCCAGGGCGGAGCCGGGGGCGCGGGCGGATCGGGCACCGGCGGCATGCCCTGCGTGGACGCCGACGGCGACGGCGTCACCGACTGCAACGGCGACTGCGACGACCTCGACGTCACCGTCTTCCCCGGCGCGACCGAGGTCTGCGGCGACGCCAAGGACAACGACTGCGCGAACGGCGTCGACGACATCTGCCAGGGGCTCGGCACGTACGTGTCGTCGGACAACGGCTCCGACAATAACCCCGGCACGCAGGCGCAGCCGGTCCAGACGATCGCGAAGGGCATCGCCAACGCCCAGCAGATCGGCTTCGGCGTCGACGTCTACGTCGCCGCCGGCCACTACCCGGAGGGCGTGATGCTGGTCGAGGGCATCTCGCTCCTCGGCGGCTACGAGGACATGACCTGGACGCGCGATCCGATCGCCAACGACACGGCGATCCTGGTGCCGAACTTCGCCGGCGTCTTCGCGCCGGGGAGCATCACGCGCCAGACCCTCCTCGACGGCTTCCGGATCCAGGGCGCGAGCGGCAGCCCGCCGAACCCGCCGGGGAGCGCGGCCATCTCCGTGGCCGGATCGCCGACGATCTCGAACAACCGGATCTTCGGCGGCAACATCGTCGGCGGCGCCGCGTGGAACACGCAGGCGTCGGTGGGCATCTACGTCGCGGGGGCGATCGCGGCGCCGGGGCCCCTGGTCAGCGGCAACTCGATGGCGGGCGGCGACTCGGTCGACCGCAGCATCGGCCTGCTCATCGACTCGCCGGGCCCGACGGTCGTCGAGGTCTCGGGCAACGACATCCGCGGCGGCGGCGGGCTGCGATCGAACGGAATCGCCGACTGGAGCAGCGGACCGGGCACGCTCTTCGCGAACAACGACATCTCGGTCGGCAAGGCGAACGCCGGCGACGCGTGGGGCATCGCCATCCAGGGCGCGGCCACGATCGACAAGAACCGGATCAACGCCGACCTCGCCGTCGTGGGCAGCTGCACCAACACCCAGGAGTGGTGCGGCGGGATCGTCAGCTTCAGCTCGAGCACGACGATCACCAACAACGTCGTCCTCGGGGTCGCTGGAGCGCGGACCGCCGCGGTCCGGCTGATCGAGGCCGAGCAGGCCGCCGGCGTCGTCATCCTCAACGGCAACTACCTCCAGGGCGCGCAGCCGAACGCGCCCGCCAACCTGAGCACCGCCATCGCGCTCCGGAACGGCTTCTCCGGGAACAACACCGTCATCGGGCGCGTACGCAACAACATCCTCCGCCCCGGCAGCGCGACCACGAGGTACGGCGTCTACGAGGAGCAGAACCCCAACGACGCGACCAAGACGGTGCGCCTCGAGGCGCTCGAGAACAACGACTTCGACGTCGTGGTCGGCGGGAGCGAGTTCTTCTATCGCCAGTACACCGTGGTGCAGCCGATCAGCCTCTCCACCATGGCCGCCGTGAACCTGTTGATCGGGAGCGCCAACAATTTCGAGGGCAACTGCAACCCCGACGCGACCTACCACCTCGCCGGCGTTCTCTGCATCGACGCGGGGATCGCGACCGAGGCGCCCGCCGACGACTTCGACGGCGACGCGCGCGGCCAGGGGCTGGGCGTGGACGTCGGGCCGGACGAGGCGCAGTAGCGCGCGCGCGACGCGCTCGATCAGGGCTCGACCTTGACGGAGAGGATCGTGTCGCCGTCGACGAACGCCGCCCACGGGCCCGTCGCCGTCCCGATCCACGCGTAGCCGCCGTCGAGGTGGGGCGCACGCCCGTGCATCACGAAGATCTGGCTCGAGCCGGTGTCGCGGCCCGAGAGCGCCACGCCCACCGTCTGGAGCGCGAACGGCAGCGGCGACGTCTCGCAGCGGAGCGGAGGCTTGCCTTCCGGGCCGCCGTAGCCGTCGCCCCAGGGCGCGCCGAGCTGGGTGACGAAGCCGGCGACCACGCGGTGCACGACGTTGCCCTGGTAGTAGCCGGCGCGCGCGAGCTCGGCGATGCGGGCGACGACGACGGGGGCGACGCTCGGGTCGAGCACGAGCCCGAGCTCGCCGACGTCGGCCTGGAGCGTGATCTTCACCGGCCCGGCGGGGAGGGCGCGCAGCTCGGCCGGCGCGTCGCCGCCGCCGGCGGGCGCGCCGCACTCGACCTTTTTCCCCAGGAGCCCGAGCGCCTTCGCGGCGTGCTCGCGCGCGACCGGGTAGCTCGAGCGGCACAGCTCTTCGAGCTTGGGCTCGCTCTCTTTGATGGCGAGCGCGCCGGCGGCGTCCACCACCGAGGCGAGGAGCTCGAGATCGTCGGCCTGCGTCGCCGAGCCCACGATGCGCGCGATCGCCTTGACCACCGCGGGCGCCGGCTCGCGCACCACGGGGGCTTCTTCGGCGTCGCCGTTCTTCTTCTTGGGGCGCCTCTTCTTCTTCCGCGGCGCAGTCTCCTCGGCGGCGCGCTCGGGGTGCTTCGCGATCACCTCCGCCGCCGTCGCGACGACGCCGAGCTCCTTGGCCTCGAGCGCGGCCGCCAGCACCGCGGGAGCGCCCTCGATCTCCTCGTGCTCGCCGATGAGATCGAGGGCGGCCTCGCGCGCGCGCAGGTCGCCTCCGAGCGCGTACGCGCGCCACGCCGCGAGGCGCGCCGCCGTGAGCTCGCCGCGGCCGATCACCTGGACGATCGCGCGCGCGCCGATCGAGCCGGGCTGGCCGGGGCCGGGGGGGGGCGCCGGCGCGGCGGCGGGCGCCGCGGCGCGCGCCGGGCGCGCCGCCGGCGGGGGGGGGGCGGGGGGAGCGG
>CAYJPW010000179.1:0-18077 GCA_964372055.1 uncultured Polyangiaceae bacterium
CTCCGGTCCCGAGCTCGACGGACGCGCCGTCGTCGCCCGTCGCGCCGGCGCCGGGCGACGCCGGGGGCGGCGCCGTCGTCGACGGCATGCGGCGCGTCCCCGGCGGCCGCTTCCCGATGGGCTCCGACGAGGGCGGCGAGCCGGACGAGCACCCCGCCCACCCGGTCACCGTCGCCCCGTTCTGGCTCGACGTCACCGAGGTCTCGAACGGCGAGTACGCGAGGTGCGTCGAGGCGCGCGTCTGCCGCCCGCACGATCCGAGCAACGCCTTCCACAACGGCTTCGACGACCGCGCGTTCCGCGGCGGCTCGCAGCCGGTGAGCGGCGTCTCGTGGGACGACGCGGTGACCTACTGCCGCTGGCGCGACAAGCGCCTCCCCAGCGAGGCGGAGTGGGAGCGGGCCGCGCGCGGCGACGACGGCCGCCGCTATCCCTGGGGGAACGAGGCGCCCGATCCCGAGCGCGCCGTCTTCGGCACGCACGTCACCGCGGACGTCGGGACGCACCCCGCGGGGCGGGGGCCGTACGGACACGACGATCTCGCCGGCAACGTCTGGGAGTGGGTGAGCGACTTCTACGACCCGGTCGCGTACGGCCGGTCCGGCGCGGCGGAGGGCAAACCCGGCTCGTGCCCGGAGATCCTGCGCACGCTCGCCGAGCTGCGCACGAAGCGGCGGGAGGGCTTCACCGGCTCGAACCCGATCCCGACCGAGTGCGAGCGCGTGCTGCGCGGGGGCGCGTTCAACTACCACCGCACCGGGCTGCGCGCGTCGAACCGGGTGCACCACCCCGGCCGCTTCCGCCTCGTGATGAGCGGCTTCCGCTGCGCGCGCGACGACGCCGCCCCGCCGCCGGCCGACGCGCCTGCGCCCGCATCGCGTTGACGGGGCCGCGAGACCCGCGCGGTCTCGATCGCCGACCCCGGAGCGCGACCCGGGGCATCGCGCGGACGCGTCGCCGCCGGCGCGTTCAGGGCCGGCGGCCGGCGCGACCGCCGGGGCGCGGGCTCGATCCCGCCGACGCGTCGTCGGCTTCGTCGTCGCCCGGGCGCGTCGTCGTCGCCGGCATCTCCTCGGCCTCGTGCGGCGGGGCGGGCCGCGCCGCCGGGGGCGGCTCGACGCGGATCGCCGCGCGGAGCTGCTCGGAGAGGCGGCGCTTGGGCTGGACGGCCGGCTGCGACATCAGCGTGGTGCGGCGCGGCGGCTGCGCGGCCGGCGAGGTCAGCGTCGTGCGGCGCGGATCGGGCGTGCGCTCGCCCTTGGGCGGCGCCGGGGGCCGCTCGGTCTGCGCCCGCGCCGGCGGACGCGCGCTCTTCGATCGGGGGCTCGACGCCTGCGCGCCCGACGAAGAGCGTGCCGTCGCCGGCCGGCTCGCGGCCGCCGCCTGCGCGCGCGAGCCGTCGGCGGGCGCGGCAGGCCGCCTCTCGCGCGGGCTCTCCCCCTCGGCTCCGCCGTCGCCGAGCTGCGCATAGGTGCCGAGCCGCGGCGAGACCGGCGGCTCGCGCTGGACGCCATCCATCGCGGCCAGGAGCAGCTGGCTCATCGGCGCCGCGGTCGGCGGCGCGGGCCTGTCGGCGCCGGACGAGAACTCGAACCGCCCCGAGCGCGTGGCGAGCGCCGCCTGGACCGCGTCGAGCGCCACGAGGGGGCGATCGCCGAGCCGCCCGCTCTCGAGCGCGCCCGAGGTGATGTGCAGCACCAGCGCCGGCGCGCGCGCCGAGGCCGTGATCCGGAGATCGCCGGTCCGGCGCTCGAGCTCGAGCACCGCGAGCACGGTCGCGATCGAGGTGCGCTCGAGGCTGCCCGCGAGGGTGCCCGTCTGTCCGCGGCTCGACGGAGGCGCCTCGCGGACGATGCCGCGCGCCGCCGCCGAGATCGCGCTGCGCGCGCGGATGCGCGACGCCATCGCCGCGAGCGCGCGCACCTGCGCGACGATCTCGACCGCGCGGATCGGCTTGGTGAGGAAGAGGTCGACCCCGCCGCGGAGCGCGCGCACCCGCGTCGCGGCGTCGTCGCGCGTCGAGATCATCACGATCGGGGTCGATGCCACCGCGCCCGCCTGCCCGCGGATCGAGGCGGCGAGCCACATCCCGTCCTGATCCGGCAGCGAGAGCTCGGTGACGAGGCACGCCGGCTCCATCGCGCAGCAGGTGTTGAAGCCGCGCCGCGCCGACACGCACTCGACGAGCTGGAGGCCGGGATCGCCGCACTCCGCGAGCGCGCGGTGCGTCTCGGGATCGGGGTCGACGACCACGATCGGCAAGGAATCCATCCCCGCCATCATACCCGGATCGCGCGGAGCGGGGCGCCCGCGCGCGAGCTCCCCGTCGCTAGCGCTGGACGGCGCTGCGGATCCAGCGATCGACGACGCCGAGGATCTCCTCGTGTACGTCCGCGCACGATCGCCCGGACGACTCGCGGACGGCGAGCGAGTGGTCGCCGCCCTCGACCACGTGGAGCGTCGCGTGCGACCCGATGCGCGCGAGGACCGGGCGCAGGAGATCGAGATCGCAGAGCGCGTCGCGCGTCCCCTGGACGAAGAGCATGGGGACCTCGATCTGCGGCAGGTGGGCGTCGCGGAGCTCGGCCTTGCGACCGGCCGGATGCAGCGGGTAGCCGAAGAAGACGAGCCCGTCGCACGGGAACCCCGCGGCAGCGACGAGCGACGCGATGCGCCCGCCCATCGAGCGGCCCCCGATCACCAGGCCGGCGACGCCGCGCTCGCCCCGGAGAGCGTCCGCGGCGGCGCGGCAGGTCTGCTCGAGCCTCGGCCGCGGATCGGGCGGTCGCTTCTTCTTCGCTTCGCGGTACGGGAAGTTGTAGCGGAGGGCGGCGTGACCGCGCCGCGCCAGCCCCTCGGCGGTCGCGACGAGCGCGGCGGTGTCCATGTCCGAGCCGGCGCCGTGGCCGAGCAGCACCGCGCAGCCGCTCGGCCGGCCCTCGGGCTCGTGGAGGGCGGCGGACACCGCGTCGCCGTCCGCGAGCCCGACTCGGCGCACGGAGGTGATCCGTCGCGAGCGGGGGCTCTGCCCCCCCGCCCCCGGACCCGAAGCGGCGTCGGACCTCCGGCCTCGAGCGGCGTCGGTCCGACGAATGCCCGCCACCTCTTCAGCGCCCGCGCCGGCGGCGCGCGACGAGGCCGAGACCGACGAGCGCGAGCGCGATGGCCCAGCGCCCCTCCGACGGATCGTCGCCGGCGACGCGGCAGCCGCAGCCCCCGTCCTCCTCGTTGGAGCTCCTCGGGCTGCTGCCGCCGCTCGAGCTCGACCCGCTGCCGGCGCCGCCCGCCCCGCCTGCGCCGGTGGTGTTGCCGGAGCCGCCGGTGCCGGAGCCGCCGGTGCCGGAGCCGCCGGTGCCGGTCCCGCCGCCGCTGCCGCCCCCGCCGCCGGCCCCGCCCTGCCCCTCGGTGGTGCAGGTCGAGGAGCAGCCGTCGCCGTCGGCGGTGTTGCCGTCGTCGCACTCCTCCGTGGGATCGGCGACGCCGTTGCCGCAGCCGCTCGGCGTGCAGTTCGAGTCGCAGCCGTCGCCCTCGACGGCGTTGCCGTCGTCGCAGCCCTCGGTGGGATCGGCGACGCCGTTGCCGCAGCCGCTCGCGGTGCAGTTCGAGTCGCAGCCGTCGCCGTCGACGGCGTTGCCGTCGTCGCAGGCCTCGGTGCCGGTCTGGACGCCGTTGGGGCAGCCCGTCGGCGTGCAGTTCGCGTCGCAGCCGTCGCCGCTGGCGATGTTGCCGTCGTCGCACGTCTCGGCGCCGGTGATGATGCCGTTGCCGCATCCCGTCGCCGTGCAGTTGGCGTCGCAGCCGTCCCCGTCGAGCGCGTTGCCGTCGTCGCAGCCCTCGCCGCCGGCCGTGACGCCGTTGCCGCAGCCGCTCGCCGTGCAGTTGCCCGCGGGGCCGTCGTCGCAGCCGTCGCCGAGCACGGCGTTGCCGTCGTCGCAGCCCTCGCCCATGGTGACGACGCCGTTGCCGCACGCCGTCGGCGTGCAGTTCGAGTCGCAGCCGTCGCCGTCGATGGCGTTGCCGTCGTCGCAGCCTTCGCCCGGGGCGACGACGCCGTTGCCGCATGCGCTCGCGGTGCAGTTCGAGTCGCACCCGTCGCCCTCGACGGCGTTGCCGTCGTCGCAGCCCTCGCCCGCGGTGACCACGCCGTTGCCGCACCCGGTCGGCGTGCAGTTGGCGTCGCAGCCGTCGCCGTCGATCGCGTTGCCGTCGTCGCAGCTCTCGCCCGCCGTGACCACGCCGTTGCCGCACCCCGTCGGCGCGCAGTTGGCGTCGCAGCCGTCGCCGCTGGTCAGGTTGCCGTCGTCGCACGCCTCGCCCGGCTCTGGCGTCCCGTTGCCGCAGACCGCGAGGGGGCAGCCGACGACCGAGACGTCGTCGACCGCGAGGCCGGCGAGCTGCGTGGTGGCGTTGCTGTCGAGGTGGAAGCGGACCTCCACGAGCTTCCCGGCGTAGGCGGAGATGTCGGCGTAGTGCGTGCCCCAGCCGGCGCTCTCCTGGAGCGTCGTGACCGGGGTTCCCACCGAGGTCGTCATCGTCGCGTCGAGGAACTCCCAGAGGCGCTTGGGGTTGGCCCCTCCGACCTCCCGGACCTCCACCCACGCGTGGTCGTTCGAGGCGGTCTCGATCTGGTACTTCATGGCCCAGCGGAGCTGGACCGCGCCAGTGGCCTGGGTGAGGTCGATCGGCGCCGAGACAAGGTCCTGATTGGAGCTCGCGTTGTAGGCGCCGGCGAGGTTCGTCTTCCAGCACTGCGTGCCGCTGTTGCAGCTGGCGATCGGGGCCGCCGTCGGGGTGCCCAGCGCCCACGCGTCGAGCGTGCCGATGTGGGTGAAGCCGCCGTCGTTCGCCTCGAAATCGGTCGACAGCGGCGTGACCGGGACGTTGCCGCCGGAGCAGGTGACATTGGGGATGGGGGCGTCGCAGACGGTGATGCTCCAGCCGGTGAGCGTGCCACCGCTCACGTTGTTGGTGTCGTCGTTGAGCACCAGCGTCCAGGTGCCGCCGCCGTTCTCGCCGTCGAGCCAGTGCATGCGGTAGTCGAGCTCGGGCTCGACCATGAGGCCGTTGAGCAGGGTGAAGCTCGCGGCCGGGAACGCGGCCTGCTCGTCGATGGTGATGTCGAGGTTCGGGAACGTCGCGCTGCCGACGTCGGTGAAGAGGCCGTTGGTGTTGCCGGCCGGCGACACGAGGTGCGCGTCGACGTCGCTCGGGGCGGCGTGGTCGAGCTGGACGCTGACGTCCACGTCACCGATGCGCGGCGTTCCGGGCACGGTGATCACCGACGTCACCTGTCCGCCCGCCGCAGGGATGGTCTTGGGGACGTCGGAGCTCGCGTACGTGGTGCAGCCGACGCTCGGCGCGGCCGCGTGCACGCTCACGCTGAGGCCGTAGTCGCCGGCGGCTGCGCCCGTCACCGCCACGCCGTAAGTGCCCGCGGACTTCACCGTGGCGAAGAGCGCTTCGGAGTCCGGGCCGGCGCTGCCGCCGTCGTTTACCTGGAGCACCGCGCCGGCGAACGGCCCGATCGCGAGCGCGCCGTTGAACTCGGTACCGTCGCGCGTGGGATCGAGGTCCAGGCTCGCGAAGACGGTATCGCCCGCCTGGAGCGTGAGGGAATAGACGTCGACGTCGGTCGCGGCCGCGATCGTCCCGCTGATCCACCCGCTCGCGGGCAGGGGTTGGGGCGTCATGTCGTTCGGCTCGAGCTCGGGCGCGGGCGCGCCGCCCTGCACCTTGAAATGGAGGTCGTAGGGGCGCTGCTGGCCGGTCGCCGAGAAGTGGCGGACGCGGGCGAAGTGGGTACCCGTCTGCGTCAGCGTCGTGCCGCCGATGCTGGGAGAGAGACCCCCGATCGACCCATTCAGGTCATCGGTCTCGAGGACGGTGGTCCCATCGGGCGCGAGGATGTCGAGATCCGCGTCGGTCGACCCGTTCGCGGAGAAGGCGCTCATCACCGCCGCGTAGACGCGCTCGCCCGCGACGCCCTGGAACGAGAAGTAGTCCGCGTCGCCGTTCGGGAAGACGTTGCCGCGGACGACCGTGTCCTTCGCGATCGGGTTCGCCGAGATGCCGGCGCCGTTGGGCTCCGCCTCCGGCACGAGCGGCTGCCCGAGCGCCGACCGCGCCTCGGCCGCGCGCTCGCCCGCAGGCACGTCGCCCTCCGCGACGCAGCCGAGACCGAGGACCATCGCCGCGGGGGCGGCGAGCGTGAGCAGGATCCGGGCTTGCCTCATTCTTGATGGATATCATGGACGACGGCGCTCGCGCGACGCGACCTTCGCCCCGCCCGCGCGCGCCACGATGGAAAGACGGGCGGCGGGCGGGGCGACGGCATCGACGACGAGGGGCTCGGCCATGGAGCCCGGGAGCGCTGGGGCGTGGGTCGACTCAGGCCCCGCGCCGTCGCGCATCGTCCCGCCGCGCGCGCGGGCGCCGGCGCGTGAGCGCGGGCACGACGAACAGGAGCGCCGCGAGCGCGCCTCCAGCTCCGAAGGCGCCCGGCGCCGCGATCGAGCACCCCGCGGAGGCGTCGGTGCCCGCGCCGTCTCCGGCGGCGACGCCGCCGGGCTGGTCGCCTCCATAGACGTACGCGTCGTCGTCGGCGTCGTCGGCGTCGTCGGCGTCGTCGGCGTCGTCGTCCGCGTCGTCGGCGTCTTGACCCGCCTTGCCGCCGTGGGGGTGAGGCTTCTTGTGGGGCTTGAGCTTGCCCTTCCCGCCGCCCGAGCTGCCACCGTCTCCGCCCTGACCCACCTGGCCGGGGTCCGATCCCCCCTGCCCTCCGCCGGCGCCGGAGCTCGTCGACGTCGACGTCGAGCTCGACGTCGATCCCGAGCTCGAGCTCGACGTCGATCCCGAACCGCAGCCGGGGCCGTCGGGATCGTTCGACTGGCTCTGCGCGCTGCCCGGGTTGCTGATCGCGGTGGTGCGGTCCGGGGTCTGCCCGATCGCCCACGTCGCGCAGGGATCGCCGAGCTCCTGGCGGTTGCCCTGCCCGTCGTTGTCCGAGTCGAGATCGCGGACCGCGGGCCACCACCCCGACTGAGGCGACCCGACCATCGGCTGGATCGCCTGCCCGAATGCGTTGCGCGAGAAGTCCGGGTTGTGGCACGTCGAGCACGAGTAGACGTCGCTGTTGGGGATGGACGACAGGAACTGCGGATGCGCGGCGGCATCGCGTTGCGCCGAGACGGCGGCGACACTGAAGGCGAGCAGCGCGAGCGCGCCGCGGACGTGGATCCTCTTCATCTAGAACCTCCGGTCCTCTTGGTGGCGCCCCTCGTCGAGGCACCATCCGGGGTTTGGGTGTGCCGACGTCCAAGCAGATCGTGTGCCGGCGGTGATAACGGGGACTGGTGAGCCGCGTGACCAGCGACGCGACGCGAAGCGTCACGCGGATCGCAGACGCGCCTTCGTCGTGGACTCGCGGCCGCATCCGTGCGGCCTGGCGGCCGCTCTCACGCGCTCGAGTGCGCCGAGCGGGCCGCTTCGCGCGTCGACGAGGTCGCGCCCGAGCGCGTCACTGCGCGGCGCGCGCGAGCAGGTGCTGGAGCGCACGCCGCTCCTCGGCGTCGCTGATCCCCTCGAGGCTGCGGTTGATCTCGCCGACGGCGGCCGCGGCGAGGATCGCGAGCGCGCGAGCGTCGGTGGGGGCGCGCTCGAACAGCGCGCCGACGCGGGCGTCCCCGCGGCGCACGACCAGGCGCCGGTGCTTGGGATCGAAGCGCAGCGGCCTGCCGCGGTGGGTGTACGCGATCGAGTCGACGGGCGCTCCGGGCAGCCCGAGATCGGCGATCGCTCCGAGGAGGGCTCGCGCGAGCGCGTCGCCCTCGGGCGCCTCCACGACGGGCGGGCGCACGATGGCGACGGCCTTGCGCACGAGGCCGGCGAGCCACGAGGGCTGCTCGGGCTCCCCGGACGTCGATCGACCCGCGGCGCGGAGCGCGTTCGCGGCTCGGGCCGCTGCTTCGGCGGCCTCGTCGCTCGCTGCAGGCGCCTCGGGAGTCGAGCCGATCCCCTCGGGCGCGGAGGCGACGGTTGCGGGCGCGGCATCTCCTCTCTCGCCGGCGGCGTCTCCGCCGAGCTCGCGCAGCGCCTCGGGCGCGAGCCGCACCCGGAGCGTCTCGAACGCCGGCCCCTCGCCGAGGAGCACGAACGCCGGCGCCTCGCCGGGGAAGTTGCCTTCGCTCGTCCCGCGCCGCGCCGACCACCACAGCGCGCCGGTGCGCGCGAGCTCGGCGAGGATCGCGTCGGGCGCCACGACGCCGCCTGCCGCGAGCGGGGCCTCGAGCGGAACGTCCGGCTCGGCGCCCACGAGACGCAGGCTCCACAGGTACGCCGCGACGATCGACGGCGGCGCGGCCTGGCGCGCGGCGACGGCCTCGATCATCTCGGCGGCGCGCCGCCGCAGGCTCTCGGCGACCTCGGCCCAGCCGTCGTCGGTCATCGCGCCGCCACGCTCGGGCACGACCAGGAGCTCGCCGGCGATCGGGACGTGGCCGCGGAGGTAGGCCGGCGGCGCGGCGATCGCGGCGACGCGCTCGCCCGGCGCGACGCCGGCCCCATGGCGGATCATGACGCGCGGCACACGCGGACAGAGCGCCGGCAGCCAGACGGCGCCGCAGAGGAAGACGCCGCCGGCGGAGCTGGTGTCGCGCGTGCCGAGGTACCTCACCTCGAGCGCGTCGGCCGGCGCCTGGATCCACGCGCGCAACGCCGCGTCGGCGGCGGCGCGCACGTCGCCCGAGACCTCGGCGCCTTCGGAGCTGAGCACGAGCCCGTTGAACCAGCGGTTGGGCTTGAGGTGATCGGCGTTGATGGCGGCGGCGATCGGCCAACCGCGCCCGTCGTCGAGCAGGTCGAGCGGGCGCCGGCCGACGTGGAGCGCGATCCCGCGCGAGGTCGCGTGAGCGGGCGCGAGCAACCCGATCTCGCCGTGGATCCGCCCGGTCATCGGAGACACGCACACGCACTCGGCGCGCCGCTCGTCCGCGAGCTCGACGCGCTCGAGCGGCGTCGCCGCGGCGCGGACCTCGCCCACGAGATCCTGGTGGAGCAGCGAGGTCACGTTCTTCGTCTGCAGCCCCGCCGCGAGCAGCTTCGCCTCGTCCGCCGAGAGGCGGAGGACTCGGTGACCGTAGCTGCGCGCCGGGTAGGGCGGCGGCGAGGTGGTGAAGGCCCACTGCGCCGTGGGATCGGCGCGGAGCTCTTCGAGCGACGCGTGCGCCCCGGCGGTGTCGGGGAACAGCGGCGCGCGCTCGATGGCGCGCGCGGCGCGCTGCTGCCTGCTCACCGCGGTGCACGCGAGCGCGCGGAGGTGATCGCGGACGAACGGGGGCAGCTCGTCGAGGCGCCCCGCGAGCTCGCGCATCTGTCGGACGGCGGCGCGCGTGACCTTCTTGAGGAGCTCCTTGGCCTCGGTGGGCTCGGTGCGGACGCCCTCGGTGCGCGCGACGATGCGCATCGGGACGGGAAGCCCGACGTCGACCTTGCGCGGTCCGTCGAGCTCGACGAGCGTCACCTCCGAGCCGGGCCCGGCGACGATCTCGACCTCGCCTTCGACGCCCAGCAGATCGAGCGTCTCGAGGGACCACCGGAGCGCCGGGTGCGCCGGCTCGCCCGCGAGCCGCGGCGCGTCCTGCGATCCGGCCGCGCCGCGCCGGGCCTGGAGCTTCTCGAGCGCGGCGCCGACGTCGCGCACCGAGAGCCCGAGCGCCGAGAGCAGCGGCCGCAGGCGGTCCCCCTCGGGTCCCTCGGGCAGGTGGAGGATCGGCGTGTCGAGCTCCGAGCGGCCCCGCGTCGGCCCGCGCCACACGAGGAAGCGCCGCGGACCGGCGTAGATCTCACCGTCCGAGGTGCGGAGCTCGGCGAGCGTCGCCTCGCCGCCCTGCACCGTCGGCCAGCGCACCGACCCGCGCACCGCGAGGGCCAAGCTCGCCGCAGGCCCCGCCGCGGCGTCGCCGCGCTGGCCCGCGTCCCGGTCCTCGAGCAGCGCGACGATCAGCGCGAACGCGCGCGGCTCGCGCAGCACGCCGGATCCGTGACGGCCGATCAGCGCCGTCGCGAGCGCGAGCGCGCCCTCGCGCCCCCGCAGGGCGACCTCCGCCCTGCCGGCGTCGGTGAGCTCGGTCCAGTCGCGCACGTGCTCGACCGAGACGAGCCCCACGCGCGCGACCATCGGCAGGGCTCGCTCGGGCGCGAGCACCGCCAAAGGCCGCCGGAGGTACAGCGCCTGGATCGCGCCCGGAGAGCCCGGCGCGGCGAGCCCGGTGGTGACGGTCACCGGGGCGCCGCCCTCGCTGGTGAGGTGGACCGGCGCGACGCCCGGATCGGCGGGCGGGCCGAGGACGGCGGGATCCTCCTCCGGGCGCGCGAAGAAAGCGCGGCGCGCCTGCTCGAGCCGCGCCGCGCGCTCCCGCTCGGGCAGCTCGAGGTGGGCGTGGCGGGCGCGCCCGCCGAGGCACGATCCGAGCGCGGTGAAATCGCTCTCGGGCAGGACGACCGGCCGCCAGCCGAGCGTCGCGAACCCCGGCGCGGCCGGGAGCACGGGCACGAGCGAGGGCGCGGGGTGCGCGGCCGCCACGGCGGCGAGCGACGCCGGCGCCGGCTCGCCGCGCTCGTCGAGCACCTCGAGGATCGGCAGCGCCTCGATCCGCGCGAGGAGCTCGACGTCGGCGGGCGCCGGCTGCTTGGCATATCCCAGGCGCTGCTTCAGGCGGCCCGCCGCCTCGAGGAGATAGCGGCGCGGCGGCGCGCCCGGGGTGAAGCCTTCGAGACCGGCCGCGCCCTCGGCGTTGCCCTCCACCGCCGCGACCACGGCGGCGCAGAGCTCGCGCTCCGCCTCGAGAACGCCGCTCGGGTAGCCGGGCCAAGTGACGCCGTCCCAACCCGCGGTCGGCACGGCGGCCTCCTCGTCGATCGCGATCGCCACCGGCCCGAACCGCGGCGTGTAGGCGGTGCACGAGAGCGTCGCGCCCAGGTGGAGGCGCGCGATCTGCGGCCGGCCGCTCACCGCGATCACGCCGCGCTGGCCTTTGCGCTCGAACCGCAGCCGCGGCCCGAGCGCCGGGGCCGGTGCGTCGCCGGTCACCGGCGTCGCCAGCGCCTCGAGCAGGCGCGAGGGGCGGTCCCGCTCGATCGCGACGAGACCACGCTCGTCGAGCACGCCGCGATCGTAGGGGACGGGCGCGGCCCGCGGGCGGAGCGCCGCCGTGAGCCACGAGAGCTCCTCCGCCGACGCGACGACCACGGTGCGACCATCGACGGTGACTCCGCTCGCGCCGGGGCGCGCGAAGTGGAAGGTGCCGATGCGCTGCGCGCCGTCGGCGAGCTCGCGCAGGCTGAGCCACGTCTCCGGCTCGGGCGACGGCCAGCAGCGCGCCCCGACGAGGTGGCGGCACTGGGCGATCGGGACCGCCTCGACGCCCTCGAGGCCGAGCCGGCCGCCGGCGACGACCGCCGTCCCGATCGCGGCGCAGAGGACGTGCCGCAGCGCGCCGGCCTCGAGCCCTCGGGCGCGCGCCAGGCGGGGCGCGAGCTCGTCGGCCGCGAGGACGCCGACGCGCGCCGCGTGGAGCACGGCGAGGGCGAGGTACCGATCGCGCGCCACGCCGCCGTAGTCGAAGCGCGGCGTGATCCGATCGGGCCAGGCGATCGCGATGTCGAGCCGCAGCGGCACGGCGAGCGCCGGGACCAGGAACGCGTCGAGCTCGCGCCCCTCGACGAAGGCGCGGACCGTCGTCACCTCGTCCGGCTCGACGCCGAGCGGCAACAGGCCTACCTCACCCGAGAGGCCCGCGAGCTCGCCGTCGGTGACACGGAACGCGGTGCGGACGAGGTGGAGGGCGGCCCGCGGGACCACGGGCTCCGTCGCCGGTCGCGCGAGCAGGCGCGAGCGGCGGTCGAGGCCGACGCGCGCCTGCTCGACGACCGGCCCGGCATCGGCGACCTCGAGCTCGCGCAGCATCGCCTCGATCGGACGACCGCGCGTCCACAGCACGTCGCGCATCCACGGCCCGAGCGCCTCGGGCAGCGGCGCTTCGCCGCGCCACACGTAGAGCGGCAGGCCGGGGCTGCCGGCGGCGAGCGCCGACGGCGCGCGCGGCCGCCCGACGCCGTCGCGGAGCAGCGGTAGATCGAGGAGCGCCCTCGCCTCGGCCGGCAGCGACGCGCCCCGCCGCGCCGCGCCCGCGACGACGACGGCGATCGCGCCGAGCGCGTCCTCGAGCGCGCCGCGGTCGAGGGCGCGACCCCCGAGCGCAGCGAGGCGATCGGGGGACGACGCGTGCCCGCCCGCGTGGGCGGACGGCGCCGGGGCGGCCCCGGTCACCAGGGCCGAGAGCTCGGCGACGGCCTCGAGGAACGCCTCGCGCGAGCGGCGGAGCACCTGCTGCAGGAGGGGCGCGTCCTCGCGCACGGCGGAGCGCGAGGCGTTGGTGGGCAGCTCGGGGGCGTCGGCGACGACGCGCACCGGCAGGTGCAGCCCGCCCGCGGGGCCGCCCGGGAACTCGCCGCCGGGCGTCCAGCCGTAGCGCGCGAGGAGGACGCCGTGCTCCAGCATCTCGAGCGCGGGCGCCTCGGAGCCGGCGGGCACGATCTCGAGCCACCCGCGGGTGAGACCGCGCTCCTCGATCGGGAAGCGCAGGAGCGCGGCCGGGCGCGGCGAGCGCGGGAACGGCTGGTCGGCGAGCGTGAGCGCGATCGCGACCTCGTGCGTGCTCGCGGCGAGCAGGCTGACCTCGCGCGGCAGCCGCCCGAACGCCGCCTTCCCGAGGACCTCGAGGCTCGGGCGCGCCCGCACCTCGACCACGGTGGTCGCCCAGGCGAGCTCCTTGGGCAGGCGCGCCGGCGTCGTCGCCGGCGAGGGCGCGTCGGGATCGAGGAGCGCCGGCGAGAAGCGCGCGCGGAAGGCCTCGTGGCCCGGGCCGGGCCGGGTGAGCACGTCGACGCGGCGTGGATCGAGCCCGAGCGCGGCGTTCACCGCGACCGCGAGGTGCCGGCGGCGCCGCGCCTCGGGGCCCTCCGCCTCGGTGAGGACGTCGTCGAGCAGGCGCCCGAGGCCGTCGGGCGCGAGCGCCTCGCCGTCGAACGCGAACACGACGTCGTCGGCGTCGTGACGGACGTCGACGCGGGTCGCCCCGCCGGCGACCGCGCAGCGCGTGAGCTCGAGCGCGTACTGGTGCAGATCGACGAGCAGGTGCTGCCGCAGCTGGGCGACGGCGCGGCGGGCGTCGACCTTGAGCTTGCCGCGGGTGATCCGCCGCGCCGGCTCGGGAGGGCGGGACGTCACGCGAGCTCCGACGCCGCGAGGGCGAGCAACCCGTCCGCCCCCTCGGGCCCGAGCGGGCCCTGGAGGTCGAGCAGCAACGTGCGCGCGAGGAGCATCGCGGCGAGCGCCGGGTCTTTGCGCGCGGCGATCCGCGCCGCGTCGACCGCAGGGGTGCCGGCGATCGCGTGCAGGGTCTTGCGCGCCGCCGGGCGGAGGAGGTTGGGGAGCTCGTCGGAGCGGAGCAGCACCTCGCCCCCGCCGCCGGCGCCGGCGGGCAGCGACAGGCACGGCAAGGGCGTCCTCCCCAGCATTCGACCGAGCGCGACGCCGCGGACCCGGGCGCCCGCGGCGGCGAGCGCGTCGCACAGGGACGCGCAGAGCGCCTCGTCCGAGGCGCCGCTCTCGGACGCGTCGAGCGGCGCGAGCACGAAGTGGCGCGCCCCCGCGTCCTCGGCCTCGCCGGCGAGCTGCACCAGGATGGCCGCGCTCTCTCCATGGGAGCGGACGACCGGGCGCCCCTCGCGCGCCAGCGCGCGCGTCACCGCGGTGGATCGCTCGGCGTAGAGCGCGACGGCGTTCGCCGACCGGCGCACGATCTCGGGCGCCGAGAGCGCCCGGTGCCCCCCGAGCGGCTCGAGCAGCGGCAACGGCACCTGGCGCGCGGCGAGCGCGAGCGGCGGCCTGGTGGCCGCGACCAGCAACGCCACGTGCTCGTCGAGCGCCCGCTCGGAGCCCTCCCGCGCCGCGGCCGCGAGCCGGCGCGCGAGCTCGGCGCGGAGCGCTCCGCGGGCGATCTTCACCACGCGCGCGAGCACGGCGCGGAAGACCGCGTCCCGCTTGACGTCGTCGCGGCTCAGCGTGTGCACGAGGCTCGGGCTCATCACCTTGAGCCGGAGACCCGCGAGCTCGGGGGCGAGCGGCTCGGTCGTCTCGTGCAGCATCAGGCCGCGGTTGAAGAAGCCCGCGTAGGTCTGGGCGAGCTCGGCGCCGTCGGCGGGCGGATCCGAGAGGAGCTCGGATCCGGCCGAGGCCCCGAGCAGCACCACGGTGCCGTCGTCCTCGTCGCGCACCGAGACCAGCGCGTGCACCGCGAGCGGCACGTCGACGCGCGCGCGCGCCGCCTCGGGCCGCCCCTCCACGTGGGTGGCGAGGTGCACCGGCACCTGCGCGTGGCGGCACCAGCGCCGGAGCGCGCCGAGGCAGAGGGCCGCGTGACGCTCGAAGGCGGCGCGCCCCGCCTCCTGCCCGGCGTCGGTCGCGCCGCGCTGCACGAGCGTCACCACCGTGCCGCTGCCGGCCCGCGGGTCGATGGCCTCGAGCTCGTAGGTGTGATCGCGGCGGAGCCGGACGCGGTGCGCCGCCCCGTCGCGCCACGACTCGATCACCACCTCGTCCGGGTCGAGCGCGAGCACCGAGACGAAGCCGACGCCGTACTTGCCGATCTTGCCCTTCTGCCCCTCCTTCGAGGTCGAGAACACCGTCAGCAGCGGCCCCTCCATGATCGCCCGCGTCATCCCCGAGCCGTCGTCGGTGATCGCCGTCGTGGTGACGCCGGTCGAGAGGTGCTCGAGGCGCACGTCGATCGCGGTCGCGCCGGCGTCGATCGAGTTCTGCACCAGCTCGCGCAGGAAGGCGTACGGGTCGGCGAACTGCCGGACCATCTCGGCGACGACGCCGGTCGTCGGAGCGACGGCGGGGGTGGTCGAGGTGCGCGATCGGTAGGGCGCCATCGCTAGCCACCTGCGCCACGACGAGTGGGGACCTGCACGCGCCCGAGGCTACCTCGCCTCGGCCCGATCCTCACGCCGGTCGTCTCCGCCCGCGGAGCGGTGCGCTCATCCGCCCGAGCCGCGGGCGCTCGCACGAAGCGCCTCGGCGTCGACGAGATCCTGAGGCCGCCCGCTGGCGAGCTCGTGCTGCAGCAGGTGCTCGCGTCCGATGACCTTGAGCTCGACGTCGCCCAGCCGAGTGTCGACGCGCTCGGCGTACGCGTCGTCGAACTCCACCCCGTCGATCGAGCGGATGACGTCGAAGCGAAGCGGGGCAGCGCCGAAGAAGAGCACCTCCGTCGGTCCGAGGCTCCGGGCGCTCGCCACGACCGGCTCGGGCGCCCCGAAGGACTCGAGCGCGCGAGCGACCCGCTCCAGGTTCTCCGCCGTGCCCTTCACCCAGACATCGAGGTCCTTGGTCGACCTCGGCCGCGCGTGGAATGCCACGGCGTACCCGCCGACCACTCAACTCCGCAGCGGGCGAACTCCGTGAGGAGATCCGCGAAGTCCGGCGGGAGCCTCATGATCGTCCTCCGTCGCGTAGAGGTCCAGAGACAGCTCCAGCGCCGCGAGGAGGCGATGGGCCGCCGGGACACGGGCCCAGAAGGCGAGGTCCATCGCCTCGGCTTCGGCGTGCGATCGGGCGATCTTCCAGGATCCCTCCCGACGCCGCCGCTCGAGACGCGCCTCGCGCTCCATCTTCGAATCGTAGCACGACGCCATCGCGCCCGAGGCAGGCGCGCGAACGCGACACGGGCGCGAACGGGCGACGGCTGCCGTCGAGGAGCTACCCTGTGGGCGGGAGGGCCGCCGGTACCGCACCCGCGGGGCCGCGGCGCCCGCGTGTCGTCACGCGCCCGGTAGCCCCGCGCCCCGCACCGACGCGACGTGCTCCTTCGCCTCGGCGGGGACGAACTCGGCGAGCTGGTGGGCATGGAGCGCGAGCTTGCGCTCGGCCGCGACGCGCGCGTCGCGCTCGGCCCCGACGAGGAGGGCCGGGATGAGCACCATCCCGCAGAAGACGACCGTGAGGAACAGCGTCGTCGGCAGCTCGGAGAAGCGGACCACGCGCGGCACGATCTCGATGACGCCGTCGTGGAAGAGCCACGACGGCTCCATCCACCCGGCGAGCTGCGCCGCCACGGGCGTCACGACGGCGACGATCCCGAAGCCGACCGCGAGCGCGCGGATGCGGCGGTTGAAGCCGATCGCCACGACCACGGTGTTGAGCGCGCAGAGGATCGGTCCGAACACGAACGGACCGAACAGCGAGCCCGCCATCGCGAACCCCGTCGACGAGAGCGCCAGGACCAGGACGGCCATGAGGTGGCTCGGGATCGCCTGCCGCGAGGCGTAGAACGCCAGCGCGGCCGCCGCGAGGATGAGCACGCACGGGGCGGCGAGCGCGCCCCAGCGCTCGACGCCGAGCAGCGCCGCGAGGGCCAGGTTCACGGCCACCGCGACGTACGCGAGCGTCCCGCGGAGCGCCGTCTTGCGGAGATTGACGGCCTCGATCTCCTGCACCGCCCGCTCCGCCTCGGGCGTGGCGGTGCTCGGGACCTCGGCGGTCAGCTTGATCATGGTGCGCAAGGCGGTGGGGTTGTCGGGGTCGAGGGCGAGCGCGCGCGTGACCTCGTGGATCGCCCGCGCCCGGGCCGCGGCCGCGCGCTGCGGATCGCCTCCCTCCGCCGCCTCGGCGACGGCCGAGATCGCCGCGCGCGTGTGCCGCCGCGCCAGCGACGCCCGCCGCCGCTCCTCGCCCTCGCCCTCGAGCCAGCGCTCGACCTGCTCGTAGAGCGAGCGCGCCGAGCGCGTCCGCGCCGCCGCGTCGAGCTGCGTCGCCGCGACCACGATCTCCTCGAGCTCCGGCGGGATCTCCATCTCGGGGAAGCGGCTCGAGGGCCGCGGGTCGTAGCGCCCCTTCATCGTCGCCTCGCGCACCTCCTGATCCGTCGATCCGGGCACGAGCTTCTGGAGCGTGAGGATCTCGTAGAGGATCGACCCGAGCGCGAACACGTCGCTGTGCGGGCCGACGTCGACCCCGCCGTACGCCTGCTCGGGCGACATGTACCCCGGCGTCCCCAGGATCTCGCCCACCGCCGTCTTGGTGTGCGCCTCCTGGAGCGCCGCCGCGCCCTCGGGCGTCGGCGTCACCGGAGGATCGGTCCGCACCAGCTTGGCGACGCCCCAGTCGAGCACGCTCACCTCGCCGTAGGCGCCGAGCATCACGTTCGACGGCTTGAGATCGCGGTGCACGACGCCGCGCTGGTGGGCGAACTCGGCCGCGAGGCAGACGCTCTGGAACGCGAGCAGGAGGCGGCGCCGCGTGTACGTCGCCGCCGCCGCGCGATCGCCGCGGCGCAGATCCTTGAGCACCTGGCTCAGCGTCTTGCCGACCACGCGCTTCATCGTGAAGTAATCGAGCCCGTCGGGGCGGACGCCCAGATCGTAGACGGGGACGATCGACGGGTGCTCGAGCTGGCCCTGCACGCGCCCCTCGAAGAGGAAGCGCTCGCGGAGCCGCGGCATCGAGGCGCTCTGCGGGTGCAGCACCTTCATCGCGACGGCGCGCCCGATGCGCTTGTCGGTGAAGACGCGCACCTCCCCCATCCCGCCCTCGCCGAGCTGCTCGCCCATCACGTAGCGGGCCTGGAAGTCGGCGTCCGGCGTCCGCGCCGGCGGGGGCACGAGCGACGGCCGCGGCACCTTCACCTCCGGCACGCGCCGGCCCTGCGGCGCCTCGGCCACGGTCCGGTCGGCGTCGGCCGGCGCGGGCACCGAGCGCCGCGTGTCGAGGACCGTCGTCACGTCGTCGCCCTCGTAGCCGTCGTCGAGGCCGTCGATCGCCGTGAGCTCGGCGCGGAGGGTCTCGAGGCGATCGGACAGGCTGGCGATCTCGCTGAGGATGCGATCGCGGTCGGGCTGGGTCATCCGGCCCAACATAGCGCCCCGGCGGCGCGGCGACGCCCGCGGCCGGCGTTCGGGCCGCGGGCGCCGTGGCGATGGGGCCTACTTCTCAGTCCCGAGCGGGGGCTCTGCCCCCG
>CAYJPW010000179.1:18087-22037 GCA_964372055.1 uncultured Polyangiaceae bacterium
GGGGGGGGGGGGGGGGGGGGGCTGGGGGCCAAACCCCCCCCCCCCCGGGGGGGGCCCCCCCCCCGCGCCCCCGGACTGAAGTGGTGTCCGACACCCCTTCAGTACTCCTCGCCCCGCTCCTGGCTCGGAGGCTCGGCGCCCGGCGCGGGCCGGCGCTCCATGCGCGGGACGCGCCAGCCCTTGTGGGCGCTCTTCTCGCGGAGCATCCGCGCGGCGTCCGCCCGCTGCTCGGGCGTGAGGATCGGCAGCACGCCCTCGACCAGGTCGAGCATCATCCCCGACATCTCGTGCACCGCCTTGGAGGCGTCCTCGGCCGGCGCGATCTCGTCGATGTTGAAGCAGTCGGCCCGGTAGGCCTCCAGCGTGGCCACGATCTTGTCGTGCCGCGCCTGCATCTGGGCCTGGTACTTCTGCCGGTGCTGATCGACGGCGGCGCGCATCTGCTGCTTCTGCTGCTCGTCGAGCCCGAGCTTCTCCGCCGCCTTGTCCACCCACGCGTTCGACTTGTGCTCCTGGACGTGCGCCTCGAGGCGCTGCTCGAGCGCGTCGGCGAGCTGATCGCGCTGGTCGGGCTCGAGGATCCCGTGGAGCCGCTCGAACGCGGCGCGGTCCTGGGGCTCTGCCTTCTCCTTCGCCGCGGCGATGCGCGCGAGCGCCGGCTCGAGCGCTTCCCGATCGATCTGGCCCTCCTCGATCTGGTCG
Organism: uncultured Polyangiaceae bacterium; assembly: GCA_964372055.1. Lineage (GTDB taxonomy): Bacteria > Myxococcota_A > Polyangia > Polyangiales > Polyangiaceae > CAYJPW01. Next base: position 18,790 of record CAYJPW010000179.1, read on the forward strand.
GCGAGGCTCGACATCAGCTGGCGCTTCGCCATGCGCACCGGCATCTGCCGCGCCTGGGCCTGCGCGAAGAGCGTCTGGATCTCGGCGCGCTGCTGGGGCGACAGCGAGATCTCGCCGAGCGCGTCGGCGAGCACCCGGAGCATGCCGCGCGCGCCGGGCGCGATCGGGGGCTTCATCGAGCCGGCCTCGGGCGCCTGGCCCGGAGCGGGCGTCGTGGGCGCGGGCGTCGTGGGCGCCGGCTCGGTCGAGGGGACCGGCTGGCCGTGGACGTGGCTGGGGTCGGCGGCGGCGGAGCCGGCGAGCGCGGCGACGAGCGCGAGGGTGCTGCACACGCAGAGCGATCGAACGGGCCTCTTCATGGATGGTACCTCCTGCCCCCGGCGATGCAGTCGCTGCGCCGGGACCGTCCGTGCAACGGCTCGTCGTGCTGTGCCGTGGGCCACCGCCCGAGCGCGGCCACGCGCCTCGGCGTGGCGAGCGGTCCCGCTCCAGGGCCCGCGTGCCGCTTCCGGGACGGGCGGGCGGCGTGGTGATAAGCTCGAGCCCTTGGCATGCTGGAGCAGGCAGAGGAGAGCTTAGCGCCCGGTACCGTCCTCGCCGGCCGCTACCGCGTCGAGCGGCTCCTGGGGGAGGGGGGCATGGGGTCGGTGCTGCTCGTGCAGCACGTCCACACCGACCAGGAGCTCGCGCTCAAGATCCTCCGCACCGCCATCGTCAAGGACGCCGTCGCGCTCGAGCGCTTCCGCCGCGAGGCCCGCGCCCCGGCCCGGATCCAGAGCGATCACGTGGTGACCGTCATCGACGCCGACGTCGCGCCCGAGCTCGGCGGGATCCCGTTCTTGGTGATGGAGCTCCTCCGCGGCAAGGACCTGTCCGCCGTCATCGAGGAGCGCGGCACGCTGCCCGCCGCCGAGGTGGTCCTCTACCTCCGCCAGGCGGCGCGCGCGCTCGACAAGGCGCACGGCATCGGCATCATCCACCGCGACCTCAAGCCCGAGAACCTGTTCCTCACGACGCGCGAGGACGGCACGCCCTGGATCAAGCTGCTCGACTTCGGCATCGCCAAGCTCACCGGCGCGGCGAGCAACGTCGCCAACGTCGGCTCGGCGACGGGCACGGGCCAGATCTTCGGCACGCCGCTCTTCATGTCGCCCGAGCAGGCCAAGGCCGAGACCGAGAAGATCTCGCCGCAGACCGACGTCTGGGCCCTCGGCCTCATCGCCCACAAGCTCCTCACGGGCAACGATGCCTGGACGGCGCAGACGCTCACGCACCTCATCGCCCAGATCGCCTACGAGCCGATCAAGGCGCCGAGCGAGACGGGGACCGACCTCGGCCCCGCCTACGACGCCTGGTTCTTGCGCTGCCTCGACCGCGATCCCGCGAAGCGCTTCCCCTCCGCGGGCGGCGCGGTGACCGCGCTCGCCGCGGCGCTCGGCGTGGCCGACGCAGGGGCCGGCGCGGCCGAGCCGACGAGCGTGCCGCTGCCGAGCCGGCGCGCGTCGGAGGCGAGCCTCGGCTTCGCGGCCACCGCCGTCTCGAAGTCGGGGCCGCGCGGCAGCGGCGAGACGCTCTCGCAGTTCGAGGCGTCGACCGGGCGCGCCGAGGCGAAGAAGCGCTGGTGGCCGCTCGCCCTCGGTGGGGCCATCGCGGGCGCCATCGCCGTCGCCGTGTGGATGGCGCTCGGCACCGGGGGCGGCGCCGCCTCGAGCCCGCCGCCCGAGCCGCGACCCGAGGATCCGCGCCCGGCGCCGACGGTCGCCGCCACGGCGACCGCGCCCGAGCCCGCCGTCGAGCCGGCGCCTCTGGTGCCCGCTTCCGCCGCTGCCTCGGCGTCCGATCCCGTCCCCGCGGCCACGGCGGCGGTCCACACGGGCAAGCCTCGCCCCAACGTCCCGGTGGCCCCGACCACGCGCTCGGGGAAGCCCAGCGCCGACGACGACCCGCTCTCCGGCCGGCACTGAGCCGGCGGCGCCGCGAGGGAGTTGCGGTGCGGCGCGCCGTCGGCGGAAGATGCGCTGCATGAGTCCGAAACGAAGCCGAGCAGCGCCGCCGCCGCACGGGGGGGGCTCGGGCGCCAGGCGCTCCCGGTGGATCAGGGTCTCGCTGCTGGTCGCGGCGCTCTGCGCGACGGCCCAGCCGGCGCGCGCCGACGACGCGGCCGTGGCCGAGGCCTTGTTCCTCGAGGCCAAGGACCTCATGAAGCAGGGCAAGTTCGCCGAGGCCTGCCCCAAGCTCGAGGCCAGCTACCGGCTCGACAAGGCCGTGGGCACCCTGATGAACGCCGCCGACTGCCACGAGAAGGTCGGCAAGATCGCGTCCGCGTGGGCCGACTGGGGCGCGGCGCAGGAGTGGCTCAAGCGCGAGGGCGACAAGCGCGCCGCGTTCGCCGCCGAGCGCCAGGCCGCGCTCGCGCCGAGGCTGCCCAAGCTCCGCGTCGAGGTGGCCGAGGCTCGGCCCGGCATCGACGTCTACCGCGGGACCGAGAAGCTCGACACCGCGGCGTACAACGTGTCGCTGCCGGTCGATCCCGGCGTCCAGGTCCTCACGGTCCGCCGCGGCGACCAGATCTTGAAGGAGGAGCGCGTCGAGGCGAAAGAGCGCGAGACCTCGACGGTGGCGCTCGACCTCGCCGCGATCGAGCGGAGCGCTCCGCCGCCGCCGGAGCCGCCCCCGCCGCCGCGCGGTCGCGTCGACGTCGGGCCGCCGCCGCCCGCCCAGCCGCCGCCTCCGCCGCCCGCGAGCGCGCAGAAGGCGGTGGGCTTCGTGGTCGGCGGCATCGGCGTCGCGGCGGTCATCGCCGCGGGCGCGCTCGAGATCGCGGCCATCATGAACGTGTCGACGGCCGAGGAGCCCGACGGCTGCGTCAACGGCTACTGCAGCCCGACCGGGCTCGAGTCGGTCGACCGCGCCCAGACGTTCGCCGACATCGGGCAGTGGGTCGGCATCGGCGGGCTCGTCGCGACGGGCATCGGCCTCACCCTCGTGCTCACCGCGCCCTCGGCGCCGCCGGCGCCCTCCGCGCGCGGCGCCGCGCCCCGCGCCCCGCGCGCGTTCCTCGCGCCCTGGGTGAGCCCGTCGGGGGCGGGCGCGACGGTCGCGGGGACCCTGTGAAGCGGGCGGCGCTCGGCGCGCTCCTCGGCGCCGCCGCGCTGCTCGCCGCGGCCGGCGGCTGCCGCGCGGTCGTCGGCGCCGGCGACGACGTCACCGACGTCGTCGAGGAGATGTGCGCCTGCGACGAGCTGCGC
>CAYJPW010000180.1:0-21896 GCA_964372055.1 uncultured Polyangiaceae bacterium
CTCGCGCTCCTCGCGCTCGTGCCGGTGCGGCGACGCCGGAGGCGGGGCGGGCGCGGCGGGCGCGGCCGAGGCGGGCCGCCGTCGGTCGTGCGCCGACTCCGCTGAGGGGCGGCGCCGGCCCGTGCGGCACCGAAGGAGACCGGTCCCGCGGCGCCGCCCGCGCTATGCTGCGATCCGATGGCGAAGCTCGTGCGCAGCTCCTCCGGCGTCCGGCACCTCCGCTGGGTGCGCGAGATCGCCGCCTCGCTCGAGGCCCAGGTCGCGCACAACGACGGCCTCACCCAGGCGCAGCACCAGGCGATCGCGCGCGAGATCGCCGCGCTCCGGCCGCGCGTGGAGACGCTCGCCGCCGCGGTCCGGCCCTACCGCGAGCTCGTCGAGGCCGAGCACGTGCGGCGCCGCGCCGAGAAGCGCGTGGCGCGCTACCTCGCCGACGAGCTGGAGCGCGAGCCCGTTCCCGCCGCCGGCGCCGAGGACGAAGCCGCCCAGGTTCCCGCCGCGGCCATCGCCTCGCTCCTCTCGCGCCCGGTCCTCTCGCGCGCGGTCCAGGCCGGCAACAAGCGCACGGCATCGCTCGCCGAGGGCGCCGCCTCGATGCTGCGCTCCATCGGCCGCCGCGTCCCGGCGGCCGGAGGCATCGCGGATCAGCTCGATCGCGCGCGCTCGCGGCTCGCGCGCCTCGGCGAGGAGCTCGGGTCGGTCGAGGACCCGCGCCGGCGCCCGCTCCGTCAGGCCGTCGATCGAGCCATCGACGACGCGCGCGACGCGCTCGGCGAGATGGACTTCCGCCTCCGCGCCGCGCTCGGCCCCGCCTTCGTCGAGAGCCTGTACCCCGAGCTCGCGCGCGGCGACACCCTGGTCGCCGACGCCGCCGACGAGGACGACGAGGACACCGCCCCGCCCGACCGGAGGTGAGGCCCCGACGCCCGCGCCGGCTCGGACCCGCGGGGCTACCGCTCGACGAACCCCGGCGCGAGCATGTCGGTGAAGCGATCGGGACGTCGAATCTCGAGGCGCATCATCAGCGCGTCGGCGGCCTCGATCATCGCCTCGCCTTCGGCGCCGCCGCGGACCTCCCCCTCGCGACGGCGCGCCATGATGCCCCAGAGCGACATCTCGCTGTGGTCGAAGGCAGCCGCGGCGCGGCCGAGGTGGGCGATGGCCTCGTCGCGCCGGCCGCGCTGGTGGGCGACGCCGCCGAGCAGGAGCCTCGACCAGCCCTCCGAGTTCGCGAGCCGCGCCTTGGCGATGCCGCGCGCGTCCTCGGCGACGGCCTCGAGGAGCGGCTCGCGCCGCCGGCGCGCGATCGCCGCCGCGAGGGCGGCGCGGCCGCGGAGGAAGAGGATGTCGTTGCGGATGCTGACGATCCGCATCAGGAGCGATCGCTTCACCTCCGGCCAGCGGGTGGTGATGTGGTGGTACGCGAGCTCGCCGTCGCCGCGGTACATCGCGATGTTGGTGCGCGCGAGGAGCTCGTACCAGTGCTGCACGTGGAAGCCGCGCTGCGACCAGCCGCGCATCGCCTCGGCGACCTCGCGCTCGGCGCCGGGCACGTCGTCCTCGACGAGGTAGCAGGCGTGCCCCACCAGCGTCCGCTTGCTGCTCGCGGCGAAGAGATCGCCGCGCTCCTCCGCCTGGCGGAGCTGCGCCGGGTAGCGGCGTCGTAGCTCGGGGATCTGGCCGAGGTTGAAGAGCGCCCAGAGGCCGAAGATCTGCGCGGTCGCGATCTCGTAGGCGACGCCGGTGCAGCGCTCGAGCAGCATCGCCTCGGCGCGCTCGGCGTTGGCGAGGCCCGCCCGCCAGCGGCCCACGAAGATGTCCTCGAACGCGCGCGCCGAGTCCACGGTCGCGAGGGCGTGCGGGTTGTTGACCCGGCGCGCGAGCCGCTCGGCGGCGTCGATGAGGGCGCGCGTGCGCGGGGCCGCGTCCTCGCCCGCCGTCGAGGCGTAGCAGGCCTCGATCGCCAGCGCGCGCGAGAGGCGGAAGGGCTCGCCGGCCTCGAGCGCCAAGAGCATGAGGCGCGCCTGGAAGTCGGCGCCCTGGATGGGATCGACCATCCCCAGGCCCACCGAGACCGACCAGCACACGTCGAGGCGCGTGAGCAGCTCGGGCGGGACCTCGGCGGCGCTTCGCTCCCGGAAGCGCAGGCCGCGCAGGCGGACCTCGGCGCGCCGCACCAGGAGCGAGGCGAGGGCCTCGAGCGGCGAGCGGGCCATCCTCATGCCGACGGCGGCGGTGACCTCGCGGAAAGCGGCCAGGCCCTCGTCGACGTGGCCGCTGCGGCAGGCGTGCTCGGCGGAGAGGCGCCGGAGCTCGAGCGCGGCATCGGCGGGCGCGCCGCGCGCGGCGTCGCGGTAGACCCGCGCCGCCTCGGCGCTGCGGCCGGCGTCGGCGAGCGCGTCGCCCAAGCTGCGCTGGAGGGGCCGCCGCCCCGGGTCGCCGGGGTCGCAGAGATCGAGCGCACCCTGGTAGAGGCGCGCGGCGCGATCGAACGCGAGGGCCTGCGCGGCCTTCTCGGCGGCGCGCACCGCGTACCTCCGGGCGCGCGGCACGTCGCCGGCGCCCCGGAAATGCACGGCGAGCACCTCGGGATCCGCGCCGGCGGCTTCGAGCACCTCGCCGAGCTTCTGGTGGCACGCCCGCAGCGGCTCGCCGCCGAGCCCCGCCACGACGGCCTCGCGGATGCGATCGTGGTACGCCTCGGCCTCGTCGGAGTGGCGCGCGCCGCGCGTGCGCAGGAGCTGCTCGGCGCGGAGGCTCGCCACCACGTTCCCCGCGTCGTTGCCGAGCGCCGCGGCCTTGAGCGCCACGCCCTGCGCGATGGGGCGGCCCGCGACCGCGACGATCTCGAGCAGCCGCCGCGCGTCCTCGGGCAGCCGGGCGATGCGCGCGCCGATCACCTTGTCGAGCTTGAGGAGGCGCATCCCCCGCGTCGGCGTGGCGCGGTGCTCGGCGGCCTCGGCCTCGAGGTAGCGCACGAGCTCGGCGATGAAGAACGGGCTCCCCTCGGCCTCGCGGGCGATCTCGGCGGCGAGCGAAGGCGCGTCGGCGTCCTTGTTCTTGAGGAGCGCGAGGGCGAGCTCCTGCCCGTGCGCGGGCGCGAGCGCGCCCACGAGGACGTCGCGCACGTCGAGGCCGGCGCGGAGCGGGCTCTCGGGCGCGCAGAGCTCGCGGAGGATGGGGCTCGCCGCGGCCTCCTCGCTGCGGAAGCTCGCGAGCAGGAGCAAGGCCGGCGGGCTCGGCGGCCGGAGGAGATCGGCGAGCAGCGCGGCGCTGTCGGCGTCGCCCCACTGCAGGTCGTCGATGTGCAGCACCAGGGGGCGCTTCTTGGCGAGGCGCGAGAGCAGCTCGCGCAGCGCGCCGAAGCCGCGGCGGCGGAGCTCCTGCGGATCGGGCACGTCGGCCTGCTCGCGCGGCGCGTCGGCGACGGCGCGCACCTCGAGCAGCACCGGGAAGAGGCGCGCCAGCGCGCGCACGTTCGGAGGCAGGAGCGCCGCCGCGTCCGGATCGGGCAGGCGCATGAGGTAGCGGCTGAGCGCGTCGACGAGCGTGTCGAGCGCCTTGTAAGGGACGCTCTCGCGCTCGTAGCACCGGCCGGCGAGGACGAGCGCGTCGTGATGGCGCGCGAGCTCGTCGAGGAAGCGCCGCGTGAGGGCGCTCTTCCCCATGCCCGAGACGCCCTGGATCATGACGGCGACGGCGTGGCCGCGGCGCGTCGCCTCGAACGCGGCGTGGAGAGAGCCGAGGTGCTCGCCGCGCCCGATGAAGGGCAGCGAGCGGCTCGCGCCGGCGCGCGTCTTGCCGCCCGCGGCGCCGAGGCGGCGCAGGATCTCGGGCGCGCCGGGGCGCTGCGCCGGCGCTTTGGCGAGCAGCTCCCCGCAGAGCGCGTCGAGCTCGGGATCGACGCCGTCGACGAGCGTGGACGGGCGCGGCGGCTCGACCACCTGCTTCGCCATCAGCACCTCGCGCGGGTTGCCGGCGAAGGGCACGGTGCCGACGAGCGCCTCGTAGACCATGACGCCGACGCCGTACCAGTCGCTCGCCGGCGAGGCCGGCTCGCCCATCGCCTGCTCCGGCGCCATGTAGGCGGGCGTGCCGATGAGGTAGCGGGCGTCGTCGGCGTCGAGGGCGCCCTTGTCGCCGCTGGCCAGGCCGAAGTCGAGGAGGACGACGCGGCCGCTGCGCGTGACCATGACGTTGGACGGCTTGACGTCGCGGTGGAGCGTGCCGGCGGCGTGCAGCGCGGCGATCCCCTCGACGAGCTGGCGCAGCGCCGCGCGGAGGCGGCCGAGGTCGGCGTGCGGCCGAGGGTCCTTCTGGTCGGCGCCTCGGCTCCACCACGTCAGCGTCCGCGCCGGGTCGAACGGCATCGCCGCCGGGCGCCAGGAGCCGGCCGCCCCGCCGGCGGGGGGGGCGGCCGGCCGCTCGATGGCGAGCTGCGTGGGCTCGTTCGAGGTCGAGCGCCCCGCGCCGGCGGCGACGGTGAGCGCGTGCGACGCCGCGCCCGCGCCCACGCTCGCCGCGAGCGCCGAGGCGACGATGCGCTCCGGCGACGGCGAGCCGCCCGCGCCGGAGGGCGTGAACCCCGCGACGCCGAACGCCGGCGAGAGCGCGACGCCGGATCGAGGGGACGCGCCCGCGCCGGCGCCGGCGACGTAGGTCGAGAACTCGACGCCGTCGACGAGCTCCATCGTGAAGAACCAGCGGTCGCCGGCCGAGACGAGCTCGTGGTAGTGGACGAGGTTCGGGTGGCTGAGGTCGGCGAGCGCCCGGAACTCGCGCTTGAGGCGGTAGATGCTGGAGGCGTCGATCCGCGACAGGGTCTTGAGCGCGACGAACGCGTCGCGCTCGCGGTCGTACGCCTCGTAGACGACGCCCATGCCGCCCTCGCCCAGGCGCCGGCGCACGACGAAGCGCTCGTTGCCCGCGAACTCGGCCGGGGGATGAGCGCTCACGACCGCCCACGTTAGCGTCTGTAATGCCCTCTCCGCGAGAGGGAACCGAGGTCTCCGCCGCGCTCGAGGATCATGGGCCCGCGGCGCGCTGCCCTCGGAGCGAGGGCGCGCGGCGAGCCCTTCGGCTCGATGATCTTGCGCGCCCCCGACCGAAGTGCCGTAGAGTCGCGACTTGCTCCCGGGAGGGGGGCCCGGCCGGCGGGGGATTGCCGGCGCGGGGGCCTCGATTCCCGGGCTTGGCCGGAACCTTCGGGCCCTGCGGCCCGAGAAGGAGCAGCAAGCGATGAGTTGGCAGACGCTCTCGTCCCTCCCCTCCGAGCTCGCGGACCGCTACGGCGTCGTCGTGGTCGGGTCGGGCTACGGCGGCTCGATCACGGCCGCGCGCCTCGCGCAGCAGGGGCACTCGGTCTGCGTGCTCGAGCGCGGGCGCGAGTGGACGACCGGCCAGTTTCCCGACGACCTCGCGTCGGTCGAGAACGCGCTGCGCACACCCGAGAACCCGCTTGGGCTCTACGACTACCAGCTCGGGCACGACCTCGACGTCTTCGCCGGGAGCGGCCTCGGGGGCACCTCGCTCATCAACGCGAACGTCGCCATCCGACCGACGGCGGACGTGTTCGCGCACCCGCGCTGGCCCCGCGAGATCCAGCGCGCCGCCGAGGACGGCTCGCTCCAAGCCTACTTCGAGCGGGCGGAGGCCGCGCTCGCCGTCGCCCAGGCGCGCCGCGTCGGCGACGGCCGGGGCCCACGCAAGGTCGACGCGCAGGAGCTCTCGGCCGAGCGCACCAAGAACCCGTTCGCTTTGCTGAACCTGGCGGTGAACTGGGGGCAGGTCCCGGAGCGGCCGGCGTGCACGTTCTGCGGCGACTGCGTCACCGGCTGCAACGTCGGCGCCAAGAACACGCTGCCGATGACCTACCTGCCGATCGCCAAGCGGCACGGGGCCATGATCTTCACCCGGATGGAGGTCGACTACGTCCTGCCGGCCGCGAGCGGCGGCGGCTACTTCCTCTTCGTCCGCCACCACGACGCGGCGGGCACGTCGGTGCGCGTCGTCCACGCCGGCGTCGTCGTCCTCGCCGCCGGCGCCCTCGGCTCGACGGGGATCCTCCTCCGCTCGCGCGACCGCCGCCTCTCGGTGAGCCGCCGCCTCGGCCACCATTTCGGCTCCAACGGCGATCAGCTCGGGCTGGGGTACAACAACGACACCCCGACGGACGTGCTCGGGTTCGGCCGGCACGACGGCGAGAGCGGCGGCATGCGCGTCGGCCCGACGATCATGAGCGTCATCGATTGCCGCGACGACAAGGACAAGCGCTACATCATCGAGGAGGGCGCCATCCCGCGCGCGCTCGTCGGAGTGCTCCGGCGCGCCGCCGCCCACGCGAGCCTCCTCGAGGGCGACGACACCGACGAGGGCATCGTCGACAAGGCCAAGGAGATCGGCCGCATCGTCAAGGATCAGCTCCGCGCCGGCGCCGACGGGGCGCTCAACCACTCGATGGTCTACCTCGGCATGGGCCACGACGGCGCCGACGGGCGCATCGTCCTCGACGCGGCGGGCAAGCCGCACGTCATCTGGGGGGCCGTCGGCGACCGCGCCATCTTCACCCAGCTCAGCGACGAGATGCGGGGCCTGGTGGCGGCGCTCGGCGGCACCTACGTGAAGAACCCGCGCTGGACCCGCGCCCTCGGGCACAACCCCATCACGGTGCACCCGCTCGGCGGCTGTCCGATGGGCGCCGACGCCGGCGCCGGCGCCGTGAACCACGCCGGGCGCGTCTACAAGGACGACGGGAGCCTGCACGCCGGGCTGTACGTCGCCGATGGCTCGGTGATCCCGACCTCGCTCGGCGTGAACCCGTTCCTGACGATCTCGGCGCTCGCCGAGCGGATCGCCGACCAGATCCACGAGGCCGCCGCCGAGCCGCTCCGCGAGACCTCGGGCGCGGTGCAGGTCCCGCTCGTGGTCGAGCCGCCCGCCGGGCTCGAGTTCACCGAGAAGATGCGCGGCTTCGTGACGCGCGCCGTGACCGCCGCCGCCTCGCCCGAGCAGTACCGCGAAGCCGAGCTGCGCGGGCGCGCCGACGGCCACGCCCTCGAGTTCCGGCTCACGATCATGCTCGACGACGTCGGCGCGTTCATCTCCGACAAGGAGCACCTGGCCCGCTGCGAGGGCTACGTCGACAGCCCGCTCTTCGGCAAGCGGGTGCTCGTCGAGGAGGGCACCTTCAACCTCTTCCGCCACGACGACGCGAAGCACACGAAGAGGATGCTCTACAAGCTCAAGTTCACCGGCGAGGACGGCCGGCGCTATCTCCTCGACGGCTACAAGGAGGTCCGGGACGACGTCGGCTTCGACGTCTGGGACGACAACACCACGCTCTTCACCAGCATCCACGAGGGCTGGAGCGAGGACGGGCCCGTCGTGGCGCAGGGGATCATCCACGTCCTCCCGGCCGACTTCCTCCGGCAGCTCACCACGTTCAAGGTTCGGAACCCGCAGTCGCGGGCCGACGCGGCCACGTGGCTCGGCCGGTTCGGCTCGTTCTTCTTCGGCGAGCTCTGGGCGACGTACATCGCCGGCCAGGTGCCCGGCGTCGAGGGCGAGGGCGCGGCGTCCGAGGCCGAGAGCGTCGGATGAGCGGCGCTCCTCCGGCAGCGACGCACCACCCCGAGCCGCGCCAGACGAAGATCGATCTCGTCAACGTCGCCATCCTCCTCGTCGTCGGCGCCGCCGGCTTCGGCCTCATGGTCAAGGACGGCTACCTCGGGCTCGTCCACTGGCCGTTCGCGCTCTACATCGGGGTCGTCTCGCTGGCCGCGCTCTGGTTCGGCGCCTTCGAGCTCTCGCGCCGGCGCCTCCTCGCGCTGGTCCTGGTCGCCGGCGGGAGCGGCTGGCTCACCCAGGTCGTCGGCGCCGACGTGCAGGGCGTGTGGACGTACCAAGGACCGCACGGGACCTACTCCTTCGTCCCGACGATGTTCGCGTTCGCCGCGACCTTCGCCTACGGCTTGACCGTCCTCTGGATCGGGCCGCACGTCCGCCGCGTGATCCGCTACCTGCCGCGCTGGCCCGGCGCGCTCGCGGCGCTCGCGCCGTTCGCCGTGCTGGCGGTCGCGTCGGCGCCGTACCGCCACGGCCCCGAGATCGAGTTCTGGGCCTACTACGTGGTGCTCGGCCTCTTCGCGGTCTACGTCGCGACGCTGATGGATCTCGCCACGCTGCTGACGCTCATGGCCTCGGCCGTGGTCGTCGGCGTGGCGAGCGAGTCGCTCGGCGCGGCGAGCGGCGTCTGGACGTTCACCGGGAGGGGCTGGGTGCCGCCCGCGTACCTCGTCCTCGGCTCCTGGCCGCTCGAGATCATCCTGCACTACGGGCTCTCCGGCCTCCTCGCCAAGGAGTCGCTCCTGGCGCGCCCGCGCTTCTTCCGCGAGGTGACGCTCTACTCCGAGGATCGCGCCCACGCGATGTGGCAGGGGAAGGGCCCGTTCACGGTCGCGAGCGTCAAGGACCCGGACAAGCGCAAGGCGCTCGATCAGGTGCTCGAGACCGCGCGCTTCTTCGAGGTCGTCGCGCGGCGCGAGAAGGAGACCGGCAAGGACAAGGCGTCGCTCCGGATCGTGATCAAGCCGAACCTGATGTTCATGTACTCGGAGGAGGACCGATCGACGTTCACCGATCCCGAGCTCGTCGAGCACCTCGTCGACCGGCTCTACGAGAGGGGCTACCGCGATCTGACCGTCGTCGAGGCGCAGAGCGCCTACGGCAACTACTTCCTCGATCGCGAGGTCGCGAACGTGGCCAAGATCGCCGGCTACCGCCCGGGGGACCGCTACAAGCTCGTCGATCTGACGCTCGAGAAGGTGCCGCACACCTTCAAGGGGCCGCTCGGAGAGCACGTGGTCGGGCCGACGTGGCGCGACGCCGACGTGCGCATCTCGTTCGCCAAGAACAAGACGCACACCTGGGCCTGGTACACGCTGACCATCAAGAACATCTACGGCGCGCTCGCGATGCAGGACAAGATCGGCGAGTACCACTACAAGCGCGAGCTCTACTACCCGACGATCGACATGCTCGTGGACTTCCCCGTCCACTTCGGGCTCATCGACGCGCACACCTCCGCCGACGGCCCCTTCGGCATCTTCGCCGACCGCCACCCCAACGCCACCGAGACGATCCTCGGCAGCGAGAGCCTGCTCGCGGTCGACTGGGTCGGCGCGCAGAAGATGGGCCTCGACCCCATGGTGAGCCGCTACATGCAGCTCGCCGTCCAGGCGTTCGGCAAGCCCCAGGTCGAGCTCGCCGGCGACGGCTCGGTCTACGATCCGTGGGAGAACGTGCCCAAGAAGATCATCGATTTCTGGGACTCGGCCGAGGAGAGCTACACGTTCACCAACGCGGTCTTCTCGATCCTGAACCACGACTACATGAGCCCCGCCTTCCGGCGAAAGCCGACGACGCGGCTCCTCGGCAAGCTGAGCGCGATTTTGTCGCCGCTCGGCGGCTTCGTCTACAAGGCGCACTCCCACAAGGGAGAAGGAGGCGGCGGTGAGTGACGCGGAGGCGGTGAGCGATCCGGCGGTGCGGGCGGCGGCGGCGGAGACATGGCTCAAGCGCTTGCTCGGGCTCATGGTCCTCTGGGACCTCGGGCTGGCGATCTACGCGGTGGGGTTCGCCCACCAGTTCCAGGAGTTCGTGCGCTTCGCGCCGGAGCCCGAGCCGCTCTTCGTCCGCGGCACCGGGATGTACTGGCTCTTCGCGGCCTGGTTCCAGCTCCTCGGCGCGCTGAACCCGAGGAAGTTCGTGGTCGCGATCCAGCTCGCGATCTTCTTCCGCCTCTCGGCGGCCGTGATCGACAGCTGCGAGGTGCTCTTCCTGCTCCCGCGGCCCTGGTACTTCTTCCACTCGATGCTGACGTTCTTCGTGGCCGCCAACCTGGTGATCGCGTTCGCCGAGGCCAAGCTGCTCGGGCGCATGGGCCTGAAGTGGTTCGACGTGTCGCGCGATTGATCGACTCGTAGATCGATTCTCGGGGGGTTTGGGTAGAGAGCCCCCACGAAAGGAGCGCTCATGCTCGTCGTCATCTCGGACCTGCACCTGGTCGACGGCACGGCCGGCGACCACAACGTCAAGAGCGAGGCCTTCGAGCTGTGGATGGACGAGGTCCTCACCATCGCCGAGGACAAGGACGCGGCGTCCCTCGATTTTCTCTACCTCGGCGACATCTTCGATCTGATCCGCACCGAGAAGTGGTTCGAGGTCGAGCTCGCCGACCGCCCCTGGGGCGATCCGGCGATCAACGATCACCCGGGCCAGCTGGGCACGGCCTGCGCCGAGAAGGCGCGCGAGATCCTCGAGGCCATCGCCGCCGAGACCACCGGGCACTGCGACGTCCTCTCCGGGCGCGGGCCGGCCGAGCTCAGGAAGCGGCTGGAGCGCTTCGCCGCCGGCGGCAAGCCCGTCAGGCGCGCCTTCATCCCCGGCAACCACGACCGGCTCTACTGCGTGGTCCCCGAGATCCGGCAGCGCATCGACGAGCTCCTCGGGATCGGGGGCCCGTTCGTCGGCGACCTCACGCTCCACCGGCTGCAGAGCCGCGAGTACGGCCTCCTCGCGCGGCACGGCCACGAGCTCGACGTCTGGAACTTCGAGGGCTTCAAGGCCGACGCCGGTCGCTTCGAGTTCGCCGACATCGACTACCTGAAGGTCCCCATCGGCGACCCCATCACCACCGAGCTCGTCGCGCGCCTGCCCCATGCCATCAAGCGCCACCTCGAGACCAGCGGGCCGCCGATGCGGCGGAGCGTGATCGACGGCGTCTACGAGCGCCTCCAGAACATCGAGAACGTCCGCCCCGTGGCCGCGGCCATCCAGTGGATCTCGTACGAAGCGGCCGAGATGAAGAAGAGCGCCATCGCCCCCGGGATGGTCGCAGGATCATGGCAGGACGACGAGCGCGAGCGCGTCGTCGAGGCGGTGGAGACGATCACCGCCCGCCTCTTCAACGAGTTCATGGAGCTCCCCTTCGTGAAGGAGTGGCTCCGCGTCCACGACAGCTGGTCGGATCCCTGGGACGCGGCCGACAAGCTCCAGGCCCTCGGCCTCCTGCTCCGGCGCGGCATCGACGTCGACAAGATCTCGCCCCTGATGGAGGCGTACAAGCGCCTCGGCATCGGCGAGAGCGACGAGCAGCGCCGCGCGGCCCTCTTCGAGCCCGCGCTCGACGATCCGGCGGCGGACATCCACTACGTCGCCTACGGGCACACGCACCAGTTCCAGCAGGCGGCGCTCCGCAAGACGGCCGACCACGAGAAGATCTACTTCAACAGCGGCACCTGGCGCCCGCGCTTCAGCCGCGCCGACAACGGGATCGATTTCGTGAAGTGGAAGGAGATGACGTACCTCGTCTTCTACGGCGCGAACGAGGACAAGCTCCGCGGCAGCGACCGCTACAAGGGCGTCTCCTTCGAGACCTGGACCGGCACGATGCTCAAGCGCGACCGCCAGGAGCCGAAGCCGGCGCCCTGACCGGGCGGTTCTCCGGGGTTTGGGGGCGGAGCCCCCATCGTCACTGCGTTCGGCGGATCGCCTCGGGCACGGCGGTGACGGCGCCGCGCGCGGCCGCAGCGAGGGCGCCTCGCTCGGCGACCGCCGCCGCGGAGGGCGCCTCCTCGGCGCGGGCGCGACCCTCGACGATGGCGAGGATGGTGCCGCGATCGTCGCGCACCGTGGCGGACACGGTGCACGAGGCGGCGAGCGCCCCGTCCCTCGCGGTCGACTCGAGGCGGACGACCGCGGCGGAGAGCAGGTAGCGCTTGCGGACACCTGCCTTCGACCAGTCGATGGCGGCGAGCTCGGTCTCGATGTCGTCGCGGAGCAGCGCGGTCACGTTGGTGAGGCGCGTCGCCTTCGCCTGGCTCGCGACCTCGGCGAGCGTCACCGGCGCGCTCTTCTTGTCGGCGAACGCCGAGGGAGTCGCGAGGACGGCGGCCGCGAGGCCGAGCGCGATGGTGGCCTTGCCGATGCGCATGGGAAGCTCCTCCGTTCCGGCCGCCGGCCGGATGCCATGGATCCTCCGCGCTGCGTTTCCGGGGCCTCGTGGCCGAGCCGGCGGCGAGCGCGAGCCTCTCCGCCCTACCAGGAGCGCGCTTGCGGGGCCAAGAATGCGGCGCGGTGCTATAGGACGGGCCGATGAGCACCGAGGGGCACGATCTCTCCGCGACGCGCGCCTACTACGACGAGTTCTCGCGCCACTACGAGGACCACCGCGACGGGCACGATCCCGGCGGCTACCACGATCTGGTCGACGCCCTCGAAGCCGACATGGTGCGCCGCTACGGCGCCGGCGCCGACGTTCTCGAGGTGGGCTGCGGCACCGGCCTCGTGCTCGCCCGCATCCGCCGCTTCGCGAAGAGCGCGCGCGGGGTGGACCTCTCCCCCGGGATGCTGGAGAAAGCGCGCGCGCGTGGGCTCGACGTCGTCGAGGCCAGCGCGACCGCCCTGCCCTTCGCCGACGAGAGCTTCGACGTCGCCTGCTCGTTCAAGGTGCTCGCGCACATCGAGGACATCGAGCGCGCCCTCGCCGAGATGACCCGCGTCGTCCGGCCCCGGGGCGTGGTGCTCGCCGAGTTCTATAACCCCTTCAGCATCCGCGGGCTGGTGAAGCGGCTCGGGCCGGCCGGCGCGATCAGCGAGCGCACCAAGGAGACGGCCGTGTACACGCGGTTCGACTCGCCGCGGCGCATCCGCGAGATGGCCCCGTCGAGCCTGCGGATGATCGGCGCGCGGGGCGTGCGGATCGTGACCCCCTCGGCGGCGGCGATGCGCCTGCCCGTCCTCGGCGAGCTCCTCCGCCGCGCCGAGTGGGCGCTCTGCGACACGCCGCTCTCGTACGTGGGGGGCTTCTTCATCGCGGCGTTCCAGAAGCGGGGCTGACGCCCAGCACGGCCGCGAAAGCCAGCCGAGCACCTCGCTGCGGCGAGGCTGGAGCGACCTCAGAAGCGCCCGACGAGGCCGACGGAGGCGCCGCCGGAGCCGAAACCCGCCGTCGGCGTGACCGACGGCTTGGACGGCGGCGGGAGCTTGATCTCGCGCGGGCGCGTGTAGCTCTTCTCGGGGACGAAGGCGATCTGGGCCTGGGCGATGCCGAGGGCCACGAGCCCCGCGAACACGGTGAACGAGATCTGGTTGACCGTCATCGCGGTGGCGATGCGCGAGTTCGCGGAGTCGTACGTCGAGTCGGTGGCGGTACCGTCGTTGCGGGCTGCGGCTAGGTCGGTGACGGTCTGATCCCAGATCACCCGGCTGGCGATCGCGGTGCCCCCCGCCAAGAGCTCGGTGGCGAGAAAGAGGATGCCGAGGTTGCGATCGCCGTTCTGGATCTGGCCGATGCCGAACGGCAGGAGGGCGACCCAGCGGGAGTTCCGCTCGACGACCGTCTCCTGGCGCGCGAGGCGCTCGAGCAGATCCTGGCGCTCCTTCGCCGCGGCGGCGGCCTTCTGCGCCGCCAGGCGCTCCTTCCGGATCTTCTCGAGGCGGTCCGCCTCGAGCTTGTCGAGCTCGGGCTTGAGCCGCGCCTTGACCGCGCCGAACCGGTCGACGACCGCCTGCGGGAAGTTCGCGGCGCTCGGGGCGAAGCGCGGGTTCGCTCGCAGGATCGCCTCGAACTCCTGATCCGCGCGGTCGCCCTTGCCGAGACCGATGAGCGCGGTGCCGCGGAGCATGCGCGCGTTCTCGATCAGGTCCTTGTCGCTCAGGCGACAGCCGCCGCTCGTCGGCCCCTTCGCGCAGGGCGGGTTCTTCGGATCGAGCATCACGGCGAAGCGCTGCGCCGCGTCCTCGTACTCGCCGATGTCGTAGCGGCTCTTGGCGCCGTCGAACTCCTGGGCGTCGTCGGCGCGCGCCGGATCGGAGAGCGTGATCGCCGCGAGCGCGGACGCGGCGGAGAGCACGAGGGCAGCCGTCCGCCGACACCCTGCGGGCCGGTGATGCCCATAACCTTCAGGTCGGCCGCCCATGCCGGTGCTTCGCGACTGCTGGTGTACCGGAAAATGCGCGCGGAGGCTCGGTTTTCTCGCCCGCTCCGGCGCGGCGTCGCGCCAGGCGGGCTCGTTCCGCCGAGAAGCCTCGCTGTGTCGGCGAGACTTCGGAAGGCGGAGCTAGTCGGGCCAGGTGACCAGGTTCGGCTCACCCGCCTTGAAGTCGAAGCTCGCCTGCTTCACGGCGCCCTCGAGGGAGGTCAGCGAGCAGCTGCTCCTGGTCACGGGATCCTTCATGGTCACCGTGCCGCTGAACGGCACGGCTCCGCTGAGCACCAGCGCCGGACAGCGGAAGGTCGCGCCCTGCGGTCCCCTCACGGTCACGGTCGCGGGCAGGATGTCCATGTTGACCTGGACCGTCAGCTCCTTGTCCGGATTGCCGTCAGGCGGGCTCGTGACCATGGTGGCGCCCGTCCGCGGCTTGCAACACTTCGCGTCGTTGAGCGTGATCTCCCAGGTGTGCAGGCCAGGGGCGAGCTTGAACTTCTTCCCGAAGACCTCGCCCTGCGGGGTGCCGTCGAGGGTCAGCTTGGCGCTCTTGGGGTTCGGGACGAACCTGACGATGCGAACCGCTCCGCTTCCCGCGGCCGCGCTGCCGGTGCCGGCCGCGGCGACGGCGGAACCGAACGCACCTGGGGCAAGTCGGAGCCTCGGGCGCGCCGACATGGCCGCGGTCACGTCGCCTCGCGCCGTCTCACCCGATCCTTCGGCCCGAGGAGCCGAGCCCTCGGGTGACGGCACGATGAGGTCGAACGTCGGAGGCGGCGATGGCTCGGGCGGCTGGAGCGCCGGCGTCGCGCGGATCCAGCGCACCACCCCGAACGCGACCAGCCCGAGCACCGCCGAGCCGGCCACGATGCCGCCGAGGCGGCGCGCGAGCAGGCGCCGGCTCGCGGTCGAGTTGAGGCTGGTGATGCGCTTGAGGATGGCCAGATCGCTGGGGCAGAAGGCGAGCGCACGGTTGAAGTCGTCCGCCGCGCCGGTGACGTCGCGCGCCTTCTTGGCCGCCTCCCCGCGGGCGACGAGCCTGGGGACGAGGCGGTCCTGGAGCGCCCGCGCGTAGCCCTCGGGATCGGCGAAGTAGGCGCCGATCTCGGCGTGGGGATCGTCGATGCCGAGGGCGGCGAGCTCGCCGTGGATCTCCTCGCCGAGCGCGGCGGGGCTCTTGGTGCGCCCCTCGGCCTCGCGCGAGAGGGCGCGCGCCAGGATCTTCGCCCAGCGGCCGCCCACGGTGGCGCGCTCGCGGTCGGCGGCGGGGTAGGTCCCGTCGAGGACGCGGCGCAGCACCTGGGCCGGGTTCTTCCCCTCGAACGGGAGGTGCCCGACCATGCACTCGTACATCAGGACGCCGAGGGCGAAGACGTCGGTGCGGGCGTCGACCTCGCCGCCCTCGATCTGCTCCGGGGCCATGTGCGCCGGCGAGCCGAGCACCTGGCCCGTCGAGGTCACACCCTGGGCGTCGAGGATCTTGGCGATGCCGAAGTCGGTGACCTTGATCACCACGCCGGGATCGGCGGGGCGCGGCTTCTTGCTGCTGGCCGCCTTGGGATCGCTCGCGGGCGCGGAGGGCGGCGCGTCGAAGGCGGGCCGCGCGCCGGAGGAAGAGGCCTTCGGCGCCGGGATGCCGGCGCGGTCCGCCGGGAGCTCGACGAGCACGTTCTCGGGCTTGATGTCGCGGTGGATGACGGCGCCCGCGTGCGCGTGCTCGAGCGCGGCGCAGAGCTCGAGCACGATCGCGGCGCCGATCTCGGCGGGCATCTCGCGGTGATCCTGGAGGACCTTGCGCAGCGTGGTGCCGCGGAGGAGCTCGACCACGAGGTAGCGCTCGCCGTCGTCCTCGCTGGAGACGTCGTAGACCTCGACGATGCCGGGGTGCCGGAGCTTCGCCGCGGCGCGGGCCTCGGCGACGAAGCGGGTGGCGACCTCCTTGTTCTCGCGGAGGTGCTTGTGGATCACCTTGACGGCGACCTCGCGCCCGAGGCGCGGGTCCTTGGCGCGGTAGACCGTCGCCATCCCGCCGTGCCCGATCTCCTCGAGCAGCTCGTATTTCTCGAGCGCGGGGAGGCCGGACGAGGCGGGCGCCGCGGTCATTCCACGACCTTCACGCGGATCGAGTTGGTCGTGCCGGAGACGCCGACCGGCGCGCCGTAAATGGCGACGAACTTGTCGCCCGGCGAGGCGTAGCCGTTGGCGAGCAGGTACATGTTCGCGCGGTCGACCATCTCGTCCGAGTCACGCCACATGTCAGTGTAGCAGGGGACCACGCCCCAGAGGAGGGCGAGCCGGCGGCGCGTCGTCGCGTTCGGCGAGAAGGCGATGATGGGCACGTTGGGCCGCGCCTTGGACGCGTACCGGGCGGTGAGCCCGCTCTCGGTGAAGGCGACGATGACCCGGGCCCCGATGTCGCGCGCGATGTCGCAGGCGTTGCGGGCCACGGCCTCGGCCACGTTGGCGCGCTGGCCCGGCTGCTCGCTGGAGAGCGGGCGGTAGAACGCGCTCTGCTCGACCTCGGTGATGATGCGCGACATCATCCGCGCGACCAGCGCCGGGTGGTTGCCCGCGGCCGTCTCGCCCGAGAGCATGAGCGCGTCCGAGCCGTCGAAGACGGCGGTCGCCACGTCGCTCGCCTCGGCGCGCGTCGGGCGCGTCGCCGTCGTCATCGACTGGAGCATCTCGGTGGCCACGATCACCGGCCGCTGGTGCACCCGCGCCAGGCCGAGGATCTCGCGCTGGATGACGGGGACGCGCTCGGGGCTGAGCTCGACCCCGAGATCGCCGCGCGCCACCATGACCGCGTCGGCGGCGAGGATGATCGCCTCGAGGTTCTCGATCGCCTGCGGCGTCTCGATCTTGGCCACGATGGGCGTGGGCCGCCCCCACGCCTCGCAGATCTCGCGGACGAGGCGGACGTCGTCGGCCGTCTTCACGAACGAGAGGGCGACGTAGTCGACGCCGAGCGAGAGGCCGAAGCCGAGATCGCTCTTGTCCTTGTCGGTGAGCGCGGGCAGCCGCACGCGGCGGGCCGGCAGGCTCACGCCCTTGCGGTCCGAGATGACGCCGCCCTGGCTCACGCTGGCGTGAACGCGCTGGCCGTCGACCTTGGTGACGGTGAGCACCAGGCGGCCGTCGTCGATGAGCACCAGATCGCCGGGCATGAGGTCCTCGGCGAGCCCCTCGTAGACGACGGGGATCTCGCTCGGGCCCTTGGCCACCGGATCGGCCACGGGCACCTCGACCAGGTAGACGATCGAGTCGGCCTCGAGATCCATCGAGCCGCCCGGGAACTTGCCGCAGCGGATCTTCGGACCGCAGAGGTCCTGGAGGATCGCCACCGGCTTGTCGCATGCTTCGGCCGCGGCCCGGATGGTGCCGAGCCGGCGGGCGTGCTCCTCGTGCGAGCCGTGCGAGAAATTGAGGCGGGCCACGTCCATCCCCGCCCGGATCAGGTGCTCGAGGACCGCCTTGTCCTCGCTCGCCGGCCCGATGGTGCACACGATTTTGGCGCGTCGAATCGGCACGGGCGGCAGCATGACACGGGCCCGGGCCGCGCAACCAGAGAGTTGGTTGCGCGCCGTCCGCGACCTTCCGCCCTCTCCCCCGTCGGAGCTCGAGCGGAGACCGGAGCGCCGTTCGGCCCGCCCGGCGCCCGGGGCGTTGCGCCGCCGCGCGCTTGTCCCGGCCGCCGGTACGCGCTACGCGGAGCGCCGATGCTGACCCGCGACGCTCGGGGCGACGCCGTGCTCTCGGGGACGCCGGTGCGCGATCTCCTCGCCCAGGCGGGGATCGGCACGCCCGCCTACCTCTACGACCTCGACGCGATCGTCGCCGAGGCGGTCGCGCTCTCGGCCGGCTTCGCGGGGGCGCCGCACCTCGTCGCCTACGCGGTGAAGGCCTGCTCGGCCGGACCGGTGATCCGGGCGCTCGCGGAGGCCGGCTGCGGGGCCGACGTGGTCTCGGGCGGCGAGCTCGCGCTCACCCTCGCCTCGGGCGTCCCGGCCGACCGCGTGCTCTTCAGCGGCGTGGCCAAGACGGACGCCGAGCTCGACCAGGCGATCGCCGCCGGCGGGCGCGGGATCCTCGCCGTCCAGATCGAGAGCATCGAGGAGATCGCGCGGGTCGAGGCGCGCGCCGCGGCGCTCGGGCGCAGCGCGCGCGCCTCGATCCGCGTGAACCCCGCCATCCTCGCCGACACGCACGCCCACGTCGCCACCGGGCACGACGAGGCGAAGTTCGGCGTGCCCCGCGACGATCTGGCTGCCGCCTTCGAGGCGTTCGCCCGCGCCCCGCACGTCGAGCTCGTGGGCCTCTCCTGCCACGTCGGATCGCAGCTCACGCAGACCGGTGACTACGTGGCCGCCGCGCGCGTGATCGCCGCAGCGGCTCGCGCGCGCCAGGCGGCGACCGGGCGGGCGCTCGCGTTCATCGACTTCGGCGGAGGGTTCGCCATCGACTACGGCGCGCGGACGGCGGCGGGGGCCTCGAGCGCCGGCGCGGTCCCCGTCCGCGGTCGCTCGGGCGAGGCCGCACCGGCGCCGGCGCGTCCCGCCGACTTTGCGGCGGCGGCCGTTCGCGTCCTCGCCGAGGAGGGCCTCGGCGGGACGCGGCTCGTCGTCGAGCCGGGGCGCTCTCTCGTCGGCGCGCACGGCGTCCTCTGCGCGTCGGTGATCATGGCCAAGCGGTCGCGCACCGACGCGGGGCGGCGCTGGCTGATGATCGACGCCGGGATGAACGATCTCATCCGCCCCGCGCTCTATGGCGCGTACCACCGCGTCGAGCCGATCGACGGGCACTCGCCTTCCGCCGGCGTGCCCTGGCGCGTGGTCGGACCGGTGTGCGAGAGCTCGGACGACTTCGGCGAGCACCTGCTCCCGGACCCGCCGCCCGCGCGGGTGATCCTGCGCGACGCGGGCGCCTACGGCTACGTGATGGCGAGCCAGTACAACGGGCGCGCCCTCCCCGTCGAAGCGTTCGTGCGCAGCGGCCGCGTCGTCGCCGTGAGCCGCCCGCGCACCGTCGACGACTGGGTGCGCGAGCGCGCCTCGATCGGAGCCGAGCGCTCCGCGCCCGAGACTCCGACCCGCTGACTCCGACGTCTGCCGAGGGCGACGCATCGAGAGGCGGCACACGCGCGTGGGCGTCTGCCGCCCCTGTTTGCCGGCGGGGCGTGTGCGCCCCCCCTCGACGGGGGCGCTCGGGTCACCGGCCTGACGGCCGGTGTTCTGTCAGCGCCGGCGCTCGCGGGGACCGCGATCGCGGCCGCCGTCGCGACCGCCGCGACCGCCGCCATCGCGCGGACGGGGCGGGCCGCCCTCGCGGGCGGCGGCCATGCGCTCGGCGGCGCGCGCGCCCTCGTCGCCCTCGGGCAGCGGGAGCAGCTCGCGGCGGCTGAGGCGCACCTTGCCCTCGCGGTCGACGCTGAGGACCTTCACCTCGACGACGTCGCCCTCCTTGAGGACGTCCTCGACGCGCTCGACGCGGGTGTGCGCGAGCTCCGAGATGTGCACGAGGCCGTCGGTGTTCGGGAGGATCTCGATGAAGGCGCCGAAGTCGGTGATGCGCTTGACCGGGCCCTTGTAGACCGCGCCTACCTCGGGCTCGGCCGTGAGGCCGCGGATGATGTCGAGCGCCTTCTTCACGGCCTCCGGATCGCTCGAGGCGACGTTCACGGTCCCGTCGTCCTCGACGTCGATGGCGACGCCGGTCTGGTCGACGATGCCCTTGATGGTCTTGCCGCCGGGTCCGATGATGAGGCGGATCTGGTCGGGCTTGACCTTGATCGTGGTGATGCGCGGGGCGTACTGGCTGAGCTCGGGCCGCACCGCCGGGAGCGTCTCGAGCATCTTGCCGAGGATGTGGAGGCGGCCCTCGCGCGCCTGGTCGAGCGCCTGCTGGAGGATCTGCCGGCTCAGGCCGGAGATCTTGATGTCCATCTGGATGGCGGTGACGCCGCGCGACGTGCCGCACACCTTGAAGTCCATGTCGCCGAGGTGATCCTCGTCGCCGAGGATGTCGGAGAGGACGGCGTACTTGTCGCCCTCCATGATGAGGCCCATCGCGATGCCGGCGACCGGCGCCTTGATCGGCACGCCCGCGTCCATGAGCGACATGCAGCCGCCGCAGACCGCCGCCATCGACGACGAGCCGTTCGACTCGAGCGTCTCCGAGACGATGCGGATGGTGTACGGGAACTGATCGGGCGGCGGGATCATCCGCGAGAGGGCCCGCTCCGCGAGCGCGCCGTGGCCGATCTCGCGCCGGCCGGGGCCGCGCATCGGCTTGACCTCGCCCGTCGAGAACGGGGCGAAGTTGTAGTGGAGGTAGAAGCGCTTCCAGCTCTCGCCCATCAGGCCGTCGATCTTCTGCTCGTCGGTCGAGGTGCCGAGCGTCGTGGTGACGATGGCCTGCGTCTCGCCGCGCTGGAAGAGGGCGCTGCCGTGCACGCGAGGGAGGAGGCCCGCCTCGGTCATGATCGGGCGGATGGTCCGGGTGTCGCGGCCGTCGATGCGCTTGCCCTCGGCGAGGACGTAGCTGCGGACGACGTGCGCCTTGCGCTCCTCGAACTCGTTCTTGATGAGCGACGCCGCCGCCACGAACTTCTCCGGGCCGAGCTCGGCCTGGAGGGTGTCGGTGAGCTTCTTCTTCAGCGTCGAGTAGCCCTCGTAGCGCTGCTTCTTGTTGGTGACGCGGGTCGCGGCGGCGAGCTCGCCGTCGACCAGCTCGGCCACGCGCGCCTTGACGGCGGGATCGAGCTCGGGCGCCTTGAAGTCGCGCTTGGGCTTGCCCACCGCCGCGCGGAGGCGCTCGATGAGATCGAGGATCGCCTGGCCCGTCTTGTGGGCGAACATGAGCGCGTCGACGAGATCGTTCTCGGTCGCCTCGGCGGCGCCGCCCTCGACCATCACGATCGCGTCGCGCGAGACGGCGACGACGAGATCGATGTCGCACTGCTCGAGATCGGCGACCGTCGGATAGGCGACGAACTCGCCGTTCTTCCGGCCGACGCGGACGCCGGCGATGGGGCCGTTCCAGGGGATGTCGGAGACGTGGAGCGCGGCGCTCGCGCCGGTGAGGGCGAGGACGTCGGCCTTGTTCTGCTTGTCGCTCGAGAGGACCGTGGCGATGATCTGCGTGTCCTTCTTGAACCCGTCGGGGAAGAGCGGGCGGAGCGGCCGGTCCATGATGCGGCAGGTGAGGATCTCCTCCTCGCGCTGGCGCGCCTCGCGCTTGAAGAAGCCGCCCGGGATCTTGCCGGCCGCGTACGTCTTCTCGATGAACTCGCAGGTCAGCGGGAAGAAGTCGAGGCCGGGGCGCTCGTCTTGCGAGACCGCGGTGACGAGGACCATCGTCTCGCCGTAGCTGACGAGGATGGAGCCGTGGGCCTGCTTGGCGAGGCGGCCGGTCTCGAGCGTGAGGGCTCGGCCGCCCACCATGACGGATTCTCGAACGAACATGGCGTATCCACTCTCTCCGCGCGCGTGGCGCGAGGGGCCGCTGCGTGCGGCCTCGACGCCGAGCGGGGAGCGCCGCTTCTTCCTCGGTTCCTGCGCACGAGCGGTGCTCGTGCGCACGAAGCGAAGACGAAGACGCGCGGTCCCGGCTCGGGAGAACTTCCGATGCTTACTGCCGCTCCTCCTTAGAGCGTCCCGGCCGCACCTGCCAGGAGAAAATACTGTACGTCAGTCTGGCTGCCCGGCTTACCCGACATGGGGGCGGGGTTTGGGGGCGGAGCCCCCATGTTG
Source organism: uncultured Polyangiaceae bacterium (assembly GCA_964372055.1). Classification (GTDB taxonomy): domain Bacteria; phylum Myxococcota_A; class Polyangia; order Polyangiales; family Polyangiaceae; genus CAYJPW01. Next base: position 21,740 of record CAYJPW010000180.1, read on the forward strand.
GCCGGCAATGGACCCGACCGAAGCGAAGCGCGGGTGTCCGGCCGGCGAAAGCCGGCCGGCAATTGCCGCGGGAGTTTGGAGCCCCCATGTTGGGCGGCAATCGACCCGACCGAAGCGAAGCGGAGGGCGGGTGTCCGGCCGGCGAAAGCCGGCCGGC
>CAYJPW010000181.1:0-21805 GCA_964372055.1 uncultured Polyangiaceae bacterium
CCGGGGTCCGACGCCTCTTCAGTCCGGGGGCGCGGGGGGGGGGCCCCCCCCCCCCCCCGGGGGGGGGGGGGGGGGTTGTGGCGGCGACCCCCCCCGCGGGCCGGGGGCAGAGCCCCCGCACGCGACTGAAGGCTCTTCCGATCAGGGCACCACGAGCGTGTCGTTCGTCTGCAGCGGCACGTTCTCGCGGAGGTCGCCCTCCTCGACGACCTGGGCGTAGACGAACGGAATCCGGCGCTCACCGTGCTGATCGCGGCGGATGATCACGATCCTGTCCGGCGCGGCGAAGCGGGTGAAGCCGCCGGCGAGGGCGATCGCCTGCAGCACGTTGACCTGCGCCTTGGGGGCGAACTCGCCCGGCCGCGTCACTTCGCCGAGGACGTAGACCCGGTAGCTGTGGAGCTCGGCCACGTCGACCGAGACCACCGGCGGCTCGTGGTAGAAGCGCGTCGCGCGCTCGGCGATCTCGGCGGCGATCTTGTCGACGGTGCGGCCGCCGGCGAGGACGTCCCCGAGGAGCGGCAGCGTCACGAACCCGTCGGGGCGGACGATCACGCGCTGGCTCAGCGCCTCGTTCTTCCAGGCGTTGACCTGGAGGACGTCGCCGGGGCCGACGCTGTAGCCGCGCGTCGCGCTCCGCTCGGCGTTGTAGTCGTAGCGTGGCGGTGAGGCGCCGCACGCGGCGGCGGAGAGAGCAGCGACCGTGACGACGTAGCGGAGCGGGGCGCGCATGGCGGTGGGCCTCCTTCGAGCCCGCGCCGCGAGGCAAGGCCCCTGCCGCGCGGCGGTGTGCAAGCAGAGCCCCGCGAGCTGGCACCGCTTTACGCGCAACCGGTCGCGCCGCTCCGTCATCGGAGGCCGGGCATGGCGGCTTGGATCGTGTGTGCCCTGTGCGCGCTCGTGCTCCTCAAGCCGCAGGAGTTCGTGCCGGCGCTGGCCGCGCTGCCGCTGCTCTACATCCTCTTCGCGCTGGCGGTGGTCCTCGGCGCGGCCGACATGATCACCGGGCGCCTGCGCCTCGCGCTCGCACCCCACGTGCCGCTCGCGCTGCTCTTCTTCGCCTGGGGCCTCGTCACCACGGCGGCGAAGAAGCCCGACGTCGTCGAGGCCGAGGCGATCCGTCTCGCCATCGTCGCCGCGGTGTTCCTCATCGTGGCGATCGGCGCCGCGTCGCCGTCGGGCCTCAGGCTCCTCGCCTGGACGCTCCTCGGCTGCGCCCTGGTCGTCACCTTCGTCGGCATCGAGCAGGGGCGCGCGCCGTTCGGGTGCATGCTCGGCGCGCCCGACGACTGGGAGGGGAAAGGCGAGCTCACGCCCGACGGACGCCCGTGCGAGACGACGCTCGACTGCCGCAAGGACGCGCCGGTCCTCGACGGCAACTACCGCTGCGAGCGGGTGGGCCCGCTCGGCACGAGCTCCATCGGGGGGCGGGTCCGCTACCGCGGATCGCTGGCCGATCCCAACGAGCTCTCGCTGGCGGTCGCGATCGCGCTGCCCTTCGCGTTCGCGCTCTTCGAGCGACGCCGCGCCGCCCGCGCCGGAGGGCGCGACGCCGCCGACGCCGCGGTCCACGGCGGACGCGGTGCGCGGGCGGGGTTGCCGATCCTGCTCACGGACGGGCTGCTCGCGCGCGGCTCGGCGCTGCTGCGCGCCCTGCCCGTAAGCGTGCTGATCGCGGCCGTCGGGGCCGTCGTGGTCATGTCGAAATCGCGCACGGGCGTGATCGTCCTGCTGGTGGTGCTGGGCATGAGCTTCGTGCGCCGCGCCGGCGCGTGGGGGCTCGTCGCAGGCTCGCTGGTCGGCCCGCCCCTCCTGCTCCTCGGCGGCCGCGACGGCGCCGAGGCCGAGTCCTCCTCCGACGAGCGCGCCGAGCTCATCCGCGAAGCCTTCGAGATGATCCGCGGGACCAAAGGGATCGGGGTCGGCGTCGGGCAGTTCACCGACGAGTCGTGGATCGGCCTCACCGCGCACAACTCGTACGTCCTGGCGGCGGCCGAGGCGGGGCTCGTGGGGCTCGTGCTCTTCAGCCTCACCGTCTACCTCGCGCTCAAGGTGCCGTTCACCGTCTGGCTCCGCCGCTCCGGGTCCGAAGGCGCGGCGCGCATGGCGCCGGCGATCGCGGTGAGCCTCTCCGGCGCCGCCGTCGGGATCTTCTTTCTCTCCTGGTCGTACAAAGACGTCCTCTACATCCTGCTCGGCGCCTCCGCCGCGCTCTACTCGGCCGCGCGCGCCGAAGACCCACGCCTCTCGATCAAGCTCTCGCTGCGCGAGGTGGTGCTGGTCGGGGCGGCGTCGATGGCCCTGCTCGGAGCGCTCTACGTCGGCGTGAGGTTGAGGGGCGTGTGAGCACGACCGCAGCGGCCGTCGCCCATCGCGCGCCAGACGGAGCTCGCGTCCGGCGTCGCCGAGCGCTCCGGGCCGCGCGCGGGAGCAGCTCGCGCCGCCGTCGCGACCGGCCCCGCGCACGAGGCTTGCCACCCAGCGCGCCGCGCGCGGGCGTGTGCGCCGCGCTCGCCAACCCCAGCCCGCCAAGGAGCACCTTTGAGCATCGACAGCACACCCCGTGAGCGTCTGGCCCGGATCCTGACGGTCCTCCGACGCGTCCGCACCTACTGGCGGTCGGCTGGCGCGATCGCCCTCGTCGGCGTGGGGCTGTCGTTCTTGGTCGCGCTCAACTCCAAGCGCGCGTGGCGCAGCGAGACCACGGTCCTCTACCGAGAGACCATCGCCACCAACCGGGACGGGGAGAGCGCGGCCGCGCGCGCGGCGCGGCTCGGCCCCAAGCTCAAGGATCTGCTCGAGGCGCGGCCGCGGCTCTCGACGGTGATCACCGAATTCGGGCTCTACCCGAAGGAGAGCGAGCGCTCGATGGTCGAGGCCGTGGACGAGATGCAGAAGCACCTCAGCTTCCGTGCGCGGAACAGCGACACGTACGTGATCTCGTTCGTCCACGACGACCCGCGCGTCGCCCAGAGCGTCACCGCGCGCCTCGCGGAGCTGATGATCGCCGACTACAACCGGGAGAACCTCGACACCGCCACGCTCACGCGCGACTTCCTGCGGCGCGAGCTGGACGAGGCGAACACCGCGCTCGAGAAGGCGAGCCGCGCCCTGGCCGTCTTCCTCGCCGAGAACCCGCAGTTCCAGTGGGGCGCCGGCGAGAGCCCGTACGCGCCGGTCCAGGGCCAGCCCGGCGGGGCGCCTGCGCCGGCGAGGCGCGAGGCGCGCCCGGCGGCGCCGGCCGATCGCGAGCTCGCGTCGCTCGAGGCCAAGCTCGCCCGCGTGGTCGCGACGCTCGAGCCGAGGGCCGCCGCCGCGGCCGCGGGCGCGCCCGTCGATCTCGCCGACGCTCAGAAGAAGCGCGACGCCGCCGCGGCCGCGCTCGCCGCCGCCGAGGCGACGCTCGCCGAGAAGCTGTCGACGCTGACGACGGCGCACCCCGACGCGCAGGCCGCGCAGGGTCGCGTCGAGGCGGCGCGCCGCGCCCTCGCCGACGCGGACGCCGCGCTCCGCGGGATGCAGGCCGGAAGGCCGGCGCCGCGGGACGAAGCGGTCGACGACGGCCTCGATCCGGGGCAGCGGGCCGACCTCGAGCACGAGCGCGCCACGCTCACGAGGCGGATCGCCGAGCGACGCGCGGCGATCCGGGGCGAGCGCCTCCCCGAGCCGCGCCCGCAGGCGGGCGAGAAGCGCGCCGGCCCCAAGCCGGACGCCGTCGATCTCGAGACCGAGTGGCACCGGCTCCGGCTCGATCTCGAGCGCGCGCGCGATCACGTGCACGGCGTGGAAGGGAAGGCCCGCGCCGCGGACATGTCGGCGGCCGCGGCCGAGCGGAAGACCGCGTCCGAGATGCAGGTGCTCGATCCAGCCTACCTCCCCACGCGCCCGGACAAGGGACGCGGCGGCGTGTTCCTCGTCGGTTCGTTCATGGCGATCCTGTTCGCCTTCGGGCTGTCGGGCGCACGCGTCCTGCTCGACGACAGGCTCCACGACGAGGGCGACGTCGTCTCCGCCGGCGGCCCCCAGGTGCTGGTGACGCTCCCGCGCATCCCGCCCGCCGACGACGAGGCGCCGCTGCGCGACATCGTGATGTCGGTCGGGCGCGAGCCCATGCCGCCCGAGCCGGTCTCCTGGTCCGGGCGCGGCGCGCACCGCGGCGCCACCGAGATCGGGATCGGTCCCGCGTACGAGGACGAGCCGCCCTCCTCGCCCGCGGCGCGCGCGCGGTCGGTCACCATCCGGTGGGGCTCGCCCGTGACGCACGAGGTGATCGAGCGCGGGGTGTCCATCGTCACGAGCGAGGAGGCCGGGCCCGACTCGCCCGCGGCGCACGCGGTGCTGCGCCGCGCCCCCGAGCGCGCGCTCGCGCTCGCGCCGTCGCGCGCGATCCTCGAGGCGGTGCTCGACGAGCCAGAGGTCGAGGTCGTCGGCGCGGATCTCGACGCCGAGGGCGACGGCGCGATGGGCCTCTACCGGGCCACGCCGCCGGCCGCCGTCGCGGCGCTGCGCGTGCTCAGGCACCGCCTCGAGCAGCGGCGAGGGCGCGGGCACCTCGTGGTCGCCGTGGTGAGCCCCGGCGAGGCCGAGGGGAAGACGACGGTCGCGGTCCGCCTCGCCCTCGCTCTGTCCGAGGCCGAGCGCGCCCGCGTGGTCCTGGTCGAAGGCAACCTCGAGCGCCCGCGGCTCGCACGCGCGCTCGGCATCCACGTCCCCGAGTCGCTCGGCTTCTCGACGCAGCTCCACGGGCGGATGGGGGGTCGCGGCGGCGCTTGGGGCGTCGTGCGGCTCACCCCGGCGCTCGCCCTGCTCGCCGAGCCGGGGCTCGAGGCGGCGTTCCCCGAGGTCCTGCACTCGACGCACTTCGACGTCGCGCTCCGGACGCTCGGTCGCCACTTCGACTACGTCGTCATCGACGGTCCCCCCGTCATCGGGTCCGGCGACGCCAACGTCGTCGAGAACGCGTCCGACGCGGTGCTGATGATCGCGCGCGCCGGCCGGACGCGCGGCGCGGCGCTCCTCGACGCGACCGATCAGCTCGGCGATCGCCGCGTCCTCGGCGTCGTGCTCAACGGCGCGGCCAGGGGCGGCCGCGCCGGGGCGAGGGCCTCGTGAGCTTCGCCGCCGCCCTCGCCCGCGCCCGCGACCGGCTCGCGCCCTGGATGCTCGACTGGGCCGCCGGGCGCGCGGCCGCGCTCCCTCGCCGCCCGGCGGGCGCGCGGGCGGCTCGCGGGGCCCGCGGGGGGGGGGGCCGGGCGCCCCCCCCGGGGGGGGGGCGCGCGCGCGCCGGGCCGCGATCGCGGCGCACCGGTCCACGTGCTCGTCGCGATCTGCGATCACTTCGAGCCGCTCTGGACCGGCGATCCCGCCGCGCCCGGAGGCGCCCCGCTCGCTCGCGGGCGGGAGCGCGTCGCGGCGTGGCGACGCGGCTACCCGGAGCTCGCGGCCTCGTTCCGCGACGCCGACGGCCGTCCTCCCCGGCACACGTTCTTCTTCCCCGGGGAGCAGCACCATCCGGATCTCGTCGAGCCGCTCGGCGAGCTGGTCGGCCTCGGCCTCGGCGAGGTCGAGGTGCACCTGCACCACGACGGCGACACGCGCGCCTCGCTGGCGCGGTCGCTCGACGAGACGCTCTCGCGCCTCGGTCGCCACGGCCTCGTGCCGCGCGCCGCGGGCCGGCGCCGCTGGGCGTTCATCCACGGCAACTGGTGCCTCGCCAACGCGCGCGCCGACGGCCGGCACTGCGGGGTCGACGACGAGCTCGACCTGCTCCACGAGCTCGGCTGCTACGCCGACTTCACCTTCCCGTCCGCTCCGGACGAGACGCAGCCGCGCCTCGTCAACGCGATCTACTACCCGAGCGGCGACGTCCGCCGGCGCCGCGCCCACGAGGTGGGGCGTCGCGTCGGCGTGGGCACCCCCGTCGAGCCGCGCGTGCTCATCGTCCAGGGTCCGCTCGCCCTCGCGCGGCGGACCGGTCGGCCCGGGCTCCCCGTGCGCATCGACGCGGCGGCCCTGACCGCGACCGATCCGGCGACCCCGGAGCGCCTCGCCACCTGGATCGCGCAGGGCGTCGGCGTCGCCGGACGCCCGGACTGGGTCTTCGTGAAGCTCCACACCCACGGCGCGCCCGAGCGCGAGGCCGCGTCCCTGCTCGGCGATCCGCAGCGCCGCTTCCACGAAGCGCTCGCGGCGCTGGGGCGGCGCGGGCGGCACCGCGTGCACTACGTCACCGCGCGCGAGCTCTACAACCTCGCGCGGGCGGCGATGGACGGCTTCGCCGGCGAGCCGCGCGACGCGCTCGACCACGAGGTGCCGCCGCCCGAGCGCGCGCGGTCGAGCGCGGGCGGCGTGGCTGCCTGAGGCGGTTTGCGCTATTCAGCCGGCGCATGCCGCCGGGCCGGAGCGAGGACGTCGCGCACGCGGGCGAGGAGCGGGCGCGCGCGGAGCGGCACCCGCGATGGCCCGCGGACGCGGCGCGGGAGCGCCTCTTGGGGGTGCTCGACGCGCTGCGCCCCGACTCCGTCTTCTGGCGCCGCGCCATCCTGGCCGGCGTCCGCCACGCGCCCGTCGGCTTCGTTCGTCTGAGCCCGCCGCTGTTCGGGTGGGCGTTCGGCGCCGCGCTCCCCGAGACGCGGAGGCTCGTCCGCGAGAACCTCCGCCTCGTCCTCGGCGAGCGCCCCCGGGCCGAGGAGCTGCGCGACGTGGCCGCGGTGTTCTCCTGCTACGCGAGCTGCCTCACCGAGTCGCTCTTCCTGGCGGCGGACCGTGGGCATCGCCTCGACGCGAAGGTGCGCGGCGTCGAGCGCTATTTCGAGGCCGCCGCGCCCGGCCGCGGCGTGATCATCGCGACGGCGCACACCGCCGGCTGGGAGATCGCCGGACCCGTGCTGAGCGGCGTGCACCAGGGCGACGTGGTCGTGGTGATGCAGCGCGAGCGCGACGAGCGGGCGCGCGCCCTGCAGGACCAGGCGCGCGAGCGCGCCGGCGTGAAGGTGGCGCACATCGGGGACAGCGCCTTCGACGCGCTCGCGCTCTTGTCGCACCTGCGCCGCGGCGCCGTGGTGGCGATGCAGATCGATCGGCTCCCGCCCGGCATGCGCGGGCGCGCGGCCCGCCTCTTCGGCCGGCCCTGGCAGGTGCCCGAGGGCCCGTTGACTCTCTCGGCCGTGAGCGGCGCGCCCATCCTCCCGATCTTCACGCGCCGGCTGGGCTTCATGAAATACGAGGCCGTGGTCACGCCGGCGATCCGGTTGCCTCGTCGCCCCACGCCCGAGGACCTCGACGCCGCCGCGCAGGCCGCGGCGTCGGCGATGGAGGCCTTCGTGCGCGAGAGCCCGACGCAGTGGTTCCATTTCCAGCGTTAGGCGCGAGCGCCGGCTCGCTCGACGAGAAGGTCGGGTCGCGCTCGGGCTCGAAGCCGGCCGCGTCGATCCGGCGTACGCTGTTCGGTGCTAGGGCGCCGGGGAGGGGCCGGCGATGAGGCGTTCCTCGAGCCGCACGTCGAGCTTGCAGGGCGTGGTCAGGGTCATCCGGTGCGCGAGCCGGTTCTGCAGCACGCACGTCGGCACCACCCCTTCGGCCGGATCGCCGCTCGGCGAGGCGAGCTCGATCCGGCCGCCGGGCAGGAGCGTGGCCGAGAAATGCGCCGCGCCGCCCGGCACCTTCGAGCACGGCTCGACCAGGCGCTGGATCGAAGCCTGCGCCTGGCGCGCGTTCATGCGCTTCGCCTCGGGGCAGTGGTCGACCACGACCTCCGAGCTCACCAGCGCCATCTCGGGGCCCACCGCCCGACCGCCGTCGCCGAGGGTCGCGGGGCCGCTGCACCCCAGCGCGGCCGCGACGGCCACGGGCAGGAGAGCTCGAAGGGAAGTCATTGCACGCGATCTAGCACGGCGCGTTCCGGCGCGCGCGAATCGATGCCCGGCTCACCTCTCATCGGGCGCCTGGGGGCACCCGATCAACGAGCGCGATTCGCGACCGGATCCCGGCCTGACGTCCATGGATGGCGCCCACGGTCTCCCCACCCCGCCACCAAGCCTCGATGTGCAACGCCGCTCGACTATCAGAGCGGCCCCTCGGTCAACCCGTGCACGAACTGGCGCACGTAGGGATCGCTGCATCCCTTCGCCTCCTCGGTCGTGCCGTCGAAGATGAGCCGCCCGCGGTAGAGCATCCCGACGCGATCGGTCACCGTGAGGAGGCGATCGAGATCGCTCGACACCATGATCACCGTCGCGTTCGCCGCCCGCTGCTCGGCGCGGAGGAGCTCGAAGATCTTCTGCGACGTCACGGGGTCGAGGCCCGCGGCCGGCTCGTCGTAGAGCACCACCTCGGCCTGCGAGACGGTCGCGCGCGCCACGCCGACGCGCTTCTTCTGGCCGCCCGACAGGCCGGAGGGCATCCGCTCCTCGAAGCCGGCGAGCGACACCACGCGGAGCCGCTCGGCGATGCGCTCGGCGATCTCCTCCTCGCTCAGGTCGAACAGCCGCCGCAGCGGGAAGGCGATGTTCTCGCCCACGGTCATGTAGTCGAAGAGGGCGTTGTTCTGGAAGAGCATGCCGAACTTGAGGCGGAACGCCTGCAGATCGAGCTCGGTCATCTGGTGCACGTCCTTGTCCTCGACGAGCACGCGGCCGCTGTCGGGGCGCATCAGGCCCGTGATCATCTTCAAGAGCACGCTCTTGCCCGACGCGCCCGGTCCGATGAGCCCGTAGAGGCAGCCGTGCGGGACCTCGAGGTCGACGCCTCGCAGCACGGGCATGCCGTCGAACACCTTGGTGAGGGACTCGATGCGGATCATGGGGCTCGCCGCTCGCCGCCGGCGCGCGCGGTGCGCGCGCTACTGGGCGGCGAAGGTGGTGCGCGCGACGTCGAGCCGGGGGTGCGAGGGGAAGGGGAGCGACCGCACCGCGCCCGAGATGCAGGAGGCGATGCCCGGGTTCGAGGGCCGCGTCGAGACCGTGACGCCGACGGCCCGGCCGTTCTGCACCGCCGCGCAGACGTTGACCTCCATGTTCGGGGGCACGCCGCAGGCGTTGAGGTAGGTGCCGCGGTTGAGCACGTTGCCGTACGCGCCCGCGGTGAGGTCGGGGGGACCGTTGTTGCCCATCTTGTACTCCTCGACATAGCGCGCTTGGGCCGACTCGCAGCTCATCCCGCCGCCGAGGACGGGGTAGTTGCCCCCGCCGGCCGGCCGCGGCCCGCCCACGCCGGCGCCCGCGCCCGGGCCACCCTTGTTGCCGGCGCCGAGGCCGCCGTCGACGTCGACGGCGAGCGCCGTGTCGCCCTGCACGATGAGCTCGCGCTGTCGGTTCTCGCGGGCGCGGTACCACCAGCCCGCGCCGGCGGCGGCGATGACGCCGATGACGGCGGCGCCGATCAGGGCCTTGTACTGCGTGCCCTTCTTCTCGGCGACGACGACCGCCTCGAGCGCCTTCTTCTCCTGGACGATCTCGCGGTTGAGCTTGGCCTGCTCGGCGAACGGGGCGAACTCCTCCCAGTCCTTGATGAAGCGCTCCTCGTCCGAGAACGTGTCGCGGAGCGCGTGGTCGCCGTGGAAGCTCGCCGAGGCGATCTGCTGGAGGAGCTCGACGGCCGAGAACGGGCCGTGATCCATCCCGTCCTTGATCACCACGTAGCGCGGGCGGGGGTCCGACTCGAGCGCGGCCTTCATGTCGGCGAGGCGCTGCGTCGGATCGTTCGGGTTGCGCGAGGAGGACGCCTCCGGGATCGCGACGGCGAACGGTCCCTCGCCCTGCACCGCCTGGATCCGCGGCGTGGCCGGAGGCCGGGGGATGGCGCCGGCGTCGAGCTTCGGGGGCGGAGGGATCATCGACAGCGACACGTCGACGTCGAAGTTGCCGTCGTGGTCGAGGTGCGACTCGTCGGCCGGCGGCGGCGCGACCGACGCGTTCGGCGCGACGTGGTGCAGCGCCTGGGCGAGCGCGCCGAGATCGCCGGGGCGATGGCCCGGATCGGCGACGAGCGCCTTGCCGAGGAGCACCTCGAGCGACTGGGGCAGGTCGGGCACGAGCTCGCCCGGGCGCCGCATGCCGGGGCCGACGCTCGCGCCGGTGAGCAGCTCGTAGAGGATGGCGCCGATCGTGAAGACGCTCGAGCGGGCGTTGCCCGCGGCGCCCTTCCGCTCCTCCGGCGCGAGGCACGCGCGATCGCGCGGCAGGGTCGGCGGCGTGTGCGCGCGCGTCTCGTCCACCTGCGCGCCGCCCTCGGGCGTGTAGTTGAGGTCCGAAGGGTGGACGAAGAGCGTCTTGCCCTCGGCGTGGAGCCTGGCGAGCTGGGTGCAGAGCGGAACGACGACGCCGATCGCCTCTTTGACGCCGAACTTCGCGCCGGACGCGCGGCGCGTCTCCATCTCGGACCGCAGCGAGCCGGTGGGGATCGAAGTTCCTACGGGGATCGGGGTCAGCATCGCGGCCGGTTGAGACATCGCCGCCCACATTACGACGAAGGTCGAGGCGGCTCAATTGACTCCGGACGACCAAGCGGCTCGATCGCCTCTCCGCTCGCCGGCGAACGCGTCGCGTTCGCGTGCGGCGCCGAGCGCCCTGGTCACTCTCGTGACCGCCGACGCGCCAGGATCCGCTGGCCTCGGATTTTTCGGCGCGAGGCGCGCGTCAGAGCTTGAGGTGGGATCGGGCGCTGCGCTCGGACGCCTCGTCGTCTCGCATCACCGAGAACACGAGACCCGCGCCGATGATGGGAACGAGCCAGATGAGCTGCGCCTGCCAGATCTTCTGCTTGCGCTCGTAGAGCCCGCTGCGGAAGACGCGCACGGTGAGCCAGATCTGGAAAGCGACCAGCGTGAGGAAACCAGCGCCGACAGCGAGCTCGAACAGTCCCATCGAAGTCGAGGCAACGTAACCCGATCGCGCGCGAAGGCAAGCTCGCGGCGGTCGAAACACGAAAAGTCGGGCGGGCCACCGCGGGCGGGTCTACCGCGAGGGGTACGCCGCCGCGTCGGGCAGGGGGGGCGCGATGACGCGCACGACGGTGCCGCCCGTGACGGCGACCACCGAGGGGCTCCCGCAGCGGTGGGCGAGGGCCACGAGCCGTCCGCCGCGCTCGCCGAGGTGGCCGAGCCGGCGCGCCTCGACGTCGAGCGCGTTCGTGTCGCCGCGCCGGGCCGCCGCGTCGATCGCCTCGCGGAGCGAGCGGCCGTAGCGCGCAGCGACGTGGGCGCGGCTGAGCAGCTCGTCGAGGCAGGCGGCGCGCTCGGGATCGCGCGCCTCGCGTGCCCGGCGCAGCAGCGACTGGACGGTCGAGCTCGCCGCCTCGAGCGCGAGCACCTGGTGCTCGGCGGCGACGATCGCCGCCGGGCGCTCGTCGCCGAGCGCCGCGCCGGGCAGGAGAAGGAGCGCGCTCGCCGCGGCGAGCGCGGCGTGGGTGCCGAGCCGTGTCATCGCTCGTCTTAGTCGCCCGCGCGCCTCGGGCCGTTCACGACCGGGTCGCGCCTTCACGAGCGGTCAGGCGCCTCGCCGGCCGCTGCCCCGCCGTCGAGCCGGATCACGGTCGGCTCGAGGGAGCGCGCGGTCCGCTCCACCCGTCGCGCCGGTGGGGCCTCTCACCCGTTACGGACTGCCGGCCCGATGGACTAGATTCCGCCTGTGCCCGGGCTCGCCGCCGATTCCGCCGCCGTTTCGGCCGCCCTCGTCGCGGCCTTGCTCGCGGCGGCGTGCTCGACCCCCTCGTCCGAGATCGACGGCGGCGATCTCCTCGGGGTCTTCGATCGCGACGCCGGGGCCGCCGACGCGCGCCCGAGCGACGCCGGCCGCGCCGACGGCGGGCGGCCTCGCGAGGCGGGCGCCGCCGCCCCGAGCGCGGCACCGGCCGCGGACGCCGGCGCCGTCACGCCCCGGCCACCTGGCGAGGGAGCCTGCCTCGAGGCGCAGGGCACGCCCCTGCGCGACGTGCACCGGACCCTGGGCCGGCCGCCGTGCCGCGATGCCCAGATCCTCGAGTGGCGCGACGGCGACGGCTCGCCGCGCTACGCGTGCGTCTTCGCGCCCAAGGGCGTCGAGACCCGCGCGCCGCTGCCGCTCGTCGTCTTCTTCCACGACGCCGAGGACGATCCGACCAGCGTCGACAAGAAGACGAACCTCCGCAAGCTCGGCGCGCGCTTCGATCTCAGCGGCGATCCCGCCCACGCCGGCTTCGTCGTGCTCGCCCCGCAGGGACGCGCCCTCAAGGGCAAGCACGGGTCGGTCTTCGACACCGACTACGTCGGCCCGGGGCACGTCGACCTGGCGACGGTGGACCACTTCATCGACGAGCTCGCGGACCGGCGCCTCCTCGACCGCCGCCGCCTCTACACGCTCGGCGCGGGCGAGGGAGGCCGCATCGCCGCGGCGTACGCGATGCAGCGGGCCGACCGCATCGCCGCGTTCGCCGCGTACGGGTCGGACGGGCCGGCGCCCGCGTGGTCGTGCCAGGGCCCGCCGACTCCGGCGATGGTCGTCTACCGCGCGTGCGACTCGATCGTTCCGTGCGAGTCGGTGGAGCGGTGGCTCCGGGCGCGCGACGCGCTCGGCGCCGAGACCGCGTGGCTGCGGCTCGGCGCCGCGCTCGAGGAAGAGCCGAGCTGCGCCGTCCGCAACAAGTGCAAGAAGCTCAAGGGCGAGTCGCACCACCGGCGCTGGCCCAAGGGCCGCGAGGAGGACGCGCTGCGGTTCTTCGCGAGGCACGTCCTCGGCGTCGACCCCTGAGCCCCGTCGTGCCGGTCGGGCCCTCGGCGGCGGCCGTGGTTTCAGGGCTCGCAGCGGACGCCGCCTCCAGATAGGCTCCCGCCGAATGGCGGAGGATGTCTTCGGCATCGTGGGGACGGTGCAGGCGGGGAGCTTCCACGTCGAGCGAGCGATCGCCGAGGGAGGGTTCGGCGTCGTCTACCGCGCGCAGCACGGCGCCTTCCGCGCGCCCGTGGCGCTGAAGTGCCTGAAGATCCCGGTCTCGATGACCGCCGCGCAGCGCGATCTCTTCCTCGAGAAGTTCCGCGAGGAGGCCGAGATGCTCTTCCGGCTCTCGGCGTCGATCCCGGAGGTCGTGCGGCCGCTGCACGTCGACGTGCTCCACCTGCCCGACGGGCGCGTCGTGCCCTTCCTCGCCCTCGAGTGGCTCGAGGGCGAGCCGCTCGACGTCATGATCCACAACCGCAACAAGAGCGGCCAGGGGCCGATCGGCGCGCACAAGCTGGTGAAGCTGCTGCGCCCCATCGCCAGCGCCCTCTCGCGGGCCCACCGCTTCAACGGTCCCTCCGGGCGGGTCTCCATCATCCACCGCGACCTCAAGCCGGAGAACATCTTCATCACCAACGTCGCCGGGGTCGAGTCGGTCAAGATCCTCGACTTCGGCATCGCGCGCGCGAAGTCCGCGGCCACGCAGAACGCGGGTCGCGTCACGTCGGAGGAGCAGCTCAGCGCGTTCACCCCCGCCTACGCCGCGCCGGAGCAGTGGCTGCCGAAGCGCTTCGGCACCACCGGCCCGTGGACCGACGTCTGGGGTCTGGCGATCACGATGGTCGAGGCGCTCAGCGGCAAGCCGCCGATCGACGGGGACCTCCACGCGATGATGGCCACCGCCACCGACGACCGCCGGCGGCCCACGCCGCGAGAGGAGGGCGTAGCCCTCTCGGCGGAGGCCGACCAGGTGTTCGAGCGCGCCCTGGCGGTGCACCCGCGCGACCGCATCCAGGACATCGAGGTCTTCTACACCGAGCTCCAGGCGGCGCTCGGCGTGCCCACGGGGCTGCGCGAGCGCCGCGACGATCGCGCCGAGCCCACGGGCGCGGAGGCGGATTCCCGCTCCGCCGACGCGGCGCCGGTGTCGGTCCGCAGGAGCCCCGCGCCCAACCGATCGCCCGAGCTCGAGGCCAGCACCTACCGGCACGTGTCGGCGCCGCCTTCGCACCGCCGTCCCGGCCCGAACGCGGCGACCCAGGCCGCGCCCGAGCTCGGCGGGGGCGAGGCGGCGTCGGCGACCTCGGTCGGGGGCACGCCCGTGCTCGGGGGCGCGGGCCAGCCGCCCTCGCTCGAGCTCGATCTGCCGGGCCCCTCGTCGCGCGGAGCCGCGCCGGCCCCGCGCGTCGTCGGCGGCGGCGCAGCGGGCGGGCGGCCGGCTCAGGGCGCGGCCGCGGCCGCTGCAAGCGTCGCGGAGCTGCCGTCGCTCGAGCTCGAGCTGCCTCCGATGCCGCGTCCCTCCGACATCGGGAAGGTCGCCCCCGCGGCCCCGTCCTCGGCCCCCGGTGCGGCCTCGGGCGCCCCCACGCCGGCGCCGTCGGCGGCCGCCGATTTCGACGACGACGAGCCGCTCGCGATCGAGATCGGGATCGCCGCCGTGCCCACGAGCCTGCGCCCGCAGACGCTCGCGCCCGACGTCGCGACTTCGCTCTCGGCGCCGCCTGCCTCGGGCCCGCGGTCGCTGCCGGTGCCGGCCGCGCGCGCATCGGCGCCGTCGCTGCGCGCGCCGGCCGAGCCCTCGCCGGCGTCCGTCGCGAGCCGGCCGACACCGCGGCCGCTCGCCGAGATCCCGGCGAGCGACGGAGGATCGCTGGGCCGGCGGCTCCGTGCGCCGGGCGTGCTCGTCGGGCTCGCGATCCTCATCACCATCGTCGATCTCGCGGTCGCCCGGATCACCGGCGAGGTGCTGATGTTCGGGCCCCTGCGCCCGGCCTGGATCGCCGGCCCGCTCCTCCTCGCCGGCGTCGGGCTCGCGTTTCAGAGGCTCGCCGCGCACGAGCGCGACGGCGGCTGACGGAGCGGGAACCGAGGAACAAGTGAGCCACCTGCGTTTTCCCTTTGCGGGGCCGGCGCGGCGGCGGTTCGATGCGTCTCCGAGGGCTCGGATGGGGACGGGCCCCGACCAAGGAGAGCGGCGCATTGGCTGACGAGGCGACGAGCGGCGGTCCGGGGGCGGCGTCCCCCAAGGGATACGAGCGCGCGGATCAGAGCGTCTCGACGCGTTTCTCCCGGGTGATGAGGGCGACGACCTCCCCGTACGGGGTCCTCACCGATCCGCCCCTCGTCGCGCTCGTGACGGCGGTGCTGGTCGTGGTGGCGCTCGTCGCGCTCCGGGCCGGCGTCTCGGAGACCGTGGGGCGCATCCTGGTGGTCGTGGCGGCGCTGCCGCTCGCCACGGCGACGGCGACGACGCTGGCGCTCTCGGGCGCGCGCCGCCGCGTGGTCGGCTGGCTCGCCGGTTTGCCCTTCCCGGTCGAGAACATGAACGCCGTGTTGAACGGCGTAGGCGAGGGGCTCGAGGTCGTCTTCGCCGACGCCGCGCCCAAGGCGGCGGATCTCAACCCCGAGCTCGACGCGGTCCACCCCGACAGCTTCGTCACCCGCGCCGAGGAGGGCGAGAGCGCGGTCGAGATCCGGATCGGCGTCGTCGACTCGAAGCGGAACCCGGCCGCGTCGAACCACGCTCGGTACGCGCGGGTCCAGGCGATCGTCGAGCGCGTCCTCCTCCCTCTGCACGCCAAGCGGCGCATCGTCGAGGTCCGGGTGAAGTGATCCCGGAGGGTCGGCTCCCTCTGGGGTGCCGAGGGCGTGGTCGCGGCGCGATGCAGCACCGGGGCGCGTCGCGCAGGTGCTGCGGCGCACCGCGACGGGCGCACGCCCCTCGCCGAAAACTCTCGCTGGCCCCGCGGGCGTAGTAGATTCGAGCTTGCGATGGCAGAGGATCGATCGTGGACGGCCGCCGCCGCGCTCGACGCCCTCATCGAGGCGCTCGACGAGGGCGCGCTCGTGTTCGACGACCGGCACGTGTGTCGCGCCGCCGGCCGGCGCGTCGGCGAGCTCTTCGGCGTCGATCCGCGGACGCTGGTCGGAGCGCCGCGGGCGGACGTGGTCGTCCGGCTCGCGGCCGCCTCGGACCAGCCCGAGGCCATCCTCTCGGCGGTCGGCGAGCAGGCGCTGTCCGTCCAGGCGACGGTCGCCGATCCCATCGAGATCGATCGTCCCCGGGCGCGCACCGTGGTCTGGACGAGCGTGCCGTTCGCCTCGGGCGGCGCCGCTTCGGGCCGGCTCGACATCGTCCGCGACGTCACCCGCGAGCGCGGCGCCGAGCGCGATCGGCTCGCGCTCGCGAGGAAGCTCGACGAGGTCTCGCCCTTCGACGAGGTGACCGGGCTCCCGAACCGGCGCCGCTTCGAGGAGGAGAGCGACCGGGAGCACCGCCGCGCCCAGCGCGCCTGGGACTCGTACGCGATCGCGCGGCTCGACGTCGACGGGATGGCGGCGCACAACGAGCGCCTCGGCGCCGAGCAAGGCGACGCCCTCCTCAAGAAGCTCGGCGAGGAGCTGCGCGCCGCGCGGCGCGAGTACGACGTCGTCGCCCGCTGGGAGAACGACGAGTTCATCATCCTCCTGCCCGGCGCCGATGCCGTCGCCGCGCGCACCGTGGTGAAGCGCGCGGTACGTGCCGTCCGCGACAAGCCGCTCGACCTCTCGGGCGGCCTCGTCGTCACGGTGAGCGCGGGCGCCGCGGTGTGGACGCCGCCCTCCGGCGAGGGCGCCGACGACATCATCCGGCGGGCGGGCACGGCCCTCGCCGCCGCGCGCGCCAAGGGCGCCGCCAGCGTCGAGATCGACGCGGGCTTCGGCGAGTGGAAGGACGAGCTCGGCGAGCCGCTGAGCGATCCGCCGCCCAAGCCCTAGGCCCGGCGCACGCGCCGGCGCTCGGACGGCCTCGGCCCGTGCCAGGCCCCCGGCACGCGGAGGTCCGCTCCGCCTCGCTGCCCGTTCAAGCCGGGCGAAGGCTGAGGTAAGGCTCCGGCATGACCGACCAACGGCACGAGAAGCTCTGCGCCGATCTCGAGGCGCGCGGCATCACGAGGGCGAAGATCGGCGGCTTCGACATCGACGGCGTGCTGCGCGGCAAGTACGTCTCGATGGAGAAGCTGCGCGCGGCGCTCCAAGGCGGCTTCGGCTTCTGCGACGTCATCTTCGGCTGGGACATCGGCGACGTCCTCTACGACAACGCGCGCGTCACCGGCTGGCACACCGGCTACCCCGACGCGCACGCCGTCCTCGATGCGTCGACCCTGCGCCTCATCCCCTGGGAGCCCGGGACGGCGGCGATGCTCGCCGACTTCCGCGACGGCGCGGGCGGCCCGCACCCGGCGTGCCCGCGCGCCCTGCTCCGCAGCGTGATCGCGCGCGCCGAGGCCATGGGCTTCTCGGCGAAGTTCTCGTGCGAGTTCGAGTTCTTCCTCTTCAAAGAGACGCCCGCCTCGCTGCACGAGAAGGGCTTCGCCGGCCTCGACTCGCTCACGCCCGGGATGTTCGGCTACTCGTGGGTGCGCGAGGGCCAGCAGTCGAAGCTGATGGCCTCGATCCTCGAGGGCATGCGCGCGTTCGACATCGAGATCGAGGGCCTGCACACCGAGACCGGCCCCGGCGTGTACGAGGCGGCGATCCGCTACGACGAGGTGCTCCGCGCGGCGGACAAGGCTGCGCTCTTCAAGGTCGCGATGAAGCAGATCGCGCACGAGCACGGCCTCTCGGTGACGTTCATGGCGAAGTGGAACGCCGCGCTGCCCGGCTCGAGCGGGCACCTCCACCAGAGCCTGTGGAAGAAGGGCGAGAGCGCGTTCCTCGATCGCTCGGCCAAGGACGGCATCTCCGAGACGATGCGCCACTACATCGGGGGCCAGGTCGCGCTCATGCCCGAGCTGACCGCGCTCTACTCGCCGACGATCAACTCCTACAAGCGCTACGTGCCCGGCGTGTGGGCGCCGCTCACCGCGAGCTACGGGCTCGAGAACCGCACCACGGCGATCCGTTTGATCGGGCTGGGCACGCCCGCCGCGCGGGTCGAGTACCGGCAGACGGCGGCCGACATCAACCCGTACACCGCGATGGCGACCTGCCTCGCGGCCGGCCTCCACGGCATCGAGCGCCGGATCCAGCCCCCGCCGCCGGTGACCGGCGACGCCGGGACGGGCGACGAGCCGCGCGCGGGCGGCGAGGTCG
Source organism: uncultured Polyangiaceae bacterium (assembly GCA_964372055.1). Classification (GTDB taxonomy): domain Bacteria; phylum Myxococcota_A; class Polyangia; order Polyangiales; family Polyangiaceae; genus CAYJPW01. Next base: position 17,985 of record CAYJPW010000181.1, read on the forward strand.
GCGGCGTCCGCCCGCTGCCGCGAACGCTCGCGGAGGCGACGCGCCTCCTCAAGGAGAGCAAGGCGGCGCGCGAGATCCTCGGCGAGGCGTTCGTCGATCATTACGTGCGCACGCGCGAGTGGGAGGTGCGCCAGTACGAGCGCGCCGTCACCGACTGGGAGCTGAAGCGCTACTTCGAGGCCATCTGATGAACGTCACCACCTGGAGCTTTCCGACCCGCATCCTCTTCGGCACAGGCGCCGCTGCGCAGACGGGCGCCGAGGCCGCACGCCTCGGGGCCAAGCGCGCCCTCGTCGTCACCGACAAAGGCGTCGTCAAGGCGGGGATCGTCGAGCGCGTGCTCGGCCCGCTGCGCGCCGCCGGCATCGAGGTCGCCGTGTTCGACGACGTCCTCGGCAACCCGATCGAGAAGAACGTGCACGACGGCGTCCGCGCCTTCAGGCAGGCCGCGGCGGACCTGGTCGTCGCGCTCGGCGGCGGCTCGCCGCTCGACGTCGGCAAGCTCATCCGGCTCGGCGTGAGGCACACCCGACCGCTCGTCGACTACGACGACGCGACCGGAGGCGATCGCTTCATCACCGCCGACGTGCCCCCGATGATCGCGCTGCCCACGACCGCCGGGACCGGGAGCGAGGTCGGCCGCAGCGGGGTGGTCACGCTCGACGTGAACCACCGCAAGACCGTGATCTTCTCGCCCCACCTCCTCGCCAACGCGGCGATCCTGGATCCCGAGCTCACCCGCTCGATGCCGCCGTTCGTCACGGCGGCGACGGGGTTCGACGCCCTCACGCACTGCCTCGAGGCCTACGTCGCCAAGGGCGATCACCCGATGGCCGACGGCATCGCCCTCGAGGGCCTGAAGCTCTGCGCGCGCCACCTCGCCCGCGCCGTCGAGCACGGCGACGATCTCGAAGCGCGCGGCGGGATGATGAGGGCCGCGATGATGGGCGCGGTCGCGTTCCAGAAGGGCCTCGGCGCCTGCCACTCGCTCGCGCACCCGCTCTCGAGCGAGTGCGGTCTCCACCATGGTCTCGCGAACGCGCTCGCGTTGCCCGCGGTCGTCGAGTTCAACGCTCCCATCGCCGGCGAGCGCCTCGCCGCCGTCTCCGAGGTGCTCGGCGGCGAGAAGAGCGCCGCCGGCTGCGCCGCCACCCTCCGCCGTCTGCGCAAGGCGATCGGCCTGCCGGAGGGGCTCGGCGCCGCCGGCGTCGCCCGCGATAAGCTCGGCGCGCTCGCCGATCTGGCGATCCAGGACGCCTGCCACACGCTCAACCCGCGCCCCTGCACGCGCGACGACCTCGCCGCCCTCTACGAGGCGTCGTTCGGCTGAGAGGGAGGGACCTTCGTCCGACCAAGGCTCGAGGCGCGAGGTCCGGCGCCTCTTCACGTGCGAGCGGTGGAGAGCCCGCGGTCGCAGCTCGTGCCATCGGCGTGCGCAGACCTCGCGCGCAGGCGCGCCTCGTGCGAAGGTCCACGCGGTCCGCGGCCGATGTCGAAGGAAGCGAGAGGCTGGCGGCTGAGGCTCCAATGATGTAGGAGCGGGGATTACGTATGGCTTCGACCACGGATCGAGCGGCCCGTCCGGCGACCTGCCAGATGTTCGAGACCCCGCTGATCGAGCGCTTCTCGCGCGTCAATCCGGCGATGCCGTTCGTGTTCTGGGGACCGGTCCTCGTCTACCTCGCGATCCGCGCCGCGCTCGCCGGCGTCGGTGTCGGCACCGAGATCGCCCTCATCCTCGCGGGCGTCCTGGTGTGGTCGCTCGCCGAGTACCTCCTCCACCGGTACCTCTTCCACTACCTCGGCCCACGCGCCTGGCAGCGCCGGCTGCACTTCGTCATCCACGGAGTGCACCACGACTTCCCGCAGGACAGTGATCGCCTCGTCATGCCCCTCGGCGCCAGCATCCCGATGGGTGTCGTCTTCTACATGGCGTTCCGGGCGCTGTTCGGGCCGATCCTGGTCGATCCCCTCTTCGTCGGGTTCGGCATGGGGTACCTCGCCTACGACGGCACGCACTATGCAATCCACCACTTCCGCATGAGCTCCCGCTGGGGCAAGTGGATCAAGCGGCACCACATGGTCCACCACCACACGGGGGAGCACGCGCGGTGGGGCGTCTCCTCGCCGCTCTGGGATTGGGTCTTCGGCACGATGGGCGCGCCGAAGGCGGATCGCTCCGGGGCATAGCGCTCCCGTCGCTCGGCCGGCTCTCGCGAGACTCGGCCTGATCGCACGGAGGGCGCTACGGCTCGGGGCCTCGGCGGGAGGTGTCCGATGAGCCGAAAGAGCGACCGGCGCCGCCCTGCGGATCCCGCGCAGCCGACCGAGGCGGATGCCGTCGAGGCGACGCTGCGGCGGGCGGTCCGTCTCCGTCGCAAGGGTGAGCGGCGCAAGGCGCTCGTGCTCTTCCGCGAGGCGTCCAGCCTCGACGAGCACAGCGCACGCACCTGGGCGCTGCTGGGCGCGCACTGCGCCGCGCTCGGCCTCGTCGACGAGGCGGCCCGCGCGCTGCGTCAGGCTCGATGGCTGCGCGATCGCGCGGGGGACCACGCGCGCGCGCGCGTCACCGCGAAGCTGATCGAGCGCGTCCTGACGCGCGCCGCCTGAGCTGAGTCGTCGACTTTGGGGGGCTCCGCCCCCGAACCCCCCAAGGTAGTCGCCGCCCGCCTTCGAGAGGCCGACGCCCGCCCGCCGCTTCGCTGCGGTCCGGTCGGTTGCCCGTCCGCGCTACGCCGTCGAGCGCCGGATCGACCCGCGATCGAACGAGCGCAGCGTGTTGCGCCCGCAGAAGGGGCAGAGCCAGGCCACGTCGAAGCGCTCGAGCTCTGCGCCGATGCTGTGCGCGGGCGCGTTCTCGCGCTGGCCGGCCCGCGTCGCGTGGCCCGAGACGACCTGCCGTTGCTCGTCGAGCACCGCGGTGAGGGTGGCCTGGCACTCGCAAGGGCTCTGGACCGAGTGGATGGTGCGTACGCTGGACTGGCTCATCGCTCGAGGGGTGTTCGGATTGACCCGCAGCGTCAAGAATTGCGGGTGCGGTCGCGCGGTGACGCGCTCGTCGCGAGCGCGACTCTAGTCGCCTGGTCGATCGACCTCAAGGGGTGGTAGGGTGGGGCTCCCGGTCTTCGAGCCAGGGAAGGGGAATCATGGCGGCGTGTGGTCGGTTGTCAGGCCCGATGGTGGCTTTGCGACGAGCCGTAGCTCGCCCGGCGAGCTCCGAGCGTGCACCCAGCGCCGCCGGCGAAGGGCGCCGAACGTGAGCAGCGGATCCCACAAGAGCCGGCGCGGACCGTGGCGCCTCCTGCTCGCCCACGACTCGCGCGCGGCGAGCTGCGACGGGCTCTTCGCCACGATCGAGACCGCGCTCGGCGACGTCGAGATCTCCGACGTCGCGTCGATCGAGGCGGCCCGCGCGGCCCTGCACGCCGCGCCGCTCGACGTCTGTCTGGTCTGCCTCGATCTGCCGCCCGCGCCGCTCGCCGGCGTCCGCCTCGCCGCCGAGATCTTCGCGGCCGGCCCGCCGCTCGTGCTCGTGACGCGCCGCCCCCGCGGGCTGCCGCCCCCAGCCCGCGCGCAGCGCCCCCGGCCCCGGATCGACGCTGCCGTTCATCGGCTCCATCGGCATGTGCACCAGGATCTCGTGCCCGCCCTGCCGGGCCGCCTCCACCATGCGCGAGACATCCCCGGCATAGGGCAGGAAGGCCAGCGTCAGTGGCCCGGGGAGCGCGATGATGGCCTGGCTGCCGCGGTGGTTCGGCCCGAGATCGTCGATGACGATGGCGATGCGTGGCCGGCCGTTGACGGCGGGAGCGACGGCGACC